>JAIELD010000071.1 GCA_019753285.1 Beijerinckiaceae bacterium | reverse complement strand
TTCATCACGCCGGGCGACATCCAAGCCCGCAAGGCGACGCTCCTGACCGATCTGCTCCGCGACGTGAACGGCCTGCGCGTGCAGAACATGGGGCAGGGGCGCATCGTCCAGAGCACCCGGACGGCGGCCGGGACGTCGGCGATGAGAAGGTGCGCGCCCGAGCGGACGAGCGCTCGCTCGACGCCGATCTGGGATTAGCGTTGGCGCTCGACGCGCAAGCCGGCTTGCGGGAGGATTTGCGCATCCTCGTCATGTCCGCGACGCTCGACGGCGCGCGGGTCGCAAAACTTCTCGGCGATGCGCCGACGATCACCAGCGAAGGCCGCGCCCACCCTGTCGAAACGCGGCATCTTGGCCGAGACCCCAACCGGCGCATCGACGAGCAGATGGCGGATGCGATCCTCCTGGCGCTTAGGGCCGAGACGGGTTCAGTTCTCGCCTTCCTGCCCGGCCAGGGCGAGATCAGGCGCGTCGAGCGCATTCTTGCCGAGCGCATCGGCGGCGATGTCGATCTCGCGCCGCTCTATGGCGCGATGGAAGGTCGCGCGCAGGACAGGGCGATCGAACCCGCCCCGCCCGGCCGGCGCAAGGTGGTGCTCGCGACCTCCATCGCCGAGACCTCGCTGACGATCGAAGGCGTGCGCGTCGTCGTCGATAGCGGCCTCGCGCGCGTGCCGCGCTACGAGGCCGACATCGGGGTGACGCGGCTCGAGACGGTGCGGGCGAGCCGCGCCGCCGCCGACCAGCGCCGCGGCCGCGCCGGCCGCACCGAGCCGGGCATCTGCTACCGGCTATGGGACGAGGCGGCGACCACGAGCCTGCCGCCCTTCGCCGAGCCAGAGATCAAAGCCGCCGACCTCTCCGGCCTGCTGCTCGACCTCGCCCAATGGGGCGTCAGCGATCCGGCGAGCCTCAAATGGCTCGACCAGCCGCCCATGCCTGCGCTTACCGAAGCGCGGGCCGAATTGCTGGAAATCGGCGCAATCGACGCCGATGGCCGCATCACGCCGGCCGGCAAGGCAATGCATAAGCTGCCGCTGCCGCCACGCCTCGCCCGCATGGTGAGCGAGGCCGGGCGGCGTGGCGCCGCGCATGATGCGGCGCTGATCGCTGCGGTGCTCGTCGAGCGTGGGCTCGGCGGCGACAGCGCCGATCTCGATCATCGTCTGGAGAATTTCCGACGCGACCGGTCGCAGCGCGCGGAGGCGATGAGCGGGCTGGCTCGCGGCTGGGCGGCGGCTGCAAAGGCGGGAACACCGACAAGCGACATGAGCGCCGCCGAAATCCTGGCCCTCGCCTATCCAAGCCGCATCGCCAAGGCGCGCGGCGCGCCGGGGCAGTTCCTGCTCGCCAATGGCCGCGCGGCGCAGGTGGAGCCCGGCGATGCGCTCGCGAAACAGGCTTATCTCGTGGTGGCGGAAATGACCGGCCGGGCTGCGGCGACGCGCATCCTGCTGGCTGCGGCGTTGCCTGAGGACAGGCTGGAGCGCGCGGCGGAGGGCCAGATCGGAACGGCGGAGGAGGTGACGTTCGACGCTGCCGCCCGTGCGCTGCGGGCGCGCAGCATTCGAAGGCTCCGCGCGATCACGCTGAAGAGCGGCCCGCTCGCCGTGCCGACGACGCTCGCTTCGGCCGAAACGCTGGCGCGCGGGGCGGCGGAGATCGGCATTGCGGCGCTGCCCTGGACGAAGGCGCAGATCCAGTGGCGCGATCGGGTGATGTTCCTGCGTGCGAGCGAAGGCGACGAGTGGCCCGATGTCTCCGATGCAGGCCTGGCCACAACGGTGGACAGCTGGCTCGCGCCGCATCTCGTCGGCGAAACCTCGCTCGCCAGCATTGGCGGCGACAGGCTGGACGCTGCGCTGAAAGCGATGCTGCCCTGGGACATGCAACGGCGGCTGGAGGCGGAAGCGCCGACGCATTTCGAAGCGCCGACGGGCTCGCGCCACGCGATCGATTATGAGGGCGAGGGAGCGCCGAACTTAGCCATTCGAGTGCAGGAGTTGTTTGGCCTCAAGGAGCATCCCGCGATCGCGCGCGGACGGCTGAAACTGACCCTGCATCTCCTTTCGCCAGCGCAGCGGCCGATCCAGATCACGCGCGATCTGCCGGGCTTCTGGAAGGGCTCGTGGGCAGCGGTCAAGACCGATATGAAGGGCCGCTACCCGCGCCACGTCTGGCCGGACGACCCGGCCAATGCTACGCCGACAATGCGGGCGAAGCCGCGAGGAACGTGAATGATGGGCGACCCGATCGAATATCTTTTTTTGGCGGCGCGTGCCGCGCAGGCGAACGCCCATGCGCCCTATTCGGGTTTCAAGGTCGGAGCGGCGATCCGCTGCGAGGATGGTTCGATCCATGCTGGCTGCAACGTCGAGAACGCGGCCTATCCGGTCGGCACCTGCGCCGAGGCCGGCGCCATCGCCGCGATGGTGGCCGGCGGCCAGCAGGAGATCATCGACATCGTCGTCATCGGTTCAGGCGACAAGCCCTGCTTCCCCTGCGGCGCCTGCCGGCAGCGCATCTTTGAATTTTCCGGCCCTCGCACCCGCGTTCACCTACGCGCCAATGGCGGCATCGAAAGTTTCACGATCGGCGATCTGCTGCCTCACGCCTTCGGGCCGGCGACGCTTGCCTGACGCCTTGGCGGCTTCTTCAAAAGGCGCGTGATTCCGGCTGGGCAATCGGCTAGAGAGAAAACAAATCCCGCGTCGAAAGTAGATGCCTTGACCGATACAGCTTACTCCAATGCCGATCTCGCGCTGAAGGCGCTGCGCCTGCTCGACCTCACCGATCTATCCGATGGCTGCCAGGAGGATGCGATTGAAAAGCTGGTGCAGCGCGCCACGCAGCCCTATGGGCCCGTGGCGGCGGTGTGCGTCTGGCCGCAGCACGTCTCGATCTGCGCCCATCGGCTGCAGGAGCGCCATATCCCGGTGGCGACGGTGATCAATTTCCCGAAAGGCAGCGACTTCGTCGAGCGCGCCATCGACGATACCGAGGAAGCCATCAAGGATGGCGCGACCGAGATCGACCTCCTGATGCCCTATCACGCCTATTTGGCCGGCGACGAGCCGATCACCCGCTCGATGATCGCCGAGGTGCGAGAAATGATGCCCGACGACGCCAGGCTCAAGGTCATCCTTGAGACGAGCGCCTTCCCCGATCAGGCGACGATCGCGGCGGCCACGCGGCTCGCCATCGAGGAAGGCGCGGATTTCGTCAAGACTTCGACCGGCAAGACCGAAACGTCAGCCACGCCGGAAGCGGCGCGGACCATTCTGGGCGTGATCAGAGAGATGGGCGCGCCTTGCGGCTTCAAGGCGTCCGGCGGCATCAAGACGCTGGATCAGGTCAGGATTTATCTCGGCCTTGCGGACGAGATCATGGGCGCGGGTTGGGCGACGCCGAAGACCTTCCGCTTCGGATCGAGCAGCCTCTATGACGTGCTGGTGGCGGAAATCGGTGGCGTGCCGAAGCACCGGGGCAATGATGGACCGGCCTGAGACGCGGTTTTCGCGCTGATGCTGCCGCAGGAGGTCATCCGCATCAAGCGAGACGGCGGCAGGCTGGCGGAAACGGAGATCGCCGCCTTCGTCGAGGGGCTGACCAGCGGTTCGATCAGCGAGGGGCAGGCGGCGGCCTTCGCGATGGCCGTGTTCTTCTCCGGCATGTCGGCGGTGGAAAGTGTAGCACTCACGCGCGCGATGACGCGTTCGGGCCGCGTGCTTGTCTGGGACCTTCCGGGCCCGGTGCTCGACAAGCATTCGACCGGCGGCGTCGGCGACACGGTGAGCCTGATGCTGGCCCCGGCGGTCGCCGCCTGCAGCGGCTTCGTGCCGATGATCTCGGGACGTGGGCTGGGCGCGACCGGCGGCACGCTCGACAAGCTCGATTCGATACAGGGCTATCAATCGCAGCCCGACGAGGTACTCTTTCGAAAGGTCGTGGGAGATGTCGGCTGCGCGATCATCGGACAGACTGCCGATCTCGCGCCTGCCGACAAGCGGCTCTACGCGATCAGGGACGTGACGGCCACGGTCGAATCGATCCCGCTCATCACCGCCTCCATCCTGTCGAAGAAGCTTGCCGCCGGGCTAGACGGGCTCGTGATGGACGTGAAGCACGGCAATGGCGCGTTCATGGCGACCTTCGAACAGGCGCAGGCGCTTGCCGATAGCCTCGTTTCTGTCGCGACAGGAGCGGGCCTACGCACGGTCGCGAAACTCAACGACATGAACCAGCCGCTGGCATCCAGCGCCGGCAATGCACTGGAAGTGCAATACGCCATAGACTATCTGACCGGGACGCGGCGTGAACCCCGCATGCACGAGACGATCGTCTCGCTTGGCGCCGAGATGCTGGTGCTCGGCAAGCTGGCCGGCTCTCAAGTCGAAGCACGAGCGCTGATGGACCATGCGATCGAGAGCGGGCGCGCCGCCGAACGTTTTGCCCGTATGGTCGCGGCGCTTGGCGGACCCGCCGATTTGCTCGAACGGCCTGCATCGCTCCTTGAGGCCGCGCCCGTGATCCGGCAAATGAAGGCACGGGATAAGGGCGTCGTCGAGGCGATCGACACGCGTCAGGTCGGCGTTGCCGTCATCGTGCTCGGCGGCGGACGCCGTCTCGCCAGCGACGCGATCGACCACGCCGTCGGGCTGACGCAGCTTGCAGCCATTGGCGATGTTGTCGCGCCCGACACGCGCTTGTTGGGAACAATCCATGCAAGGACCGAGGCCGCGGCAGACGAAGCCGAATTGATGTTGCGCGCCGCCTACCGTCTGGCGATCTAAGGCAGTCGCGCAATGGCTGTCACCGCGCCGAAGCTTTTGGCGGCGATGCGTTCGACGGCGACGCTGAGTTCCTCGATCGCGACCATCATGTGATGTCCGTTGGCATGCAGGAGCCGCGTCTCGTCGAGCATGATGCCGCAATGACCTTTCCAGCGAATGAGATCGCCGCGCCTGAGATTGGCAAAACCTGGCAAAATCTCGAGCGGTTCGCCAAGCTCCGCCGCCTGCATGTCGCTATCGCGCGGCGCGGTGACGCCCGCCGCATCGAGCGCGATCTGCACGAGGCCCGAGCAATCGATGCCGAAGCCGGTTTTTCCTCCCCATAGATAGGGCGTGTGCAGAAAGCGCTCGGCCACGGCGACGAAATCGACTTCGAACTCGTCGATCGCAGCGAGATGGTCGGCGTAAAGAAAGGCTCCGTCGCTCGTACGGGCAAAACCATCCTTGATCTCTTCGATCGCAAGCCGGCTGCCAATCGAGACGGTGTTCATGACCGGCAGCTTCATGCTGGGTCCGGGATAGGTAAACGTCCTGATCGCACTCACCTTGTGCGTGTGGGCGGCGCGCGGCGCTGCAAGCGCGTCGGAAGGTAGCCAGCCGACATAACCATCGCGCTCCAGCTGTCCCCAGGCCCAGCCTTCATCGCCCGCTTCGTAGACGGTGAAATACTCGCCGCGAAGCGCCTCGGTCTCCAGTGACTTGTCGAAGCCGGCGCTCTTTTTCAAAGGCAGAACAGGCGCCATCACCTCCATCCTGACGCCTGCGACGTAGCGCTCGGCAACGACGACGCCTTCGAGATGCGCGGCGGCGAGATCGGGCCGCGCCGGAATGCGGCGTGAATCAAGGCGGGGAGACGAATGCGCGGACATTTCGGAACTTTTCGCAAAAGAGGACAGCCCATCAGGGCAAGGTGCGGGCCTTTTCGATGATGAGGTCGCTGAACCGCTCGAGATAGAGCGAGCCTTGCACGGTGCGCTGCACGACGACATTGCGGCGGTCGCTATCGTCCCGGCGGCGCGAAACCAAATCAAGGCTTCCCATCGTATCGAGCGCCCGTGTGATCACCGGTTTCGTCACGTTGAGCTTCGCCGCCAGGCCTCTGACGGTATGAGGCGGCGGCTCCATGTAGACGGTCAGCAAAATGGTGATCTGGCGCGAGGACAAATCAGGCTCTCCAGACCGCACGATGCCGAGGCCGACATCATGCCAGAGACGCAGAGCCTGCGAATGTTTCAATGCAAAAGGCATTTACCCAACTCGCTACGCAACAGAATACTCGTTTCGGATGCGTATTATTCCTGCCGAGCCGGCGAATCGCAAGAAATTTTTCGTTTGACGAGGTCATGTCAGCCGCGACCATAGCGTTGCTCGAGCAGACGATGCACAAGGCGGACAAGCTGCGCCTCGCCGCCCTCGGGCCGGCCGGGTTTCGTCGACGGATTCCAGGCATAGGCGTCGAAATGGCCCCACCTCTTCGCCTTGCCCACAAAGCGGCGCAGGAAGAGCGCCGCCACGATCGAGCCTGCGAAAGGCCCGCCGCCGATGTGGTTGAGGTCGGCGATCTTCGAATTGAGCATGGCGTCGTAGCCGCTCCAGAGCGGCAACCGCCAGACGGGATCGGCTGTGGCTTCGCCTGCCTCGGCGACATCGGCGGCGAGCGTTTCGTCATCGGTGAAGAACGGCGGCAGGTCGGGCCCGAGCGCCACACGCGCCGCGCCGGTCAAGGTCGCGAAATCGAGTAGCAGATCGGGGCTCTCCTCGTCGGCGAGGGACAGCGCATCTGCGAGAATCAGCCGGCCTTCGGCGTCGGTATTGCCGATCTCGACGCTAAGGCCGTGCCGGCTCATCAGAACGTCGCCCGGACGGAAGGCGTTGCCGGAAATCGCGTTTTCGACGATTGGCAGGATCACGCGAAGCCGCACCGGCAAACGCAATTCCATGACGATCCTGGCGATGGCCAGCGTTATCGCCCCGCCGCCCATGTCCTTCTTCATCAGCAGCATGGAGGCGTCCGGCTTGATGTTCAATCCGCCGGTGTCGAAGCAGACGCTCTTGCCAACCAGCGTCACCTTGGGGTGGCTTGGATCGCCCCATGTGAAATCGACGAGGCGGGGCGCTTCGCCAGCCGCGCGGCCAACGGCATGCACCATCGGAAAGCCCTGCAGCAGCAGATCGTCACCAACGATGAGACGCGCCTCGCCACCATGGTCCTTGGCGATCGCAAGCGCGGCGGCCGCGAAGGCCTCAGGGCCAAGATCGGATGTCGGCGTGTTGATGAGGTCTCGCCCCAGCGCGATGGCGTCGGCAACGACGCCGAGCTTCAGACGGTCGACGCCTGCTGGGGTCTCGAGTTCCAGCATGCCGGCGTCTGAAGCCGATTTCGATTTGTAGCGGTTGAATTTGTAGGCGCCGAGAAGAAAGGCGAGCGTCGCGATTTCGGGATCCGCGCCTGTCTCCGCGAAGCGATAAAGGCCAGGCGGCAACAGGCCGGGCAGTTTGCCGGCGAGCATCTGGTCGGCTTTTTCGCCATTCCCGATGCAGAGGATCACCGCCTCGATGGAGCCGTCGGCGCCTGGCAGGATCGCGGTCTTGCCGGCCTCGTGTCGAAAGCCGATCGCTTCAAGATGCGCGCTTGCGGTCGCAGAGAAGGTTTTTATCGCGATTGGCAGTTGGTCCGACGTCACGCAATGCACGGGGCGTCCGGTTCCTGTGGCAGCAACGAGAATGGAGGACAGAAGCGTGCCGGCGGCGGTCATGGAAGCTCTTTCACAAGATGAGGAAGCGATGGCTGCGCATTTAACGAAGCATTAGGGTTAACGGTTTATCTCTAGGGCAGAAGGCCGAGGGATATCCAGCCTTTACGGTGGCGTTCGATAGCCGATATGGAGTTTCAGTACATGCCCTGCCGCCCTTCCGTTCCCGACGCAGCCCGTTTCCGCCGCGCCGGCGCGAGCCGATGGGCGAGTGAATTGGCCCGTGTTTCCGTCATCGTGGCGGTGTCGTTCATGCTCGGCGGCTGTCTCGGACGCGGCGCGGACGACGTCACGGGGTCGGTGCGCACGGCGCAGCCCGACCAGCTTCGCGCCCAGTCCAGCGAGCTTGGCGAGCGTTATGCGAAAAAGCCGGGAGAAAAAGCCGTTTCGCTGCGCTATGCGCAGGTGCTCCGGGCGCTTGGCCAGCACGCACAGGCCGTGGCCGTGCTGGAGGCGGCGTCCATCGCCAACCAGAAGGATACGGAAGTGCAGGCCGCCTATGGCAAGGCGTTGATCGAGGCAGGCCGCCTCGACCAGGCCGCGACTGTGCTCGCCAGCGTCAACACGCCCGATCGCCCTGACTGGCGCATCCTGTCGGCGCAAGGCACGATCGCCGATCAGCAGAGCCGGCATGAGGATGCGCAGCGTTTCTATCATGACGCCCTCAAGATCGCACCGAACGAACCGACGATCCTGTCCAATCTCGGCCTATCCTATGCGCTCTCGAAACGGCTCGATCTCGCCGAGCAGACGCTGCGGCAGGCCGCCGGCGCCCCCAAGACCGATCCTCGCGTGCGCGGCAACCTTGCGCTCGTTCTCGCATTGCAGGGCAAATTCAAGGAATCCGAGGAAGTTGCGAGCCGCGATCTCTCGCTTGCCGACGCGGAGGCCAACGTTTCCTATGTGCGCCAGATGATCACTCAGAAAAACAGCTGGAAGCAGATCGAGAAGGCCGAAAAAGGCATCGGGAAAAACCGCGCTCCGATCGGCGGGCCGCATGCCTCGCCATCGGCCGGCTGATCATTGCCACCCGCGCCCGCTCTCAATAATTGAAAGCTTGCTCTAAACGCCGCTCGCGAAAGAGTGAATTGCGCATCGTCGCCCGCCCGGGCAGACGATGGCGTCATGTCGCATGTTCCCATAAGACGCAGCGGGTCGCCCCCTTCGATCCGGCTTGCCACCCCGCCGGACAGGGATGGCTTGCTCGCCGTCGCCGCGTCGGTCGGATTGTTTGGGCCTGAGGAATTCGGCGAGATCACGAGCCTGGTCGACCGCTTCCTCGACGGTTCGTCGGGCGCGGGCCATGACTGGCTCATCGCCAGTCAGAATGGCGCGACGGTGGGTGTCGCCTATATAGGCCCCGAACGCATGACTTCCGGCACCGCCAATCTTTATTTTATCGGCATCCGTCCGGATTGGCAGGGCGCAGGCTGCGGCGCCGCGCTGATCACCGAGATCGAACGGAGACGGAAGGCGGCGGGCGATCGCATCCTCCTCGTCGAAACCATGGGCATCGACGACTTCGCCTATCAGCGCGCGTTCTACCGGCGCTGCGGTTTCCACGAGGAAGCGCGCATTCGTGAATTTTATGATGCCGGCGCGGACAAGATCATCTTCTGGAAAGCATTGGCCGCGATCACCGGCTGACGGTCAGCGCAGGTACACCTTCGGCACGCCTTCGACATTGAGGGCGGCGCAGGCCATAACGCCGGTCCAGATGGCAAGCGACGTCCAGCCTGCGATGCGCGTATGGAGCGGCAATGCCCCATCGGCAAGGCGCAGCCGCTCGTAGCCAAGCCAATGGTACAACCGCGCATTGACGAGGCCCAGAAGCGTCAAAACCAGCTTCGGCGTGAAATACGCGTGAGCGCCGACATGCACGGGATCGTAGAAAAACAGCGCGGTGCCCGTGACGATCGCGACCCCGAAGCTCCAGTAGAGCGCCGGCACGAATTCATCGACCATGTCGTCGAGCGGAAGCCGCGTTCGGAGGCCAACCATCTGCAGGTCAAGCATGACGATGCCGCCAAAGAACATCGCCATGGAAACGATGTGAGCCAGGCGGATGACGTAGTGCCAGCGCTGCATGGCGAAATGGTAGGGCCGGTTGTCCAGCATGACCAGTATATCAGCCGGAATGCGTAGCGCGTCGAAGATGCTGGGGTCGGCCATGTGTCACGGCTGCGGATACTTGAACGAAAACTCTTCGCTGAAGGGCTGCCACCATTCCGGCACGCCGGTTTCCTTGTCGACGTGACGGAAGAATACCTGACCTTCCGGCGTTCCAAAGCGATAGGTGATCTTGTACTCGCCCGGGCCGTCCATCTTGACATCGTCGGCGTAATGCGGGCCGTCCTTGGCAAGCATCGCCTTCAACGTTCCATTTGCCTTCCAGGCACTATCTTTCTTTTCAATCGTGTAGGCGATCGGCAGGTACGGTATCCACGCGCCGTCCGGAAACCCATGCGTGTTGTCGGCGGTCGCGTGGACGTCGGCCTCGACGTGGATGACATCCGCCCCGTGCGGCATGTTGGGCAACATGGGCGCCATCTCGACGCCGATCAGGTAATTGGCGACGATCTCGAAATCGTTCTTGTGGACCGGACCGCCGATATAATATTCGCGCGCCTCAACGCCGCCGGAAACCGCGACCAATGAAAGCAATGATCCAGCAAGAACGTTCGATATCGCAAGAAGGCCTTGACTCATGATATTACCTCCTCAAATCATCATTAAGGCAATAGATAAACGACCATCGCGATGCAATAATTATCTTTTATAATTGTAACAATTCTAATGTATGCTGGATACTATTACGCTTCCTATACTTTCGCTTTTGCTTGCCCAGTCAGGCTAGGGTTCAAACTCAATCAGCAGCTTGAGCCAGGGCGAGTTTTCTGATTCACCCCGAATTCGCGACGGAGGTGGATATGACAGGATTGTTCTGGTTGTCCGACGAAGCGTGGGCCGCGATCGAACCGCACCTTCCGAAGAACCAGCCCGGGGCGAGACGGGTAGATGATCGGCGCGTGATCTCGGGCATCATCCATGTGCTCAAGAGCGGCTGCCGCTGGGGCGACTGCCCGGCCGACTACGGGCCGGCTACGACGATTTACAACCGGTTCAATAGGTGGTCGGCGCGCGGCTTCCGGCTAAAGCTCTTGGATGCGTTGGTGGACGCGGGCGCGGTAACCAAGAGCACCGCCATCGACAGCACCTACATCAAGGCTCAGCGTTCCGCATTCGGAGGAAAAGGGGGGCTCGGGCGCAGGCGATTGGCCGCTCACGAGGCGGGCAGACCACCAAAGTACACGCGCTCACGGATGTCATTGGTCGCCCCTACGCACTGATGCTGACGCCGGGCAACGTCGCCGATGTGA
Organism: Beijerinckiaceae bacterium; assembly: GCA_019753285.1. Taxonomy (GTDB): domain Bacteria; phylum Pseudomonadota; class Alphaproteobacteria; order Rhizobiales; family Beijerinckiaceae; genus JAIELD01. The sequence continues at coordinate 28,467 of JAIELD010000071.1, read as the reverse complement.
AGGCGGCGCCCGAGGGCAGGCACCTCATCGAGAACGCCTTCTGCCGACTCAAAGATTTCCGACGCGTCGCCACCCGTTACGACAAACTTGCCGCTAACTTCCTGTCCGGCGTCGCCCTCGCTACCGCACTGGCATTCTGCTTATAATTGTTCGGTGGACTTAATTGCGGGAGAAATACTGATGCCGTTCAAAGGTAGTTGTCTGTGTAAGACGGTGACCTACGAGGTGGACCAGCTCGATATGCCGATCGGGCACTGCCACTGCACGACCTGTCGTAAGGCTCACGCGAGTGCCTTCGCCACGACGGCTGGGGTGATGCGTGGTCATTTCCGATGGACGAGTGGACACGACAATCTGCGTGCCTATGAGTCCTCTCCGGGAAAGCTCCGCCACTTCTGCTCCATATGTGGCACCCACTTGGTCGCCGAGCGCCTTGCGCAGCCGCATGTCATTTTGCGCGTGCCGACGCTGGACGACGATCCGGGTTTGAAGCCGACCATGCACATCTGGACGTCTCAAGACGTCCCGTGGCTCACGGATAAGGCTGACTTACCGCGCTATCCCGAATGGCAGCCAGGTCGCTGATTGAGTCTCGACCCTAGCGTCTGACGCTAGCTTGCCCAGTCAGGCTAGCGTCTGACGCTCAAGCATCTCGGTGTCGACGGGACAGTCGGTGCAGCTTTGGGGGTCGCACAAGCGGCAAACTCCCAGTCCATGATCGGCATCTCGCACCATACCACGCAACACAGTTTCGGCGATCCGGCCGAAGATTTCGCGATCGTTTGGATCAAGCCGGTCGATCGCGGCCTTCAATGCGCCCTGCCGCGACGACAGGATGCTGTTCGAAAGTATTTCGCCCTGCGACGTCAGCTTGAGCGACACGGCGCGTCCGTCCGTTTTCGAACGGCTCCGCATCACCAGCCCGTCGCGGACAAGCCGATCGACCAGACGCACGGCGCCGGGGTGCGAGAGCCCCATCACATGGCGCAACTGATCGATGCTCATCCCGGGCGCATGCGCGAGAAGAGTGATGCCTGCTGCCGGCGCGGACGAAGCCACCTTGCTCTGCGCCGTCCGCAAGATTTCGTCGGCGATGGCAAGCGACAGCGCTCCGATAATGTTGTGCGTGCGTTCGGACATGGTCACCCGGTGATGGCGTGCAAGCAGGAAGGATCAAGCCTTTTGCGCGCAATCACAAGCGCGAAAACGAAACGGCCCCGAAGGGGCCGTCTTGCTGTATCCGAGGGAAGCGTAACTACCGAATAACTTTGCTCAATTTCCTGACCTCAGGCCACTTGGCCTGAGCCTCGCGGCTCTTGTTGGCGAGGTCGCCCTGGTAGATATCGCGCGCTTCCTCGGAGAAGAACACGGCGAGCTTGCCCTCATTAATCGCATAAGCATGAGGGTCGATATCGATTTTCAAACCTTCCCATACGCCGAAAGCGCAGAAGCCGGCAAAGATCGGAACGTATTTTGCCGGGTCCTTGTCGAAAATGTCCTTATGGTCCTTATCGACGAATTCATAAACCACGCCCTGATGACGGCTTGTGATCTCCGGGTCACCCTTGCGCGGGCGTTTGTCGACGAAATAGGCGACGGGGTCGAAGCCCTTGAGCGCGATGTCCTCGACATTGTTGACGGCATTGGGGTCGATGGCGAATGACGGGACCGAGAATAGGAAAAGCGCCAAAAACACCAATGCGAGACGGCGGATTTGCAGCATGGGAACCTCCTGTAGTTCGACGGGGTCAGCCAGGATTGGCTTCTCGATGGTCGTTGCCATGCTGTTATATTATATGCGTGACGCATACAATTATTTTGACGTGGTTTCAGCCAGCCTGGTCTTCACATCGGCGTGAAAATGACGGCGGCTCAAAGCCGCCGGTCGTTCATTTCCACTGAAAGACCTGGCAGAGAGCCGGCGTCAGGATCACGGCGAAAAGAACCGGGAGGAAAAACAGGATCATCGGCACGGTGAGCTTCGGCGGCAGCGCGGCTGCTTTTTTCTCCGCCGCATTCATGCGCTCGTCGCGATTTTCCTGGGCAAGCACACGAAGGGCAGTGCCAACGGGAGTGCCGTATTTTTCCGCCTGGATCATAGCCGTGCAGATCGCGCGGACACCCTCGAGGCCGGTACGGGTGCCGAGGTTTTCATAGGCTTGCCTGCGCACTGGCAGGTATGAAAGCTCGGCTGTCGTCAATGCGAATTCCTCGGCGAGCGCGATCGATTGCGAACCGATCTCGGTGCTGACCTTCCGGAAGGCGTTTTCGACCGACATGCCGGACTCGACGCAGATGAGCAGCAGATCGAGCGCGTCGGGAAAGGCGCGGCGGATCGAGGCCTGTCGCTTTGTGATCTGGTTCGAGAGAAAGATCTCTGGCGCCTTGATGCCAAGGAAAGTCGCGAAAATGACGATGCCGAGCTTGACGATGGGCGGCTGCTTGAGATTCAGGATCGCAAAGACGTAGAGCGCCGAGACCAGCATCATGGTGATCGGCGTGACCAGCCTGAAGAACAGAAAGGCGTATTCGGCGTTGTTGCTGCGATAGCCGGCCATGGTGAGATTGGCCTTGGCCGTATCGGTGCCGAGCCATTTGCCGAGATTGAACTGTTCGACGATCTGCTTCATGTAGACTTTGGGCGCCGAACGCAGGTTTACTTTCTCCTGCGTCTTGGTCATCCGTTCGCGTTCACGGATGCGGATCTTGTCCCGCTCGATGGCGACGGCCTTCATGCGTCGCGTCTGCTCGCTGCGGTCGACGAACTGCGTCGCCACGATCCAAAGCGCCGCCGCCACCGAGACCGCGAAGGTCCCGGCGTATATGAGCTGCGTCTGATCCAGATTCTCGAACATGTTCATCCTGAAGCGGTCGCCCGCTAAATCATTTTGTGTTTTGACGGAATCGTCAAAACATAAGCAAAATGATCAAAACCAAATATTTAGAGCATGCTTCCAGCGAAAAACCGTTGCCACTTTTTAGCAGCATGCTCTAGAAATCGAAATTGATCATCTTCTTCATGACGAAGACGCCCATCGCCATCCAGACGGCCGAAACCATCATCGCCTTCTGGCCGGCCTCGCGCAGCCAGAGCAATTCGATGTAGGCGGGCGAGGATAGATAGACGAGAATGCCGACGACGAGTGGCAGGGCCGCGATGATCGCGGCGGAGGCGGTCGCCTCGGTGCTCATGGCGATGATCTTTCCCTTCATCTTGCGCCGTTCACGCAGCACCTTGGAGAGACCGCTCAGAACCTCCGAAAGATTGCCGCCGGATTTCTGCTGGATCTGGATCACAATGCCGAAGAAGTTCGCTTCGGTGACCGGCACACGCTTGTAAAGTTCGGCGCAGGCATCCGCGACGTTGACGCCGAGCTGCTGGATATCGACGATGTGGCGAAACTCGCCGCGCACCGGCTCGGCCGCCTCCATCGCGATGATGCGCAGGCAATCGCCGATCGGCAGGCCCGACTTGATGCCGCGGACGATGACGTCGACGGCGTTCGGGAATTCCTGGATGAATTTCTTGACGCGTTTCTTGCGCAGATAGCTCAGCACGAAAAACGGGACGGCAAATCCGCCGACCGGCAGACAGACGACTGCGGCAACAAGCGTCTTCTTGACGAAGAATCCCGCGGCGGCGAAGAGCAGCGCGCTGATCGCGCTGGCGACGAAGAATTTCTTGACGCTCCAGTCGAGCCCGGCCTGGTGGATCCGGCCCTGCAGGGGAACGCGGCTGTTCTCCTTCTGCTTTGCATCGAGCTCCTTGATGGTCGCCGCGACCTCCTTCTTGCGCATGCCAAGCTCGACACCCTTGCTGCGCACGACCCGATCAACGGAAACGGTGATCGACTGCAGCCGCTTGTCGGCACGCGCCTCTCCGGAGAGCAGCGGATAGATCAGCGCATAGGCAAGCAAGCCGCCGCACGTGGCGATGAGCCCGGCGAAGACGGCCTGGTTTTCGAGCAGCTCTGCGATCATGTCAGTACCCGTTCCATCGATGCCCGTTGCATGGCTGGTCAAGCCGCCTCGTCGCGCAGATCGGCAGCGTCGAGCGCAGCCGCGAGCCGGCCCTGCTCGTTGTAGTAGCGGGCGCGCTCCCACATGCGGGGGCGGCCGATCCCGGTCGATTTGTGAGCGCCGGAGAGCTTGCCGTTGGCGTCCTCGCCCTTGATCTCGTAGACGAAGATGTCCTGCGTGATGATGACGTCGCCTTCCATGCCCATCACCTCTGTGATGTGGGTGATGCGGCGGGAGCCGTCGCGCAGGCGCGCCGCCTGGATGATGATGTCGACCGAGGAGCAGATCATCTCGCGGATGGTCTTCGAGGGAAGCGCAAAGCCGCCCATCGTGATCATCGATTCGATACGGCTGAGGCATTCGCGCGGCGAATTGGCGTGCAGCGTGCCCATCGAGCCGTCATGGCCCGTATTCATCGCCTGGAGAAGGTCGAAGGCCTCGGGTCCGCGCACCTCGCCGACGATGATACGCTCGGGCCGCATGCGCAGGCAGTTCTTGACGAGGTCGCGCATCGTAACGGTGCCCTGGCCCTCGAGGTTCGGAGGCCGCGTCTCGAGCCGCACCACATGCGGCTGCTGCAGTTGAAGCTCCGCCGAATCCTCGCAGGTGATGATGCGCTCGTCGGATTCGATGTAGCGGGTCAGGCAGTTGAGCAGCGTGGTCTTGCCCGAGCCGGTACCGCCGGAAATGACGACGTTGCAGCGCACCTTGCCGATGATCTGCAGGATCTGCGCGCCTTCCGGCGAAATCGCGCCGAAGCTCACGAGCTGGTCGAGGGTCAGCTTGTCGCGCTTGAACTTGCGGATGGTGAGGACGGGGCCGTCGATCGCCAGCGGCGGCGCGATGACGTTGACGCGCGAGCCGTCGAGCAGGCGCGCGTCGCAGATCGGCGAGGCCTCGTCCACCCGGCGTCCGACCTTGCTCACGATGCGCTGGCAGATGTTCATCAATTGCTGGTTGTCGCGGAAGCGCACATTGGTCAGCTGGATCTTGCCCTGCGTTTCGATGAAGGTGCGGTTCGCTCCGTTGACCATGATGTCGGCGATGTCGTCGCGCGCCAGCAACGGCTCGAGCGGGCCGTAGCCCAGCACATCGTTGCAGATGTCGTCGAGCATCTCCTCCTGCTCGGAGATCGACATGACGACGTTCTTCAGCGCCACGATTTCGCTGATGATGTCGCGCAGCTCCTCGCGTGCGCTTTCCGCATCGAGCTTCGAGAGCTGCGACAGGTCGATCGCCTCGATCAAGGCGCCGAAGATCATCGACTTGGTGTGGAAATACTCTTCGGGCTTGGGCTGGATGAGGTCGTTCTGCGGCTCTTTCACCGGCTGCTTCGGCGGTTCCGCCATCCGCATCGGATTGAGGCCGGCCGGCTTCTGGACGACCGCGGCCGGAGGCTGGGCTCCCGGCGGGCGACCTAACGCCGCATCCGACTGGCTACGTTTTCCAAACATCCCCAACGACCCCTGATCGCCTGTGCCGACGGATATGGTCCGCGGCAAGATTACGAACTGAAAAGTTTACGCTTTCTTCTTCGAAAACTTCAAAAGCAGCGGCGCGAGCAGCGATTTTTTCTGGCTGCGCGCCTCGCTCCGCCCCGTCACGAGACGCGCAAGTTCGAGCAGCGTTTCGGCCGGCTTCGAGCGCGCCTGGATCTCGGCGATCATCTGGCCATTGTTGGAGGCGGCACCGAAGAGTGCCGGATCGAAGTTGAGCACGGCCGACACGGCGAGATCGAGCGTCTTGCCGAATTCCGCAACGGCGATCTCCGGGCGCTTGGGGACGCCGACCATGTTCATCACGAGGAGCGGTTTGGCATCGTGCTGGCGGGCCTGACGGAAAACATCGAGCATGTTCTTGGCGTTGCGCAGCGACGCGAGGTCCGGGCTCGCCACGATCACGATCTGATCCGCGCCGACCATCAGGCGGCGGGTCCAGCCGGTCCACATATGCGGCACGTCGAGCACGATCGCAGGCACGCTCGACTGGAGAAGCTCGATCACGTTGTCGAAGCTGGTTTCGGCAAAATCATAGAGGCGGTCGAGGGTGGCGGGGGCGGCGAGCAGATTGAGATGTTCGCCGCAGGCCGATGTCAGCCTGTCGAGAAGATTGGCGTCGAGCCTGTCGGGCGCGAAGACCGCATCGGCGATGCCCTGGAGCGGGTCCTGGTTGAAGTCGAGGCCGCCCGTGCCGAACGGCAGGTCGAGATCGGCGATCACCGTCTCGATGTTGAGCTGGCGGCCGATGGCGTAGCCGATATTATGGGCGACGGTGGACGCGCCGACGCCGCCGCGCGTGCCGACGACCGCGATGGTGCGGCCGACGGGCTCCGCGTCGGGCGCGGCGAAAAGCTCCGAAAGCGCCCGCACGATCTCGATCGTGGTGATCGGCGCGATGAGGTATTCGCTGACGCCGCGGCGCACCAGTTCCCGGTAGAGGACGACGTCATTGATGTGGCCGATGACCACAACCTTGGTGCCGGCGTCGCACACCTCGGCGAGCGTATCGAGATGGCCGAGGATCTCGTCGCGGCCGTTCACGGATTCAAGAATGATGACGTTCGGCGTCGGCGAGTAGCGATAGGACTCGGCTGCGGCGGCGGCACCGCCCATCTGGACTTTCAAATGGGTCTTGTCCATGCGGCGGTCACCGGAGGCGGCCTGCATCGCGCTCGACACATCCGCCGTCTCGCAGAAGGCCTGGATCGCGACGCGAGGCAAGGCAGCGATGTAGCTCTGGTCCTTCGCCTTCGTCTGGATGCTGAAATCCTGCATGCTCATGTGACTGTCCTGGAATAGCGCGGAATTACTGGCCGGTGCTGCCGGTGGTCTGGGCGTTCACGCGCCATTCGGTCGAGGGATCCTTATGCTGGCGCAGATCCTCGATGTCCTTCGAGCGCTTCAGCACGTCGATCGGGCCTTCCTGGCGTGGACGCACGAGATCGATCGGATTGGCGACCTGCGCGGCGAGGGCCGACTGGTAGGCACAGCCGAAATTGGGTGGCGACTGGTTGCGGAAGGCATCGGACGTGCCCGCGCCATTGAAGTCCTTGATCCACTGGCCGCAAAAACTGTCGACCCGCGCCTGCAGCTTGCCGAAGGTGAGCCGCACGGGGGCGACCGACGCCGGATCATCCGAATGATAGGACGTCACCGCGAGATAGCCGGGCGAAATGCCGGCCGAGGCCAGCACCTTGCGAATATGCGAGAGCGTCAGATGGCTTTCACCCCCGTCTTGCGGCAGCGCCGCGGTGATGTATCCGCGCCCCTGCGCCTTGTATTCGGATGCGAAGGCAACAAGATCGTCCGACTGGCGCTGGTCGAGCCCGCCGCTGCCGCGCAAGGGATAGATCTCGATCGTGCGCGGCGCGTTGGCGATGATGATCGGATGGCGCTCGCGGTAATCGTCCGGCGCGCGGATCGAGCCGGTGACCTCCTTGTGGCGCGAGCATGCGCCAAGGCTCACCGAAACGGCGAGCACGGCCATGATGGTCGACAGGGTGCGCATCTGCCGGGGAGCTGCGGCCGCGCGGCGGGATGAAGCGGTCATGATGGGCCTCGTTGCTGAAATCTTGAAGCGTGCGCTGCGAGGGCTCATTCCGTGATGAACCCGAAATTGCCGCGGTAGCTGCCGGTGTTGCGCTCGGCGCCCGTCACGCCATAGAGGCGGTTGACGCGGCCGAGGAAATAGCCGGCCGGGTCGGTCGCATCCGAGAAGCCGTCATCCGGGCGCGGAATGTCCCGCGGCTCCGCCGGCTTGACGATGAAGGGCGAGACGATGATGAGAAGCTCGGTCTCGTTCTTCTGAAATTCGCGCGAGCGGGCGAGCGCGCCAATGATCGGAATGTTCGAGATGCCGGGCAGCGCGTTGGTGTTGACGGCGCTGCGCTGCTGGATGAGGCCGGCAGTGGCGAGCGAAGCGCCGGACGGCAGCTCGACCGTCGTCTCGGTGCGCCGCGTCTTGAAGCCGGGGATGTTGATGCCGGCGCTGACGACGGAGTTGGCGTCGTCGCGCTCCGCGACCTCGGTCGAGACACGCAGCGAGATGCGCCCTTCCGAAAGCACGATCGGCGTGAAGGCGAGCGAGACGCCGACGGGCTTGTAGAGGATGGTGTCCTGGAACGCGCCGTTGGTGAAGGAGCGCGACAGGATCGGGATCTCGCCGCCGGCGAGGAACTTGGCGCTCTCGCCGGAAATCGCGGTCAAGGTCGGCTCGGCGAGGGTATGGAAAGCGCCCTGCTGCTCCAGAGCGCGAATGGTTGCGGTCGAATTCGAGCTGCCGGTGCGGTTGAAGTTCACCGTCTTGCCGGTCGTGTCGAGGCCGGTGGTCGCGAGATCGAAGACGGACGACCCGACCTTCCATTGGCCATTGAGATCGACGCCGAGATGCTTCAGCACCGTCTTCTGAACCTCTGCAACAGTGACCTTGATCATGACCTGATCGCGGCCGCGAATATGCAGGGCGTTGATGACCTTGCCCTGCTGCGTTTCGCTGCCCTTGCTGAGGCCGGTATTGGCGGCCGCGCTTTCGGTCGACTGGATGCCGGCCGTCAGGCTTGTAGCGATATCGACGGCGCGCTGCGCATCGAGCGCGCTGTCGACCGTGCCGCTGAGCACGAAGGAGACGCCGACGCTTTTGACTTCGATGTTGGCGCGCGGGAAGGTCGTCTTCATCAAGTCGCGCAGGATCGACAGTTCGCGCCCGAGTTCGCGGGCGATCGACATGTCGAGAACCGCGATCTGCTTGCCCTCCGAATCGTTGATGAAGATCGAGGTGGTGCCCGTCGTGACGCCGATCACGTAGACCTTACGGCTCGATTTGACGACGGCGTTGGCGACCGCCGGATTGGCGACGAAGATTTCACTGGCGTCACGGGGCAGATCGATGATGATCGATTTTCCGACCTGAAGCTCGATGCGGCGCGCGCTCGTCTGATCCTCGCCGGAGGTGACGATCTTCGGATTGGAGACGATCTTCGATTCGAAGGATTTGGTGGACGGAGCCTGCGCGAGGGCCGCATCTCGCGGCAGCACAAGGCAGGTCGCGATGGCGAGCGCGAAGACCGGAAGAATGCGCAGGCAGCGCGCGGTAAAACGAGGGTTCATTGTGAACCGTCCTTTGATGAGGGACTGGAGCCGGGCGGTCGAGGAGGACATCAGCGTTTCCCCACGGCCTGGGACACGCCGAAGCGGATGATCGTGAGCGCGTTTTCCTCTGGCGCGCTCGCCGGCGTATCCGCGACCTTATTGTGGTCGGTGAGGCTGCGCAGAGCGAGGCTGAGCGTTCCGGTTCGCTGGGCCAGCGTCACCGTTTCGACCTGGCGCGGATCGAGTTCGAGCGTCGCGGTGTTGCCCGTCAGCGTCTTCTTCCCGTTCTCCTCCTGGATGGTCTGCGCGATCGCCAGAACCTTGACGTTGGTGAGGACGGTCTCGGTCGCGAAACCGTCGCTCTTGCCGGAGCCCGCGCCCGCATTGTCGTCGCGATAGGTGCGCAGGATGTCGACGCGGTCGTTCGGGAGGATGAAGCCGCCGGCGGCGTTGGCGCCGCTCGTGTCGATGTTGATCGCCATGGCGCGCATGCCCGATGGCAGGATCGCCGAGAGGAAGCCGGAGCCCGCGCCCTTGATCAGCTTGTCCTTGCGGATCGGCTCGCCGGCGACGAAGGCGCTGCGCACGATCGAGCCGTCAATGTCGGCTTCGGCCGCCGGATTGGCGCTCTTGGTGATCATGGTGGCCGACACGGCCTCCTTGGGCCAGACCTGCCACTTGAAATCGGCGTTCTTTGAAATCACCGTCCCCATCGAGACGTCCTTGTTGACGACGAGGATCTCCTCGGTCGGCAGCACGGGAGCCGTTTCCTTGACGGTGACCTGGACCGGGGCGGGCTTTCGACCGGCGAGGATGAAGGCGCCGACCCCGGAGAGGATGGCTACGGCGATGACGGCGATACGCGCAGGCTTCATGACATGACCTAATCTGCAGCGGACGAGGCCAGTCGAGCTGCGGCCTGTCCATCAATCGATCCTGCTCACGCAAGGGATCGCGACTTAAACTGCGCAGCGATTTGTCAAATTATGGTTAATGAATTCTGCGATTCTTTAACGGACGCACGGATCGTGATCCGTCGGGGATCAGCACGCGCCTAGGCGATCATCCGCTGCCAGATCGTGGTCGAAGGATAGAGGATGAGCCCCGCAAGGCCGAGTGCGATGCCGTAGGGGATGCCCTTGTCGAGCCGGTAGAGCCTTGCGATCCACGGCACGGAATCGACGACGGCGGGCCAGGGATACTGGCGCATCGAGAGCATCGCCACCGTCAGAAGCCCGCCGAGCAGGGTCGAGACGAGCACATATTCGAGAAGATGGCCGAAACCCATCCAGATGGCGGTCGCCGCAGCGAGCTTGGCGTCGCCGCCGCCGATCCAGCCGAGCGCGAACAGCGAGAAGGTGACGGCAAGGACGGCGATGCCCGCGAGCAGATGCCAGCCGATCTCCTGCAGCGGCATGCCAGAGACGACCGCCAGCACGATGAAGGCGGCGATCAGGAGCAGCGAAACCTTGTTCGATATCGTCATGGTGACGAGATCGCTCGCGGCGGAGAACGCCATCAAGGCCGGGAACAGAAACAAGATGCCGTATTGGAGCATGGGCCGCGAGCTCGCATTGCGACCGAAAACGAGCCGCTGTCGTTTCTAGCCGACGACCCTTAAACGTTTCATTACCTTCAATCGGCAGTCTCGGCACGCCGCCGGCGAGGACCGGCTTTGGAGGCAGCGCGTTGAAGACCACACGACCGATCGTCCTTGGCTGCGCCCTCGCCATCATCCTCGCCGTGCATTTTCGGGGGCCATTCCCAAGCGCCGCCGAGCAGCGTCCACCGACGCCGTTCATGAAGGACATGACCTCGCCAGAAATCCGGTCCGCGATCGAGGCCGGACGGACGACGGTCGTTCTCCCGACCGGCGGCATCGAGCAGAACGGCCCGCACATGGTGCTCGGCAAGCACGACTACATCGTGAGCCATGCGGCCGGCGAGATCGCCACACGGCTTGGCGACGCGCTGGTTGCGCCGGTCGTATCCTTCGTGCCGGAGGGCGCGTTCGAGCCGGCCACCGACAATATGCGGTTTCCAGGCACGATCGGACTCAGCGAGCCCGTGTTTGAAGCGTTGCTCGAAGACATCGCCCGCAGTCTCAAATCGGCGGGTTTCAAGACGATCGTCATCATTGGCGATCATGGCCAGAGCCAGGCCGCGCAGATGCGCGTCGCGCAGCGTCTTTCGGCCGCGTGGCTCAAGGACGGCGTGCGCGTCGAAGCGCCGCAGTCCTATTACGACGACCGCGCCCAATACGCGCTGCTGCACGCGCGCGGCGAAACGGATGCAGGGATCGGCGTCCATGCCGGGCTGATCGACACGTCTGAGCTGCTGGGCGTCAAGCCCGACGCCGTGCATCTCGACCGCGCCGCAAGGGACGATCGCGAGCTTGCGCGCCTCGGCGCGAGCGGGCGGCCGGAAAAGTCGACGGCTGAACTGGGGCGGATGCTCCTCGCGATGCGGATTGACGCCGCCGTCGCCGAAATCAAGGCCTTGCAAGCGCGCCGCTGAACCTGCTCAGGCAGGCTCGTCTGCCGCGCGCGGCTTGCCGGTTTCGGACTGTCTGCCAAGACGCGCCGCGAACATCTTGAACGGCGTGATCATCTGCCCGAAAAAATCCTTGGGGAAGTTCGGATCGTCGACGCCATATTCCTGCGGCACCTTGTCGTCGGGCATGTAGAACGTCCCGAACAGAACGTCCCAGAAGGAGAAGGTCGGCGCGAAGTTCTTTTCGCCGCCATCCTCCGGCCCGGTGTGATGCCAGCGATGAAAGACCGGCGTCGCGAAGACGTATTTCAACGGGCCGAGCGTCCAGTTGAGATTGCCGTGCACGAAGGCGGCCGAAATGATATCGAAGGGTATGAGCGCGACCATGATTTCCGGCGCGATGCCAAGCGCCAGCATGATCGCCCAGACGAGCCCGCCGCGGAACAGCTTGTCGACCGGATGCGCGCGATAGGCCGTCGTCCAGTCGACATCCTCGGCCGAGTGGTGGACGGCGTGGAAAGGCCATAACCGCGCGTCATGAAACAGGCGGTGCGACCAGTAGAGCAGGAAATCGCTGCCAAGAACGTATATCAGCGCCTGCTGCCACCAGACCAGCGCGCTCAGCGGCCCATGTCCCTGCAACGGGCCGCTCGCCGGATCGGACTGCCCGAACACCTGCCAGGCGAGGCCCATCACCATGAGCGCGAGGGCCGATTGCAGATAGGGCATGATGACCGGCAGGAGAAAGCAGTAATGCGTATCGGTCAGGATGTCGCGGCTCTTCCACCAAGGCCGGCCTGGGTTGCAGGATTGGCTGGAGAAGAGGCTCAGCATCGTGAACAGCGCGGCGAGCGCCACTGCCCAGTAGAGTTGCGGTGCGACGATCGCGACCGTCCTTGCGATGATGTCCGATACTGACTGCATGGCGAAATCCAAGGCACGAAGCTGAAGATTGGGCCGACTGCTCTACAAATGCAAAGGGCTTCGGTTGTCCCGAAGCCCCGCAAGAGATCGTATCCGGCCGGATTACTTGGTCGTGTTGGCCGAGGTCACTGCAACGTTGATCTTGTCGAAGGTCGAGTTCAGCGACGATCCGAGCGATCCGAGGACCGTGATCAGGACGACTGCGATGAGGGCGGCGATCAGGCCGTATTCGATTGCGGTTGCGCCCGACTCGTCTTTTGCAAAGCGCTTCATCAGATTCTTCATGTTTGGCTCCTCAATGTGTCAGAATTTTCTCGCTGTTCGAGCATCGATCACCAACAACTGACGTTCGAACATGATTGGACCTTAGAGACCAAGTGTTTCACAACAGTTAATCGTCGATTTCTAGTTTTTGTTTTTCGATCTGTGCTTGTTCTTGGTTAATGTTTGTTATTTTGGATGAAATAATTATCGTATGTACGTCGTTATATTGGTTAACGATTGATATATGACGAGTATATACTGCCAGTTACGATATGTGTGTTATGAGTTTGCGCAACGTCTGCCTGTTTATGAGACTATGGTCGAACGTATCGATGATGTCCTGTCAGGGTCGCGCCGGCAGAGGCTGCTTCAATCCTCGGGATTTTAGCAAAGCGTTCACCATTTTTCGCTTACATGGTTTCGTCGGAGTCCGTCAGGCGGCCCATCGAGACGAGCCGACGCGCCGTTCCGTGCGGCGGAAAATTTCAAAGTGCAGCCATGAACCCGACAGTCCAGCATCGAAGTGTCCCGGAGCATCCAATGCCCAAATCCAGCATGCGGCCGAACCATGCGCCATCGTTTCCCCGGCTAGCGCTTCCCACGATGCTTGTCATAATGACCTGGCTGACCTTTGCAGGTGCAGCAGGCGCGACCGACCAGATTTCCGTCCTTCTCGATCGGGCTCAAATCTTCAAGATGCCGGAAAGCGCCAAGACGATCGTCATCGGCAACCCGGTTGTCGCCGATGTGAGCATCATCAAGAACGGCCTCATGGTGGTCACAGGCAAGAGCTATGGCCTCACCAATGTGATCGCCCTCGACGGGCAGGGCCGCCAGATTTCCGACACGCTCATCCAGGTGACCGCGCCGATCGAGCAGATGATCACTGTTCAGCGCGGCCTCGAGCAGGAAACCTATCATTGTGCTCCGACCTGCAGCCCTACGGTGCGGCTCGGCGACGGCGACACCTATTTCGGCAAGGTGGGCGCGCAGGCGCTAAAACATTCGACGCTTGCGGCCCCCGCCCCGGCCGCCGCCGCGAAGTGACGAGGCCCCGCGGCGACTGCACCGCATGACCTCACATGGCCTCTTCGCATTGGAAGTGCGGATGTCGATGATCGCGATACCGTTTCATTAAGGTAACGCAGAAGATTTCAACGTCTTTGCGAGGATTTTAAGTAAACCTTCGTCGCTATTCCGCATGATGTGAAGACATCGCGGCATGTTCGATCATTGGTGATCGACAGAGCGGGGACGAGTCTCATGAACGCTAAGCCTTGGCGACATCCGAAAGCTGACGCTGGAATCCGCGTCGTGAGGAAGATGCTCCTACGCTTCCACGCCGACCGGGCCGGCGTCACCGCCATCGAATTCGCGGCCGTCGCCCCGATCTTCCTCGGGCTGATGCTGACGATCATCGAAACCGGGATCGTGTTCGGCGCGAACCAGATGCTCGAGAACGCGGTCTACACCAGCAGCCGGCAGATCCTCACTGGCCAATTGCAGACCTACCAGGCGGGCGGCGCATCTGCGAAAGACACCTATTGCAAGCTCGTCTCCAGCATCTGCAGCGGCATGTCGCCCATCATGTCGGCAAGTTCCTGCTACAGCGGAATTCAAATCGACACCAAGGCGCACACGGCCGGAACGCCGTTTTCGAGCACTGAATTGTCGATTCCTGTCAAGGCCGACGGCTCGCTCGATACGAGCAAGCTCACCCGCAGCAATCTCGGCTCGGGCAAGCAGTACATGCTGATCCGGGCCTATTACCAATATCCGGTCTACGTCGCCTTCCTTGGCGGCGGCACCGGCGCGACCGACAAGGGCAAGCGCCTGCTGGTGGGCTCGGCGGCGCTGGCGCTCGAACCTTTCCCCGGAACAGGCGCCGACAACAGCGCGGCCGTCGCCACGGCCACCTGCACGCCGAGCTGAGAACGCCCCAACCCGAAGAGACAAAGCCATGGCGTCTGCCGCTTCATCGACCGTCTCCTCCATCCGCCGCGCCGCCTCGCGCGGCCTCCGGCGCATGCTGGCGCTTTCCGGCCGGTTTCGCGCGCATGCCGCCGGGGTGGCGGCTGTGGAGTTCGCGCTTATCCTGCCGTTCATGTTCATGCTTTACATCGGCGTGGTCGAACTGACGCAGTATATCGCGGCCGACCGCAAATCGACCCTGTTCTCGCGGACGCTGTCCGATCTCGCGGCGCAGCCGATCCCGGACCAGCAACTCAACGTGCCGACGAGCCAGTTGCCGGTGTTCGACGACACCTCACGCACGAGCGTGTTCAGCTTCGCGGCGGCGGTGCTCTATCCGTTTTCCGCCACCAATGCTGCGATGCGGCTGACGCAATTCGCGATCGACAACAACAATGGCGCGCCGCGCGCTTTCGTCGACTGGCAGGAAACCTGCACTTGGCAAAGCAACGGAACCTGCCTCTACGGCACCAACTCGCTGTTCGCAGCGCCCAATACGAGATGCCAGACCGATGCCACGGTCGATGCCGGCCTGCTGACGCCGAGCACCTACCTGATCCGGGCCGAGGTTTCGTTCCACTACGATCCGGTGCTGCCTGGCCTGTTTTCATCCGGCAAGACCGGCACGAAGGGCTATTTCGACTTCTTCGATGCCGACGGCGTGCAGTTGAAGAACGTGACCTATGCGCGGCCGCGCTCGAACGGGCCGATCATCCGCAAATATTCGGACGGGTCGTCAACGCTGAAGAAGGCGAACGGCACGACGGCGAACGACGCGCCCACCGTCTGCGCGGGCTTCAAGCCCTGAGCTTCAGAGCGTCTGATTGTAGGCGCCGACTTCCTTGAAGGTGCGCAGAACGCCGTCCATGGCGGCGAACATCTCGCGCATGCGTGCCTCCGAGACAGGGCTTTCGACGACGACGACGAGTTCAGGCTTGTTCGAGGACGCACGGATCAGGCCCCAGCTGCCATCCTCGGTGACGACGCGCACGCCGTTGACCGTGATGAGATCGGTGATCGCCTTGCCAGAGAGCTTCTCGCCAGCGGCTTTCTTCGCCTCGAATATCTTCACCGCCTGTTCGACGATGCCATATTTGACCTCGTCGTCGCAATGCGGCGCCATGGTCGGCGAGCCCCAGGTCTTGGGGATGGCGCGATAGAGATCGGCCATCGACTTGTCAGGGTTGCGGTCGAGCATGTCGAGCACGGCGATCGCGGTGACGACACCGTCATCATAGCCGCGGCCGACCGGGGCGTTGAAGAAGAAGTGGCCGGATTTCTCGAAGCCCGCCAGCGCGTTGAGATCGGCGACGCGACGCTTGATGTACGAGTGCCCCGTCTTCCAGTAATCCGTCTTCGCCCCGAGGCGGATGAGTTCGGGATCGGTGTTGAACAGGCCCGTCGATTTCACGTCGACGACGAATTGCGCGTTCGGATGCAGGCCGGCGAGATCCCGCGCCAGCATGACACCGATCTTATCGGCGAAGATTTCCTCGCCCTCATTGTCGACGACACCGCAGCGATCGCCGTCTCCGTCGAAGCCGAGGCCGACATCCGCACCATGCTCCTTAACGGCATGGGCCATGGCGTGCAGCATCTCCATGTCTTCCGGATTGGGGTTGTAGCGCGGGAAGGTGTAGTCGAGTTCGATGTCGAGCGGCACGACCTCGCAGCCGAGCGCTTGCAGGATCTGCGGCGCGAACGCGCCCGCCGTGCCGTTGCCGCAGGCGGCGACGACCTTCATGGGCCGCTTGAACTTCGGCCTTGTGGTAAGGTCCCTCTGATAGCGGTCGGCGAAATTCTCGACGAACACGTAGGAGCCGCCCGGAGCCAGCTTGAACTCGCCGCCGATCACGATGTCGCGCAGCTGGCCCATCTCGACCGGTCCGAAGGTGACAGGGCGTTGCGCGCCCATCTTGACGCCGGTCCAGCCATTGTCGTTATGCGATGCCGTGACCATCGCGACAGCCGGGACGTCGAGCTCGAACTGCGCGAAATAGGCCATCGGCGACAAGGCAAGGCCGATATCGTGCACGCGGCAGCCCGCCGCCATCAACCCCGAGATCAGCGCATATTTGATAGACGAGGAATAACCGCGAAAATCGTGGCCGACCACGATCTCCTTCTTGACGCCGAGGCGGTCGAGATAGGTGCCGATGCCGATGCCAAGCGCCTGCACGCCCATCAGATTGAGTTCGGGCTCCTTCGGCGATGCAGGGTGGCCGAACCACCAGCGCGCGTCGTATTCGCGGAAGCCGGTCGGCTTGACGAGCGGCAATTGCTCGAAGCCGAGCGTATTCGGTTTCTGCTGGCTGACGGGTTTTGGAAAAGAGGACGACATCGGGGACTTTCCGGCGGGGCGACGTTGCATGTGAGCCAAGATGCGTCATTCGCATCGGGCGGGCGGAGACTGCGCTTCGAACAGGCGCGGGAACGAGCACATTGGGGTGTGCCGAGGCGTGCGGCTCGGTCCGTCCCACGCCGTTTCAGTCATAGCGGCTGGTCGGGCGAAAGCAAGGCATTACGGACCGGCGCTCGATGGAGCGCCGGCTATTGCCGCAGGATCAGCCGGCCATTCTCGAACTGGAACAGCGACAACCGCTTCAGGAACGACATGCCGAGCAGCGTGCCCTGCAGCGCGCCGGCCGGAAGGACGGCAGCGTCGACATCGCGCAGCTCGATGCTGCCGAGGCGAATGGACGCGACCTTGACGAGGGCGATCGCCACCTCGCCGTTGGCGGTCGCCGAGCGATGCTTGAAATCGGCGGGAAGCGGCCTGATGCCGGCGAGCTCCGCGTCCTCGGCGCTGAACGCGATCATCGTCGCCCCCGTATCGACCAGCATATGGATCGGCGCTCCGTTGACTTCGAGCGTCGCGGCGAAATGGCCACGGCTGTTGGCGGAGAGAACCTCCGTCCCGCGCGCCGCCGTGCTCGGCTGCTGCACGAGGGCAGCGGTCAGCAGCGGCTCCGAGGACCTCGCGATCCCGGAGACGGGCTTCGGCGCGGCGACCGGAGCCGGGGCGCTCCCGTTTTCGCCGATCGTCTTCTGCTCGAGCACGAAGGAGGCGATGACCGCGAGCGCGGCCAGCAAGGCCACCATTTTGGAGACAGTCTGAAACATGCCCGTCACCTGTTTCGGCATATCGTATGAGGCCAATGTCGCATGATTTTCGCCGCCCGTCGCCAAGGAGAGCCGATGGAGCGGCGGCGAACGGCATTCTTCTGCTGGTATGATGAAACGTCCCTGAATCCGATACCTCGAAAAAGGCGCGGCTTGACTTGGCGGGTCTGCAATCGGAAATAGGCGCGCCTTCCCTTCCACAGGATTTGAAAAGAGCCCATGCCCCAGACCCAGACCAGCAGCCGCGATGTTCGCTACGACGTGCTCGGCATCGGCAACGCCATCGTCGACATGATCGCCTCGGCGGACGAGGCGCTCCTTCATCGCGAAGGCATCGCCAAGGGCGGCATGATGCTGATCGACGAGGCGCGGGCGGCGCATCTCTACGGCGTGATGGGGCCGGCGACGATCACCTCGGGCGGTTCGGCGGCCAATACGATCGTCGGTGTCGCCTCGCTCGGCGGTCGCGCCGCCTATATCGGCAAGGTCAAGGCCGACGAGGTCGGTGCGCATTTCGTGCACGATATCCGCGCCAGCGGCGTCAGCTACGCGACCGCGCAGGCAAGCGACGGTCCGATCACCGCGGCCTGCTACATCTTCGTCACGCCCGACGGCGAGCGCACGATGAACACGTTCCTGGGCGCGAGCCAGAACCTCTCCACCGCGGACATCGACGAGGCGCTCGTCGCGTCCGCCGCGATCACGTATCTCGAAGGCTATCTCTGGGACCCGCCGGCCGCAAAGGATGCTTTCCGCACGGCGGCGAAGATCGCCCATGCCCATGGCCGCGAGGTGGCGCTTACCCTTTCCGACAGTTTCTGCGTCGATCGCTATCGGGCGGAGTTCCTCGACCTCATCCGCTCGGGCATGGCCGACATCGTGTTCGCCAACGAGAGCGAACTGAAATCGCTTTACGAGACCTCGGATTTCGACAGCGCGGTCGTGGCTCTGCGCGAGGACGCCAAGCTCGGCGTCGTGACGCGCGGGGAGCTCGGATCGGTGATCGTCGGGCGGGACCGCACGGTCGCGGTGCCGGCGGCGCGGATCGACACGCTGGTCGACACCACCGGCGCCGGCGATCTGTTTGCGGCCGGCTTCCTCCATGGCTACACGCGCGGCGCGGACCATGAGACGAGCGCCCGCCTCGGCGGGCTTGCGGCGGCGCACATCATCCAGAAGATCGGAGCGCGGCCGGGCGTGAGCCTGAAGGAACTCGCCGAGCAGAACGGGTTGAGCGTTTAGCCCGCTATAACCTTCTGAGCGCCACTTCCTCGATCAGATGGTCGGCGCCCTTGCGCAGGATGAGGCTCGCGCGCGGACGGGTCGGCAGGATGTTCTCATTGAGATTGACGAGGTTGATGCGCTCCCAAAGCCCGATCGCGATGGCGCGCGCCTCGTCCTCGCTGATCTCGACGAAGCGGCGGAAATAGGATTTGGGATCGCGGAAGGCCGTGTTGCGCAGCCTGAGGAAGCGATCGACATACCAGGTGCGCAGCATACTCTCATCGGCGTCGAGATAGATCGAGAAATCGAAGAAATCAGAGACGAAGGCCGTCGCGAAGCCGCCCTTTACCGGGCGGGGCGGCTGCAGCACGTTGAGCCCCTCGACGATCAGGATGTCCGGCCGATCGACGATGACTTCATTGCCAGGCACGACATCGTAGACGAGGTGGGAATAGAGCGGCGCATGCACGTTGCGCTCGCCGGCCTTCACCTTCGAAAGAAAGCGCACCAGCGCGGCGGTCTCGTAGCTTTCGGGAAACCCCTTGCGCTCCATCAGCCCCTGGCGCTCCAGCTCCGCGTTGTTGAGCAGGAAGCCGTCGGTCGTGACGAGCTGCACTTTCGGCGTGTTCGGCCAGCGCGACAGCAGCGCGGTCAGAACGCGGGCCGTCGTCGACTTGCCGGCCGAGACCGAGCCGGCAAGCCCGATGATATAGGGAACCTTGCCGTCGCCCGCATCGAGGAAGCGCTGCGTCGCGCGGAAAAGCCCTTGCGTCGCCGCGACATAGAGCGAGAGGAGGCGGGCCAGCGGCAGATAGATTTCTGCGATCTCTTCCAGCGAGATCGGATCGTTGAGCGAGCGCAATTTCGACAGATCATCGGCGTTGAGCGTCAGCGGCGTGTCGGCGCGCAGCGACGCCCATTCCGATCGGCTGAACAGCCGGTAGGGCGAAAGATCGCTGACGCCTTCGGCCAGCCGGGACACCTGCATATCCATTCAGGACCCTTGGAGTTCGAAATCCAAAATCAATGTCTTATACCTCTTTGTCGCACCTGCCAAAGCGGCCGCTTTTCGGGCGGTGCGCCCGAACCATGAATGCATCGGGTTCAGGCGTCCGGGCGCTGCGCCTTTTCCGCCAGACCCGATTGCGCCGTCCGGCTCTCGAGCTCCGACATCACGTCGCCAAGGGCGACACCCTCCGCGCGCAACAGGACGAGCAGATGGAACAGCACGTCGGCCGCCTCCTTCCTCAATTCTGCACGGTCGCCCGCGGTTGCGGCGATCACCGCCTCGACCGCTTCCTCGCCGAACTTCTTGGCGACGCGCCGCGTGCCGGATGCGAGCAGCTTGGCGGTCCAGGATTGCTCAGGCGATGCGCCGGCGCGCGCCGCCACGATCGCGTCGAGATCGTCGAGCGAAAAACCAGCCATCAGACTGCTCCCTCTTGCCGCGCGGACCCCTTGGCTGCCGCATCGAGGCGCATCGGCAAGCCTGCGGCGGCCATGTGACGCTTGGCTTGTTCAACCGTGAAGGTGCCGAAATGGAAGATCGAGGCTGCAAGCACCGCGCTTGCGTGCCCCTCGGTGACGCCCTCGACGAGATGATCGAGCGTCCCGACGCCCCCCGAAGCGACGACGGGTATCGATACCGCATCGGCTATGGCGCGGGTCAGCGGCAGGTCGAAACCTGCCTTGGTGCCGTCGCGGTCCATCGAGGTAAGGAGGATCTCGCCTGCGCCCAGCCTAGCCACGTCTACCGCGAAGGCGACCGCGTCTATGCCGGTGGGCGTGCGGCCGCCATGGGTGAAGATCTCGAAGCGCTCCGCCTCGCCCGGCGCGGAGACCTTCTTCGCGTCGATCGCGACGACGATCGCCTGCCCGCCGAACTTGTCCGCGGCGCGCGCGACGATCGAACGATCCTTCACGGCCGCCGTGTTAATCGACACCTTGTCCGCGCCCGCCAGCATCAGCGCCCGGATGTCCTCGATCGTGCGGACCCCGCCCCCGACCGTCACCGGCATGAAGCAGGCCTCCGCCGTGCGGCGCACCACGTCGAGGATCGTGCCGCGCGCTTCGACGCTGGCCGTGATGTCGAGGAAGCAGAGCTCGTCCGCCCCGGCGGCGTCATAGGCTCGGGCGCTTTCGACAGGGTCGCCCGCATCGACGAGATCGAGGAACTGGACGCCCTTGACGACGCGGCCATCCTTGACGTCAAGGCAGGGAATAACGCGGATCTTCAGCATCAGACGGCTTCCCTTGCGCGGACGAGGGCGAGTGCCGCCCTCGCGTCAAGACGGCCGTCATAGAGCGCACGGCCGGTGATCGCCCCCTCCAACTTGCGGCAATCGGGCTGCATCAACCGCTCGACGTCCTTGATCGAGGCGAGCCCGCCGGACGCGATGACGGGAATGGTCAGCGCGTCGGCGAGCGCGATCGTGCCGGCGAAATCAAGCCCGCCAAGCATGCCGTCGCGCGCGATGTCGGTGTAGATGATTGCGGCCACCCCGGCATCCTCGAAGCGCAGTCCAAGCTCGACCGTGGACAGGGTCGAGCGTTCCGCCCAGCCCTCCACCGCGACGAAGCCATCGCGCGCGTCGATGCCGACGGCAACCTTGCCGGGAAAGGCGCGCGCCGCCTGCCGGACGAAGGCGGGGTCGCGCACGGCGGCGGTGCCGATGATGACGCGGGCGAGACCCTTGTCTAACCAGGCCTCGACCGTGGCGAGATCGCGGATGCCGCCCCCAAGCTGCACCGGCACCTTGACGGAGGCAAGGATCGCATCGACGGCGGCTGCATTCATCGGCTTGCCGGCAAAGGCCCCGTCGAGATCGACGACGTGGATCCAGGCAAAGCCATCCGCCGCGAAACTCGCCGCCTGCGCGCCGGGATCGTCGCTGAACACGGTCGCCTGTGCCATGTCGCCCTGGCGCAGGCGCACGCATTGGCCGTTCTTGAGATCGATGGCGGGAAAAAGGATCATATCGGCCGTCAGGGCGTCCATGTGAGGAAGTTGGCGAGCAGCTTCAAGCCGAGCGCCTGGCTCTTCTCGGGATGGAATTGCGTGCCGACGATGTTGCCGCGCTGGACGATCGCCGTGATCGGCCCGCCATAATCGGCCTCGGCCAGCACATCATCGTCATTCGCCGGCACGAGATGATAGGCGTGGAGGAAATAGGCGTGCAGGCCGTCCGGCCCGAGCGCGATGCCCTTCAGCAGCGGGTGCTCGCGATGGGCGAACAGCGTGTTCCAGCCCATATGCGGCACTTTCAGCGTCGTATCGGCCGGCTCTATGCGCTTCACGGTTCCCGGCAGCCAGTCCAGCCCCTGCGTGACGCCATGTTCGCGCCCTTCGGTCGCGAGCAACTGCATCCCAACGCAGATGCCGAAAAACGGCCTGCCCTTCACCTGCACGGCCTCGTGCAGCGCCTCGCTCAAGCCCGGCACCGAGCGCAGATGGCCGACGCAATCGGCGAAGGCGCCATCACCCGGCAGCATGATGCGGTCGGCGCTCGCCACGATCTCCGGATCGGAGCCGATGGTGACGGTGATGTCGAGACCGGCCTCGCGCGCCGCCACCTCCAGCGCCTTGTGGGCGGAATGGATGTTGCCGGCCTCATAATCGATGAGCGCGATGTTCATTATCGATTAGCTCGGGTCACGAAAATTCAAAATTAGGCTGAAGAGGTTAGACGCCAAAAGGTGAGCGTCCGACTCTATTGAAAGCAACTGTGGTGCTTTCACCCTCCAAACTATCGGCAATGACTTAATCAAAGCATCTCGATCATTCGCCTTGTACACTCCAGCGAAGGCATAGTTGAGACCTGCGAGGCGATTGCGGACAAGAGATTTCGCACGAAATCCCAGCCATAGATGCAGCGGGATCATAAGCGCGACCCATGTCTCGACCCTGGCATCCAAAACTAGCGTAACTACTGCAAGACTGAAGGCGATCAAGATATAAATAAAAATGTCGCGCCAAAGCTCCTCAGCGATCAACCAGATTGGCCCAAAAACGAAAGCGATTGCGGAAAACCCATGCTTAACGAGATAAGGCCTCTCAACATGGATATGTTCATTAAAATTCACCGCAATTTCGGGCGGAACGAACACGCTGAACGTGGCCATGTTAGACCTTTCGCATTGCCGCGCCGCCACCTCCAGCGCCTTGTGGGCGGAATGGATGTTGCCTGCCTCGTAATCGATGAGCGCGATGTTCACTGATGGCCGCCCTTCTCCGGGAACAGGCCGACCACGTCGTCGCGCCGCACCGACGGCACGCTCGTCGTCCAGGGACCTTGCGAAGGCTGGCTCGGCAAAGCGCGTTCGGTGATTGGCTCGGCCTCCGGCTGCCAGGCCGCAAAAAAGCGCCGCTCGGCATCGTCCAGCTTGGTGCCCTGCACCACCTTCACGGCTGCAAATCCACGACGCTCGAGTTTCTCGCGCACCAGGTTGCGCGCTTCCAGCCCCAGCAGAAGGTTGAGGAGCAGCGTCAGCAGCGAGGCGGCGGCGGGCGGCAGATGCAGCACGGTCGCGACGAAGGCAAGCGTGACGGCGAGCGCCGCATAGACCAGCGCCGCGAGCCAGAGCCGGTTCGCCAGCAGCCAGAACGGCCCGAATACGAAGGCCGCAGGGCTGAACCCGTCCCTCAGGAACACGGCGTCGATCGCAGCACGCCGACGATCATCGACGCCGGGAATGCCCTGTTTGACGTGGACGGTATAGATCGCCATCGCGGCGCTCCTTGAAAAAACGTGCTGCCGGCCGACCTTCTAGACCGAGAGCGTGCCCTTGGTCGAGGGAACATGGTCGGCCATGCGGGCGTCGATCGCGACGGCGAGCCGGAGCGCGCGGGCGAGACCCTTGAAGCAGCTTTCGGCGATATGGTGATTGTTCAGCCCGTAAAGCGTCTCGACATGGAGCGTCAGCCCGGCGTTGATCGCGAAGCCCTGAAACCATTCGCGCACCAATTCAGTGTCGAACTCGCCGATCTTGGGTGCCGAGAACTCAGTGCGGAACACGAGGAACGGCCGGCCGGAGATGTCGACTGCGACGCGGGTCAGCGTCTCGTCCATCGGCAGATGGACATCCGCATAGCGCGTGATGCCGCGCTTGTCGCCGAGCGCCTTGGCGACCGCCTGGCCGAGCGCGATGCCGACATCCTCCGTCGTGTGATGGAAATCGACATGGGTGTCGCCGGTCGCCTTCACCGCGAGATCGATCAGCGAATGGCGGGCGAGCAGCGTGAGCATATGGTCGAGAAAGCCGATGCCGGTCGAGATGTCGCTGCGGCCGGTGCCGTCGAGATCGATCGCGAGCTCGATCTCGGTTTCGGCGGTCTTTCGGCTGATCGTCGCCTGTCTCATCATCCTCGTCCAATTGCTGGCCCATGGGTCGCTGCCTCTTGTCACAAAGAGCCGGCATTGTCGACTGGAGCAGCCCGCCCGCCAAAATGCGATGCGGTCTAGCGTTTCCCGAAATCATCAGTATGTCTGGCTCCATCAGCAGACAGGACAGATGATGGACTCTCCGAACTCGAACAGTTGGCACGCCACCACCATCCTCATGGTGCGCAAGGGCAACCGCGTGGTGATCGGCGGCGACGGGCAGGTCAGCCTTGGCCAGACCGTGATCAAGGGCAATGCACGGAAGGTGCGCCGGCTCGGCAAGGGTGACGTGATCTCGGGCTTTGCAGGAGCCACGGCGGACGCCTTCACCCTCTTCGAACGGCTGGAAGCCAAGATCGAGCAGTATCCGGGCCAGCTCACGAGGGCCTGCGTCGAGCTTGCGAAGGATTGGCGTACCGACCGCTATCTGCGCCGGCTGGAAGCCATGATGCTGGTCGCGGACCGGCAGGCGAGCCTCGTGCTCTCCGGCACCGGCGACGTGCTCGAGCCCGAAAACGGCGTGATGGGCATCGGCTCCGGCGGCATGTTCGCCCTCGCCGCCGCGCGGGCGCTGTTCGAGACAGAACTCGACGCCGAGGAGATCGTGCGGCGCTCGATGAAGATCGCCGGCGACATCTGCGTCTACACCAACCATTCGCTCGTCATCGAGAGCATCGAGGCATGATCCTCGACGAGGATCTCCGGCTGGCGGTTGGCCGGTCGATTCTCTCGCCAGGCCAGGCCGAGGCGCTGCGGGAGATTGCCCGCGCCCGCGCCGCCGCGGATTTCGAGCCGCTGGAGGATCGCGAGAAACTGCGTTTCATTTCCGGCTTCGGAGACATCTTCGTCGTGATCGGCATCGCGCTGTTCCTCGGCGCGGCAGGCTATTTCCTTCTGTCGGCGGCCGGGGCTGCGGCATTGTGGGGCGGCCTCGCCGCTCTTTCCTGGGGACTCGCTGAACTCTTCACGCGGCGGCGGCGCATGGCGCTGCCGAGCATCGTGCTGCTGCTGTGCTTTGCGCTGGCGATCTTCGGCTTCATCGACACCTTGCTGGGCATGGCGATCGGTAAGGCCTCGGCGGGCTCGTTCGGCCTCACGCTCGATTCCCCGCTGGCGATCGCTGGCTCTGGGCTGGCGACCGCGCTGCTCGTCGCGCTGCATTACGCGCGCTTTCGCGTGCCCATCACCGTCGCCGCATGCGCCGCCGGCCTTGTGCTGACCGTGCTGGCCTTGCTGACCGCCCTTGCGCCTTCGACCATCAGCCGCCTTCTCGGCTGGATCGTGCTCGCGCTCGGCCTCGGCGTGTTTGCCATGGCAATGCGCTTCGACCAGAGCGACCTCACGCGGCAGACGCGGCGGACGGACATCGCCTTCTGGCTGCATCTTCTTGCCGCGCCGATGATCGTTCACTCGTTCATGCAGATCGCCTTTGGCGGCGTCGGTGAGCTGACGGTCGCAAAGGCCGTCGCGCTCATCGCGGCTTTCGTGGCGCTGGCAATCATCGCGCTGATGATCGATCGCCGGGCTATCCTCGTCTCGGGCCTCGTCTATGCCGGCGTCGCCTTCGGCACGGTGCTCAAGGAAACCGCGCTCAGCAACGCGACCATACCTGCCTCGCTGCTGACGCTCGGCGCATTCATCCTCGCCCTCAGCTCCGGCTGGCAGCCGATCCGGCGCGCGGTTCTCACGCTGGCTCCGCCTGCCTTGCGCCGCCGCCTTCCTCCCGCCACTCTCTCAGGCACGTCATGACCGATTTTTCTCCCCGCGAAACCGTTTCCGAACTCGACCGCTTCATCGTCGGCCAGAAGGACGCCAAGCGCGCCGTCGCGATCGCGCTCCGCAACCGCTGGAGGCGTCTTCAGCTCACCGGCCCCCTGAAGGAAGAGGTGATGCCGAAGAACATCCTGATGATCGGGCCGACCGGCTGCGGCAAGACGGAGATTTCACGCCGTCTCGCCCGCCTCGCCAATGCGCCCTTTCTCAAGATCGAGGCGACGAAGTTCACGGAAGTCGGCTATGTCGGCCGCGATGTGGAGCAGATCATCCGCGACCTCGTTGAGATCGGCATCGGTCTCGTCAAGGAGGCGAAACGCAAGGAGGTGCAGGCCAAAGCCCATGTGGCGGCGGAAGAGCGCGTGCTCGACGCCCTTGTCGGCTCCACCGCGAGCCAGGCGACGCGCGACAGCTTCCGGAAAAAGCTGCGCGCCGGAGACCTCGACGACAAGGAGATCGAGGTCGAGATGCAGCAGACGGGCAATGCCGGCCTGCCCATGATGGACATTCCCGGCATGCCGGGCGCACAGATGGGCGCGATCAATCTCGGCGACATTTTCGGCAAGGCGCTCGGCGGCCGCACCAAGACGCGCCGCACCACGGTGAAGGAGGCGCACGAACCGCTGGTGCAGGAGGAAAGCGACAAGCTGCTCGATCAGGATGCGATCGTGGCGGAAGCGATCCATGTCGTCGAGAACAACGGCATCGTGTTTCTCGACGAAATCGACAAGATCTGCGCCCGCGAGGGCCGCGGCGGGGCGGATGTCAGCCGCGAGGGCGTGCAGCGCGATCTGCTGCCGCTGATCGAGGGCACGACGGTCTCGACCAAGCACGGCGCGGTGAAGACCGACCATATCCTCTTCATCGCCTCAGGCGCGTTCCATGTCGCCAAGCCATCGGACCTGCTGCCCGAGCTTCAGGGCCGGCTTCCCATTCGCGTCGAGCTCGCCTCGCTGACAGAGGAGGATTTCATCCGCATCCTCACCGAGACCGAGGCCTCGCTCATCAAGCAATATGTGGCGCTGATGGCGACCGAGGGGCTGACGCTCTCCTTCACCGAAGACGCGATAGCGGCGATCGCCCGCATCGCAGCGGAAGTGAACGGCACGGTCGAGAACATCGGCGCGCGGCGGCTGCAGACGATCATGGAGCGCGTGCTCGACGACATCAGCTTCACAGCTCCCGACCGCTCGGGCGAGACGGTGGAGATCGACGGGGATTTCGTGATGAAGCATGTCGGCGAGCTTGCGAAGAACACCGATTTGAGCCGGTTTATTTTGTGAGGCATCACTCATGTCATCCCGGGCGTGGCGGTAGCCAAGACCCGGGATCCGGTCTTCCTTCAAGGCAGTTCTGGTTCCCGGCTCGTCGCTTTCGCTACGTCCGGGATGACTGGCGTTAATGCCGGATCAAATGGCCTTCGTCTTCATCTGCTCGGCGATGTAGTCCGCCTGCCGGATCGCCAGCGTGACGATCGTAAGCGTCGGGTTTTCCGCGCCGCCCGTCGTGAACTGGCTGCCATCGGAGACGAACAGGTTCTTGATGTCGTGCGTCTGGCCCCATTTGTTGACGACGCCGTCGCGCTGCTTCTCGCTCATCCGGTTGGTGCCGAGATTGTGGGTCGAAGGGTAGGGCGGCGTCGGGAAGGTGCGCGTCGCGCCGACCGCCTCGTAAAGCGCCGCGCCTTGCCCGTAGGCGTGGTTGCGCATTGCGATGTCGTTCGGATGGTCGTCGTAATGCACATCCGCCACAGGAAGGCCGAACTTGTCCTTGGTGGCGCTCAAGGTGATGCGGTTCGTCTCCTGCGGCATGTCCTCGCCGACGATCCACAGGCCGGCCATGTTCGGATAGCCGTCGAGCGCGCTGGTGAAGGAGCGGCCCCAGCCGCCGGGATCAAGGAAGGCCGCCATGAAGGGAAGGCCGAGAGACAGCGTCTCGAGTTCGTAGCCGCCGGCAAAGCCGCGCTTCGTGTCGTGCCTCGCCTCGTCGCGGATGATGCCGGCCATGGTCGTGCCGCGATACATGTGAACCGGCTTTTCGAACACGCCATAGACCGAGCCGGTCATGTGGCGCATGTAGTTGCGCCCGACCTGGCCTGACGAGTTGGCGAGCCCGTCGGGGAATTTCGACGAGGCGGAGTTGAGCAGGAGACGCGGGCTTTCGAGCGAATTGCCGGCGACCGCAACGATGCGCGCCTTCTGGCGCTG
>JAIELD010000063.1 GCA_019753285.1 Beijerinckiaceae bacterium | reverse complement strand
CGCTGAGGCTGAGCGCGATCTTGAAATCTGCGGCTTTCTTCTCCGGCGTCAGGGTGTCGCCGGCAAAATCGACCACAAAACGGCGGCGCTTGTTTCCGATACGGCCGATGCGCGTCATCTGCGTCGTCGCAAGGCCGATGTTTTCGGGAATCTGCCAGCACCAGTATTGGCGGAAGTTGAAGATCGCTTCCTCGTTGGACGCGAGCGTCGCGCGCGGCCGCCAGTAGCTCACGATGTTCTGGTTGACGTCAGCCTCGATCGGAATCTCGACGAGCTGGATCGCGCCCTTGCCCCACTCGCCGATCGGCTCCACCCAGCAACTCGGCCGGATCTGGTAGCGCTGATCGTCGTCCTGGAAATCCTCGAAGTCGCGATCGCGCTGGACGAGGCCGAAGCCGCGAATATTCTCGTCTTGGAAGGTCGAGATCTGGAGCTGGGCCGGATTGGTGAGCTGCCGCCAGACCCACTCGCCGTTCCCGCGAAGCATTTGGAGGCCGGTCGCCTCATGCGCCGCAGGCCGATAATCATCGACGGCCCGCCGAGGGCTGCCAGGCGAGAAGAAATGCATCGCCTGCATCCCGCCAAGGCCGACATGATCGACCGGAACGCGCGGGATCAGCGTCGTCTCGCAGTCGATGATCGTGACGTCCCCCGGCCTGATCGTGAAGCGGATGGCGGCGACGAGACTTTCGGAATCAGCGATGGCATGAACGACGAGTGGACCGCCGATCGGCGGCTTCTCGATCCAGAACGCACGGAACAGCGAAATTTCCTCGCCGCGCGCATCGGCCGTCTTGATCGATACGGCGCGTGCCACGAGGCCGCGCTGCTGCCCCTTGGCCTGCGAGCGGAAAAAGGTCGCCCCCTGGAACACGGCGAGATCGCGGGCCTTGCCGTCTTCCTGCAACATGACACGGAAGCCGGAATAGCCCATGTCCGGCAAACTGCCGGGTGGCACCAGCTTGCCGAAGTTGAAGCGGTTCCGATCATAGGACACGTTGAGGACGACCGAATCCTCCACCGTGTAGAGCAGAACCGGCACGTCGAACACGAAGCCACGGTGCAGCGGCTCGATCGTCAGGCCGCGACCATCGTTCGCCCAGAGCGCGGTTTCCGGCTTTGTCGTGATTGCGGCGTATTGCTCCGCGTTGAGGCCGTTGAACGGATCGGGCAACGGAACATTCGGGGCGGCGTATGGACGCTTTGCCAATTCGCGCGCTACCGAAAGAACGGCCTGCCGCGAAAAGGATTTGCCTGAGCCCATCGTCGTCTTGACCAGCTCCTGCATGCGGCTCTGCGCCTGGGCAACGGACGGGTTCGCGGTCGAAGCAATCTGCAGAGCTGCGGCGCTGCCAGCCAGCGCGAGGATATCACGGCGGTTCAGCATGGATGGTGAGGCGACGAAGACGGCATGCAACGACAAATCCTGGTGACAAAGTGCGTATATCGGAAGAGTCGGCACGTGAATACGGGGCAAATGACCCGGTGGCTGAATTTTTGGCCATGGCTGCGCGTGTCCCGGCTGCGCTACGCGACAGCTTCCCGAAGTCGATAAAGTGAACGGAATTGAAATAGAATTATCCGATAAACGATCGGCGGCCGAAGCAAAGAGACGGTGACATGAACGATCAGAGCCTGGCGATCATCCTCGCGGCCGGCGAGGGGACGCGGATGAAGTCGAAGCGGCCGAAGGTGCTGCACGAGATCGGAGGGCGCTCGATGCTCGGCCATGTTCTCGCCGCCGTTCAGCAGGCCGGCGTCTCGAACATCGTCGTCGTGATCGGCCCCGACCGGGATGATGTCGCGGCGGAGATCGCGCGCGTCGCGCCAACTGCCTCCACCGTCGTCCAGCGCGAGCGGCTCGGCACGGCCCATGCCGTGCTGCATGCGCGAGAGGCGCTTGCGCGCGGCCCGAAATCGGTCGTCGTCTTGTTTGGCGATACGCCGCTGGTCGAGGCCGAGACGATTTCGCGGTTGCTTCGCGCGGTCGATTCTGCAGGCGCTGCGGCGCTTGGCTTCGAGGCGGACGATCCGACGGGCTATGGCCGCCTCATCATGGACGGGACCGAACTCGTCGCCATCCGCGAGCACAAGGATGCGACCGCCGAGCAGCGGGCCATCACCTTCTGCAATGGCGGGCTGATGGCGCTCGAGGGCAGGCACGCGCTCGCGATTCTCGAGCAGATCGGCAACGACAACGCGCAGCGCGAATACTATCTGCCGGATGCCATCGAGGTGGCGCGCCGCATGGGCTTATCCTGCGCCGCGTTGAAGGCGGACGGCGCCGAGGTGCTCGGCGTCAACGACCGCGTGCAGCTTGCCGCGGCGGAAGCGCACTACCAGAAGAGGCTGCGGGAGCGTCATATGCGCAATGGCGTGACCATGCAGTCACCCGAAACGGTGTTCCTCAGCCATGATACGGTGATCGGGCCGGATGTCACCATCAAGGCCAATGTCGTGATCGGGCCCGGCGTCAGCATCGAGAGCGGGACGACGATCCATGCCTTCTCCCATCTCGAAGGCGCGACGATCGGCGCGGATGCCTCGGTCGGGCCGTTCGCCCGTCTACGCCCGGGGAGCGCGCTCGAAGCGAAGGTCAAGGTTGGTAATTTCGTCGAGATCAAGGCGTCTAGACTTGGCGTCGACGCCAAGGCGAGCCATTTGAGCTATATCGGCGACAGCGAGATCGGCGCGGGAGCGAATATCGGGGCAGGGACCATCACCTGCAATTATGACGGCTTCAGCAAGTTCAGGACAGTGGTCGGCGAAGGCGCGTTCATCGGTTCCAACTCCTCTCTCGTCGCGCCGGTCAAGATCGGCGCGGGCGCGTTCGTCGGTTCGGGATCGGTCATCGTTAGCGACGTCGCGCCCGGCGCGCTGGCGGTAGCGCGCGGCCGGCAGGTCGAAAAGCCTGGCTGGGCCGCGGCCTTCACCAAAGCAAACGGCAAGCAGTCGCGCAAATGAGGGCAGGTGCGTCTCCAGCCGGATTTTGAAGACAGATCGTAAACAAGCTTGATTTGGTGATGCGTTGCCGGTGCGGCTAAGCACGGGGCGCGTCGCTCGGTCGCCAGACATCAACAAAGGCATGCTTCATGTGTGGTATCGTTGGAATTCTCGGAACTAGCCCGGTCGCGCCGCTGCTGGTCGACGCGCTGAAGCGGCTCGAATATCGCGGCTATGATTCTGCCGGTATCGCGACGCTGGAGGATGGCCACCTGACGCGCCGCCGCGCGGAGGGCAAGCTGCGTAACCTCGAGGCGAGGCTTCACGACGAGCCGCTTCACGCCACGATCGGCATCGGCCACACGCGCTGGGCGACGCATGGGCGTGTCAACGAGAACAACGCCCATCCGCATGCAACCGACAAGGTGGCCGTCGTCCATAACGGCATCATCGAGAATTTCCGCAGCCTGCGCGAGGAACTCGCCGCAAAGGGCCATGTCTTCGAGACCGAGACGGACACCGAGGTCGTCGCCCATCTCGTGACAGACGAATTGTCGAAGACCAACGATCCGGTGCGCGCCGTGGCTGCCGCGCTACCGCGCCTGCACGGCGCATTCGCGCTCGGCTTCATTTTCGAGGGCCATGAAAACCTGATGATCGGCGCGCGCTGCGGCGCGCCCCTGGCGCTGGGCTATGGCGAGGGCGAGATGTATCTCGGATCGGACGCGCTGGCCCTCGCCCCGTTCACCGACACCGTCTCCTATCTCGAAGAGGGCGACTGGGTCGTCATGAAGCGCGATTCCGCGACATTTTATGATCGCGACAACAATCGCGTCACGCGCAAGCGCCTGAAGTCGCAGGCCGGCGCATATCTTATCGACAAGGGCAATCATCGCCACTTCATGGCGAAGGAAATTCACGAGCAGCCGGAGGTCATCGGCCGCGCGCTCTCGCACTACCTCGACATGGTGAACCTGAAGGTGCGGCTCCCATTCGATCTGCCGTTCGATTTCAAGTCGATCGGGCGCCTCTCGATCTCGGCCTGCGGTACGGCCTATCTTGCCGGTCTCACCGCGAAATACTGGTTCGAGCGCTATGCGCGCCTGCCAGTCGAGATCGATGTCGCCTCCGAATTCCGCTACCGCGAGGCGCCGCTCACCAAGGGCGACCTGTCATTGTTCATTTCGCAATCCGGCGAGACGGCCGATACGCTCGCTTCGCTCCGCTATGCGAAGGAGTGCGGCCAGCACGTGCTCACCGTCGTCAACGTGCCGACGAGCACCATGGCGCGCGAAAGCGAGGTCGTCGCGCCGATCATGGCGGGTCCAGAGATCGGCGTCGCTTCGACGAAAGCGTTCACCTGCCAGCTTGCGGTCCTCGCCTGCCTTTCGATCGCGGCCGGCCGTGCCCGGGGCACGCTCTCGGAACAGGACGAGCAGCGGCTCGTCAGCGAACTCATCCATGTGCCGGGTCTCGTGGCAGAGGCCGTGAAGGGCGAGCAGCACATTGCGGAGATCGCCCAGCATCTCGCGAAATCTAGGGATGTGCTCTACCTCGGACGCGGCACGAACTATCCGCTCGCGCTCGAGGGCGCGCTGAAGCTGAAGGAACTCTCCTACATCCATGCCGAGGGCTATGCGGCGGGCGAGCTGAAGCACGGGCCGATTGCCCTCATAGACGAAGACATGCCCGTCATCGTCATCACGCCGAAGGACGCCGCGTTCGAGAAGACGGTGTCGAACATGCAGGAGGTCGCGGCACGCGGCGGACGCATCATCGTGATCGGCGAGGCGGACACCGCCAAGGACGCAGGCCTCAACGCCGAGGCGTCGATCGTCATGGCACCTATGGCGTCCGATTTCGCTGCGATCGTCTACGCGGTGCCGATTCAACTTCTCGCCTACCACACCGCTTTCGCGATGGGCAAAGACGTCGATCAGCCGAGGAACCTGGCGAAGAGCGTCACCGTCGAGTAGCGCGTCTCGCCCATGTGGCGAATGGTGCAGCTTGGCGAAGCCGATTGCGCCGTCCCTTGGCATCGATATTGCTTTTTCTGCCCCAACGGTGGGGGCGGTCGTCATGCCCACCAGTTCAAACTGGTCAGGGAGAGTTGTGGATGAAGCGTAGATTGTTTCTGCAGGCCGGAATTTTGGCGCCGGCTGCGATTGCGGCCCCGGCCATCGTCAAGGCGCAGACATCCTTTTCCTGGAAGATGACCAACGCTTACGGCCCAGGGTCTCCATTCTATGTTCAAGGACCCGGCAGCCCGACCGACTTCATCAAGATGGTCGATGCCATGTCGGGTGGCCGCCTAAAAATTCAGCACTTTGCCGCCGGAGAGTTGATCCCGGCGTTGGAAGGGTTCGACGCCGTGTCGAAAGGCACGGTCGAGATGAACTGCGCGAACAGCTACTTCTGGTCGGGCAAGACATTCGCGGCGCAGTATTTCTGCGCCGTCCCGTTCGGCATGAACGCGCTCGGCATGAGCGCATGGCTCTACCATGGCGACGGCCTCAAGCTCTGGGAGGAGGTCTATGCGCCGTTCAACATTCAGCCCCTGCCGATCGGCAATACCGGCGTGCAGATGACCGGATGGTTCCGCAAGCCGATTGAGAAGATCGAAGACCTCAAGGGTTTGAAGATGCGGATTCCCGGCCTCGCGGGCAAGGTCTATGCGGCGCTGGGCGTGGATGTGAAGCTGCTGCCGGCCGGCGAGATTTTTCCCGCTCTCGAACGCGGCGTGATCGACGCGGCGGAGTTCGTCGGTCCCTATCAGGATCGCCGGCTCGGCCTGCACAAGGCCGCCAAGTTCTATCATACGACCGGCTGGCACGAGACCTCGACGGTCACCGAACTCGCCATCAACAAGAAGGCCTGGGACAGCCTGCCGCCCGACCTCAAGGAGATCGTCAAGACGGCCGCCGCTGCCTGCGTGACGCTCAGCCACAGCTGGTGCGAGGCGACGAATGCCGAGGCGCTGGACGACCTCGTCAAAAACCAGGGTGTCAAGGCCTCGCCGCTGCCGCAGGACGTTCTGGACAAGCTGAAGGAAGTAACGGTGAAAAGCCTCGAGGAGGCCGCTGCGAAAGACCCGCTCGTGAAGAAGGTCCATGACAATTACTTCGCGTTCAAGAAGAACGTCGACAAGTGGTCTGGCATCTCCGAAGGGGTCTATCAGTCCCAAATCCGCGGCCAGCTCTGATCGGGAGCAACCCTAGCGCACATGGCCTGACAGGGACGCACCTCGCAGCGTCGCCGTCAGGCTGCGCCGCCTTGCTCGGTGTTTATCGAACGCATCACGACAGAAAGAATGCTTCTTCAATCATGGCGATGACACAGACCCTTCTGCGCGTTTCGGACACTCTCGATCGCGTCATTGACGGCATTGGCCGCGTGACCGGTTGGTGCGCGTTCGCTCTCGTGCTCGTCATGAGCAGCAACGTGTTGCAGCGTTACGTTTTTCACACCGGGTCGGTGGCGCTTCAGGAACTCGAATGGCATCTGATGGCACCGATCTGCATGCTCGGATTGTCGTATGCAATCCTGAAGGATGGGCATGTGCAGGTCGATATTCTCTATGGCCGATTTCCCGAGAGGCTGAAACGGCTGGTGGACCTGGTCTCCTGCATTCTCGTCGTGCTCGTCGTCGGCTTCCTGCTCAAACTTTCGATCCCCTACGTCCTGCAATCCTATTCGATCGGCGAATCCTCTCCTGACCCGGGTGGCCTCAGCCATCGCTGGATGCTGAAGGCGATGCTGCCGCTCGGCTTCATCTTGCTTCTGGTGCAGAGTCTCGCCGCTATGCTGCGGGCCGTCGTTCCGATCATCGACCCTTCGGTCGCCGTCAAATCCGCCAGCCATACGGTCTGATCATGTCCCCGACCGAAATCCTGGCGATCTGCTGTATCGTTTCGTTCTTCGTGCTGCTCGCGATCGGCATGCCCGTCGCGCTCACGCTCGCCGTCAGCGGCTTGTTCTTCGGCTATCTAGGCTTCGGAGCGCTTCTGTTCGACCTGCTGCCGGCGCGCATCTATGGCGTGGTGGCGAACTACACGCTCATCGCGATCCCGCTTTTCGTCTTCATGGGGGTGATGCTCGAAAAGTCGAAAATCGCTGATGATCTGATGGACGTCATCGGGCATCTGGCGGGAGCGCGGCCCGGCGGAATGGGCATCGGCATCATTCTCGTCGGCGTCTTGATGGGGGCCACCACCGGCATCGTCGGCGCGACGATCGTGACGCTCGGTCTCATCACATTGCCGGCGCTCATGAAGCGGGGATATCATCTGCCAACCGCCTGCGGAACGATATGCGCCTCCGGCACGCTGGGCCAGATCATTCCGCCGAGCACGATCCTCATTCTCCTTGCCGACATCCTGGGTCAGTCGGTCGGCACTTTGTTTGCGGCGGCATTGTTGCCGGGGCTGCTGCTTGCCTCCATCTTCTGCGCCTACCTGTTTCTTCTCGGTCTGTTCAAGCCGGAGATGGTGCCTCCGGTCTCGCTGGTCGAGCGTCAATCCATTTCGCGGCGTGAACTTGCCGTGAAGGCGCTGCGGATCGGCTTGCCGCCGATCGCGCTGGTGCTCACCGTCCTGGGCTCGATCATGGGCGGCATCGCCGCGCCGACCGAGGCGGCCTCCATGGGTGCGCTTGGCTCCATCGTCGTCGTGGCCCTGTCCGGCAGGTTCAGCTTTCAGGTCTTGCGGGACACCACGCTCGCCACCACGCGCATCACGGCGGGCATGATGTTCGTGCTGATTTGCGCTCAGGTCTTCGCGCTTGCATTCCGTGGCCTGCACGGCGAGCAACTGGTGTCAGATGTATTCAAAGTCGTTCCTGGCGGCGAAACCGGCGTGATCGTCTTCATGATGGTGCTGATCTTCGTGCTCGGGTTCTTCATCGAGTGGATTGAGATCAGCTACATCGTCGTTCCGCTGTTCCTGCCTTTGTTGCAGGAAATGAACGTCAACCTGGTCTGGCTCGCGGCGCTCATCGCGCTGAATCTGCAAACATCGTTCCTGACGCCGCCTTTCGGCTGGGCCCTGTTCTACCTGCGGAGCGTGGCTCCGCCGGAAATCCGGACGATCGAGATCTACAAGGGCGTTGTGCCTTACATCGGCCTGCAACTCGTGGCGCTCGTGCTGCTGTTCTTGTTTCCCGCGATGGCGACGTGGTTGCCGCGAGCCATAGGCTGGTAGGCCGAGGCCGGCGATCGACTGCCCGCCTTACACCTCTTCGCGGACGAAGGTGCCGCGTCGCTGGCGGTAGAACGGCACGGGATCGTCGCGGTCGATCCCGGCTTTCAGCTTGAGCGCCAGTTCGTCGAGAATCACATGCGTGATGCCCGGCACGTCGAGCGTCTGCGCGGCCGCGAGCGGGATCCAGCTAATCTCGGTCAGTTCGTCATCGACATGAAGCGGCTTCTCGATCCGGTGCGCGACATAGCGCGCATCGACGACGAAAAACCGGGTGTCGAAACGTCTGCTGCGCCCGGGTGGCGTCACTGCGCGTGCAACGAAACGGAAGCCTTCAAGATCCGGCAGAACGCCGTGGTCAAGAAAGGCCTGCCATGAACCTGCTGGCACTGCTTCCGGCGCGCCATGCTCCTTCGTTCCGATGAGGATGCCTGTTTCCTCATAGGTCTCGCGTATGGCGGTCAGGGCAAGCGCCCTGGCGCGCGCCGGCGTGATGCCGGGCGTGCCGGCGGTCAGCCGATTCTCGACATGGGCTTCGAGAATGCCTGCGACCGGCATCGAGCGGTCCGCTGGATCGAGCCGGCCGCCCGGAAAGACGAACTTGTTCGGCATGAACTTCACAGCCGCATTCCGGCGCCCCATCAGCACCTTGGCCTCGCCATCGGCGTTGTCGATGAGGATCAACGTTGCGGCATCGACGGGCCGAAGGCTCCGCGTCGGCAGGCCATCCTTCGCGATGCGCTGCGCGACCGCGCGGAACTCCGCTTCCAATCGCTCCCTGGCGCCGCCCGGTAACCCCTCGGTCATTTGACGCCGGCGTTGTTCAGCGCTCTTACGCCGTCGCCCGGCCGCGTATGGAGGCCGGCGTCATGCACGTCGCCGAGCGGATCGAAGCCATGCATCCGCATCGCCCATTGGTAGCCGATGGTCGCACCCTTGACGGGCTGGATCAGCAGCAGCGTCAGAACGATCGTCAGGGCCGGCCACAGCGTCATGTGCCACCAGAGCGGCCAGTCGGATGCGCGTTCGATCGACAGATTGAGCCCGACCACGATGTGGGCGACGATGGTGATGGTGATGTAGGGCGGCAGATCATCGGCACGCTGCCCCTCGAAGCTCTGGCCGCATTCGCTGCAGGCGGGCATCACCTTCAAAAAGCGGCCGAAGAGATGGCCGTCGCCGCAATTGGGGCAGCGGCATTTGAAGCCGCGCCACATGGCTTGGCCGATCGACCGCTTTTCAAGTTCCTGGGTGTCCATGACAGCCGCCTTTCCAGTGCCAGTGCCCGCGCTTCGGCCAGAACGGATCGCCGCGCGATCGATCAGGGCATGCCGGGCTCGAGGCCGATGCGACACGCAAGGCAACGACCGCCTGCGCACGTGTCCCGGCTGAGCGATATATAGCCTCTTTCAAGCGCAAGAGAAGTCTGGGAATGGCGTCTGTCATCAGGCGCAGCCAAAAACATTGCCAACAGCCTGGCTTTTGGCGTAACGCCTGCCCATGACCACAGACGCCGATATCGCCAAATCCGAAAACGCGGTCCTCATCATCGATTTCGGATCGCAAGTGACGCAACTCATCGCACGACGGGTGCGCGAGGCGGGCGTCTATTGCGAAATTCATCCATTCCAGAAAGCCCTCGAAGCCTTCCGCGCCTTGAAGCCGAGGGCCGTCATCCTGTCCGGCGGACCGGCCTCCATCCCCGAAAACGACAGCCCGCGGGCGCCGCAGGACGTGTTCGAAGCCGGCATTCCGGTGCTTGGCATCTGCTATGGCCAGCAGACCATGGCGCATCAGCTCGGCGGGTTGGTCGAAAGCGGGCACGCCGAATTCGGTCGGGCGATCATCGAGATCAAGGATGAATCCAAGCTGTTCGAAGGCGTCTGGCCGGTCGGCACCAAGCACACCGTGTGGATGAGCCATGGCGACCGCGTCACCCGCCTGCCGGAAGGCTTCGCCGCGAGAGCATCGTCCGACAACGCACCCTATGCCGTCGCCTCCGATGAGGAGCGCCGCTTCTACAGCGTGATGTTCCACCCGGAGGTGGTGCATACGCCGGACGGCGCGAAGATCCTCGAAAATTTCGTGCACAAGATCGCCGGGTTGAAATCCGACTGGACGATGGCCGCCTATCGGGCCTCGATGATCGAGAAGATTCGCCAGCAGGTCGGCGGCGCGCGCGTGATCTGCGGCCTGTCCGGCGGCGTCGACTCGGCGGTCGCGGCGGTGCTGATCCATGAGGCGATCGGCGAGCAGCTCACCTGCGTCTTCGTCGACCATGGCCTGTTGCGCAAGGGCGAGGCCGAGCAGGTCGTCACGCTGTTCCGCGACAGCTACAACATCCCGCTCGTGCATGTGAACGCCGAGCGGCTGTTCCTCGACGGTCTCGCGGGCGTTTCCGATCCGGAGCAGAAGCGCAAGACGATCGGCAAGCTGTTCATCGACGTTTTCGAGGCGGAAGCCGCCAAGATCGCCGAGAGCAGCAAGGCGCCGGTACGGTTCCTCGCGCAGGGCACGCTCTACCCGGACGTGATTGAAAGCGTCTCGTTCACGGGCGGGCCGTCGGTCACGATCAAGAGCCATCACAATGTCGGCGGCCTGCCGGAGCGCATGAACATGCAGCTCGTCGAGCCGCTGCGCGAGCTCTTCAAGGACGAAGTGCGCGAGCTTGGCCGCGAGCTCGGCCTGCCCGAAGGCTTCATCGGCCGGCACCCGTTCCCCGGCCCGGGCCTCGCGATCCGCTGCCCGGGTGAGGTCACGATTGATAAGCTCGAGATCCTGCGCAACGCGGATGCGATCTTCCTCGATGAAATCCGCACCGCCGGGCTTTACGACGCCATCTGGCAGGCCTTCGCCGTGCTGTTGCCGGTTCGCACGGTCGGCGTGATGGGCGATGGCCGCACCTATGACTTCGTTCTTGCGCTTCGGGCGGTCACGTCGGTCGATGGCATGACGGCGGACTATTTCCACTTCGACATGGGCTTCCTCGGCCGGGTCGCAACGCGCATCATCAACGAGGTGAAGGGCGTCAACCGCGTCGTTTATGACGTGACCAGCAAGCCGCCCGGCACGATCGAGTGGGAATAGTCGCTCGCTGGCAGGGCTGAGGCGCGGGTGGGTTCCATCCTGAGCAAGACCGTCGATGCGCTGACGATCGCTCCCGATCATTTGAATTAGCTTTGTACAGTCCGGCAGCGCGAAGCATGCCCTAAGCGGCTGCGACTCCGTTTTGCCCGTCGCGCGGATCGGGGTTCTCACTCATCAATCGTCAAGCGAACGAAAGTCTTCATCCGGAGCGGCCTTTATTGATG
The DNA here is from genome assembly GCA_019753285.1 of Beijerinckiaceae bacterium. Lineage (GTDB taxonomy): Bacteria > Pseudomonadota > Alphaproteobacteria > Rhizobiales > Beijerinckiaceae > JAIELD01. The sequence continues at coordinate 28,243 of JAIELD010000063.1, read as the reverse complement.
CCGCGTTGACGACGTCGTAACGCGACAAATCAATATGTGAAATACATACAGTTATTCAAAAATAAACCAGCAGTATATAATGAAAACAGACAATCAATTACATGTCACATTGCAGTAATAAGAATTTATACATTGACTTAACCGCAAAAATCCCTATTTTGAGGTCTGATCTACAAAATAAGGACGGTCATGAGCAATCAACAGGCAGTTTCGGCGCGCATCGACGCCTTCATGCGTTTGACGCAGATTTTATCCGAGCGGCGCATGTTCGTGCGGCGCGCCGTCGTCGAAAAGGATGGCGCTGGCGTCGGCCCTTGGCTGATCCTGAAAGACGGCGCTATTGTCGATGATGGGCCGTTGAACGATCTCATTGTGAAACACACTCCGCACTGAAACGCCGCCGCCCGGTCAAGCGACATACCGCCCGACAACGCGTGGATCGGCGAAATGTTCGTTTCTGGGCTGCGGTTCGGATTGGTGTGCATCGGCGGCAGGCATCGGAGTATCGGTATGGAATTGAAGCGTGCGGGATCACAGGCCTCGCAGAAGGGATCGGCGGAGTATTTCACAGGGGTCGTCCGTCTCGATCCCTTGCGCTCGCCGGAAGCGCCGGCTCGGGTCGCCTGCGCGCTCGTCACCTTTGAGCCGGGCGCACGCACCGCGTGGCACACCCACCCGCTTGGGCAGACGCTGCTGGTGACGGCTGGCTGCGGCCTGGCGCAGCGCCCGGGCGGCCCGGTCGAAACGATCCGCCCGGGCGATGTGGTCTGGTTCCCGCCAGGCGAAAAGCACTGGCACGGGGCATCGCCGACGACCGCCATGAGCCACATCGCGATCCAGGAAGCGCTCGATGGCAAGACCGTAGACTGGCTGGAGCATGTCGCGGACGCCGACTATGCCTCGGGCGAAGGCAGCTGAGACGGTCTGGCTGGCCGGCGCCGAAACCGGTTCACGTGCGCTCGATCCCCAGCCGCTCGATCAGCGCCATCGCGGCGGCCGGGTTCCTCTCCTTTTGGCCACTGATCACGTAGAGGAACACGTCAAGGCCGCCATCCGCCCAGTCGCGGATGCGTTCGGCCCAGGCATCGAGCGCGGTGTCGGAATAGCCTTTGTCGTGCGTGTCCGTCGTTCCCATGATGCGGGCGTAGACAAAGGATGCGGTCGGCTCGGCTATGTGCGGATATTTGCTGTCGCCGGCAAGGACGATGGCGACGCCATGCTCGCGCGCCAGCGCCGAGGCTTCGGCCGCTTGAAAGCTTTCATGCCGCACCTCGATCGCGTGCCGGAGCGGTAGACCGTGCGCCGTCTTGGGCAGGAGTTTGACGAACGCTTCGAAATCGGCAGCATCGAAGCTTTTGGTCGGCGCAAGCTGCCAGTTGATGACGCCGAGCTTCGCCTTCAGTTCCGCAAGCCCACTGTCGACGAAGCGCGCGATCGATTCGCCGGCTTCGCCGAGCACGCGTCGATTGGTCGTGAAGCGCGGGCCCTTCAGCGAAAAGACGAAATCGTCGGGCGTCTCGTCGTGCCATTTGGCGAAGCTCTCCGGCTTCTGCGACCCGTAGAACGTTCCGTTGATTTCGATGGAATTCAGTTTGCGGCTTGCATACTCAAGTTCGCGCTTTTGCGTCAGGCCCGCCGGATAGAAGCTGCCGCGCCAGGGCTCGAACGTCCATCCGCCGATGCCGATGCATATCCTGCCCATGAAACACCTCGTTGGTTCGCAACGCGGTTAGACCACGCTCGGCGCCCGCCTTCAACAGGCATGGATTGGCGCTCGATTCGCCGGCGATGACGGTCAATCTGGCTTGGTCTCGATTCGCTCGGCGCGCACCTTTTTGGGTTGCGTCGCTGCGCTATCCTGCGAGATCGACAACGCTTCATGCGGCGCAAGCGCCCGCAGTTTGGCCTCGATGTCCCCGGCGGTGGACAGGCTGGTCGCCGGTTCCGCCCGGATCGTGTCGATCTTGCGGATCGTCGATACCCACGCATATGCCCCGCCGATGAGAAGAAACGCAACGACGGTGCCGGCAAGCGCCGAGTAGATCACGCGTTTGCGATCATGACGCAGCATCTCCTCGTGGCGTGAGCCATCGTCGAGGTCATCCCAATCATAGTCGCCGTCCTCGGCGTCGTGCTCGCTTGTGGCGTAATGGGTCATGCGTCGAAAACCACAGGAATGGAGGACTTGATGATGACAAGCCAAATCAGGTGAATTTCAGGCGCGGGCGTTCCTCGGACATGCTGAGATGCCGGCGCTCTGGCCTTCCAGGGCACCCTATGGTAGCCAGCACCCTGAAACAAGGAGGCTTCGGCGGCGCGCATCGACAGCCTCGGCCTTTACGACTGGAAGCTCAAACCGAACATGACCGACATATTCCGCGAGGTCGACGAGGAAGTCCGCGCCCAGAAGCTCGAAGCGTTCTGGAAGAAGTACAGCACGCTTCTCGTTGCCGTCGCCGTCCTTCTCATCGCCGCCGTTGGAGGCTGGCGCTATTTCGTGCATGTCAACGAAACCGCCGCCGCCGCGAGCGCCGTGCGCTTTGAGGAAGCTCTCGATCTGTCGCGGCAGGGCAAGCCGGCTGACGCTGAAAAAGTGCTCAACGAGTTGGCCGGCAGTGGCGCGGATGGCTATCGCCGCCTCTCGCGGTTCAGGGCGGCGGCCGAAATCGCGGCGACGGACCCGGGTGCGGGCGCCAAGGCGTTCGATGCGCTGGCCGCCGACGCAGCGCTCGACAAGACGCTGCAGGACCTCGCCAGGTTGCGCGCCGCGGCGCTTCTCGTCGATACGATCAGCCCGGATGATCTTGCGGCCCGCATCGGCGGCCTGTCGCAGGCGGGCCAACCCTGGCGCAACGGCGCGCGCGAACTGCTTGGTCTGGCGCGCTTCAAGGCGGGCGACATGAAGGGCGCAAGCGGATATTTCGAGCAGATGGCACTCGATCCCGCCGCCACAGATCAGATGCGCCAGCGCGCCCAGATCATGCTTGGCCTCGTGCGCGGTGGGACCGTTCCGACGAAATGAACCGGCCGCACCCCGCACCCCGTTTGGCAAAGACGCTGACATGACCTTCAAGGTCGCGATCATCGGACGCCCCAATGTCGGCAAATCCACGCTGTTCAACCGGCTCGTCGGCAAGAAGCTCGCGCTCGTCGATGACAAGCCCGGCGTCACGCGCGATCGCCGTGTCGGCGAGGCCAAGCTCGGCGACCTGCGTTTCCAGGTGATCGACACGGCGGGTCTGGAGGACGCACCCGTGGAGTCGCTGCAGGGGCGCATGCGCTCGCAGACCGAGGCGGCGATCGACGAAGCCGATGTCGTCCTGTTCGTGATGGATGCCCGCATGGGCGTGATGCCGGATGACCGCCATTTCGCGCAGGCGGCGCGCCGCTCCGGCAAGCCCGTGCTGCTGCTTGCCAACAAGGCTGAAGGCAAGGCCGGCACGGACGGCGCATATGACGCGTTCTCATTGGGGCTTGGCGACCCGCTCGCCATCTCGGCTGAGCATGGCGAAGGTCTGGTCGATCTCTATCAGGCACTCCTTGCCTTCGAGGTCGAGGAGATCGAGGACGACGAGCGTGAACCGAACGACAGCGAGGATGGCGAGGTCGACCCCTCCCTTCCCATCCGCGTTGCGGTCGTCGGGCGACCCAACGCCGGTAAATCGACCCTCATCAATCGGTTTCTCGGCGAGGAGCGGCTGCTCGTCGGACCGGAAGCCGGCATCACGCGCGATGCAATCGGCCTCGACCTCGAGTGGAAGGGCCGCACCTTCAAGATTTTCGATACGGCCGGCCTGCGCAAGCGCGGGAAAATTGAGGAAAAGCTCGAAAAGCTCGCCGTCTCGGACGGCATACGCGCAGTCAAGTTCGCCGAGGTCGCCATCGTGCTGCTCGATGCGACGATACCCTTCGAGAAACAGGATCTGTCCATCGTCGATCTCGTCGAGAAAGAGGGTAGGGCGCTCGTGATCGGCCTCAACAAATGGGACCTCGTCCGGGCGGAGAAAGGCAAGCTCGCCGATCTGCAGGAGAAGATGGACCGCCTGCTGCCGCAGGTGAAGGGCGCGCCGCTGGTGCCGGTCTCCGGACTTGGCGGGCACGGGCTTGATCAGTTGATGGCGGCTGTCATCAAGGTCCACCAGGTCTGGAACAAGCGCGTGTCGACGGCGCAGCTCAATCGCTTCCTCGAAGGCGCTCTCTCCGCCAATCCGCCGCCTGCGGTCTCCGGCCGGCGGATCAAGATCCGCTACATGACCCAGCCGAAGGCGCGCCCGCCCTATTTCGCGCTGTTCGGCAATCAGCTCGATGCGCTGCCGGAGTCGTGGCGGCGATACCTCGTCAACACGCTGCGCACCACCTTCGACATGCCGGGCGTGCCGATCCGGCTCTCGATGCGAACGAGCGACAATCCGTTTGCAAAAAAATGATGGCTGGCGCTTGCCCTCGTCGCTGGAGCGCGGGCAATGTTGGCTGCGGTCGAGACATGAAGCTGCCGTGTTGCCGTGTGCCAACGCCAAAAGGGAGGTGATGCGTGCTCAAATCCGTGCTGATCGCGAATCGCGGGGAGATCGCCTGCCGCATCATCAGGACGGCTCGGCGGCTCGGCATGCGCACAATCGCGGTCTACTCCGAGGCGGATGCGCAGGCGCTCCACGTCAAACTCGCCGATGAATCGCATGCGATCGGACCGTCGCCGGCACGCGAGAGTTATCTCGTCGCCGAGCGCATCCTCTCGGTCGCAAAAGCCGCAAACGCCGAGTGCATCCACCCCGGCTATGGTTTTTTGTCGGAGAATGCCGAATTTGCCGAAGCCTGCGAAGCAGCGGGGATCGTCTTCGTTGGCCCGCCGGCCAGCGCCATCCGCGCCATGGGTTTGAAGGACGCCGCCAAGGCATTGGTGGAAAAGGCGAATGTGCCTGTGGTACCCGGCTATCACGGCCCAAATCAGGATGAGTCCTTCCTGCGCGCCGAGGCGAGCGCGATCGGTTATCCCGTCCTCATCAAGGCTGTGGCCGGCGGCGGTGGCAAGGGCATGCGCCGCGTGGAGCAGGATGCCGAGTTTTCCGAAGCGTTGGCATCGGCCAAGCGCGAGGCCGCCAGCGCCTTCGGCAATGCGGATGTGCTCATCGAACGCTACATTCTGAAGCCGCGCCATGTCGAGATGCAGGTCTTCGCCGACCGGCACGGCAATGTCGTCCATTTGTTCGAGCGCGACTGCTCGCTGCAGCGGCGGCACCAGAAGGTCATCGAGGAAGCACCGGCGCCCGGCATGAGCGAGGATGTGCGGGCCGTCATGGGCCGGGCCGCAACGGAGGCGGCGCGCGCCGTCGGGTATGTCGGCGCCGGCACCATCGAATTCATCGCCGACGGATCGGACGGGCTGAAGCCGGACGGGTTCTTCTTCATGGAGATGAATACGCGTCTTCAGGTCGAACATCCCGTTACGGAAGCGATCACCGGGCTCGATCTCGTTGAACTCCAGTTCCGCATCGCCTCCGGCGAGCCGTTGCCTTTCGCGCAGTCGGACCTTTCGATCAACGGTCATGCGGTCGAGGCGCGGCTCTACGCCGAAGACCCTGAAAAGGGGTTCCTGCCCTCCACGGGCAAGCTGTGGGCGCTGGACCTCCCGACCGGGGGGCGAGGCATCCGGGTCGATACCGGTGTCGCGGCAGGCGATACCGTCACGCCGTTCTACGACCCGATGATCGCGAAGATCATCGCGCATGGTGCAACGCGCGATGAGGCGCTCGATCGACTGTCCGCCGCGCTTGGACGCACGGTCGTCGCAGGTCCGAAAACCAACACGGCGTTCCTCAGGGCCTTGTGCGACGCGCCCGGCTTCCGCGGCGATCGTTTCGATACTGGCTTCATTGACCGCAATCTTGAAAGTCTTGGCGCGCAGACCTCGCCGCCGAGCCATAAGTCGGTCGCGGCCGGCGTCGCGGCTTTGCTCGACCAGGCGGTAAGGGCGCGCCCGCAGGGTGCCTGGGCACATGATCCATGGGCGGTTGCGGATGGCTTTGCGGCCGGCCCGGCGCTCAACCGCAGGCTGCGGCTCGATGTCGAGGGTGATGCGATCGACGCAGAGCTGTCCTTCAAGGACGCGACGGCGTTCCTGCGGATTCAGGGCGCGGATGGCGACATCCCGCTGCTGCCGGGCACCGCCGTGTCGGTCTATCCCCGCGGTGGTGATGTACTCGTCATCGAGGCCGGGCGTCAGACGAGGGTCGCGTTCGCGGATCTCCTCGACGTCGACCTTGACGACGCAGGCGGGGGCGACGCGGCGATCAAGGCTCCGATGCATGGCAAGCTCGTGGCAGTGTTCGTCCGGGTGGGAGACCGCGTGACGAAAGGCCAGAAGCTCGCCCTTGTTGAGGCGATGAAGATGGAGCATGCCTTGACGGCGCAGGTCGATGGCGAGGTTTCCGACATTCTGGCGCAGGAGGGCGCGCAAGTCGCGGAGGGTGCAAAAATTCTGGTGGTTGCTCGATCCCAGCCGTAATAACTCTTGCGGCACCTGAGCAAAAGCAGCATCGATAAAAAAAGCCGCAATCCGAGATGCTTTAGGCAGCATCGTTTGCTGAGGAGGCACCATGACCGTGATCCGTCCTATACTGTTGGGCTTGCTTGCATTGTCCGCCTCCAGCGTGGCATCCGCCGCCTGCACATGCATCCACCGGCCGGAGCAGGACATGATCGCGCGCAACAACCTCGTCGTTCAGGGTAGCGTGGTTTCGGTGAAATCAAGCACGCGGCTCGGGCGCAGGGTCGCGGTGGCGCGGATACGCGTGCAAACGGTCGAAAAGGGCACCAATCGCCGGTACATCAACGTCGAGGCCTACGAATACACCGGGCAATGCGCGGTCGTCTTCAAACTCAATGAGTCGATCCGCCTTGCGGCGCAGCGCCGGGGCCCCGTCTACCGCACCAATATCTGCAAGATATTGCCGCTGAAGGCCTGAGCCCGATGCTCACGAGGCCTGAAAAAGCGCGGCAGCCGCTTCATCTTTTGAAAATGTGCGTCGGTTGCGATTCGATCGGTGATCTCGAAAGCTGGATCGATGAGTCACGCCTCTACATGAAACGCCTCGGCAGGCCATACGAGCAACTGCACACGACGCGCCACTACCCCAAGAACGCCGGCGACATCATCGGACGTGGTTCGCTTTACTGGGTGATCAAGCGGCAGATCGCGGCGCGCCAGGTGATCGTCGATATCCGGCAATTCGTGGACGTCGGCGGGATCAGCCGCTGCAATCTCGTGCTTCTGCCCGAGGTCGTGCCAGTTGAGCCGAGGCCTTATCGTCCCTTCCAGGGCTGGCGCTATCTCCAGCACGCAGATGTGCCGCCGGACCTCAGCCAGGGAGCGCTGGCGATCGGCGCGATGCCAGAGGGCATGCGCCGGGAACTCGCGGAGCTTGGACTTTTGTGAGTGAAGGAGGTTCATCGCGGATCGCGCGGCCGCCAAGGGCCGTTGGCCTCGGCCTTGTTCTGGTATTGATGCCTGCTGCCGCCGTCGCGGCGCCTGCGGACGACCGCTGCAAGCCTGTGGAACTGGCACCCGGCGTAAGTCAAAGACCGCCCGGCTGCGCACAGCCGCGAGTGAAAACCGCCGCGCCTCAGCCGAAGCAGGGACGAGGCGTTCACATTGGCGGCACGGATTTCGAGATCAGCGGCCGCGTGCGGACGGAGTACGGATTCCGGCGCTGACGTCAGACTGCGATATTGTCGATCAGCCTCGTTTTGCCGATTTTGGCCGCGACCAGCAGCCGGATCGGCCCGTCCGAAAGCGAGGCGACCGGGTCGAGCGAACTTGCATGACGCGCTTCGAGATAATCGAGCGCGAAGCCCGCGGCCTTGATCGCCGAACTGCCTTCCAGCACGGCGCTGGCTACCGACCGACCGGCGCGGATCGCCTCCGCCGTCGCCTGCAGCGCGATATGAAGGGTCGGCGCTATCGCGCGGTCGGCCTTCGAAAGGTAGACGTTGCGCGACGACAGGGCGAGACCGTCGCTTTCGCGCAAGGTCGGCACCGGAATGATCTGCGTCCCGAGATCGAGATCGCGCGAGAGGCGCGTCACGACCTGCAGTTGCTGATAGTCCTTCTCGCCGAATGTCGCAAAATCTGCGCGACTTTGCGCGAACAGCTTGGCGACGACCGTCGCGACGCCTTGGAAATGCGTCGGCCGGAACTTGTCCTCGAGCCCGACACTGGCCGGACCTTCCAGCCGGATCGTCGTGCAGAAGCCTGGAGGATAGATCTGGTCGGCGGCGGGCGAATAGATCGCGTGGCCGCCGGCTGCCGTCACCTTGGTTCGATCGGCCTCGAATGTGCGTGGATAGCTGGACAGGTCCTCGCTCGGACCGAACTGCGTCGGATTGACGAAGATCGAGACGATGACATGCGCGTTGCGCGCGAGCCCGGCCTTCACCAATGCGATATGACCTTCGTGCAGTGCGCCCATGGTGGGGACAAGCACGATGGTCTTGCCCTCCGCCTTTCGGGCCCTCACATGGTCCTGCAGCGATTTGGCGGTATCAAGCACGATCACGTCTGCGTCGCTCCTGTCTCAGGCGGTCTGTACCTATGACGACACTGCGATAGTATCATGTCGCCGCCATCGCGCGACAGCCATGTCGTCGATGCTCGATCCTGCCTTCAAAGCGCGAAGCGGGGAAACCCGCCGCCCATAATACGAGGTGATATACCGAATGAATCCCATCGCGGTTATCGTGTTGCTTCTGGTTGTCGTGGGCTTGGTCTGGATAGGGAAAAGCGGACCGCAGAGGGTCGGTGCCTATATGCGCAGGAACAGGGGCAAGATCGGCGGCGTGTCGCTTATTGCGATCGCAGGCGTCATGACCGTGAGAGGCCTCTGGGAACCGGCCCTGATCCCGGCTGCGCTCGGCTGGTGGCTGATCTCCAACCGCACCCTCGACGGGCCGATCGGATCGCTACTGAAATCGTATCTCGACCGCCGGATGCCCGGATGGAGTGACCACATGCACCGAGACGCTGACCCGGGGCGCGCGCAAAGGGTCGCTGCGCCCGGAGTAATGACCGAGGAGGAAGCCTATCAGGTCCTTGGCCTTCAGTTTGGCGAGTCTCGTGAGGCGATTACCGCTGCTTACCGGGCCGCGATGAAGAAGGTCCACCCCGACCAGGGCGGGGCGCCTGACTTGGCCGTTCGATTGAACCAGGCTCGGGACTTGCTGCTGAGACGCCACCGTTGATACTCCACGCACGTGACAGGTCGAATTGTTGGTCGGGCCTTTAAAATCCGACGATGACGATCAGATATGCTGAGCGAAGCAGGCATAGCCCGAGCGCTTCAAAGCCTTGCAGGCGACTTCGGCCTCTCCATCGCCAAATCCGGCAAAACGTGCCCGGTATAGCGTCGAGCCGCCCTTCTGCACTTTTTCGGTAAAGCTTTCGGCCCGGCCGAGAAGGCTGCGGTTCTTGGCCTTGGTATCCGAGAGAATGGCGAGCGCCTTCGCTTCATCGTCGGTCGCCGCGACCTGGATGACCCAGCCAGTGCGGACCGGTGCGGCCTTCGCCGTTTCAGCTTTGGACGGCTCAGGCTTGGCGGCCTCGGTCTTCGCTGCAGCCGCGACGGGCTTCACTGCGGCGGGCGCTTCTGGCTCGCGGATCGTCGCGAAAGGCTTCTGCTGGATGGATGCCGTCGTCAGGCCGCCATCGCCTTCGATCTCCGCCTCGGCCCGCAGACCAAGCGCGCGGCGCGCGGCCGGGTCGGTCGGCTGACCGACGCGAGGATCGGCATCGGCAAGACCTTTCGGCTGACTGCCACGAACCCAGCGCAAGGCGGGGCCAGCCGGCGTCACGCCGGCAGTGACGGGCGGAACTGCGCCGACGCGGATGGTGGTCGCTCCCGAGACGTTCTGCTTGGCGGCTGAAGCCGGGAGTGCAGCGCGAGCATCAACCTTCGCAGGTTCGGCCCTCGCAGGTGCAGCAGGCTCGGCGCGGGTAAGCTCCGCCACAACGGCCGGCTTCGGCCGTTCGGCAGGTTTGATGACGACCGGTGCTGCGACAGCCTCCTTGCGCTGCGGTTGCGCCACGGCAGCAACCGGCGCGTCATCCGTGTCCGCATCGGCGATCTGCACATTGCGGCGCGCACCGGCATAGGAATTCGGCATATGCTCTTCGATGAGCGCCGCCACCTTGTTGTCGCGTTCGCGTCCCGAGCGGCCGCCGAGCACGACGGCAATGACGTGATGGCCGTCGAGTTTCGCAGAGGTCAACAAATTGAAGCCCGATGCGCGCGTATAGCCAGTCTTGATGCCGTCGACCCCCTCGACCCGCCCGAGCAGGCGATTGTGGTTGCCGATGGAATAGCCACGAAAGGCGAACGACCGGGTCGAGAAATAACGGTAGTATTTCGGAAAGCGGTCCTGAATGGCGCGGCCCAATGTGGCGAGGTCACGCGCGGTCGTGACTTGCTCCGCGTCCGGCAGGCCGGATGCGTTGCGGAAGAGCGTGTTCTTCATGCCGATCGCGCGGGCCTTGCGCGTCATCAATTCCGCGAATGCACCCTCGGAGCCGGCGATGTTTTCGCCAATCGTCACGGCGACATCGTTGGCGGATTTGGTGACGATCGCCTTGATGGCATCTTCGACCTCGATCGTCGATCCGGGCCGCAGGCCAAGTTTGGACGGAGCTTGCGCTGCGGCATGCGCTGACACCTCGAGCTCGGTGTCGAGAGCGATCTTGCCGCGTTCGAGCTGTTCGAACAGCAGGTAAAGCGTCATGACCTTGGTGATCGAAGCCGGATGGCGCGGTGCGTCGGGGTTGACGGCGGAGAGCACCTTGCCGGCGTTCACGTCATAGACGATTTCGGCATAGGGCGGAGAATAGGTCGAACGCGAGGCATGATGCGCCGCGTAACGCTTGTAGCCATGATGACGACGCGCTTCGGCGTTTTCCATCGAACCCAGTAGAAAGCACGCCGCCATGACGGCAATTGCGCCTTTTGAAAAAGCCTTTGAGACCGCACCGGATGAACGCCCGCCACCATGTCCGAAAAACGCACGCATTACGCCAGTTCCTGCACCGATCGCTCACTCAGACCCATTGGCCGCTTCTGTGACGAAGTGGCGGCTGGGCAACAGCGACGGAGGTTAGGGAAATGCAGTTACGGTTAGGTTAAGCGACATGCTGAATCGATCGCATTTGAAGCAAACTTCGGATGCAGAAATTGCCCGCGCAAAACACGATAGTGCGCTGCACCATAATCTTGACATTTATTGTGCACTGCACCATATGAGCGTCGTGATGAGGTGGGTCGTGGACCCGATACCTCCTCGACGATTATCAACTGGAGATCGACCCATGTATCAGGCTCTTGAAACCGTTCAGAAGACCGCCAAGGACAATTTTGATCTCGTCGTGAAAAACGTCAGCACGACGACCAAGGGCGTTCAGGCGATCGCGACCGAGACGACCGACTACACGAAGAAGGCCTTCGAGCAGAGCTCGGCCGTCCTTGGGCAGCTCGCGGGATCGAAGTCGGTTGAAAAGGCGCTCGAGCTTCAGGCCTCCTACGCGCGCAACGCTTACGAAGGCTTTGTCTCCTACGCAACGAAGCTCGGCACGCTCTACACCGATCTCGCCAAGGAATCGATGAAGCCGTTCGAAGGCCTCGTCTCGCGCGTCGGCAAGTAATCCGCGATCTCGGTTGGCCCGCTGCTCGTGCAGGGAGCCGTCGCCAGTATGAAAATTCAGAATTAACCGCGGGCATTTGAATGAATGTCCGCGGTTTTTCGTTAACGACTTGGGCAATTGATTTGCGCAGTTAGCTTTTGATAGGGGCAGGGTGCACGGCGCGAACGGTCTCCGGTTCCGCCGACGGATGCCGCCTCGGCGGATGCCCATCATCGGGCAGGGCTTCCGGGACATCCCGTGCGCCCCGCCAGTCGCTGCGGCTCAGGGGCGCTCGCGGCACTGCGTATGATGGTCGCGCCTGCCGCAATCGATGCGTCATCTGCCAAAGATTATGGGCGAGGCGCCCGATCAAGTCTTGCAAGCGTTCCGGTGTTGCCCCACCTTTAGGGCAGAGACCCGGCCAGCCCCATGCTTGATTTATGCGTTGTAAGTCAGTCAGCCTGCAGGGGCGTTGGTCCGCATCCACACAGGACATGCACGGCTAGATGTTCGCTTCGACCGCCTCGACTGAAATCAACGTAATTCCATTCGCATCGACATTCCGAAGTCTTGCCGTTCGCGCGGGTGACGGCGGCCGCGACGATGAGCGTCGCGGGGGGAACGGCACGGCTGTTGCTACCAAGGTCAAGCCCAAGACCAAGCGGCCGAATTTGTATCGCGTTCTGCTGCTGAACGATGACTACACGCCGATGGAGTTCGTTGTGCACGTGCTGATGAATTTCTTCAACAAGTCGGAAGAGGCGGCGCAGACGATCATGCTGCACGTTCATCGCAATGGCGTCGGCGAATGCGGGGTGTTCACCTACGAAGTGGCGGAGACCAAAGTGACGCAGGTGATGGATTTCGCCCGCAAACATCAGCATCCTCTCCAGTGCATCATGGAAAAGCAGTAGCGGCGTCGCGTCCTGCCCACAAATTGACCAACCGCGATCGGTTGGGACACACTCGACAGATTGACCAAGGATTCTCTTCATGCCGTCATTTTCGAAGAATCTGGAGAAGGCGCTGCACCAGGCGCTGGCGCTGGCGAACGAGCGCCGCCACGAATACGCCACTCTCGAACATCTTCTGCTCGCTCTCATAGACGACAGCGACGCTGCTGCGGTCCTCAAGGCCTGCAATGTCGATGTTCCCGCGCTCAAGAAGAACGTCGTCGACTATGTCGACACCGATCTTGAAAGCCTCGTCTCCGAAGCCGTGACCGATGCGAAGCCGACCGCCGGCTTTCAGCGTGTGATCCAGCGCGCCGTGATCCATGTGCAGTCGTCCGGCCGCGAGGAAGTGACGGGCGCGAACGTTCTTGTCGCGATCTTCGCCGAGCGCGAGAGCCACGCCGCCTATTTCCTGCAGGAGCAGGACATGACGCGTTACGACGCCGTCAACTACATCAGCCATGGCATCGCCAAGCGCCCCGGCATGTCTGAACTGCGCGGCCCCCGCGGTTCCGAGGAGGAGGAGTCCGAGGCGAAATCGGGCGATTCCAAGCCGAAGAAGAAAGGCGAGGCGCTCGACAATTATTGCGTCAACCTCAACAAGAAGGCGCGTGACGGAAAGATTGATCCGCTGATCGGCCGCGAGGCCGAGGTGCAGCGCACCATTCAGATTCTCTGCCGCCGGTCGAAGAACAACCCGCTTTTCGTCGGCGATCCCGGTGTCGGCAAGACGGCGATCGCTGAAGGGCTCGCACGCAAGATCGAGAATGGCGAAGTGCCGGAAGTCCTCGACGGTGCCACCGTGTTCTCGCTCGACATGGGCGCGCTACTCGCCGGCACGCGCTATCGCGGCGATTTCGAGGAACGCCTCAAGCAGGTCATCAAGGAGATCGAACAGCATCCGAATTCGATCCTGTTCATCGATGAGATCCACACGATCATCGGGGCGGGCGCGACGTCCGGCGGCGCGATGGATGCGTCGAACCTGCTGAAGCCGGCGCTGGCTTCCGGCACGCTTCGCTGCATCGGCTCGACGACCTACAAGGAATACCGCCAGTATTTCGAAAAGGACCGGGCGCTCGTCCGCCGCTTCCAGAAGATCGACGTCAATGAGCCGAGCATCCCGGACGCGATCGAGATCCTCAAGGGCCTCAAGACCGTGTTCGAGGAGTTTCATCGCCTCAAATACACGAATGAGGCGATCAAGGGTGCGGTCGAGCTCTCAGCCCGTTACATCCATGACCGCAAGCTGCCGGACAAGGCGATCGACGTGATCGACGAGACGGGCGCGAGCCAGATGCTGCTGCCTGAGCCCAAGCGCAAGAAGACGATCGGCATTCGCGAGATCGAGGCCGCCATCGCCACGATGGCGCGCATCCCGCCCAAGACGATCTCGAAGGACGATGCCGAGGTGCTCGAGAACATCGAGGCGACGCTGAAGCGCATGGTCTACGGCCAGGACGAGGCGATCCATCAATTGTCGTCAGCGATCAAACTGTCACGCGCTGGTTTGCGTGACGGCGAGAAGCCGATCGGCTCCTACATCTTCTCCGGGCCGACCGGTGTCGGCAAGACGGAGGTTGCCAAGCAGCTCGCCAGCGTCCTCGGCGTGGAGTTGCTGCGCTTCGACATGTCTGAATACATGGAGCGGCACACGATCAGCCGCCTCATCGGCGCGCCTCCCGGCTATGTCGGATTCGACCAGGGCGGGCTGCTGACCGACGGCGTCGACCAGCATCCCTACTGCGTGCTGCTGCTCGACGAGATCGAGAAGGCGCATCCGGACCTGTTCAACGTTCTCCTGCAGGTCATGGACCACGGCAAGCTCACTGACCATAACGGCAAGAAGGTCGATTTCCGCAACACGATCATCATCATGACGACGAATGCCGGCGCGTCCGATCTCGCCAAGGCCTCGTTCGGCTTTACGCGGGCGAAGCGCGAAGGCGACGATGCGGAAGCGATCAATCGCATGTTCTCGCCGGAGTTCCGCAACCGCCTCGATGCGATCATCTCGTTCGGCCAGTTGCCGACCGAGGTCATCATGCAGGTGGTCGACAAGTTCGTTCTTCAGCTGGAAGCGCAGCTTTCCGACCGCAACGTCACGATCGAGCTCTCGGACGAGGCGCGCCGTTGGCTCGTCGAGAACGGCTATGACGAGAACATGGGTGCGCGGCCGATGGCGCGGCTCATCCAGCAGTCGATCAAGACGCCGCTCGCGGACGAGTTGCTGTTCGGTCGCCTGAAGCATGGCGGCGTCGTTCGGGTCGTCGTCGGCCAGAACGAGGCTGGCAAGCGCGAATTGCGCTTCGTCTACCCTGATGGGCCGGTTCTGCCCCGCAAGGAGCGGATCGTGAAGAGCGAAGGCGCTGAGGGCGTCGAAGCCCGGACAAAACCCTTGCCAGCGGCAAAAGCCTCTGGCAAAGGCAAATCGACGGGCAAGACAACAGGCAAGACAAAGCCGAGGCAGCCCGTTCTATAGCGAACAGGCTGGGCAATGGGTTTCATTTCGCGCATGATGCACCGCGCCGACGAACGTCGGCGCAAGCGTGAACGCGCGGAAGAAATCGCTGCCTGGATCATGCTGCCGATCATCCTGTTCTTCGGCTATCTCATCTATGTCGAGGTTTGGCCCGTCATCCGTCAGCCGGTCACGCAGTTCGTCAAGGAAATGAACGCGCGTCAGCGATAGTCACCGCTGCGCCGTTCAAGATGCCTGCCGGACGATCCACAACAGGGTCGAACGCGTAAATTCAATATCAATCATAGATATTGGAATGAACTCATGACCAATCATTTGACACGCAAGGGCTTGATCGTGGGCCTCGCATGCGCCGGCATGCTTGCGGCATCAGTTGCGCCAGCGGCGGCGTCGCGCAAGAGCGCTGCTGCGCCGTTCTCGCTGGAAACATTCTTCGCAGGCAGGACCGAGGCGCGGGGCCGTTTCGAAAGCGGCATCGCCGGCGTCGAACGTACTTTCACTGTCAAGACGAGAGGCACCTGGAACGGTAAGCTGCTCGTCCTCATCGAAGATATCTTCTACGATGACGGCCAGAAGGAGCGCAAAACGTGGCGCATCACCAAGCTCGGGCCCGGCCAATATGTCGGCGAGCGTGACGACGTCGTCGGCACTGCGGCGATTTCCCAGCAGGGCGAGACGATCAGCCTCGACTACACGGCCGATGTGTCAGGCAAAGACGGCAGCACGACAAGGGTGCGATTTGCCGACACGATCGTGCCCGCAGGGCCTGGCGGCGCCCACAACACGGCGACCGTCTATAAATATTTCCTGCCTGTGGGGAGCGTGGACATCACCTTCCGCAAATTGCATCGCTAAGCGCTTAAAAAGCTTTGTCAGGGATTGCCGGCGGCGCTAGCGTCGGAGGCTCAATCAGGCTGTCTCCTTGGCGATCCTTCAAGCGGAAACATCGGCCGATGCGCAAAGCGTCGGCTTCTGGGCATGGCGTGGTGTCAAGGACGCCTTCGGCGTGCCGTCCCTGGTGCTCGGCGCATCGATGATCGCCGTGGGCGGACTCGCCCATGATGTTGGGTACCCTCTCGGCGCTACGGTCCTCTCGACGATCTTCATCTGGGCCGCCCCGGCGCAGGTCATCCTGTTCGGCCTCATAGCGGCCGGTGCGAGCGTTCCCGTGCTGGCAGTTGCGGTCGGCTTCTCGTCCGTGCGCTTTCTGCCGATGTGCATGACCATCTTGCCGCTGCTGCGCCGGCCCGGCACGCGGACTTTCACCCTGCTCGCGGCCTCGCACTATGTCGCGGTGACGAACTGGGTCGAGGGCATGCGTCGGCTGCCTCCGCTGCCACCCGATGCGCGTCTGCCATACTTCTTCGGCTTCGCGAACATGGTGATGCTGTCGGCGACGATCGCGACCGGCATTGGTTTTTTTCTCGTCGCCCATCTGCCGAGCCTGTTCGGCGCGGGTCTGCTCTTCGTCAGTCCGGTGTATTTCACGGCGGCTCTCGCCCGTGCCGCGCGAGGGCGGGCCGATGTCTACGCCATGTTGCTCGGCTTCGCGCTGACGCCTCTTGCCATCAACGTCCTGTCGTCCGGGTTCGATCTCGTCTGCGTCGGCCTTCTGGGAGGAACGATCGCGTATTTTGCCGGCCGTGGGCACCGGCAACGCTCTGCCCGCGAGGAAGCGCTCCGAACCAATCCCACCGATGCCGAGGACATCGCGCCATGAGTTTCAAATCATGACCCTCGATCCCGCGCTCGCAGACGCTTTGTGGCCCTATTTCGTGGTGCTGTTCGCCGGGTTCCTGCCAAGCGAAATCTGGCGCTGGTCGGCGGTGTTCCTGTCGCGTGGCTTCACCGATCAGGACGAGGTCATCATCTGGGTGCGGTGCGTCTCCGGTGCACTGCTCACGAGCGTCGTCGCCAAGCTGTTGATATCGCCTAGCGGCGCGCTCACTGCCGTGCCGCTCTCGCTGCGCATCGGCGCGCTTGTCGCCGGCGTAGCGGCCTCGCTCCTCTTGAAGCGGTCGACCATGGTTGCGATCCTCGCGGGCGAGGCGGTGCTGCTCACGGGGGCGTGGCTGCTGCGCTGACGTCTCAGAGCGCTGCCTCGATGCGCGCGGCGTGCTCGATCAACGCGTCTTTGTCCGCCATTGCACCGGTGTGCGGCTTCAAGGCGACGCCGTCCCAGCGCGGGATGACGTGAAAATGCAGATGGAAGACCACCTGGCCTCCGGCGCTTTCGTTGAATTGCTGGATCGTGATCCCGTCTGCCTTCATCCCCGATTTCACGGCTCTCGCCACCTTTTGCACGGCGACGATCAGGCCGGAAAGAACCTCGGGCGCCGCGTCTTCGATCGTGCGAGCAGGAGCCTTGGGGATGACCAGCGTATGCCCGTCCGCGCGCGGCATGATGTCCATGAAGGCGAGGACGGCGGCGTCCTCATAGACTTTGATGCAGGGCAACTCCCCGCGCAGGATCTTGGCGAAGATGTTGTCGGGATCGTAGGCTGGCATCGTCGGTCCTTCAATGAGCGGGCAGGCATCGCAAAGATGTAAGCGGCGCGCCGTCATCCGTCCAGCAGCGGCGTCATTCCGGTTCCGGCGGCTCGCCCTTCCTGAACGGCGTGAACTCGTTCAACTGCTCCTGGGCCAGCTCGACATGCATGCGCTCGCGGGCGAGATAGCTGGCGATCGCCTTTCGAAAGCCGGGATCCGCGATGTAGTGCGCTGAATAGGTGAGCGATGGGCGATATCCGCGCGCGAGCTTGTGCTCGCCCTGCGCTCCCGCTTCGACGCGCTGCAAGCCGCGCTCGATCGCGAAATCGATCGCCTGATAGTAGCAGACCTCGAAATGCAGGAATGGATGTTCCTCGATTGCGCCCCAGTTGCGGCCGTAAAGCGTGTTGCCGCCGATGAAGTTGATCGCGCCTGCGATGTAGCGGCCGTCGCGCTTCGCCATGATGAGCAGAATGCGGTCGGCCATGACCTCGCCGATACGGTCAAAAAAGGCGCGCGTGAGATAGGGCCGACCCCATTTGCGGTTTCCCGTATCCGTGTAGAAGCGGAAAAACGCATCCCAGTGCTCCTTGCGGATCGCGTCGCCGGTCAGCCGCTCGATGGTGATGCCGTTGTCCGCGAGCGCGTCCCGTCGTTCGCGGCGGATCACCTTGCGTTTGCGCGAGGCAAGCGCCGCCAGAAAATCGTCGAAAGTTGAATAACCCTCGTTAACCCAATGAAATTGCTGATCTTGTCGTTGCAGAAAACCCTGTTTAGACAGAAACGCCCATTCCGTTTCGAGGCCGAAGGTGACGTGCACCGAGGAGGCATGTGTCTGGTCGCAGAGCGCTTGCAAGCCAAGCGCAAGCGTGTCCCGTGCGCGATCCTGTAGCGGGCTGGGCCTGACGAGCAGCCTGCGGCCGGTCGCCGGCGTGAACGGCACCGAGACCTGCAGCTTGGGGTAATAATCGCCGCCGGCCCGTTGATAGGCATCGGCCCACCCGTGATCGAAGACATATTCTCCCATCGAATTCGTCTTCAGGTAGCAAGGCGCCGCCGCGAGCAGCGCGCCTTTGGCATCTTCGACGAGGACATGCGCTCCGCCCCAGCCCGTGCGCGCCGTCGCGCAGCCCGTCTCTTCCAGCGCCAGAAGGAAGGCGTGCGAGAGAAACGGATTGTCCATGTCCTCGCCGGGCTGAGTCGGCCTGCCGTCAGCGGGATTGGCGCACGCGTCCCAGTCGCGCGCCGGCACCAGCGCCAGGGAGGGCGCGACACGCACGGTCAGCTTGTCGAGAGCGGAGACGGTCAATGGTCAAAAGTCCGCGATAGGGTGGTTTCGATCTTCATCCTAAGCGAAGGCGTCCGGTTCAGGCTTGCGGCAAAAAGCCCTCGAACACCATCTGGTCGGCATGATCGTGAACGATGCGACGGTCGTGCTCGGTCCTCACCGTCCAGCTCATCATCGGCGCGCCATGGGAGGTGTGACGCAGGAACGTCGCCGAGGCTGGCAGATCCCGCACCCGCCAGGACAGGAAATCGGGCTGCATGCGCTCGAGATGCTGAAGCTTCGAGAGCGCTAGCTTCTCATCGGCAGTCAAATGGGCAAATTCGTCGTGCTCGTACTCATCCATGCCGATGAATCCGCGTGGGATGGACGGCGCAAGCGTCCGCAAGTGGGCAACGATGTCAGGGTCAAACGACTTGATGGCGATCCTTTCGGGGCGCCTCGAAACGATGTCGGCGACGATTTCAGCCGGACGGAGGTCGCCCTTGAACCGGCTCTTGATCTCAATCACGAGCGGCACGCGCCCGGCAACAAGCTCAATGACGGCGCCAAGCGAGGAAATCCGGTCGCCAGTGTCATTCAACTGGACACGACAAAGCGCTTCGGACGTCCAGCCGGCGACATCGCCACGCTCCTTAGTCAAGCGGTCGAGCGTGAAATCATGAAAGACGACAGCGTCGAGGTCGCTGGTAATCTGGACATCGCACTCGATGCCGAAATCGTGCTCGATCGCGCCTGCGAAGGCGGACATCGAGTTTTCGACGATGCCATCCGCCTTGCGGTGCAACCCGCGATGGGCGATCGGCCGTCGAAACAGCCAGAACAATCGGTGCTCCGTGTCGATCATGGCTTCAGGCGCAACTAGATCGCCACCTCGAAAACGGCTTCGACTTCCACTGCGCAATCGGCTGGCAGTTGGGCGACGCCGATCGTCGAGCGGGCGTGGCGTCCCTTGTCTCCAAGCACCGCCACCATGAAATCCGACGCTCCGTTCATCACAGGCGCCAGCACATCGAAATCGGGCGTCGCGTTGATGAAGCCGCCGAGGCGCACGCAGCGGATGATGCGGTCGAGCCGGCCGAGAGCGGCCTGGGCCTGGGCGAGGACATTGATCGCGCAGAACTTCGCGGCGGCCATGCCGTTCTCGTTAGACACATCCCGCCCGAGCTTGCCCTTGTGCGCCGGCTGGATCTTGCCCTCGAGATCGAAGCAGAGCTGGCCGGAGACGAAGAGCAGGGAGCCGCTGAGCACCGTCGGCACATAATTGGCGAGCGGCGGCGTCGGCGTCGGCAGGGTGATGCCGAGGGCGGCAAGGCGGTCTGCTGCGCTGTGCTGTGGTTCGGTCATGGAAATGCTCGTTTCGTGAAAGGCGGGGTCATCGCGGGTTCCGTCTCGTTATAGCGCAAAGCATGACCCCCACAAGGCGCGAGGCACATCGGGCGAGGGCGTCTGGGCACGCCGCAGATTCGCCATCATCGTCAGACGTTCATCGCAGAGCGTCAAATTGACAATGGATCGTGGCGGCTTTCATGATGGAGAGGTTCGCTGATTCATCGGCGAGCGCACGCCGCATCGAGATAGGGACTGACGGTAACGATGATCACGCGCGTTCGATTTTGTGTCGCCGTCCTGCTCGCGGCGGTGGCTGCTCCGACCGTCGCGTCCGCGCAGGCGATCGTCTTCGCACCGCACCGCGCCGTTTACGAATTGGCGCTGACCGCAACCCGGAAGGACAAGCAGATCGAGCAGGCGCGCGGCCGTATCGCCTTCGAGTTCACGGGCGATAGCTGCAAGGGCTTCGAGACGAAATTCCGCCAGGTCACGCAGCTTTCGGACGGGGAAGGCCAGGCGCGCATCTCGGACGTCAAGACCAACACCTGGGAGAGCGGTTCGGGCTCGGGTTTCCGCTTCGACACGCAGACGAAGACGGATCAGGTCGTGACCGTGCAGGGCGAGGGCAAGGCGCAACGTGGTTCCGATGGCGGCGTTTCGGTCAAGCTGCAGAAGCCGAGGCCGCAGCGCCTTGATCTCGAAGGAACGGCTGTCTTTCCGACATCGCACCTTCGCATGCTGATCGAGCAGGCGCGCAACGACGTGCATTTCTTCTCGGTGAAGCTGTTCGATGGCTCCGATGGCGGCGGTAAGCTGTTCGACACGACTGCGGTGATCGGCAAGGAAATTCCAGCAGGTTCGAATGAACGGATCGACGCGGTGATGGAGAAGGCAGGTCTCGACAAGTTCAGGCGCTGGCCGGTGACGCTGAGCTATTTCGAACCGGGCGTCGGGGAGCGCACGCCGCTGTACGTCATGAGCTTCGATCTGTTCGAGAACGGCGTCAGCGGGCCGCTGAAATTCGATTTCGGCGATTTTTCGATGACGGGCGAGATATCGCGGCTCGAAATGCTTCCGGCCGTCGCCTGCACGAAATGACCGGGCTGGTCGCTGCTATCGCTTGACGGTCACGCCACGCATCACGGCGCTCTTGCCAAACTTGTCGCGCAGCGCGCCGATGGCCTTCGCGGCCTTCGCCTCCCGCGCCGAGCGTGTATCGACGAGATCGCCCCTGTCGGCCTCCGATCCCGGCGAAAAATCAGCAATCCCAATGCCTAAGAGGCGATACTTAAGGTGAGGTGGCTCGCGCTTCAGAAGGTCGAGCGCGGTCTGAAACAGCGTCAGCGCGAGCTGCGTAGGCGGAACGGCCCGCGCCCGCGTGCGGATCTGGAAATCATGGGTCTTCATCTTGAGCGTCATCGTCGCGCCGGCGAGGTCCGCCTTGCGCAGACGGTCGGCGACCTTTTCGGCGAGCCGCCACAGAATGGGCTCCAGCGCCTCGATGCCGTTGAGGTCCGTGTCGAACGTCGTCTCCGCCGAGATGCTCTTCGTTTCGCGGTCGATCGACACCGAACGCGCGTCCCGCCCATGCGCAAGACGAAACAGTCGCGCGCCCTCCGAGCCGTGCCGGCGGAGCATTTCGCGTTCTCCAACCGCGCGCACATCGGCGATGGTGCGGATTCCATCCTTGGCGAGACGCTGTTGGGCCACCTTGCCGACGCCGAAAATGATGCCGACCGGCTTATCGGTCAGGAATTCGAATGTCTCGGCCTCGCCTATGATCGAGAAGCCGCGGGGCTTGTCGAGATCGGACGCGATCTTGGCAAGGAATTTGTTGTGCGAAAGCCCGACCGATACCGTGATGCCGATGTCCCGCTCGATGCTCTGCTGGAACCGCGCCAGCGTAAGAGCGGGCGAGGCATGAAACAGCCGCGTCGTTCCGGTGAGGTCGAGAAATGCCTCGTCGATCGAAAGCGGTTCGACAAGCGGCGTGAGATCGAACATCCGCTGCCTGATCTCGCGGCCGACGCGGATGTATTTCTCCATGTCCGGCTTGATGACGATCGCCTGCGGGCACGCGGCCAAAGCCTTGAACATCGGCATGGCGGAGCGCACGCCATATCGGCGCGCGACATAGCAGCAGGTCGAGACGACGCCGCGCTTGCCGCCGCCGATGATGAGTGGCTTGTCGGCAAGCCCCGGATCGTCGCGCTTTTCGATCGAAGCGTAGAACGCATCGCAGTCGATGTGGGCGATCGAGAGGGAATCGCGCTCTGGATGGGCGATGATCCGCTGCCCGCCGCAGCGTGGACACGCGCCATCGATCAGGTCGGCGCTGTCGGTCAGGCAGTCACGGCAGAGATGGGTCATCGCTCGGCTCAACCGCCGACCATGGCGGCCTTACGGGTTCAGGGGTCGTCTGGATGGATGACGCCGACCAGCACTTCATAGGCCATGGCGATCGATTCCGGACGAATGTTCATGGCGGCCGCGCAGTCGAGAAGGATGCGCTCGTCATCGTTCACATAGGTCAAAATGGCACCGAGGAACTGCCTGTCGCGCGCGGCAGCGCGTAGATTTCCAGGCCCCAATCCTGTCACGGCAAGAAAACCGCCGAGCAAATCTGGGTCGCTTGCAAGAAACTGCAAGCATTGAATGGCGACGCCCTCTGCTTCTGAGGGGGAAATTCTCGACTGCTTAACCATATTGTCTGAGTGCCTGAAATGGAAAGAGGGCCTCCCGCGCCCGTTAACCGCATTATCACGAGTCTATCCTAATCAGTGAGATAGGCGATGAATTTATTTGCCGAGCCGGTCCGGAACGCCCGGTGCGGCGGCGACGCAGACGCCTGGGACCGTGTTGATGACGAAGACCGTTTTGATCGTTGAAGACAATGAGCTCAACATGAAGCTCTTCAACGATTTGCTCCAGGCGCACGGCATCGGCACCATCCAGACCCGCAGCGGCATCGAGGCGATCGAGCTTGCCCGCAAGCACATGCCCGACGCCATCCTCATGGACATTCAGTTGCCGGAAGTCTCGGGTCTCGAGGTCACCAAATGGCTGAAGGATGACGATGCCGTAAGGCATATCCCGGTTATCGCGATCACCGCCTTTGCCATGAAGGGCGATGAGGAGCGCATCAGGGAAGGCGGCTGCGAAGCTTACCTTTCGAAGCCCATTTCGGTTCAGAAATTTCTGGAAACCGTCAAGAATTTCATCGGGGAGAGTTAGGAATTGGTGAGGCTGAATGCCGTAGTGAGCGTGTGCGGAAAGAGTGAAGTCGAGGCTTGAGTGAATGTCCGGTCGTGTGTTGGTTGTTGACGATCTCGTCCCGAATGTGAAGCTGCTGGAAGCGCGCCTTTCAGCGGAATATCTTTCGGTCGTCACGGCCATGAACGGCCCGAGCGCCATCGAGATTTGCGAGCGCGGCGAGTGCGACATGATTCTGCTCGACGTGATGATGCCAGGCATGGACGGTTTCGAAGTCTGCCGTTACCTCAAGAACTCCCCGCGGACCGCGCACCTGCCCATCGTCATGGTGACGGCGCTGGATCAGCCCAGCGACCGCGTGAAGGGGCTGGAGTCCGGGGCCGATGATTTTCTCACCAAGCCCGTCAACGATGTAGCCTTGCTCGCGCGCGTGCGCAGCCTGCTGCGGCTGAAATTCATGACCGACGAACTGCGCACGCGAGCCGGCGCGGGTGACGCGCTCGAGGCGGGCGCATCGCCGACTGAGGATGACGGCCTCAATGGCAAGATTCTGCTGGTCGATGATCGGCAAAGTTCGGTCGACCGCATCTGCCGCTCGCTGCAGGCGCAGCATTTCGTGGTCATCGAGTCCGACCCGACCGCCGCGTTGATCAATGCGCCGGAGGGGGATTTCGATCTCGCCATCATCAGCATGGCGCTCGAAGGCTATGATGCGCTGCGTCTCTGCGGCCAGTTGCGCGCCATCGAGCGGACACGGCATTTGCCGATCCTTGTGCTCAGCGAGCCTGATGACGAACGGCGCGTCATCCGCGCACTTGATCTCGGCGTGAACGACTATCTCATCCGTCCGATCGATCGGCTCGAGTTGCTGGCTCGGGCGCGCACGCAGATCCGCCGTCGCCGGTACAGCGTCCGCCTTCGCGAGAGCATGCAGGAGTCGATGGCGATGGCCGTCACCGACCCTCTGACCAACCTTTATAACCGGCGCTACCTGACCAGCCATCTGGCGACGCTGATGGCGAACGCTTCAGGCGGACGCGGCGATCTTTGCCTGCTCATTCTGGACGTTGATTACTTCAAGCGCGTCAATGACAGCCACGGGCACGATGCCGGCGACGAGGTATTGCGGGAATTCGCGCAGCGGCTCAAGAAGGCGGTTCGCGGTATCGATCTCGTCTGTCGCTATGGCGGCGAAGAATTCGTCGTGTTGATGCCCGACACCGATTCGATGGTCGCTTTCCGCGTCGCGGAGCGCATCCGCACCACCGTTGCGATGGAGCCCTTTCAGATCCATCGCGGCCAGAAGACGATCAACGTCACGGTCTCGATCGGCCTCGGCACGCTCGACCGTTCGATGACATCGCCGAACGAACTGATGAAAAGCGCCGACATGGCGCTCTACCGCGCGAAAAACGAAGGCCGGAACAGGGTCGTCGCGCATGCGGCCTGATCGTCCGGCTTGCGAGAGGCGGCGGGCTTTACCTTAACGGAAACTTGCTCTCCTCCATTGCATTTATTCAATTGCCAAACGCTTCAGGGCCTGTAGTTTTGCGGCTTCGAACCCATGTTCCAGCTCTCGAGTACAGGGCGAACGGCGGTTCGATCGCCCTGTCTATGCTCAGGTCCGCCGCATCTCCTGGGTTTTGCAGGGTTTGGCCGGTTCGGATGCGGTTGGAGTGGCCTCCTCAGACCGCATTCGGCCGGCCTCGATTTTTCTCGGCTGAACCGGCAGCGTGAGTCGCAGGATGGACAAGGCCCCGCTTTCCGACAGCAACCGGCGTGTCGAGGATACCGCCAGAGCGAGCGGCCTCACCATCGAAATCGAAATTTCAGCCACCGCTACGCGCACAGCCGAGGAAGCTGCCGCGGTGCGGGGCTGTTCAGTCGCGCAGATCGTCAAATCCCTGATTTTTCGCGGCAAGGAGAGCGGTGAGGCAGTGCTTCTGCTCGTCTCCGGCGCGAACCGCGTCGATGAAGCTTTGGTAGCTCATGCGGTCGGTGAAGCGCTCATGCGACCCGATGCGCAGTTCGTGCGCGAGGTCACTGGCTACGCGAT
Organism: Beijerinckiaceae bacterium; assembly: GCA_019753285.1. Lineage (GTDB taxonomy): Bacteria > Pseudomonadota > Alphaproteobacteria > Rhizobiales > Beijerinckiaceae > JAIELD01. The sequence continues at coordinate 2,773 of JAIELD010000063.1, read as the reverse complement.
CGGCGGCATCCCGCCATTCGGGCATCGGAACAGGATCAAGGCCTTCATCGACATCGACCTGTTACGATTCGACCTCGTCTATGCGGCGGCCGGAACGCCGAACTCGACCTTCGCGATCCCGCCGGACGATCTGCGGCGCGCCAGCGAGGCGACGCCCATCGCCATGAATTGACGCATGGTGGCGCTTCGCGTCTGACGATCGATCATCAGCCCTCGGTTCGAAACGCGAGGCACGAAAAAGGGCGCCGCAGCGCCCTTGAAATTCTGTAAGTTCGGACGAACTACTTGATCTTCGTCTCGCGGAACTCGACGTGCTTGCGAACGACCGGATCGTACTTCTTGAACACGAACTTCTCGGTCTTGGTGCGCGCGTTCTTGCTTGTCACGTAGAACGTGCCGGTGTCGGCGGTCGACAGCAGCTTGATCTTGATTTTCGCGGCCTTCGCCATGGTGGTCTCCTCGACGCCGCGCCAGCTGAGGCGATCGGCAAAAACAGATGAGCCGAGTGGCAGGGCCGCTCGGCTGTTGCGCGTGGTATGTTGGAACGAGCCACAAATGTCAAGAACCTCCCGTGATGGTTCCCCGCTCGCGCATCCACTAGAATTTGTGGAAGATGAAGAAAGCTCCCGCCACGATGAAGGCGAAGCCGATCGCATGGTTCCATCCGAGCGGTTCGCCGAGGTAGAGCGTCGAGAATCCGGCGAAGACGACGAGGGTGATGATCTCCTGGATCGTCTTCAACTGCGCCGCGTTGAAGATTTCATTGCCGATGCGGTTCGCCGGAACCTGAAAACAGTACTCGAAGAAGGCAATTCCCCAACTGATGAGGATGACCCAATAGATCGGCGAGGATTTGTATTTGAGGTGTCCGTACCAGGCGAATGTCATGAAAATGTTCGAGATGCTGAGCAGCACGATTGGTGTGGCGGCAGCCAGTAGGGTATTCATGATGCCTCGATGATAATATGAAGGTTGAGCGGGCGTGGCGGAAAGATCAGCCCGCCCTGAGCAGCCTGACCGCCTCATCCTGTTCGAAGAGATAAAGCAGAACGCGCAATGCCTTACCACGTTCCGTGACGAGCTGTGGATCGCGTTCGATGATCAATTTGGCATCGTCACGAGCCGCTGCGAGCAGCGCGGCATGAACCGTTGGATTGGCGAGGCGGAAGCCGGGCGAGCCTGATTGCCGCGTGCCCAGCACATCGCCTTCCCCGCGCAGCTTGAGGTCTTCTTCCGCAATCCTGAACCCGTCCTCTGTCTCGCGCATCACCTTGAGCCGGGCCGTCGCGACCTCTCCCAGCGGTGCGCGATAGAGGAGAAGGCAACTCGACCGATCCCCGCCCCGGCCGACCCGTCCGCGCAACTGATGTAGCTGGGCGAGGCCGAACCGCTCGGCATGCTCGATCACCATCACGGTCGCTTCGGGCACGTCGACGCCGACCTCGATCACGGTCGTTGCGACGAGGACGGACGTGTCGCCCGAAGCAAAGCTCGCGACGGCGGCGTCCTTTTCCGGTCCCGGCATCTTGCCGTGTACCATGCCGACCTTGCCGGGAAACGCCTCGGCGAGCGTCGCGAAGCGTTGCTCGGCGGCGGCGACGTCCTCCAGATGCTCGCTTTCCGACACGAGCGGGCACACCCAGTAGACCCGCGCGCCCTCTGACATGGCGCGACCCAACCCCGCAATCACCTCGTCGAGCCGATCGAGCGGGAGAGCGCGGGTGTCGATCGGTTTGCGGCCCGGCGGCTTCTCGTCGATGATGGAGACGTCCATGTCGCCGAAATAGGTCAGCACGAGCGTGCGCGGAATGGGGGTCGCGGTCATGACGAGGAGATCGACCGCCTGGCCTTTGCGCTGCAATGCGAGCCGCTGATGCACGCCGAATTTGTGCTGCTCGTCGACAACCGCCAGCGCGAGATCGTGAAACGCCACATCGTCCTGGAAAAGCGCGTGCGTGCCGAAACAGATCGAGATCGAGCCCGCGGCGAGACCTTCGAGCACGGGCCGGCGTTCGCTCTGGCGCAGCCGCCCGGTCAGGAGCGCGCACGTCATGCCGCAGGCTTCCGCGAGCGGCGCGATCCGCTCGAAATGCTGCCGCGCCAGGATTTCTGTGGGAGCCATCATCACAGATTGGCGGCCGGCCTCGGCCGCTCTCGCCATCGCCATCAGGCCGACCAGCGTCTTGCCGGAGCCGACATCACCCTGGAGGAGCCTCAGCATGCGCTCTGGCGCAGCCATATCGGCCTCGATTTGGGCGATCGCGCGTTCCTGCGCGCCAGTGAGCGCGAATGGCAGGCCGGCGCGCAGCCTCGCCGTGATCGAGCCATCGCCGATCGTGGCCCGGCCGGCGGCTGCCTTCATGCGCGAACGCACCATGAGCAGGGCGAGCTGGCCGGCCAGAAGTTCGTCGAAGGCCAGCCGTGAAAGGTAAGGGTTGCCTTCGGACAGGTCGCTGGCTTCGCGCGGTCGATGCAGCCGTTGCAGCGCGGCGGTAAAATCGCTCCACCCTTGCCGCAGGAGCCAGGCTGCATCCTGCCATTCGGGCAATTTCGGCAGGATCGAAAGCGCGGCGCGCGCCGACTTGCCGATGAGCCAGTTGGTGAGGCCTTCGGTCTGCGCATAGACCGGTTCGATGCTGGGGAGGTCATCCGCCCGGTCTGGGTAGAGAACGATGATCTTCCCCGAGAGCTGCCGGTAGCCGTCATAGAGTTCGAGCCGCCCCGAGACGATGCGCTCCGCGCCGATCTGCAGCTTGTATTTCGCGAGGCTGAA
>JAIELD010000032.1 GCA_019753285.1 Beijerinckiaceae bacterium | reverse complement strand
TGGCTCCGAGCTTTCGGCGCTTCTGGGCCGTATTCCTTCGGCGGTGGGCTATCAGCCGACGCTCGCCACCGACATGGGCCAGATGCAGGAACGCATCACCACCACGACCAAGGGCTCGATCACCTCGGTGCAGGCGATCTACGTGCCTGCCGACGACCTGACCGACCCGGCACCTGCCGCCTCCTTCGCCCATCTTGACGCAACGACCGTTCTGTCGCGCTCGATCGCCGAAAAAGGCATCTATCCCGCGGTGGACCCGCTTGATTCCACCTCGCGCATGCTTTCGCCGCTCGTCGTCGGTGATGAGCATTACGGCGTCGCCCGTCAGGTCCAGTCGATCCTGCAGCGCTACAAGTCGCTCCAGGACATCATCGCCATCCTCGGCATGGACGAGCTCTCGGAAGAGGACAAGCTCACGGTGGCCCGCGCCCGCAAGATCGAGCGCTTCCTGTCGCAGCCATTCTTCGTGGCCGAAGTCTTCACCGGCTCGCCCGGCAAGCTGGTGCCGCTGAAAGACACGATCCAGGGCTTCAAGGATCTCTGCGCCGGCAAATACGATCACCTCCCCGAGGCGGCCTTCTACATGGTCGGCTCGATCGACGAGGCGATCGAAAAGGCTGCCAAGCTCGCAGCCTGATTTCTTTCAAAGACAAACGTTAGCGGCAGCCTTCTCCCTCTTGAGGGAGAAGGCGGGGAGCAGGGTCAATGGCGACATTCAATTTCGAGCTGGTTTCACCCGAACGCGTTCTGTTTTCGGGTCAGGTCGAGCAGGTCGTCGTTCCGGGTTCGGAAGGCGAGTTCACGGTTTTGCCGGGACACGCTCCGTTCATGACCACACTGAAGCCTGGCATCGCGCTCGTCGTCGAGAGCCACGGCCATGCAAAACGCATCGTGGTGCGCGGCGGCTTCGCCGACGTCAACGAGAAGGGTCTGACCCTGCTTGCCGAAGGCGCCAATCCGATCGAAGAAGTGAGCGCCGATACGATCGCGCAGGAGATCGTGCATGCCGAAACGCTGCGCGTCGTCGCCAAGAGCGACGAGGAGCGCCGCCTCGCGGACGAGCAGATCTCGCAGCTTGAGGAATTGCGCGACGTTCTGCTGAAGAGCTGAACGCCTCTCCTTCTAACCCTCCACATCGGCCAGCGGATGCAGATCGCGCACCATCGCCTGCGCGCGCTCGTCCAGCACATGCGTGTAGATCTGCGTCGTCGCGATGTCGGCATGGCCGAGCAATTGCTGCACGATCCTCAAATCCGCGCCGTTCTGCAGCAGATGGCTGGCGAACGCATGCCTCAGCACATGCGGACTGATTGCCGAGGCTGAAATGCCGGCGGTGGCGGCGGCCGTCTTGAGATCGCGCGCAAAAACCTGGCGGGCAAGGTAGCCGGTGCCGCTCGCGGCTGGAAACAGGAAGGGCGACGCCTTTGCCTGGACCTTGCCGAGGAGATCGAGATAGATGCGCATCGCCTGACGCGATTTGTCCGTCAACGGCACCAGCCGCTCCTTGCGGCCCTTGCCGCAAACGGAGAGAAAATCGCCCCTTGCATGGGCGGCGCTGCGCGGAAGCGCGACGAGCTCGCTGACGCGCAAGCCAGTTGCGTAGATGAGTTCGAGCAGGGCCGAGAGCCTGGCAGCGGCGAGCCTCCGATGGAACGGAAGCTCGGCGTCCGCCGCCTGCGCCGCGACGCCGTTCAGCAAACGGTCGACGTCGGCCATGCTCAGCGTCTTCGGCAGCGGCCTGCCGCGCTTCGGCCCTTCCAGCGTCACGCTCGGATCGTCGCCGCGATGGCCTTCGAGATAGAGAAATTTATGAAACTGACGGATGCTCGAGAGCTTGCGCCCGCTCGACGTCGCTTTCAATCCGACATCCTGCAGCCGGATGAGATAGGCGCGGAGCGTCGACGACGATACGCCGATCGGCGTCTCCTGCCGGGAGCAAAGAAACGCGCAATAATCCCCGAGGTCGCGCCGATACGCGAGCAGCGTGTTGGCCGCGGCGCCGCGCTCGGCCGCAAGCATCTCGAGAAACAGGTCGATCAGCGCTTCGCTGTTCATGGCAGGCGCGCTCACTTGTTGAACTTGCTCGACGGAATGGTGATCGTCGTCTCGCGCGTATCTGGCTCGACGAGGGTCGCCAGCGCAAAGACGACCGCATAGGCGAGCCCTGCCAGCAGCAGGCAGAGGATGAGAAGCCGCACCAGTATCGTCACGACAAACCCGTTCGCCTCAAAGGTTTCAAGCGCATCCTCAATCTCTCACGGCGCCGAACCGGGGCCGTTCGGCCCCTTTCAAAGCAGCGGTTTTCTTTCTTCGCGCAACCGATATAGTGAAGCCTATCGGATACGAAACCGTGAACACGTCAAGAATAACAAAGTTCTATTTTTAGAGACCGCGAGACATGAACCGACACCAACCGGCGGCTGGCGCAGCGTCCGGTCATGCCCACCGCGAGAGGCGCGCCGCCCGGATCGTGGATGCCCTGCATGCACGGCCCATCGTTCTGATCGGTCTGATGGGCGCTGGCAAATCCTCGGTTGGCAAGCGTCTCGCGGCGCGCCTCGGCATTCCGTTCTCCGACGCCGACACCGAGATCGAACTCGCGGCGAAAATGTCAATCAAGGAGATTTTCGAAAGCCATGGCGAGGCGTATTTCCGCGATGGCGAGCGGCGCGTCGTCGCCCGCATGCTGAAGGAAGGCTGCCGCGTGCTCGCGACGGGCGGCGGGGCCTTCATGAACGAGATGACGCGTGAGGCGATCGCAAACGTCGGCATTTCCGTCTGGCTCAACGCCGAACTCGACGTGCTGATGCGCCGGGTGCGCCGCAGGGGCGACCGGCCGCTCCTGCAGGGCGCGGACCCGGAAGGCACCATGCGGCGGCTGATGGATGTGCGCTATCCGACCTATGCCGAGGCCGACATCACTGTCACCTCCGGCGAAACTTCGCATGAAGATGTGCTCGAAGACGTGATTCTGGCGCTCGAAAACTATCTCGGCCTCAAGGAAGACGCGGCATGAGCGCGGAGCCGCTCCACGTCGCCGTCGATCTTGCCGGCAGGCCCTATGACATCCTCATCGCGCGCGGCCTCATCGCGCAAGCCGGCGCACGCATCGCGGCGCTGTCACCGGGCGCACGGGTCGCCATCGTCACGGATGAGACGGTGGCCGGCCTGCACCTGGGCACGCTGCAAAGCGCGCTCGACGCCGCCGCGATCGCGCATTCGGCGATCGTGATGCCAGCGGGCGAAACCACCAAATCCTGGGCGCATCTCGGCCGGGTGGTGGAGGCGATCCTGGCGGCGCGGCTCGAACGCAACGACCTCATCCTGGCCTTCGGCGGCGGCGTGATCGGCGATCTTGCCGGATTCGCCGCCGCGATCGTGCGACGCGGCATGCGCTATGTGCAGATTCCGACCACCCTGCTCGCGCAAGTCGACAGCTCCGTCGGCGGCAAGACCGCCGTCAACAGCCCGCACGGCAAGAACCTCATCGGCGCGTTTCACCAGCCGGCGCTCGTCCTTGCCGACACCGCCCTGCTCGACACCTTGAGCGAGCGCGAAATGCGCGCCGGCTATGCCGAGACGGTGAAATACGGCCTGATCGACCAGCCGGACATGTACGATTGGCTGGAGGCGGGAGCGTGGCGCGGCATCTTCAGCGGCGACGAGACCCGCGAGACCGCCGTGTTCAAGGCCTGCCGCTCCAAGGCGGCGGTGGTGGCGCGCGACGAGCTTGAGACCGGCGACCGGGCGCTGCTCAATCTCGGCCACACCTTCGGACATGCGCTGGAGCAGGCGGTCGGCTACGACCCCGCCCGTCTGATCCATGGCGAGGGCGTTTCGATCGGCATGGCGCTCGCGCATCGCTTTTCGCACCGGCTCGGCCTGATCGAGCGGCAGGATATGGTGCGCATCATCCGCCATCTCGACGCGGTGGGGCTACCCACCCGCCTGCAACAGGTGCCGGGCGGCGTCGGCGATGCTGCAAGCCTGCTCACCGCTATTCGCCAGGACAAGAAGGTGAAGCGTGGCGCGCTCACCTTTATCCTGACGCGCGGGATCGGCCGCAGCTTCATCGCGAACGACATCGATCCGGCGGCTATAGAGGCTTTCCTTGCGGACGAGTTGGCGAGCGAAGCATCCGCCGCTTGAGCACGATCCGTTTTGCCCCGCGCGGCAAAACGCGGTATCGAATTGCCCGACGGCCATTCGTCTCCCTCGACCCCCAACCACCAACGGACCCCTGACCCATGCACGGCGCATCGCCCGACCTGTCGATCAATCCCTGGATCGCCGGCGGCATTCTCATCTTTTCCCTGCTGCTCTCGGCCTTCTTTTCCGGCGCGGAAACGGCGCTCACCGCCGCCTCGCGCGCGCGGATGCATTCCTATGAGAGCTCGGGCGATCTGCGCGCCGGCATCGTCACGCGGCTTCTCAACATGCGCGAGCGTTTCATCGGCGCGATGCTGCTTGGCAACCAGCTCGTCAATATCGCGGCCTCGGCCTTCACAACGAGCGTGCTCGTCACGCTCGCGGGAGAGAACGGCGTCATCTACGCCACCATCATCATGACCGTGCTCGTCGTCGTCTTCGCGGAAGTGCTGCCGAAGACCATCGCCATCAACTACCCCGACAAATCCTCGCTCTTCATCGCCCGCTTCGCGGCCTTCTTCGTCGCGATTTTCGGGCCGGTGCTCATCGCGGTCGAGATTCTCGTGCGCAGCTTCCTGCGCCTGTTCGGCATGAAGCTCGGCGAGAACACCTCGATCCTCTCGGCGCGCGAGGAGCTGCGCGACCAGGTCGATTTCCTGCACAAGGAAGGCTCGGTGGTGAAAACCGACCGCGACATGCTCGGCGGCCTGCTCGACCTGCAGGAGCTTGGCGTGTCCGACGTGATGGTCCACCGCACCAAGATGCGCACGATCGACGCGGAGCTGCCCTCGAACGAAATCGTGCGCGAGGTGCTCTCCTCGCCCTATACGCGGCTGCCGCTCTGGCGCGAACGGCCGGACAACATCATCGGCGTGCTGCATGCCAAAGACTTGCTGCGTGCGCTGGAGGCCGCCGGCGGCGACACGACCAAGCTCGATGTCGAGGATCTGGCGCTGCCCGCCTGGTTCGTGCCGGACACGACCTCGCTCTCGGACCAGCTCAAAGCCTTCCTGAAGCGCAAGACCCACTTCGCCGTCGTCGTCGACGAATATGGCGAGGTGATGGGGCTGGTGACGCTGGAGGATATCCTCGAAGAGATCGTCGGCGATATCAAGGACGAGCACGACACGAGCGTGACGGGCGTGCGGCCGCAGGCGGACGGCTCCTACAATGTCGACGGCTCGGTGCCGATCCGCGATTTGAACCGCGCGCTCGACTGGAACCTGCCGGATGACGAGGCGACGACGATCGCGGGCCTCGTGATCCACGAGGCGCGGGTGATCCCGGAAGCCGGGCAGTCGTTCAACTTCTACGGCTTCCGCTTCCAGGTGCTACGGAAGACGCGAAACCGCATCACGGCGATCAGAATCGCGCCCCTGCCGAAGGAGGCGTGAGGGGCACTGCAACTGCGTATGAATGAATGTATGCCCTGCGCCCCCGTCACGATCTTTCGGCCGGAATGCGCCCAAAACTCTCGTTTCAAGTTGCGCATGACGATTGATGGCGATTATCTCCCCTGCGGAGGTTTGCAATGTCCTACGCTCGTTCCGCACGCACAGTCTTCGTCAACATGCTCGGCACTCTCGATCACCTCGTCAGCAAAGCTCAGGACGCTGGGATGGCGAATGATGTGCTTGCGGAAAAACTTGCCGACGACATGTTTCCGCTCGAGATGCAGTTCCGTGTCGCGCTCAATCAGGTGCTACTGGCTCTCAACCAAGTCGCCGGGCGATCGGTCTCGCTGGAAGAGACACCCTACCGCTCGCTGATAGAAGTTCGGGAGCGAATTGCTGCTGTTCGCTCGCAAATCGATGGAGCGGAACCGGCCGGATGGGCAGACGCCGATGCAACCGTCGATCTTACCTTGCCCAATGGCGTCCGCTTTTTGATGTCATCCGAGGAGGACATTCAGGACTGGATCATGCCAAACTTTTATTTCCATGTAACTATTGCGTACGCGTTGCTGCGAAATGCTGGTTTACGCATTGGGAAAATGGATTTCTTGCCTCACATGAGCCGTCACAAAGTTCCAGCCACGTAGTAACGATGCATCCAGCATTGCTGCCAATCTTTCTTGGCCGCATTTGTGAAGCGGATCAGTTGACCGGACTACGACTGCGCTTAAGACTAATTATTCCGCAGAAATCCGCTATCCGACTGCCAACGGAAAGTCTCAGTAGCCGGCATCACATATCTGCAATTTCTAAATCGCTCGCAGCCCCCTCACTCCTCCGCATAGGCCTCGCGGCTCTCCATCAATATCTCGCGCTTGCCCGTGGCGTTGGCGGGGCCGACGATGCCTTCATCCTCCATGCGTTCCACGAGGGAAGCCGCCTTGTTGTAGCCGACCTGCAGGCGGCGCTGGATATAGCTCGTCGAGCATTTCCTGTCGCGCAGCACCACCTTCACCGCTTGATCGTAGAGATCGCCGCCCTCTTCTCCGAACGAGCCCTTATCGAACACGGCTCCGTCCTCGCCCTCCTCCGCCGGGGCTTCGTCCTCGATGGTCACTTCGTCGAGATAGCTCGGCGGCGCCTGCAATTTGAGGTGCGCGACCACCTTCTCGACCTCCTCATCCGAGCAGAACGGCCCGTGCACGCGGCTGATGCGCCCGCCGCCCGCCATGTAGAGCATGTCGCCCTGGCCGAGCAGCTGCTCCGCACCCTGCTCGCTAAGGATCGTGCGGCTGTCGATCTTGCTCGTGACCTGGAAGGAGATGCGCGTCGGGAAATTCGCCTTGATCGTGCCGGTGATGACGTCGACGGACGGGCGCTGCGTCGCCATGATGACATGGATGCCGGCGGCGCGCGCCATCTGCGCTAGGCGCTGGACGAGGCCCTCGATATCCTTGCCGGCGACGAGCATCAGATCGGCCATTTCGTCGATCAGCACGACGATGAAGGGCAGCGGAGCGAGCGCGATCTCCTCATTCTCGTAGGTCGCCTCGCCGGTCTCGCGGTCGTAGCCCGTCTGCACCGTGCGGGTGATCGTCTCGCCTTTCGCCTTCGCTTCGAGCACGCGGGCGTTGAAGCCGTCGATGTTGCGCACGCCGACCTTCGACATCTTCTGGTAGCGCTGCTCCATCTCGCGTACCGCCCATTTCAGCGCCACGACCGCCTTCTTGGGGTCGGTGACGACGGGGGTGAGGAGATGCGGAATGCCGTCATAGACCGACAGCTCCAGCATCTTGGGGTCGATCATGATCAGCCGGCACTCTTCCGGGCGCAGCCTGTAGAGCAGCGACAGGATCATGGTGTTGACCGCGACCGATTTGCCGGAACCGGTGGTGCCGGCGATGAGCAGGTGCGGCATGCGGGCAAGCTCGACAATGACGGGCTCGCCGCCAATGGTCTTGCCGAGGCAGATGGGCAGGCGGAACTTGGTGCTCTCGAAATCGGCGCTCGCCAGCATTTCGCGCAAATAAACCGTCTCGCGCTTCGAATTCGGCAGCTCGATGCCGATGATGTTGCGCCCCGGCACGACGGCGACGCGGGCCGCGATGGCGCTCATCGAGCGGGCGATGTCTTCGGCCAAGCCGATGACGCGGGAGGATTTGATGCCAGGCGCCGGCTCGAGCTCATAGAGCGTGACGACCGGGCCGGGGCGGACATTGATGATCTCGCCCTTGACGCCGAAATCCTCCAGCACGCCTTCGAGCAGGCGGGCGTTCTGTTCGAGCGCATCCTCCGAAATGGTGACGCCAGGCAGTTTCTTCGGCTCGGCGAGGAGAGAGAGCGCCGGCAGCTCGTAATCGCCGGGCGCGAACATGTTGCCCTGGTCCTCGCGCGCCATGCGGCGGCCGGGCTTGATGGCGGGCGCGGGAGGCGCGATGCGGATGGCGCTCGGCTGCGCTGGCGCATCGTCCTGGTCGAATTCGGCGTCCCGATCGGGATTGCGGCGCGGCGCGGCCTCCACCATCTCGTTCGAGGCGTGCTCGTCGGCATCCTGGAAGGTCGGCTCGCGGCGCGCGCGGGCGGGTCTTGCGGCGGCGGCGCTCATCGCCGGCGCGGCGTGCAAGGCCATCTGCGTGGCGGCGTTACGGGCGCGGCGCGCCTCCAGCCGGCGCTTCACGATCGATTTCAGGGTAAGGGCAGCGTGGATCACCGCGCCGAGCGAGATGATCGCCGCGTTCGGCTCGTCATCATGTTCGAGCTTGCCGGAGCGCTTCGCGACGCGTTTGGGTGCGAGCACGGGCTCGTCCGGCACATGCTCGGCATCGCCGTGCCTGAGGCCCGAGGCGTAGCTGAGGGAAAGAAGCGCGGCGGCCCCATAGGCGAGCGTCGCGAGGCTGGAGACGAGATGCGAGCCACCGAGCACCAGCGCCGGCAGCGCCAGCATGGCATCCCCGGCGACGCCGCCAAAGCCCGTGGGCAGCGGCCAGCGATCCGTCATGGGCAGGCCGGAGGCAAAGCCGCTTGCGGCGGCGATGCCGGCGGATAAGGAAGCGGCGAGCGCGGGAAGCCGCGGCAGCGCCCGGCCGGAGAGGCAGCGCCAGCCGATGAGCGCGATCGAACCGAGCATCGGCAGCGTCGCGAGGCCGAAAAGCTGCATCAGAATGTCGGCCGTGGCCGCGCCCGGAAACCCGAGCCAGTTCTTGATCGGCCCGTCGATCGCCTGGTTGAGGCTCGGATCGCGCACGTTCCAGCTTGCGAGCGCCAGAGCCGTGACGAGGCTCGACCCGATAAGCACGATCCCTGCAAGTTCGCGCGCCCAGCGCGCAATGAAATCCCTGACGCTTTCGGGAAGCCAGTCGAACATCGAATAACCCGCACGCGACAATGGCATCGTCCGAACCCAAAATGCTCCGCTCGAATGCGTTCTGATCAAGAGCGCTTCGCGGCCCGAAAAACTCGCGTCCCGCATGAGCCTGACGCGCCTTCCGAGGCTGGCCGCCATCCACTCTCCGCCCGAAACGCTCCGAGGCTGGACATTAGCGATATCGAGGTTAAGGCCGGTTTAACCTTGTGCCCGGCCCGGCGGCCGTGCAGTTGCTTGACCAAAAAAAGAGGCGGCCGGAGCCGCCTCAGTTCAGGAGAACCAGGGAAGGAGAAGCGCCCGGGCCGAGGGCCCGGACGGATCATCAATAGTTGTAGGCGCGCTCGCCATGTTCGGCGATGTCAAGACCCTCGCGCTCCACTTCCGTGGTGACACGCAGGCCGATGATGACGTCGACGATCTTGTAAAGGATGGCGGAGCCGATGCCCGACCAGAGCAGCGTCAGGCCGACGGCTTTCGTCTGCTTGAAGAGCTGGTCGGAGATCGAGACGAAGCCCGAGCCGCAGTCGCTGAACGTCACCTTGATGGCGTCCGTGATCTGGTCGAGCGGCGGCAGCGCCGCGCCACCGGCAAGCGCCGCCTTACAGGTCGAATAGTCGGTGATGCCGGTTCCGCCGAGCGACGGGGCGACGAGAATACCGGTGCCGATCGCGCCGACGATGCCCCCGATGCAGTGCACGCCGAACACATCGAGCGAGTCGTCATAGCCAAAGGCGTTCTTCACGCTCGAGCAGAACAGGAAGCAGATCGCGCCTGCGACGAGGCCGAGCACGATGCAGCCCATGGGACCGCCGAAGCCGGAGGCCGGCGTCACAGCGACGAGGCCGGCGACCGCGCCGGACACCATGCCGAGCAGCGAAGGCTTGCCCTTGGCGGCCCATTCGACGAACAGCCAGGAAACGGCTGCGGCGGCGGTTGCGACAAAGGTATTGACGAAGGCGAGTGCGGTAACGCCGTTGGCCTCGAGGTTGGAGCCGGCGTTGAAGCCGAACCAGCCGACCCAGAGGAGCGCGGCGCCGATCATCGTCATCGTCAGCGAATGAGGCGCCATCAGCTCCTTGCCGTAGCCGATACGCTTGCCGAGCAGGATGCAGCCGACAAAGCCTGCGATGCCCGCATTGATGTGCACGACCGTACCGCCGGCGAAGTCGATCGCTCCCCACTTGGCGACGAGGCCAAGATCGGCTGCGGCCGTATCGCCGAACTCCTTGGCGGCGGCTGCCAGATCAGCCGCGCTGCCCTCGAAGAGCTTGGCGACGAGCGCGCCCTTCGCGAACCCGTCAGGACCGGCATTGTACCAGACCATGTGGGCGATCGGGAAATAGATCACCGTCATCCAGAGCACGACGAAGAGCACGAGGGCCGAGAACTTCATGCGCTCGGCGAACGCGCCGATGATGAGCGCCGGCGTGATGCACGCGAATGTCATCTGGAACGCCATGTAGGCAAGCTCAGGCACATAGACGCCATTGGTGAAGGTCGCCGCCATACCGTCGGCGATCGTCTTGCCCTCGGGCGCGATCCCCTTGAGGAAGATCTTGCTGAAGCCGCCGACGAAGTCTGCCGAAGCCCCGTTGCCGCCGGTGAAGGCCATGGAATAGCCGTAGAACACCCAGAGCAGGGTCACGATCGAGACGATCGCAAAAACCTGCGTCAGGATGGAGAGCATGTTCTTCGTGCGGACGAGGCCGCCATAGAACAGCGCCAGGCCCGGGATCGCCATCATGAGGACGAGGAGCGAGGAAACGAGCAGCCAGGCGGTGTCGCCCTTGTTCACTTCGGCGACGGGCGTGATCTTGTCGGCGAGCGCCGCGACGGTCTCGGCCGGGGTCGCGCCGAGCGCTGGCAGGCCTGCAAGGGTGGCGATGGCGCCCCCTGCCAGCATGGCCTTCACCAGCCTTGGTGAAAATCCGATGGTCATGTGAGAGTTACTCCTGAAAACAATTGGAATGCGGACCAGAAGGTCGTTTCGGTCGCTACGCATGTTGCAGTGCAGAAAACGCGCCAAAGTCGCGAAAGCGGCGCTGAGGCCGCATTTCAGCTCAGAGCGCGTCGTCGTCCCGCTCGCCGGTGCGGATGCGGACGGCCCGCTCGAGCGGCGTGACGAAAATCTTGCCGTCGCCGATCTGGCCGGTCTGCGCCGCCGAAGCGATGGCGGAGAGCACGCTTTCGACCTGCGCCGCGGCCACCGCGACTTCGAGCTTGATCTTCGGCAGGAAGCTCACGGCGTATTCCGCGCCGCGGTAGATTTCGGTGTGGCCCTTCTGCCGGCCATAGCCCTTCACTTCCGTCACCGTCATGCCGTGCACGCCAAGGGCGGTCAAAGCATCGCGCACTTCCTCAAGCTTGAACGGCTTGATGATGGCCATCACAATTTTCATAAGCGCTACACTCCGTGCTGTGTCCAAAGCCGATGAGCTGCCGCAAAAGGGCGACACCATCGGCCGGGATGATGAAGCAACATTACAAGGGTCATGCCAACTGGCAAAAGCCCGAGCCGAAATGATGAGGTCACGCAAGTTGCGCATTTGCTGGGCAAATGCCGGCTTTTATGGCGGCGGCGCGGCGAAGATGACACAAAAGCAAAAACGGCGCGGCAGGACCCGTCCGAAACAATGTCAATTTTGTGATAACGGCTAAAACTTAATCGATTCGACTGATAATTTGCTCAATTCATAGGCAATGTCTCAGTCGAGATTGGCGACGAGGCTCTCTTCCAGCATCAGCCGCGCGCGGGCACGCATCTTTTCGGTTTCGCTTTTCAATTGGCCGCAGGCAGCGAGGATGTCACGTCCGCGCGGCGTGCGCACCGGGCTCGAATAGCCAGCGTTGAAGATATATTCGGAGAAGGTCTCGATCTGCTCCCAATCCGAGCAGACATAGCGCGAGCCCGGCCATGGATTGAACGGAATGAGGTTGATCTTGGCCGGAATGCCCGAGAGCAGCCGCACCAGCGCCCGCGCTTCGGCAAGGCTGTCATTGACGCCCTTCAGCATGACGTATTCGAACGTGATGCGGCGCGCATTCGACAGGCCGGGATAAGCACGGCAGGCATCGAGCAAGGCCTTGATCGGATATTTTTTGTTGAGCGGCACCAGTTCGTCGCGCAGCGCATCATTCGTCGCATGCAGCGAGATCGCCAGCATCGCGCCGGTTTCCGCGCCGAGCGCCTCGATCTGCGGCACGACGCCGGAGGTCGAGACCGTGATCTTGCGACGCGATAGCTGCAGGCCTTCCTGGTCCGTCATCACATGGATGGCGTCCCGCACGTTCTGAAGATTGTAGAGCGGCTCGCCCATGCCCATGAAGACGATGTTGGAGACGGCGCGCGCGCCATCCCGCATGGTCGCGGCGGATTGAAAGTCGTTAAGATAGCGGCGGGCGACCATCACCTGCGCGACGATCTCACTGGCTTCGAGATTGCGGACGAGCTTCTGCGTGCCCGTGTGGCAGAAGGTGCAGGTGAGCGTGCAACCGACCTGGCTCGAAACGCACAGCGTGCCGCGATCCGTTTCGGGGATATAGACGCACTCAATCTCCGCGCCTCTGTCGTGCGGCCCGGTCGAGGGCATGCGCATCAGCCATTTGCGCGTGCCGTCCTTCGAGATCTGCTCCGACGTCACCTCCGGCAGGGCGAGCGTGAAATGCGCGTCGAGCAACTGGCGCAGCGCCTTCGACACATTGGTCATGTCGTCGAACTGCCGCGCGCCGCGCACATAGATCCAGTGCCAGACCTGGCCGACCCGCATCCGCAGTTCCTTGTCACCGACGCCGACGCCCGCCAGCGCTTCGGCAAGCCGGGCCCGGGTCAGGCCGACGAGGGATGGTTTTGCGGCAATGCCGATCGGCACGGCGCTTGGGGCAGGCGCTGTTTGCAGAAGGACGGTCATGGCGGGAGCCGTATCACAGAGGCCTTCGCGCGGCAAAGTCTTCCTCGATGGGCGCACGTCAGGAACAACGCCGCGCCGCTTCCGTCACGCTGCCGAGCGCTCAGATGCGCAGCAGGCCGAGGCGCTCGAACTGCTGCGTCATCACGTCGAAACTTCCGATATCGCCCGTGCCGCGCGCGATCAGCATCGCACCTTCGAGCGCGGCGAGCATCGCCCGCGCATGGCCGCGCATGGCCGCATCAGGCTCGGCCACGTCCTTGGCGCGCCCGATCGTCCGTGCCAGCCAGTCGACATTGACCTCGACGAAGCGGCGCACCTCTGCACGCACCTCGTCTGGAAGAGCGTCCGTTTCGGCGGCCAGCATGCCGCACAGGCACATCCTGCCATTCTGCTCGAGCGTCCGGCGGATGCCGGCAATATAGGCCGCGAGCGCGTCCTTGGCATTGAGGCGGAGCGCATCGATCGTCTGAAGATTGGCTAGGAGATTGTCGGTGTAGCGGCGCGCAATGGCCGCGCCAAGCTTGGCCTTGGTCGGATAGTGGTAATGAACGCTCGCGCTCTTGATGCCGATCGCGGCGGCTACGTCACGAAAGCTGAGGCCATTATAGCCGATTGTCTGGGTGATCGCCTGCGCGGCCTCGAGAATGGCGCCGGACGTATCTGCTGGCGTTGTCATCAAATCCTCATATTTCTATCTATCGATAGATAGCTGTTGACGCACCGATTTTATTATGGTGAGTTTACCTATCGGCCGATAGATAGTCAATCAAACCAAAATCTGAGAGGATGCGACATGTATTTTCACGTCATGGTCGGTGCGACCGATCTGGAGGCGTCCAAGGCCTTTTACGATGCGACCTTTGCCACGCTCGGCATCACCGGCAAGGGCAAGCTGCGCGACACGCCGCTCGCCTATATGTATGGCGAGCCTGAGACCGGGCTGTTTTTCATCAGCAAGACACAGGACGGCAAGCCGGCGACCTATGCCAATGGCGGCACCATCATGTTCAAGGCGCCGTCCGAAGCCGCGGCGAAAGCCTGGTACGAGACCGGGCTTGCCCATGGCGGATTGCCCGAGGACGCTCCGGCCCCCGGCGCCCTTCCAGGCACGGTGATGAGCCGGCTGCGCGACCCCACAGGCAACAAAATCGCGGTCGTCGCCTTCGTGTGATGGCGCAGGAGCAAGGTCAGGGGCGAGCAGGCGATGAATGATCGCCTGCCGCGTCAGCCGGCCTTCTTCAATTTCACAATGGCCCCGTCGAGCGCCTGAAGGAATGTCGAGCGGTCCCGCGCCGAAAAGGGCTTTGGCCCGCCCGTGATCTCGCCACCGGCGCGCAGCCCCTCCATCAGGTTGCGCGTCGCCAGCGCCATGCCGATCGAGTTTTCAGTAAAGGGCTTGCCAGTCGGCCCGATCACAGCCGCGCCGTTCTTGACGCAGCGGCTCGCCAGCGGAATATCGGCGGTAATGACGATGTCGCGCCGGCCTGCCCGCTCGGCGATCCAGTCATCGGCGGCGTCGAAGCCGTCGCTCACGACGACGCGCTCGATCATCGGATCGCGCGGCACGGCAAGATAGCTGTTGGCGACGACAAAAACCTTGACCCTGTGACGCTCGGCGACGCGGTAGATCTCGTTCTTTACCGGGCAAGCATCGGCGTCGATGTAGAGGTTGATCACCGCCTCGCCCGGCTCCGGCATGGGACGAAGCCTCTACTTCTTGTCCTTCTTGCCGTCCTTTTTCTTGTCCTTCTTGGCGGCCTTGGCGCGATCGATCGCCTCGACGATCATTTTCTGCGCTTCTGCGGCATCGCCCCAGCCGGCGAGCTTGACCCATTTGCCCGGTTCGAGATCCTTGTAGTGCAGGAAGAAATGCTCGATCTGCTTCCAGGTGATCTCAGGGAAATCCGTGTAGTTGATCACGTGATCGTAGCGCTTCGTAAGCTTCGTCACAGGCACCGCGATGATCTTTTCGTCGCCGCCGCCCTCGTCCTCCATCTTCAGCACGCCGACGGGACGCACAGCGATCATCGCGCCGGGGATGAGCGGACGCGTATTGGCGACGAGGACGTCGCACGGGTCGCCGTCGAGCGAGAGCGTGTGCGGAATGAAGCCGTAATTTCCCGGATAACGCATCGCGGTGTAGAGAAACCGATCGACGACCAGCGTGCCGCTCTCCTTGTCGAGTTCATACTTGATCGGTTCGCCGCCGATCTGAACCTCGATGATGACGTTCACCTCATAAGGAGGGTTCTTGCCGATCTTGATCGCGTCGTAAATCATGAAGTTTGTGCTCTCCCACCAGTGTGCGGCCATTGTCACGCGCATCGGCCGCTATCGTTCATCGCGGTGCTTTACGCCGAAATGTCATGAAAGGCCAACAGGCTTTGGTCGAAGGGTGAACGACGGCGATCAGACCCAGCCGAAGGCGAGGCGCTCACGCCGTTCCGAGCCGAAGCGCTCTTCGGTCGAGCCGATCAGCGCCCCGCCGAGTTGGCTGTAGAAAGAGACGCCGCGCTCGTTCTCGGCCAGCACCCAGACGAGCGTGCCATTGAGGCCCGCATCGTTGAGGGCGCGGCGCGCGGCGCGGAACAGCCTGCCGCCGAGCCCGAGGCCCTGATATTCGGGCGCAAGATAGAGCTCGAAGATTTCGCCCGAATAGGGAAAGCTCGGTGCGCGATTGGCGCCATAGGTCGCATAGCCGGCAATCTTGCCTTCGAAATCAAGCACCAGCACGCGCTTCGAACGTTTGAGCCCGGATTGCCACCAGTGCGGCCCGCGCCGCGCGATCATGCGGTTGAGTTCGCCGCCAGGGATGATGCCGCGATAGGCTTCCGTCCAGGCAGCGTCATGGACGAGGCTGATCCCCTCCGCATCCCTCTCATCGGCGTGCCGAATGTGGATCGTCCTGGTGGTCATGACAAACTCCGGTCTGGCTCCAGCTCTCATGGCCCGGTTCGGGCAGGGCTTCCGACACGATCGCGGGTCTTGCGATCAGGACAACGAGAGTATGAGCCTCGATGCGCCGACGTAAAGCCCCTTGTGCCGATGGCCTCGAAAATTTTTGACCCTCGTTGCCAGCCTCCGCGGCATGCTGGACCGACCCACCCGGCGCAGGCAATTGCGGGGCGAGGCCCTTCCTGCTAGGTGGAACAGCTTTGGCCGAGACGGAGCAGGCTCATCTTTCTGACGCGCATCTTCAAGGGCAGGGATCGCTACCAGGCGCGCATGGCGCGCATCGCGCGCTGGGATCGGCCGCTCGGCGGAGGGCTCGATCATCTGCGTGCGTGGGTCAACATGATCTTCGTCGATCATGGCATCTTCCGGCTGATCTACCTCAATCACCACCAGGTAAGCGAACGCTTCTTCCGCGCCGCCCAGCCGACGCCCGGACAGGTGCGCCGCATGGGCAGGCGCGGCATCCGCACCATCGTCAATCTGCGCGGCGGGCGTGAGCACGGCTCCTGGCCGCTCGAAAAGCAGGCGGCCGATGCGGCCGGCATCGAGATCAAGGACTTTATCCTGCGCTCGCGCGGCGCGCCGGACAAGGAGTCCCTTCTCGCCCTGCCGGCCTTCTTCGAAACGCTCGAAGAGCCGGTGCTCGTGCATTGCAAATCCGGCGCGGACCGGGCCGGGCTGATGGCGGCGCTCTATCTCCTCATCCACGAGAAGCAGCCGGCGCGGGAGGCGGCGCGGCAGCTCTCCTGGCGCTACGGACACTTCAAATTCGCCAAGACCGGCATTCTCGATGCGTTCTTCGCGGCCTATATCGAGACCGGCGAGGATCGGGGCATTCCCTTCCTCGACTGGGTCCGCGACATATATGATCCAGACGCGCTCGAGCGCTCGTTCAAGACGAGCCTCTGGTCGACACTGATCGTCGATCGGATCCTCGCCCGCGAATAGCCCGCCGCCGCGGCTCACATGCCGGCGAACTGCATGCGGGCAAAGCCAGCGTAAAGCCCGTCGCGCTCGACCAGTTCGTCATGGCTCCCCATCTCCGCCACGCGTCCCTGATCGAGCACCACGATGCAGTCCGCCTGCCGGATGGTGGAGAGACGGTGCGCGATGACGAGCACAGTGCGGCCGACCATGAGCTCAGCCAGCGCCGCCTGGATAGCCGCCTCCGATTCGGCATCGAGGGCGCTCGTCGCCTCATCGAGCAGCAGGATCGGCGCATCGCGCAAGAACGCTCTCGCAAGCGCGAGCCGTTGCCGCTGCCCGCCTGACAGCCGTGACCCTCCGGTGCCGATCCTTGTCTCGTAGCCTTCCGGAAGCGCCATGATGAAATCATGCGCGAACGCCGAGGCGGCGGCGGCCTTGACGGCAGCCTCATCCGCGCCTTCACGTCCGAAGGCGATGTTCGCTGCCACCGTGTCGTCGAACAGTACATTGTCCTGGCTGACGAAGGCGATCGCCCCGCGCAGGCTGGCGATCGTCACGTCCCGCACATCCTGCCCGTCGATGAGCACGGAGCCAGCATCGACGTCGTAGAGGCGCGGCACGAGCGACATCAGGGTCGATTTGCCGGAGCCGGAGCGCCCGACGAGCGCCGTCGTCCGACCGGCAGCGGCGATGAAGCTGACATCAGCGAGCGCGGGAGCGGCCTCTCCGTATGAAAAGCCGACATCGGCGAAGGCGATCTCGCCGCCGGAAAGAGCGAGCGGCCTTGCCGACGGCGCATCGACGATGGTGGGCGTACGGTCGGCGAGCCGGTAGAAGCGTTCGAGAGAGGCCATCGCCTCCTGCACCAGCACGTTGATGTTGCCGACTGAGCGAATGGGCTGCGCGGCGATCAGAAGCGCGGTGAGAAAGGCGACGAACTGGCCGATCGAACTTTCGCCCCGCGTGATGCGCCAGCCAATGATGGCAAGAACGGCCGCCACGGCGACGCCGCCGCCGACCTCCAGCAGGGGTTCGAGCCGCGCCCGCTGATTGGCGGCCTTGACGCGCAGCCGTCGCACCGCCTCGAAGCCGTCCGCCGCGCGGCGCTTCAGATAGGGCTCCATCTGGTAGGTCTTGGCAATGCGCGCGGCAGCAAGGCTCTCGAGCACATCCGCCGCCATCTGGCCGAGGCGCTCCTGCGTGGTACGCGCGACGCGCCGCAGCTTCCGGCCGAGGCTGGCGATCGGCTGGCCGGCGAGCGGCACGATCGCCACGGCGACCAGCGTCAGTTGCCAATCGTTCCACAGCATCGAGGCGACCGAACCGATGACGATGGCGATGTCGCGGAACACGACCGTCACGAGGCGGGTCAACGCCTCGCGGATCACCGCGAAATCGCTGCTGAAGCGCTGCGTCAGGGAGGCCGGTGCTTCCTCGGCCGATTGATGGAGATCGGCGTCGATCATCGAATTGTAGAGCGCGGCCTGCATATTGGCCTCGACATGGCTCGTCACGCCGTTGGTCAGCAGGATCTGCGCGAGCGACGCGAAGCCCTTCGTGGCCGTGACGGCGACGATGAGGACCGGCGCGAGCACGAGAAAATCCGCGTCCTTTTTCTCGAGCGCATCGAAAATCCAGCGGATGACGAAGGCGTAGCCCGAACTCGCCGCACCAACGAGAATGGTGCAGAGCGTGATGAGAAGAATGCGCCCGCGATAGGGGCTGACCCAGTCGGCCCAGAGGCGGCGGAGCAGGAAGGCGGTGCGATGCTGCTCGGCTTGCCCCGCTGCAATGCCCGCATTCGGCCCGGATGGCGGCTGGTCCATCGCATCGGCTTGCCACAAAGCGGTTGGTCCAGCAAGCCGGGCCTGCGCCCCTGAAGAACCCACGCCGAAGTGATCTTTGCGAAGACCATGGGCTCCGACCTCGAATTGTGAAGCGAGACGATCCGGATCAGGCTGGTCCGTGCTGCGACTCAAGCCGCGCTAGTTCACCGACATGTCGAGCGGCGGCTCCACGCCGTCCGGCATCGGGCAGCGATAGGGCGTCTTCGCGGTCTTCGCCGCAAGATGATCCTTGGCGGCGCTGATGAGCGCGGGATCGCCGATCGCCTGCGCGGCGAGCTCCGCCATGGCCTTGGCCACCTGCACCATGGCCTTGTGGGCCGCCGGCTGCTTGCCCTGCGCCACCACCTGCCAGGTGTGGAACGGCGTCCCGACCGCAACGGTCGGCGCGTGGGCCTGCACGGTCGGCACGACCCAGCTCACATCGCCCACATCGGTCGAGCCGATCGCCGGGTTGCGCTTCGTGTCGAGCGGCACGGTGAAATCGGTGAGCGGCGCATCGCTTTCCGGTTGCCCGATCGAACGGTAGACGGCCGAGATGTCCTCAGGCGTCAGCGTCGCGCGGATCGCCCGCGCGAAGTCGCGATCGGCATCATCGAAGGCGGGCGGGCCGAGCTCCTCCATGATGCCCTGCAGGGCGCGCTCCAGCGGCGGATTGTCGACGCAGTTGGAGACCGCGCTGATGATGCGCATTGTCATCCTCGTTTCGGTCATCAGCGCCGCGCCCTCGGCGATCTTCTTCACGCGCTCGACCAGCGACAGCATGGTCGGAAGGTCCATGGCGCGGATGGAATAGCGGACGCGGGCATGCGCCTGCACGACGTTCGGCGCGATGCCGCCAGTGTCGAGGAGGGCGTAATGCACGCGCGCATCGCTCGGCATGTGCTCGCGCATGTAATTGACGCCTACATTCATCAACTCGACCGCGTCGAGCGCGCTGCGGCCAAGATGGGGCGCGGCTGCGGCATGCGAGGCGCGGCCGGCGAAGATGAAATCCGCCCGCGTATTGGCTAGCGAGAGCGCCGGCGTCACCTCCCAGAAGCTCGACGGGTGCCAGGAGATCGCGATGTCGACATCATCGAACGCCCCGGCCCTGACCATGAAGGCCTTCGCCGCGCCGCCTTCTTCCGCCGGGCAGCCATAATAGCGCACGCGGCCTTCGAGCTTGTTCTCGGCCAGCCAGTCCTTGACCGCAGTCGCCGCGAGCAGCGCGGCGGAGCCAAGAAGATTGTGGCCGCAACCATGGCCGTGCCCGCCGGGCTCCACCTCGCGGTGCTCGGCGATGCCTGCTTCCTGGCTGAGACCGGGCAGCGCGTCATATTCGCCGAGGATGGCGATGATCGGCCCGCCCTCGCCGGCCTCGCCCATCAGGGCGGTCGGAATGCCGGCGACGCGCTCGGTGACGCGGAAGCCCTGATGCTTGAGTTCGGCGAGGTGTTCGGCGCTGGAGCGCGTCTCGGTGTAGCAGACTTCCGGCATGCCCCAGACGCGATCGCTCAGTTCGATCAGCCGGTCCCTATGGGTGTCGACCGCCCGCCAGACGTCTTTCCGATTATCCACGCCGCTTCCTTTCGCGCTTACCAGAAGCGCGAGGCTACACAGCGTGAATGGACGCGTAAAGCCGCGTGACGCAAGGCGCTAACCGCGCTGTGCATTTCGAAACTTTGCATTTAAATGGAAAGAATTGGAGCGGGAGAAGGGATTCGAACCCTCGACCCCAACCTTGGCAAGGTTGTGCTCTACCCCTGAGCTACTCCCGCGTTGCCGACGATGGAACGTCCGCGACGGGGCTCCGTCAAGCCCCGGCTTATGCTACAGGACGTTTGCCGACGCAAGCGCCTTTTGCCCGCCACGGGCAAAAATCTCTGCTGCCGATCCGCCCGCGCAGCTGAGATTTCGAGACGAGCCGAGTTGCGAAATCGGCGCGAAAGGCCCATTTAGAACAAAGACAGTCTCGAAGCGGCCTGCCCGGCGGGCTTGCCGCGCCCAAAGGTGAAAACAAGGATGCAGATCAACGCCAAGTTCGGCTCGTCGACGGCGGCGCCGCAAGCATCGCTGCAGCAAGCCTCCACCACACAGGCCTCCGCCGCGCCTCCTTCGCTCGGGCTGAACGCCGCCGCGGGCGATCTCGTCAAGGACACCACGACGGCCGCCTTCCGCGCCGACGTCATCGCAGAATCCGCGCGGCAACCCGTCCTCGTCGATTTCTGGGCACCATGGTGCGGCCCCTGCAAGCAGTTGACGCCGATCCTCGAACGGCAGGTGCAGGCCGCGCGCGGCAAGGTGAAGCTCGTCAAGATGAACATCGACGAGCATCCGCAGATTTCCGGCCAGCTTGGCATCAAGTCGATCCCCGCCGTCATCGCCTTCGTCAACGGCCAGCCCGTCGACGGTTTCATGGGGTCGCTGCCTGAAAGCCAGGTGAAGTCGTTCATCGACCGCATTTCCGGGCCGGGCGGCGATCCGCTCGAGGACGCGCTCGCCGAGGCGGAGGAACTCGTCGCCGCAGGCGATACGCCGTCCGCCATGCAGCTTTACGCCATGATCCTCGCAGAAGCCCCCGATTCGCTCAAAGCCGTCGCCGGGCTCGCACGGCTTCATGTCGATCTCGGCGATCTCGATGCGGCGCGGCAGGTGCTCGATGCAGCCCCGGCCGGCGCGGAAAAGGATGCCGGGGTTCAGAGCGTGCGCGCCGCGATCGATCTTGCCGAACGCGAGGCGAATCTCGGCGATCTGCAGGATCTCGAGGCGCGGGTTGCCGCGAGCCCTGACGACCATGCGGCGCGGCTCGAATACGCGGTGGCGCTCAGCGCGCGCAACAAGCGCGATGAGGCGGTCGATCAGCTCATTGAGATCATCCGCAAGGATCGCGCGTGGAACGACGACGCGGCGCGCAAGCAGTTGCTGCAGTTCTTCGAGGCCTGGGGCTTCAAGGACGAGGCGAGCGTCACGGGCCGCCGCAAGCTTTCGGCGATCCTGTTCGCTTGAAGAAAGCGCGGGCTCGCGGCGGGGCCACGGGACTTGCCGCGCCGAACGGCGCATCGTTTCATCTTTCCGACGACTGGCGGCCGGACTCCCGGCGGCCGCGTCGGCTATATCGAGGAGGCATCGCACATGCCATTCAACAGTCCCTACCGCAGCGCCTCTGACTTTCCGGAGGTGGTGCCGGTGTTTCCGCTGCCAGGCGCGCTTCTGCTGCCGCGCGGACAGATGCCGCTCAACATCTTCGAGGATCGCTACGTCACGATGATCGATGATGCGCTGCGCGGCACGCGTCTCATCGCCCTCATCCAGCCCGTGCCGGAGCAGCCGTCGCGCATGGCCGCGCCCGAGCTTTATTCGGTCGGCTGCCTCGGCCGCATCACCCAGTTCGCCGAGACCGGCGATGGGCGTTATCTCATCACGCTCACCGGCATCGCCCGCTTCCAGATCCGCGAGGAGATGCCGACCGTGACGCCCTATCGCCAGTTCAGGATCGACGTCGAGCCCTTCCTGACCGACCTCGAGGCCCGCGCCGGCGAGGAACTCGTCGACCGGGAGGCGCTGATCGAGGCCTTGCGCAAATTCTCCAAGGCGAACGACGTCGCGATCGACTGGGACGGTGTGAAGGAAGCGCCGAACGAAGCGCTCGTCAACGCGCTCTCGATGATGAGCCCCTATGGCGTCAAGGAAAAGCAGGCGCTGCTCGAAGCGCCTGACCTCAAATCCCGCGCGGACATGCTCGTCGCCATCACTGAAATGGAGATGGCGCGGCAATTCTCGGATGGCGAGACGACGGTACAATAAGGCATGCCGGATCGGCGGCGGCAGGGTGGAGCGGGCATGATGGGCGACAACGAGGCAGGCGGCACATCGATGCCCCAGGCGGGTGCGGACGAGATGGCGGAGCGCGGGGCGCAGCGCAGCCGCAGCATGGATCCGAAGCTGCTTGAGCTGATCGTCTGTCCGATCACCAAGACAACGCTTGAATTCGACGCGGTGAGGCAGGAGCTGATCAGCCGCGCCGCCAAGCTCGCCTATCCGATCCGCGACGGCATCCCGATCATGCTCAGCGACGAGGCGCGCAAACTGGAGGATTGACGCCTAGAGCGTCTCGCCCTCCAGCAGGCGCGGCCGAGCGCCCGAAAACGCCGCCGCCTCCTTGATAAAGAAGCGCTTGGCCGGCGCGAAGCGCTCGACGAGGCCCAGCCCGAAGCCGCGCACGGCGCGCAAGGTGGCGGAATCATTCGAGAACAACCGGTTGAGCACGTCGGTCGTCACGGCCATGGCGCTGGTATCGAAGCGCCGGTCGCGCTCATAGGCCGACAGAACCACGGGATCGCCGATGTCGAGACCGAGCCGGGCCTGATCGACGATGCGCTCGGCAAGCGCCGCCGCATCCTTGAGGCCGAGATTGAGGCCTTGCCCCGCAATCGGGTGGATGACATGGGCCGCGTCGCCGACGAGGGCTAGCCTCTCGCCGACGAAATGCCGCGCAATGCCGAGCGTCAGCGGCCAGCCATGCAGCGGCGTCAGAAGCCGCAAGGTTCCGAGCTCGAGGCCGAAGCGTTTTTCGAGTTCGTCGATCAGTGCTCGTTCCGAGAGGGCCAGCAACCGCCTGGCATCGGCGTCCCGCTCGGTCCAGACGATCGAAGAGCGGTTGCCGCCCTCATCGTCGCTTTTGAGCGGCAGGATGGCGAACGGGCCGGAGGGCAGGAAATGCTCAACGGCGCGCCCGTCATGCGGCCGCTCGTGGGCAATCGTTGCGACGAGCGCGGTCTGGCCATAGCCCCAGCCGTAAAAGGCGATGCCGGCCTGTTCGCGCAGGCGAGAACGCCCGCCATCGGCAGCCGCAAGCAGGCGCGCCGCAGTCGTGGCGCCGCCATGCTCGAGCACGAGCGCATCACCTTCGTTGCGGTAGGAGAGAACGGGCCGCTTCACGAGCTTGACCCCGGCGGCGAGCGCCGCAGCGCGCACCGCATCGTTGAGCACCGTGTTCGGCACCATGTGGGCGAAGGGCTCGCCCTCCGTCACCTCACCCGAAAAGGAGAGCAGCACGGGGCGCATCGGCTCGCCGAGCGCCGTATCGGTGATGACCATGTCCGTGATCGGCTGAGCCTCGGCCTCCATCACGCTCCAGACGCCGAGCGCCTCGAACATGCGGCGCACGCCGGCCGCGATCGCGGAGGCGCGCAGGTCGCCGGGCCGTGTCTCGAAGCCGGCCGGATCAAACAGCGAAACCTCGATGCCTGAGCCAAGCGCCGATTTGACGGCAAGCGCCAGGGTGAGGCCAGTCAACCCGCCGCCGGCAATAGCGAGATCGACGCGATCATGGTTCGGTTGGGACATGCGAGGCCTTCTAGCTCAAATGCTCACTTGACGCGATGGCGAAACTCTCGCTGTCATCGCGCCAGCCTGGAAGCCGTTTTCATACTCATGAGGTTTCATGTCGTCCGCCGTTTCCGATCTTCTCTCCATTCTCGACATTGAAGTGCTCGAGCACAATCTGTTTCGCGGCCGCAGCCCCCAGGTTGGCTGGCAGCGCGTCTTCGGCGGCCTCGTGATCAGCCAGGCGCTGGTGGCAGCCACCCGCACGGTCGGCGAAGATCGCCGCGTTCATTCGCTCCATGCCTATTTTCTGCTGCCGGGCGACCCCAAAGTGCCAATCATCTACGAGGTGGACCGCATCCGCGACGGCAAGAGCTTCACGACGCGGCGCGTGGTGGCGATCCAGCACGGCCAGGCGATCTTCTCGCTTTCGGCCTCCTATCACGTGCATGAGACGGGCCTCGAACATCAGGCGGAAATGCCGGACGTGCCCCATCCCGACAAGCTGCCGAGCGAGAGCGAGATCAAGGGCGCGATCATGCCGATGATGCCCGACCCCGTGCGCAAATATTACGAGAAGGAGCGCCCGATCGAACTGAAGCCGGTCGAGTTCCAGCGTTATCTGAAGCGCGAGCCGATGCCGCCGAAGTTCAACGTCTGGATCCGCGCGACGGGCAAGCTGCCGGACGAGCCTGCCGTGCATGAAAGCGTGCTCGCCTACGCCTCCGACATGACGCTGCTCGACACGGC
Organism: Beijerinckiaceae bacterium; assembly: GCA_019753285.1. GTDB lineage: Bacteria > Pseudomonadota > Alphaproteobacteria > Rhizobiales > Beijerinckiaceae > JAIELD01. Next base: position 15,857 of record JAIELD010000032.1, on the reverse strand, counting down.
GCTGGTGGCGCATGGCCGCACCATCTTCGACCCGGAGATCATGGGCGCGAGCATCGACCACGCCATGTGGTTCCACCGCCCGTTCCGCGCGGACCAATGGCTGCTCTATTCGCAGGACAGCCCCAACACGGCGGATGCCTGCGGCTTCACGCGCGGGCTGATCTTCACGGAAGACGGCAAGCTTGTCGCCTCCGTGGCGCAGGAAGGGCTGATCCGGCTAAGGCAGGCGCGGTAGCTTACTTCTGGCACACAGCCGACATCTGGTTGATCGCCGAGAGCGTCTGCGGGTCGGTCGCGCCCTTGGCGATCGCCGTCCAGGCGCCTGTCTTCTCCAGCCCGTCCAGCGTGCAGAAGCAGGTCTCGATGCAGGTCTGTCGTGGCTTTTTTTCTCTAACGCATTTGGCCTCGCAATCGCTTAGCCATTCACCCGAGACGTCGTTGATGCCGGGCTTGATGTAGGACGCCGCCAGCGAGGTCGCGCCGAACAGAAGCGGCTGGTGGACGAGATAGATGATCAGGCTGTGGCGGCTCAAGAAAGCCAAAGCCTGGTCGAGCCTGGACGGCGTGTTGGCTGGGGCAGGCTTGGCTGGAACAGGTCTGGCGAGGAACGGCAGCAACTGCCCCGCCGCAAGCCCGGCGAGCAGCGGCGACAGCCACGGGAGAAGCGGAACGTAGTCATTGGTCGCGGGCGGCACGGTCCGAAGCCCGATGAAGGCGAGGAGCGGCGCGTTGAACGCTTCGTTGGCGAGCGTGAACGGCGCTGCCAACACCAGTACCGCAGCAAGCGCCGTGACCCAGCCGGGCAGGCGCAGGAAGAGAAGCGCGATGAGGCTGGAGGCAGCGATGCAATGGAGAATGCCGAAGAACACGTAGCTCGATGGAAACGCGTACCAGGTGCCGAGCGTCACGAGCCCGGCCGCGAGCACCAGGATGATCTCCCGCCGCCAGAAGGACTGCGAGCGAAAGCCGTTGCGATGCGCGAGCCACAGGCTGAAGCCGGCGAGGAACAGAAAGCTCGCCGCGATGCCGCGGGCGAAGATGCGCCAGCCGAGCACCTGGTTCACGTCGAACTCGAGGAAACCGTGGAAGCTCAAATCCCAGGAGAAATGGTAGATCACCATCAGGATGACGGCGATCCCGCGCGCCAGGTCGAGCCAGCGGAGGCGGAGCGGCGGCTGGCCGACAGGCTTTGAGAGCAGGGTCATGAGCGGGCTTTAATAAGCTGCGGCTGGCAGGGTCAAGCCCGACCGCGAGAAACGCCGCCTGAGGCTACACCCCCGCGGCCCGCCTCTTCCAGAAAACGGCGGCAAGCGTCGCAGCGCAGGCGGCGACGCAGAGCGCCGCTTTCGAGAACGGCTCCATCGTTCCGTCGATCAGCAGGGCGTGGATCGCGGTTCCGCAGACGATGAGACACGCCAGCGCCGTATGCCCGAAGCGCCAGCTCCGCCATCCGAGCCGCAACGGCCGACGCAGCGCCGCGAGCAGCGCGGTGGCAAAGAGCGCCCACATGGCGATCACGCCCCAGGCCGAGAACGGCGTCGGCGAGGTGAAGGTCAGCGCGTCGATCACGTCGGGCGGGCTGGTGAGCCACAGCCCCGCCACATGCAGCAGAATCGCCGCGACGAGCAGAACGCCGATCGCCCGGTGGAGACGCCGCGCGGCGAACGGCCCAATCCCAGGCAGCGCTCCGGCAGCGAGCAAAGGCTGCAGCAGCATCAGTGCCAGCCCGGCGATGCCGGCGAAGCCCGCCACGATGTAGATTGGCGCGCGAAAGGCGAGCAGCTCGCTGGAGGCAGCCGCCGCGATCGGCACGATGATGGCCACCGCAACGGCAGCCCAGACGAGCGCCGCGCGGCGAGCCGACTTTTGCACGTCGAGGATTGTCAGGCTTGCTCCAGCACGAAATGCGCCTCGAGGCTCGTCTCCTTCGGGCTCCGCATCACGGGCCGGAGGAACACGGTTTTGAATTGGCCGCTATCATAGGCAAGGTGGGCATGCGCCTGACCAAAGGCCGGAATGATCTGCGGCATTTCGAGCCGGAAGACGCCGTTTTCATCCGTGAGTGTCGCGCCATGGCTGCGCTGGTCGGTCTCATAGCCCTCGACCGTATGCGCCCAGATCTGGATGCGCTGGCCGGCGAGCGGCTTGCCGTCGCCCGCGCGACGCACCGTGCCGGACATGATGAACCCGCCCTTGCCGATGCGCGGCAGGATCGGCGCGCCCGGCATGTAGTTGTTGGACCCGCCCGCCATGGAGGGCGTCGCAGCGACCGCCGCGGCCCGCGCGGGGGCGACGAGGCCGCCTGTGAGAAGCGAACCGCCTGCGGCGAGGAAGGTCCGACGATGGAGCAGGATGGTCATTGGAAAGCCCCCGGGTTGAAACCGCGTAACGACACTTTAGTGTACGCGCGCAATCTCGATCAGGATTTTGACGATAGCGTGTCGAGCGCGCATTTCATAGGCAGGCGCGATGGCGAGTATTAAGACCAGGCGCTGAGCATATACGCCAGCATCACATCCGCCTGCCTTGCCAGTTTTGCTCAAACGAGCTATTAAAATCCTCAAAGGAGCAATCATCTTGAAAAGATCGCAAACTGCCAGACGGTCAATCGAAACGACGGATGTCGAGCCTCGGTTGACCGCCCTCGGCGAGCCATACGCCCGGGTGTTCCGGGCCTCGGCAGAAGATCGAATAGACATGATCAGGCGCGGCGTACCCGCCGCCGAGGTCAAGAAAATGATTCGCGACCTCGGCATGGAGCAAAGGGGTTTCTATCAGGCCCTCGGCCTCAAGACCGCGACGGTCAACCGCAAGGTCAAGCATCACGACCGGCTGTCTCCGGATGAAAGCGAGCGTCTGTTGGGGGTGGCGAAGCTGATGGGGCAACTGGAAGCGATGATTTCCGAATCGGGCGAGTCGGAAGGATTCGATGCGTCCGGCTGGATGGCGAACTGGTTGAGGCAGCCGCTCGGCTCTCTCGGCGGCAAGGCTCCGTTCAGCTTCCTTGACACGATGGAGGGTCAGACTCTCGTGGCGACCGCACTCGCGCAGATCCAGAGCGGCGCATACGCTTGAGCGTGTCGGTCTGGCGCATTGCTCAAGACACCAGGGATTATGAAGCTGACGATCTGAGCGGACGAGGTGCCGAAATCACCGGCGGCCGCTGGAACGACAAGGGCGTTCCACTTGTCTACACGTCATCAAATCGGGCGCTGGCTTGCCTCGAGACCATTGTGCATCTGAACGCGGGCGGGCTACCATTCAACCGCTATTTGGTCGAAATCATCATCCCGGATGCCGTTTGGTCGTCGGCGCGCCTCGTCAGCGAAACGACTGCGCCGGTGGGATGGGATGCCGAGCCTGCAAGCAGGACCTCGGTGGATTTTGGCAGCCGGTGGGCTCGGGCCGCTCAAACTTTGCTGCTGATCATCCCGTCAGCCATCGTGCCAGAGGAAACGAACATTCTCTTTAATCCGAGGCATCCCGACATCGCGCACGTGACGGCGCGGAAAGTCCGCAAATGGCTGTACGATCCACGGTTGAACCGCAGGGCTTGACGATTTCCGCTTTACCGGCGGCGGCTTCCACCCCCTTCGCTTGACGCACGGCCCTGAAATTGCTTCGCTCTCACAGCGGTCGCATCCGGCCGCGCAGGTGGGTGTTGATGCAGCAACAGCAGCAGGGCAGCGGGCTCTTCGATGAAATGAACGGCGTCGATGGCGTCGTCAGGCCCGTCTACGAATCCCTCGCCCAATGGTTCTCGCAAACTCCGGCGGAACTGCTCGGCAACCGGCGCGACGAGGCGGAGGCTTTCTTCCGCCGCATCGGCATCACCTTCGCCGTCTATGGCGACGCGCAGGGCACCGAGCGGCTCATCCCGTTCGACATCGTGCCGCGCATGCTCTCGGGCAAGGAATGGGGCACGCTGAGCCACGGGCTCGAGCAGCGCGTGAAAGCGCTCAACACCTTCATCGGCGATGTCTACGGTCAGCGCGAGATCGTGCGCGCCGGCATCGTGCCGGAAGATTTGATCCTGCAGAACGCCGAGTTCCAGCCGATCATGATGCAGGTGAAGCCGGCCGCCGGCGTCTATGTGCATATCGCCGGCATCGATATCGTACGCGTCGACGCCGACAATTTCTATGTGCTCGAGGACAATGCCCGCACGCCTTCCGGCGTCTCCTACATGCTGGAGAACCGCGAGGCGATGCTGCGGCTCTTCCCCGAGTTGTTCGCGCTGATGCGCATCCGCCCGGTGGACGATTATCCGGACAAGCTGCTCACCACCATGCGCTCCGTCGCACCGCGCAGCGCCAGCGGCGAGCCGACCGTGGTGCTTCTGACACCGGGCCAGTATAACTCGGCCTATTACGAACACTCGTTCCTCGCCGACAAGATGGGCATCGAGCTCGTCGAGGGGCGCGACCTCTTCGTGCGCGACAGCGTCGTCTATATGCGCACGACGGAAGGGCCGCAGCGCATCGACGTGATCTACCGCAGGCTCGACGACAGCTTCCTCGATCCGCTGACCTTCAGGCCCGATTCGACGCTCGGCGTCCCGGGTCTCATGTCCGCTTACAAGGCCGGCAACGTGACGATCACCAATGCGGTCGGCACCGGCGTGGCGGACGACAAGGCGCTCTACAGCTACATGCCGGACATCATCCGCTTCTACACGGGCGAGGAGCCGATCCTCAAGAACGTGCCGACGCATCGCTGCCGCGAGCCCGACGCGCTGAAATACGTGCTCGACAATCTCAAGGACCTCGTCGTCAAGGAGGTCAACGGTTCGGGCGGCTACGGCATGCTGATCGGGCCGCACTCGACGAAAGCGCAATGCGCGGAATTCGCCAAGAAGATCGAGGCCAATCCTGACGGCTTCATCGCACAGCCTACGCTCTCGCTCTCCACCGTGCCCTGCTTCGTCGAGAGCGGTCTCGCGCCACGCCATGTGGACCTCAGGCCCTTTGTGCTCTCCGGCGCGGACAAGGTGCGCATCGTGCCGGGCGGCCTCACCCGCGTGGCGCTGAAGGAAGGCTCGCTCGTGGTCAATTCCTCGCAGGGCGGCGGCACCAAGGATACGTGGGTGACGGAATGAGGGGCGAGCCGATTGGGATGAAAGATGCGCCGCTTCGGCGACATATCGCCATTGTGGGCATGGATGCCATGCCAATCAAAGCCCTAGGCTGCGATCTGCTGCGTATCGACCTTCAAAACCCTGCCGCAGGAGCGAACCTCCCATGCTGAGCCGCACCGCCGAAAGCCTGTTCTGGCTCTCTCGCTATGTCGAGCGCGCCGAGAACCTCGCCCGCGTGCTCGATGTCGCCTCGCGCCTTTCGACGCTCCCCTCCGCCTATGCCGGCACCTCGAACGAGTGGGAAGGTGCGATCGCCACCGCCGTCTGCGAGGAGGATTTCTATAAAGCCTATGGCAGCGCGACGCGCGAGAACGTCGTCGAGTTCATCGTCGCCTCGGACGCCAACCCGTCCTCGATCCGCAACTGCATCGAGATCGCGAGAACCAACGCGCGCTCGGTGCGCACCGCGCTGACGAGCGAGATGTGGGAGGTGATCAACGACGCCTGGCTGAAGATGCAGCGCCTGAAGCTGCGCGACATCAGGGGCAACGAACTCGGGCGTTTTCTCCAGCTCATCAAGGACATCTCGTTGCAGTTCGACGGCGCGGCCTACCGCACCATGCTGCGCACCGACGGCTACTATTTCCAGCGCGTCGGCATGCTGCTGGAGCGCGCCGACAACACCGCCCGCCTGCTCGACGTGAAGTATCACGTGCTGCTGCCTGACGAGGAGCATGTCGGTGGTGGGCTGGATTATTTCCAGTGGTCGTCGCTGCTCCGCTCGGTTTCGGCGCTCACCTCTTTCCACTGGGTCTATCGCGAGACGGTGAAGCCCTGGCTCGTGGCCGACTTTCTCATTCTGCGGCCGGAGCAGCCCCGCTCACTGATCTCGCTCTACGGCAACATGAACAATTTCCTCGACAAGCTCGCCGAGACCTATGGACGGCAGGGCAAGAGCCAGCGCCTCGTGCGGCATACCTATTCGGACTTGCAGAACATGAAGATGGACAGCCTGTTCCAGGGCGGGCTCCATGAATTTGTCACGGACTTTCTCGACAGCAACAACCAGCTCGGCGCGGCCATCGCCGAGCAGTACCTCGCCTGAGGCCGAACGAGCCATGCGCCTCAAGGTCCGCCACGAAACGCTCTATACCTACGAGCAGCCGGCCCTTTCGGCGATCCAGACGCTACGGCTGACGCCGCGCAACCATGACGGCCAGTTCGTTGCCCGCTGGCGGGTAGAACTCGACGCAGAATACCGCCTCGATCGCGACGAGGATCCGTTCGGCAACATCATGCACCTGTTCTCGATCGGCGGCCCGATCAGTTCGATGCGCATCCTTGTCGAGGGCGAGGTCGAGACGCGCGATACGGCAGGGCTGGTGCAGGGCTCCGCGGAGCGGCTACCGCTCGGCCTCTGGCTGCGCGAGAGCCTGCTGACCACGCCCGATACGGCGCTGCGCAACTTTGCGCGCAATGCGGTGGCGCCGCATGCCGATGACCGCCTCTCCGCGCTGCACGCGCTCAATCAGGCGATTTTCGACACGATGGAGTACCTCGCCGACGAAACCGACGCGACGACGAAAGCAGCGCAGGCGTTCGCGGAAGGAAAAGGCGTCTGCCAGGATTTCGCGCAGATCTTCGTCGCCTGCGCCCGTTCGCTCGACATCCCGGCGCGCTATGTCGGCGGCTATTTCCTGCGGACCGACACCGAAAACCAGAACGCCGGCCATGCCTGGGCCGAGGCCTATGTGCCGGATATCGGCTGGATCGGCTTCGATCCCACCCATGGCATCAGCACGACCGACCGATATCTGCGCATCGCGACCGGCATCGATTCGCTCGACGCAGCGCCGATCCGCGGCACGCGGCATGGCGGATCGGGCGAAAAGCTCACCGTCTCCGTGACGGTCGCCGAGGGCAGAACCCTTGTCGAAGGATGACGCTCGTCGAGTGGTAGGCACTCAACCGTAGAATTCAGGCTTTTTTTGCTATCGTCCGGCGCATCGTTCGGATACGGCTCGTTCGAAGGATCATACCCGTGACGTATTGTGTTGGCATTCTGGTGGCGGAAGGGCTGGTGATGCTGGCCGACACCCGCACCAATGCCGGGCTCGACAACGTCTCCACCTTCAGAAAGCTGCATCTCTTCGGCACTGCCGGCGAAAAGCTCTTCGCGCTGGCGACCGCGGGCAACCTTGCCTTCACGCAGACGGTCGTCTCGCATCTGAGGGACGGCTTCGATCGCGGCCATGGGCCGGAGACGATGCTCGACCAGGCGAGCATGTTCAAGGCGGCGCAGTTCGTCGGCGAAGTGATCCGCCACGTCTACAAGGTCGATGGTCCCTCGCTCGAGCAGGCCGGCAACTCGTTCGACGTCTCGATGCTGCTCGGCGGGCAGATGGCCGGCCAGGAGCAGCGGCTCTACATGCTCTACCGCGCCGGCAATTTCATCGAGGCGACGCCGGACACGCCTTACCTGCAGATCGGCGAGCACAAATACGGCAAGCCCATTCTCGACCGGGCGATCAAGAGCGACACCAACCTCTACAGCGCGCTCAAACTCGCATTGATCTCGATGGATTCGACCATGCGCTCCAATCTCGGCGTCGGCCTGCCGCTCGATCTCGTCGTGCTGCGCAAGGATCAGATGCAATACGATGTCGACCGGCGGATCGATGCCGGCGACCCTTATTTCCACGATATGTCGGAGCGCTGGTCGGCCGCGCTCAGGCTCGCACACAAGAACATTCCGCTGCCGCCCTATGCGGGCAAGGGTTAGCACGCTCTAGCTTGTGGCGTCCCGCAGCACGCGGCGCATGATCTTGCCGGTGGTGGTCATCGGCAGCGAGGCGGCGAACTCGATCTCGCGCGGATATTCATAGACAGAGAGGCGCTCGCGGACGAACGCCTGGATATCGCCCTTCAGCGCCGCCGACGCATCGAAGCCCGGCTTCAGCACGACGAAGGCCTTGACGATTTCGGTGCGCAACGGATCGGGCTTGCCGATCACGGCGGCGAGCGCGATGGCAGGATGCTTCAGCAGGCAATCCTCGATCTCGACCGGGCCGATGCGATATCCGGCGGAGGTGATGATGTCGTCGTCGCGCCCGACGAAGGAGATGTACCCGTCCGCGCCCATCACGCCGAGATCGCCCGTCAGCATCCAGCCGTCGCGGAACTTCGCCGCCGTCGCTTCCGGCAGGCCCCAATATTGGAGAAACATCGCCGGATGGTCGCTGCGAACCGCGATCTGGCCCTGTTCGCCTGGCCGCGACGGATTGCCGTCAGCGTCAAGAATGAGGACGCGCGCGCCCGGAATGGCCTTGCCGATCGCCCCGGCCTTCGAGACGCCGCGATTGAAGCTCGAGCCGAGCACGTAGTTGCATTCGGTCTGGCCGTAGAACTCGTCGACGTGAAGACCGAGCGCGTCCCGCGCCCAGTGATAGGTCTCGGCACCCAGCGCTTCGCCAGCCGAAGCGAGGCGCTTGAGATGCGGCAGCAAGACTCGGCCTTCAGCCGCCGCCCGCATCATGCGCAGCGCCGTCGGCGGAATGAAGACATGGCTCACCTGGTGCTCGGCCAGCAGGCGGAACGCAGTGTTGGGATCGAACTTCGTGAACGGCCAGGCCATCACGGTCCGGCCGAAGTAAAGCGCCGGCAGCAGCACGTTGAGCAGGCCACCCGCCCAGGCCCAGTCGGACGGCGTCCAGAACAAGGCGCCATCATCGTCGAAAGGCTGGTGCGAATATTGAAAGCCGGGGAGATGTCCGATGAGGACACGCTGGCCGTGCAGCGCGCCCTTGGGCTGGCCGGTCGTGCCGGAGGTGTAGATCATCAGCGCCGGATCGTCGCAATGCGTCGCCTCGGGCGCGAAGCCATGCAGCGGCGTATCCTCGGCCATCGCCCTGAAATCGAGGACCGGCAGGGCCGGCGCGCCTGACATGCCGCCATCCGTCGATACGATGAAGTCGAGATCGGCGAGCGGACAGGCGCGATGCAGCCGGGCGATCTTCGCCACGCCCTCGGCATTCGTGATGAGAACGCGCGCGCCTGCGTCCCGCAGGCGATAGTCGAGCGCATCCGCCTGGAAGCCCTGCGCCAGCGGAACGGCGATCGCGCCGAGCTTGTAGCCTGCGAGATGCGCGATCGCGACGTTCCGTCCCTGCGGCAGCAGGATCGCGATCCGATCGCCCCTGCCGACGCCACGCTGCTTCAGCGCAGCGGCGAGTCGGCTGGACCGGTCCGACAGCGTCTGGAAGTCGATGCGGCTCGGCGTCCCGTCGGCGGCGATGTCGATGATCGCCGTGCGTCCTGGCGAGCGCTCGGCCGGGCTGTCCGCGCAGGCATGGCCGATATTGAACATCTCCGGCAGGGTCCAGCTCGAGGCCGTTGACGAAGGTCCGGGGGCAAGCAGAGGCAGATCGACCATGACCAGTCTTCTAGCAGCGGATGGTTTACGCCTCGCTACCGCGCCCCTGCGGCTGCAAGCGTTGGAGGACATGTTGCATCTCTAGCACATCTGCGACCAAAGTATCGAACTCGGTCATATGTGAACCGCTTGCCGGTTGCCTGCTCTCCGGAAGCTGGCTTAGTTTCTTTTCAAATGATTGCAGAAAGCAGTCGATATTTGGGGGGAGACCAGATGACCAAGATGACTGCCGCGCAAGCTCGCGTCCGCCGGCCGATGCGCGCGCTCCTCAAAACCCTTGCGCCAGCGCTCCTCGGCTCGACGGTCCTGCCTGCCGCGTTCCTCGCCGGCAGCGTCAGCGCACAGACGATCACCAACCGCATCGTCAGCTTCGGCGACAGCCTCACGGATAACGGCAACGCCTTTGCCCTCGTCGGCGCTCAGCCGACCGGCCCCTATGCCAGCGGCCGCTTCACCAATGACCGCGTCTTCGTCGAATATCTCGCCGCCTCCGGCACGCTCGCGCGCAGCGGCGCGCAGACGCTGGTCGGCGGCCTGCCCGTCAGCACCGGCAACGCCGATTTCGCGTTCGGCGGCTCGCGGACCGATACGCTGGCGACGCCGTTCCCCGGCATCCAGACGCAGATCAACGGCTTCGTCGCGGCGGGCGGCCGTTTCAACGCGACCGACGTCGTGACCCTGTGGGGCGGCGCCAACGACCTGTTCCAGAACATCGCGACCGCGGCGGCGACCCCCGCGACTGCGCAAGCCGTGTTCGGCGCAACGGCGACGACGGCCGCCACCAACACGGTGCGCGAGACGCAGCAGCTCGCCTCGCTCGGCGCCCGCACGATCGTCGTGCTCGGCCTGCCTGACTTTTCCCGCCTGCCGGCCTTCGCCGGCGCGCCGGCGCAGCTCGCGGGCTTCGGTTCGGCCACGTTCAACACGGTGCTGCTCCAGGGGCTCGCCGGCGTCGCGGCGGCCAATCCCGGTGCCAACATCGTCAGCATCGACACGACGACCGCCTTCAACGCGGTGCTTGCGAACCCCGGCCAGTTCGGCATCACCAACACCACGACGCCCTGCCTCATCACCGGAACATGCGGCAACGCCCTCTTCTATGATGGAGTCCACCCGACCGATATCGGTCACCGCATCGTCGCGGCAGTCGTCTTCAACAACCTTGCGGTGGGACAATCGATCAACGCCGTTTCCTCGCTCGCCGACATCGGCTTCGAGGGCCGCCGCACGGCGCTCCTCAGCAGCTTCGAGCAGTTCGGCGCTGTCCGCTCCACAGGCGACCGCACGGAATTCTTCCTGTCAGCCACCGGCAACCATGTCGAGCGTGACGGCTCGGCGAGCCGTCCGCGCTTCGATTCGACGACCGGGGGCCTCCGCTTCGGCGGCATACGCTCGATCAACGAGAATTGGCGCGCCGGCCTCGCCATCAACGCCGTGACCGGCTCCGGCCGCTCCAACGCGATCAGCTTCGATCCGACCCATATCGGCGCGGACGTTCTGGTCGGCTGGACGCAGGGCGCTTACTTCGTCAATGCCGGCATCGGCGCGGACTTCATCCAGTTCAGCGACTATAAACGCCAGCTCGTCGGCCTGCCCTGGCAGAACACCGCCGATCCGAACGGCTACACCTTCAGCGTCGCGGGCGAGGCGGGGCTGCACTACAGCATCGGCGCGATCGAGCTCACCCCGCAGGTGCGGCTTTCCTATCTGCGCGCGTCGCTCAACAGCTTCGCCGAAATCGGCAATGCGGCGACCGTCTCGGTGAATGGCCGCGCGGCGGACGGGCTGACCGGAGCGGTGGAACTGAAAGCATCCGCGCGCCTCACCGACACTGCGAAGGTCACGGCCCTCATCGGCTATGAGGATCTGCTGACGGGTGCAGCCGATTTCGTGCGTGCTCAGCTCATCAACAGCACGGCGCAGCCGGTCGCGGTCGGCGTGCGCCAGCCGCTCGGCGCGGGCCTCCTGTTCGGCGCGGGCGCACAGGCGCAACTGACGCCGGATGTCGCGCTGTTCGCCAATTATCGCGGCTCCGCGCTCAACGACATCACGCATCATCAGGGCAATATCGGCCTGACCGCGAAGTTCTGAGGCTCAGACCGGCAGGAGGCTGTCGCTCTTCACCTCCTCCATCACCGCATAGGTCCGGGTTTCCTTGACGCCCGGCAGCGAGAGGATCACGTCGCCGAGCAGGCGGCGGTAGGCCGCCATGTCGCTGACGCGGGTCTTGACGAGATAGTCGAACCCGCCCGCCACCAGGTGGCACTCCATGATGTCAGGCGCGCGCATCACAGCCGCCGCGAACAACTCGAAGACGTCCGGCGTCGTCTTGTCGAGCGTCACTTCGACGAAGACGAGGAATGCGCGACCGAGCCGCTGCGGGTTGAGGCGCGCCGCATAGCCGAGGATGAAGCCGTCCTTCTGCAGGCGGCGGACACGTTCGGCCGTGGCCGTGGCCGAGAGGCCGACCCTCTCGGCAAGCTCGATCGTCGTGATGCGCCCGTCGAGCTGCAGCACCGTCAGCAGCCGCCGGTCCGTCGCATCGAGATTGATTTCCGTATTTTTCATCGTCCATCTGCCTTTTCGACGCGTTTTATCAAGCGTATCGCCATAACAAGTCTGTGGATTCACTACATGACATCGATTATGCTTTGGAAAGCTCAAGACAATCAATGCATGCGAGGCAAAATCCGATGGATGGTCACACCGGAGCAGCAACCTTAAAGCCGTTTCGCGCCGAATTCGCGCCGCCAGACGAGGTGATCGCGCAGCGGCTGCTGGCCGGTGCTCGGCTGAGCCCCGAGCGCGAGGCGCGGATCGACGCCCGCGCGAGGGAGATGATTGGCTCAATTCGCGGCAAGAACGGCCGTCTGGGCAGCGGTTTCGGCGGCATCGAGGAGGTGCTGCGCGAATACTCTCTCTCGACGCGCGAAGGCCTTGCCCTGATGGTGCTCGCCGAAGCGCTGCTTCGCGTGCCTGATGGCGCGACCGCCGACAAGCTGATCGAGGACAAGCTCGGCCAGGGCAATTTCGCAGAGCACGAACCCAAATCCTCGACCGTCCTCGTCAACGCCTCCGCCTGGGCGCTCGGCATCACCGCCCGCGTCATTCGGCCGGGCGAAACGCCGGAAGGCATTCTCGGCAGCCTTGCCAAGCGGATCGGCGTACCGACGGTGCGCGCCGCGACCCGCCAGGCGATGCGCGTGATGGGCAGCCATTTCGTGCTCGGCCAGACGATCGAGGAGGCGCTGAAGCGCGCCACCTCCGGCGCGGGGCGGCTCTATCGATACTCCTTCGACATGCTGGGCGAGGGCGCGCGCGATGCGGCCGACGCCGAGCGTTATCTGAAATCCTATTCGGACGCGATCCACGCCATTGGCCGCGCCGCCGGCAACCACCCGCTGCCCAACCGTCCGGGCATTTCGGTGAAGCTATCGGCGCTGCATCCGCGCTATGACGCGCTGTCGCGCCAGCGCGTGCTCGATGAACTAGTGCCCAAGGTCATCGAACTGGCAAAGAGCGCCAAGAGCTACGACCTCAATTTCACGGTCGACGCGGAGGAGGCGGACCGGCTCGAATTGTCGCTCGACTGCATCGCCGCCATCGTCGCCGATCCCGAGCTTGCCGGCTGGGACGGTTTCGGCCTCGCCATCCAGGCCTATCAGAAGCGCGCCTCGCAGGTCATCCGCTGGATCGTCGATCTCGCCAGAACGCATGACCGCAAATTCATGGTCCGGCTCGTCAAGGGCGCCTATTGGGACACCGAGATCAAGCGCACGCAGGAGCGCGGCCTCGACGACTACCCCGTCTTCACGCGTAAAGCGATGACGGACATGAACTACGTCGCCTGCGCCGCCGAGATGCTGGCGGCGCGCCCGCACCTCTATCCGCAATTTGCGACGCATAACGCGCTCACGGTCGCGAGCATCATGGAGCATGCCGGCGACAGCGAGGGCTACGAATTCCAGCGCCTGCACGGCATGGGCGACACGCTCTACGCCAAGCTGCTCGAGGACAATCCCGGCACGGCCTGCCGCACTTATGCGCCCGTCGGCGGGCATCGCGACCTGCTTGCCTATCTCGTGCGTCGCCTGCTTGAGAACGGCGCCAATTCATCCTTCGTCTCTGTCGCGGCCGATCCGAACGTTCCGGTGGAAACACTGCTGAAGCGCCCTGCGGACATCATCATGTCGCCGGCAAAGGCGCGGCACGCCCATATCCCGCTGCCGGGCAGCCTCTATGGCGAAGAGCGGCGCAACTCGTCCGGCATCGAGCTCGGCCACGAGGCGAGCCTCGACGCACTGATCGCCTCGCTCGACCGGCATTATCCGGCCGAGACCGGCTCGATCATAGCCGGCATGGAGGATCGCACCGGCAAGCTCCGCGAGATCAGGAACCCCGCAAACAGCGCGCTGCTCTTCAAGGCGCGCGATGCCGACGCCGCGACAGCTGTCCGAGCCATCGACGCTTGCCAGGCCTTCTTTCCGCGCTGGGCGGCGACGCCGGTCGAAGCCCGCGCCGCCGCGCTCGACAAGGCGGCAGACCTTCTGGAAGCGCGGCGCGGTCAGTATTATGCGCTGATGCAGGATGAAGGCGGCAAGACGATCGACGACGCCATCGCCGAACTGCGCGAGGCGGTCGATTTCCTGCGCTATTACGCGTCGGAGGCGCGCAAAGCCTTTGGCGCGCCGGTCGTCATGCCCGGCCCGACGGGCGAGGATAACCGCTTCAGCCATCGCGGTCGCGGCGTCTTCATCTGCATCAGCCCGTGGAATTTCCCGCTGGCCATCTTCCTGGGCCAGGTGTCAGCCGCACTCGTCGCCGGCAACACGGTCGTGGCAAAACCGGCCGAGCAGACGCCGATGATCGCCTCCCTCGCCGTCAAGCTGATGCATGAGGCTGGCATCCCGAGGGAGGCGCTGGCGCTCGTCACCGGCGACGGCGCGGCCGGCGCGGCGCTCGTCGCGCATCGCCATGTCGCCGGCGTCGCCTTCACCGGGTCGACCGAGGTCGCGCGCATCATCAACCGCACGCTTGCCGAAAAGGACGGGCCGATCACGCCGCTGATCGCCGAAACGGGCGGCATCAACGCCATGATCGTCGATGCGACGGCGCTGCCGGAGCAAGTGAGCGACGACGTGGTGATGAGCGCCTTCCGCTCGGCAGGGCAGCGCTGCTCGGCGCTCCGGGTGCTCTGCGTGCAGGAGGATGTCGCGGACAAGATCATCAGAATGATCGCCGGCGCGGCGGACGAGCTGAAAATCGGCGATCCGCGTGACGTCTCGACCCATATCGGCCCCGTGATCGACGAGGAGGCGCGCGACACTCTCAACCGCCACATCGCCGATGCGAAGAAAAGCGCGACGCTCCGCTACGAAGGCACCGCGCCGCGCCAGGGCTGCTTCGTCGCGCCGCATATCTTCGAGGTAAACGACATCCGCGACGTGAAGCGCGAGATCTTCGGCCCCGTGCTCCATGTCGTGCGCTGGAAGGCCTCCGAACTCGGCAAGCTGATCGAGGGCGTGAACGCATCCGGCTACGGGCTGACGCTCGGCGTCCATTCGCGCATCGAGACGACGATCAATACGATCACCAGCAGCGTTTCGACAGGCAACATCTACGTCAACCGCAACATGATCGGCGCGGTGGTGGGCACGCAGCCCTTCGGCGGCAGCGGCCTGTCAGGCACCGGCCCCAAGGCTGGCGGACCGCATTATCTCTACCGTTTCGCCAACGAGCAGGTGATCACGGTCAACACGGCTGCCGCTGGCGGCAATGCCGGCCTCGTCGGCATGAGCGAGGAATAAGCGTTGATCGTCATCCCGGACGGAGCGCCAGCGACGATCCGGGATCCAGCCGAAAGCACCGCCTTTACGACTAATATCTGGATCCCGGCTCACGCTTCGCTTGGCCGGGATGACATGGAAACCTCTCAATCTGTGAGTGTTACGCGGCGTCCGCCTTGACCGGCGGCTGTGCATAGCCGAGGCGAAGATTGAGGTCCTGGATCAGCTTTTCGGCTGCCTCAGGGATCGAGGTTCCGGGCGGGAAGATCGCCGCCGCGCCCATCTCGCGCAGCGCGGCGAAATCCTGCTCAGGAATCACGCCGCCGACCACGACCATGATGTCGCCGCGCCCTGCTCGTTCAAGCGCGGTCTTCAGCGCCGGAACCAGCGTCAGATGGCCGGCCGCAAGCGAGGAGACGCCGATGACATGCACGTCGTTGGCAACCGCCAGCTCGGCCGCCTCCTCCGGCGTGCGGGCGAGCCGCGCCACCGCCTCGACGTCGAGCGGCGCGCGCAGGGCATCCATCAGGAAGGCCTTGTCGTCCGCCTCCAGGGCGTGACG
>JAIELD010000041.1 GCA_019753285.1 Beijerinckiaceae bacterium | reverse complement strand
GTCGCCGGCGCATCCGCCTCGTCCTCGGATAGTGTCTGCACGGACGCAAACAGCGCCTCGGAGACGCTGCTCGACTCGGCAAGAAGCTGTTGCTCCGCAGCGTCAACCGTTGATGCCGCGGCCGCGGCCGGAGCGACTTTGGCAACTGCCGCGTCCTGCGCGGAGAGTTCGAGCCACGCGGCTATGATCGCCTTAGGCCCATGATCCTTGATGATGCGCTGCACGCCCTTGATGGTATAGCCCTGGCCGTAGAGCAGATACCGGATCCCGCGCAGGAGATCGACGTCGTCGGGGCGATAGTAGCGGCGTCCGCCGCCGCGCTTCAGCGGTTTGATCTGAGTGAACTTCGTTTCCCAGAAACGCAGGACATGTTGCGGCAGATCGAGATCCTCGGCCACCTCGCTGATTGTGCGGAATGCATCGACGGCCTTGTCCATCACCGGGTCTCGAACTGGGGCGTCATGAATTTCGATCCGCTGTCAGCCGCGCCTCTGGCTAGATTCGCCTATGGCAAGATTCGCCTCTGCCACGCTATTCCTCTTCATCGTCGATTGTCAGGCCGTTGATGCGGGCTTTCAACACGTTTGAGGGCTTGAAGACCATAACCTGGCGCGGCTTGATCGGCGCTTCGACGCCGGTCTTTGGATTGCGACCCACGCGCTCGGATTTCGAGCGCACGATGAACGAGCCGAACGAGGACAGCTTCACGATCTCGCCCCGTTCGAGGCAATCGCAGATCTCCTTGAGGATGAGCTCGACGAGGGCGGCAGATTCTGTCCGGGACAAGCCGACGCGGGAATATACCGCCTCATAAAGGTCAGCTCTCGTGACCGTCCTGTTCGCCATCAATACCTCTTCAATCAAATCAATAGACGTAAAGTTGCGCCGGAACTTGCTCAAACTATGCGAAATATTCCGACGGTCAACACAATATGGCGCATCACGCCACCGACCCGGCCAACGCCCTCGGCTTGCAAACGCCCGGCGGCTCAAACTGTTCCGGACACGGTGTCTTTTTCGATTGCAGCTATGCCTTCGACTATACGCCAAAGGTAGATTTCCGAAATGGAAATCCGCAAAAATTTGCCAGGACAGTCAGTTGCCCGATAACGCGCTGGCGTTGCGGAAGCCCGCAGCCTACCAGCGGACGAGCGCCGAACCCCATGTGAAGCCGCCGCCCATCGCCTCCAGCAAGACGAGATGCCCCGGCTTGATCCGCCCGTCGCGGACAGCCACGTCGAGCGCCAGCGGGATCGATGCGGCGGAGGTGTTGCCGTGGAGATCGACCGTCATCACGACCTTCTCCCGCGGGATCTTCAGCTTGTCGGCCGAGGCGGTGATGATGCGCTGATTGGCCTGATGCGGCACGAACCAGTCGAGATCGGCGGAGGTGAGCCCGGTCGCGGCATAGGCGTCCTCGATCACATCGGTGATCATGCCGACGGCATGCTTGAAGACCTCGCGGCCCTCCATTCGCAGATGGCCGGTGGTCTGGGTCGTCGAAGGCCCGCCATCGACGTACAGTTTGTCTCGGTGGCGGCCATCGGAGCGAAGGTGCGAGGTCAGAATGCCGCGATCGGCGACGGTGCCCTGCCCGCCCTGCCGTTCGAGAACGACGGCCCCCGCACCGTCGCCGAAGAGGACGCATGTGCCGCGATCGTTCCAGTCGAGAATGCGCGAGAAGGTTTCGGCACCGATGACGAGCGCCCTGTTGTGCGAGCCGGACGCCAGAAATTTCTCCGCCGTGCTCAACGCGAACAGAAAGCCCGAGCAGACCGCCGCCACGTCGAAGGCGACGCCATGCGCGATGCCAAGTTCGTGCTGCACCTGCGTCGCGACGGAGGGGAAGGTGTAATCCGGCGTGGCCGTTGCCAGCACGATGAGATCGATGTCGCCGGCAAGAAGGCCTGCATTGCCGAGCGCGGCCTCGGCGGCCTTCGTCGCCAGCATCGATGTCGTCTCGCCATCGGCGGCGATGTGGCGCTGGCGGATGCCGGTGCGCTGGACGATCCACTCATCCGACGTGTCGACCTTTTCTGCCAGCTCGGCATTGGTCATGATGCGCTGGGGCAGATAGCTGCCGATGCCGCACACCACGCTGCGGTTCGACGCGGCGACGCTGCGCTGGTCGGTGTCGCGCGGCACGGCGCTGCTCGCAGCGGTTCGGCCCAATTCTGGCGTCACGTCGTTCAGACTCCCCAAGTGACCACGCTCCCCGATCGATTCCGCTTACCGATGCTCCTAGAGCATGTCCGATTTTGCAGGTACGGTCTCCGAAGGAACGAAATCCATTCCTCCGCGTGGTGCTGCATAATATTGGTCCAGGCTCTCGCTGATCTTGGCCTGGAGCTGATGCTTGACCATGTCATAGCCGAGTTCGACCGCCGCCGCAAAGCCCAGCGGATCGGTCCCGCCATGGCTTTTGACCACGATCCCGCTGAGACCGAGGAACACGCCGCCATTGGCGCGCCGCGGGTCCATCTTCTTGCGCAGCGCGTCGAAGGCGTCTTTCGCGAAGAAATAGCCGATCTTCGACCACAGGGTCCGGCTCATCGCGAGTCTCAGATATTCCCCGATCTGCTTGGCGGTACCTTCGGCTGTCTTCAGTGCGATATTGCCTGAAAAGCCCTCCGTCACCACGACATCGACGGTCCCTTTGCCGATATCGTCGCCTTCGACGAAGCCGTGATAGCTGAGCGATTCGAGATTGGCCTCACGCAGGATCTTGCCCGCCGCCTTGACCTCTTCGAGACCCTTCACCTCTTCGACGCCGACATTGAGCAGGCCGATGGTCGGCCGCTTGATGTCGAACACGATGCGCGCCATGGCCGAACCCATCACCGCCATGTCAACGAGCTGTTGAGCGTCCGCTCCGATGCTCGCCCCGACATCGAGCACTATCGACTCGCCCTTGACGTTGGGCCAGATGGCGGCGATCGCCGGCCGGTCGATCTTGGCCATGGTCCGCAGGCAGAAGCGCGACATCGCCATGAGCGCGCCGGTGTTGCCGGCCGAGACCGCGACATCGGCATCGCCCTTCTTCACCGCGTCAAGCGCGATCCACATGGAGGATTTCCAGCGGCCCTGCCGCAATGCCTGGCTGGGCTTGTCATCCATCTTCACGACGTAGTCGGCGTGCTGGACCGTCGCGTTCTCGGCGACCTTCGGATGCTTTTCGAGCCACGGCCGGATCTCGGATTCTCGCCCGACGATGATAAAATGAATGTCGGGCCGCCGCTCCAGCGCGATCTCAGCGCCCGGGATGACCACGGATGGTCCGAAATCCCCACCCATCGCGTCCAGAGAGATACGAACTTTTTTTACCATTCTACTGAGCCAGCTTGGTGAGACGTGATGGTGAGCTTTGCAAAACCAAGCTGGAAACAGCCGATGCGGCAACCACCCCAGACAAGGCTTTGAACCACCGATCTTCGAGGTAGCGCAAGTGCCAACAGTGTCAAAATCGGATTCGACGCCGTTTGTTTCAACCCAGGATCGCTCGACGACGGGACGGCAGGCGAGAAAAGACGAAAATGTTGATGCACATCATGGAATTGGGACACGACGTCTTCAATTCAATTTTTTGAAGATCGACAGCGCGATCCGCGTCGTTCTAATCATTTGATCGACGCCGTTTCAAGCACAATCGGATCATGCATCCGCTGACCTGAAAGGCCAGAGAGCCCATTCGGCGTCATCCATTCGGCCATCGGCCGTTCACTCGGGCTTCTTGAGGCTCGCAAGAACAGCGAACGGGTTTGGCTCGGCGTCCGCCGGGTCCTTGAAATCGAACACGGCGTCGGGCTTGCGAGGAAACGGGTCGAGACCGAGGACGAGGAACTCACAGGCAAGAGTGCCAAGATCGATCCTGCCGTTGATGATCGGGTCGGGCGGATCGACCTCGGCGAGTTCATGCGAGGCAGGCTCGTCCTCCATCACCTCCTCGAGCACGCGCCGACTGCGGGCGGGCGCGGCCAGCGTGGGAAATCCATCCTGATAGGCGGCGAACTCGATTTCGACAGGCTCGTCGACCACGACGGCGAACGGCTCGAGCGTCACTACACAGACCTGGTGGACAGCCGCCTGCACCCGTCCCGTCACCATCACATGGGCGTTATTCAACGGCTTCACGATGAAATCCGCCTTGAGCCGTTCGATCGACGGCAGATCGATGTCGGCGGCGATCCGGCTGCGCTCCTGCTCGTCCGCTTCGATCACGACGGTCAGGCCGTCCGGCTTCAGGGCATGGACTTCGACGAGGCGGGAGAATGGCGGCTGAGAGCGATCCGACATCGACTTTTCCTCGGTCATGGCGCGGGAAAGAGGCGGTCGGCCTTCATGATGCCGGAAAGCGAATGCTCGCTCAACAGCTCGGTTGAACGGCGGACATAGCTGGCAAGGGCCGCGCCTTGCGGAACCGCGCCGTCGGCGATGCCGAGCACATTGCGCGTGAGGACCGCCTCGAGCTGCGCCGTGTCGGGATCGGCGAGCGCCGCATCGAGCGCTTTCGCGCGCCCGTAGAAGGCCTGCGCCAGCGCCTTGATTTTCTTGCCGACCGAGAGGTCGCCGACGCCGAGTTCGCGAAGCGCGCCGTCGAGATCCTTGAACAGGTCGTCGACGAGGTCTTTCGAAACATCGAGCGCCGGCGGCGGCAACTCCTTGAGGCGGCGCAGCACGAGCGAAACGTGAAGGATCAGCGACTCGAACCGCCCTTCCACAGTGTCTGGCACGGCGAGGTTCAGGTAAAGATTGGGCGCACGGGAGGCAGCCGAGATCGCGACATAGAGCGCCTCGACCTCGCGGCGGCGCTTGCCCGATTTGAAAAGATTGAAAACCATCGCATCCATGAGGTTCGTGGTGGCGAAGCGGTTTGCTTTTGCCTCGCCACAACGGTACCGCTTTTGTGATATTTACGCTAAGGGACGGTGTCATATCCTTTCGTGAGCGGCGGAGTAAGAGGCGGATGGTAAAAGTTTTTGGGGCAAATACGCGCAAGGGCGCGTTTGCAGCGGTCCTCCTGGCAAGCGCCGCCGCGCTCGGCGGCTGTCAGACCGAGACGCTGAACAAGGGATACATCGTCGACGAGCAGGCGCTCGCGCAGATCAAGGTCGGCTCCAGCGCCGAGCAGGTCATCCTCGTCCTCGGCACGCCATCGACCACCTCGACCGTCGGCAGCAAGACCTATTACTACATCAGCCAGCGCACCGAGAAGCGCTTCGCGTTCCAGCAGCCGACCATAGTCGACCAGCGCGTGCTGGCGATCTATCTCGACAAGGCCAACAAGGTGGAGCGGATCGCCAATTACGGCCTGCAGGACGGCGTGGTATTCGATTTCATCTCGCGCAAGACCGAGACCGGCGGCGCGGACCAGGCCTTCCTCAAGAGCCTGTTCCGCTCGCTGGGGAACATCTTCCCGAGCTGACCCACGCGAATGTTCAACGAAAAAGGCGGCGCGGAGCCGCCTTTTTTTGCGTTCAATCGGGCGCCACCACGCGGCGGTAGAGGTGCCATGTGGCGTGGCCGAGAATCGGCATCACGAGGGCGAGGCCGACGAGGAACGGGATCGAGCCGAGGATCAGGCCGCCAACCACGATCGCCGCCCAGACCGACATGCTGCGCGGGTTGAGCCGCACTGCGTTGATCGATGCCTGGATGGCCGCGCCGACACCGACATTCCGATCGAGCAACAGCGGGAACGAGATTACGCTGATCGTGAATGCGACGAGCGCGAACAGGAAGCCGACCGCATTGCCGACGATGATCAGCGCCCAGCCTTGCGGCGTGCCGAGCACCTCGCCAATGAGCGCGCCCATCGTCTCCGGCATCATGCTGCCGATCGTATAGTGATAGATCAGCCGTGCCGTCGCCAGCCACATGATGAAGATCACCATCAGCATCAGACCGAGCACGAGGATCGATCCGATCGCCGGCGATTGAAACGCCGAGAAGGCGTCTCGCCAGCCGGCGGTCAGGCCCTGCTCGCGGCGATAGCTGAGATTGTAGAGCCCGATGGCTGCAAAGGGGCCAATGAGCGCAAACCCGGCGACAAGCGGAAAGATGAGCGGCAGCAACGAGGCCTGGGCCGTGAAGCGGGCGAGGATGAGGCCCATCACCGGATAGATGATGCTGAGGAAAACGAGATGCGACGGGTTGGCCTTGAAATCATCCAGCCCCTTGGACAGGGCGTACCAGAGATCATCCTTGCCGATATTGCGGATCTTGATGTCGTAGGGGCTCGCCGATGCCGGAGCCAGGGACGCATGTTGCGACATGATTTTGCCTCCTCGAAAAGGTTGGCGCATTCAGCCGCAAGATGATGACTGGCAAAAGGTACCTGAACATCAGGACGCGACTGCAATCCCGATGATGTTCTGCTTCGAAGCGCCGAATGTCAATTCGCCGCACATCAAGATTTACTTGACGAAAAAGCCGGGCAGGAAGCCCGGCTTTGGCGTGTTTCGACGGAGCTTTTGCTCAGGAAAAGGCCGGAGGCTTCGCCCGGCCCTTCGCTGTCGCTCAGGAAAAGGCCGGTGGCTTCGCCCGGCCCTTCGCTGTCGCTCAGGAAAAGGCCGGAGGCTTCGCCCGGCCCTTCGCTGTCGCTCAGGAAAAGGCCGGAGGCTTCGCCCGGCCCTTCGCTCAAGCGAAGGGCGTTCGATGCTCGGAAAGCTCCGCTGGAGCTTTCCGTCAGGCTGCGCCTGAGCGCATCTCACCCATGCGCCAATATCGCCAGCAGGAGCAATGCAACGATGTTGGTGATCTTGATCGCCGGGTTCACGGCAGGTCCCGCCGTGTCCTTGTACGGGTCGCCGACCGTGTCGCCGGTGACGGACGCCTTGTGCGCTTCGGACCCCTTCAGATGCTTGACGCCATCCTTGTCGATGAAGCCGTCCTCGAACGACTTCTTGGCGTTATCCCAGGCGCCGCCGCCGGACGTCATCGAGATCGCGACGAAGATGCCGTTGACGATCACGCCGAGCAGCGATGCGCCCAGCGCCGCGAAGGCGCTGGCTTTGGAGCCCGAGATCGCCAGCACGCCGAAATAGGCGACGAGCGGCGCCAGCACCGGCAAGAGCGAGGGAATGATCATCTCCTTGATCGCCGCCTTGGTCAGCAGGTCGACCGCGCGGGCATAATCGGGCTTTTCGGTGCCCGTCATGATGCCGGGCTTCTCGCGGAACTGCCTGCGCACCTCCTCGACGACCGAGCCTGCGGCCCGGCCGACCGCCGTCATCGCCATGCCGCCGAACAGGTAAGGGATGAGCCCGCCGAAGATGAGGCCCGCGACCACGTAAGGATTGGATAGATCGAATGAGACCACACCCATATTCTTGAAATACGGGTAGAGCGTAGAGCCGGGCTTGTTCGCCTCGGCAGCGAAATACTGCAGATCGTAGCTGTAGGCCGCGAACAGCACCAGCGCGCCAAGGCCTGCCGAGCCGATTGCGTAGCCCTTGGTGACGGCCTTGGTCGTGTTGCCGACCGCGTCGAGCGCATCGGTCGCCTGACGCACCGACTTGTCGAGCCCCGCCATCTCGGCGATACCGCCGGCATTGTCGGTGACGGGGCCGAACGCATCGAGCGCGACGATCATGCCGGCAAGGCCGAGCATGGTGGTGACGGCGATCGCCGTGCCGAACAGCCCGGCGAGCTGGTATGTCGAGATGATGCCGCCGACGATGACGAGCGACGGCAGGGCCGTCGATTCCAGCGACATTGCAAGCCCCTGGATGACGTTTGTGCCGTGGCCCGTGACGGAGGCCTGCGCGATCGAAACGACCGGGCGCTTGCCCGTGCCCGTATAGTATTCGGTGATCCAGACGATGAGGCCAGTGACCAGCAGGCCGATCAGGCCGCAATAGAACAACTTCGTACCCGTCACGATCACGCCGCCGGCCGGTCCCGTTCCGACCGGGCCCCAGCCGATCAAGAGCGACGTCGCGCCGCCAAGCCCGATGATCGAGAGCAGCGAGGAGGCCCAGAGCCCCTTGTAGAGCGCGCCCATGATCGACTGGTTCGCGCCGAGCTTCACGAAGAACGTGCCGATGATCGAGGTGACGATGCAGGCCGCGCAGATCGCGAGCGGATAGAGCATCACGCTCGACAGAACCGGCTGGCCGGCGAAGAAGATTGCCGCAAGCACCATTGTCGCGACGACGGTGACGGCGTAGGTCTCGAAAAGGTCGGCAGCCATGCCGGCGCAGTCACCGACATTGTCGCCGACATTGTCCGCGATCGTTGCCGGGTTGCGCGGATCATCTTCCGGGATTCCAGCCTCGACCTTGCCGACGAGGTCAGCGCCGACATCGGCGCCCTTGGTGAAGATACCGCCGCCAAGACGCGCGAAGATCGAGATGAGCGAAGCGCCGAAGCCGAGCGCGACGAGCGCGTCGATCACCACGCGGTCACTCGGCTGATAGCCGAGCGGACCAGTGAGCACATAATAATAGATCGCGACGCCAAGGAGCGCGAGGCCCGCGACGAGCATTCCCGTCACCGCACCTGCCTTGAAGGCGATGTCGAGGCCACCGGCCAGCGACTGGGTCGCGGCCTGCGCGGTCCGCACGTTGGCGCGCACGGAGACGTTCATGCCGATGAAGCCGGCGAGACCCGAGAGAATGGCGCCGACGGCGAAACCAATCGCGACGGGCGCTTTCAAAAGGAAATAGATGGCGACGAACAGCACGACGCCGACAATGCCGATGGTGATGTATTGCCGCTTGAGGTAGGCCTGCGCGCCTTCAGCGATGGCGGCGGCAATTTCCTGCATGCGCTGGTTGCCTGCGTCTGCGGCCATGACCGAGCGGATCGCCCAGACGCCGTAAACGATGGACAGCGCGCCCAACAGTATGATGATTCCCAATGCCATAATGATTTCGTCCCCGTCTCGGATTGCCCCGAATGACCGTTTGCCGCCCTTGAGTTCTTGATTATCGGCCGCATCGGATTTTTATTGCCGCGCGAGGCTACAAAAGCAAACCGCGCGTGCCAAGCGGTTGAGGGCGATTAAATGGCGAGAAGACGGGATAAGTTGGACAGGAATTGCGAATGCAGTCGTCCTGGCCGGCAATCAATCAGAAATGGGCGAATGACTGCGCATTGAAGCTCAGCGCGCGGCCCTCGCCGTCGACGATCTCGAGTGGCTGCGCCCCGGCGCCCGTGGTCGATCCGAGGCAGGCTAGCGTCACACCGCATTCCCCGGCCAGCCGCTCGAACGGCTCCGCCTCGCCAGGCGACACCGCGATGATGATCTCGTAATCGTCGCCGCCGGTCAGCGCGACTTCGATCAGGGACGGGTCGGCCGCGATCGCCATGCGGGCCGCGGAAGACAGAGGAATTTCATCAAGCTTCACCCTCGCCGACAGCTTCGCCTTGGAGAGCAGCTTCGACAGGTCACCGACAAAACCATCCGAGATGTCCATGCCGGCGCTCGCGTGCGATTGAACGGCCATGGCGAGCGCATTGCGCGGCTGCGGCAGGTGGTATCTGTCGATGAGGGTATGACGCTGCGCGTCGTCCAGGGCTATCGCCCAGTCTGGCAAAGGCTTCTGCAACAGGCGGAGACCCAGCGCCGCATCGCCGATCGTGCCGGTGACGTAGAGACGGTCACCCGCGCGCGCCGTGGTGCGACGGACCATCCGCCCCTTCGGCACGGAGCCAAGCACCGTCACGGACAGCGTCGTTCCGCCATGCGCCTTGACGGTGTCGCCGCCGAGCAGCGGAATGTCGTACCGCGCCGCATCCGCCGCGAGGCCTCTGCTGAACGCCTCTAGCCAGTCGACCTGCCAATCCTCGGCAAGCGCCAGACCCAAGAGAAACCCGAGTGGAACCGCGCCCTTGGCGGCAAGGTCCGACAGGTTGACGCGCAACGCCTTGGCCGCGATGAGCGCCGGCGGATCATGGCTGAAGAAGTGGCGGTCCGCGACGAGCATGTCCTTCGAGACGACGAGGTCGTGTCCGTCAGGAACGGAGACGCATGCGGCATCATCGAGCAGCCCGAACGCGCCGGGCGCGGCCATGGGCGCAAAGAACCGCTCGATGAGCTCGAATTCGGATGGCCGCTCGTCGGTCACGCTGCACCTCCGCCGCTATGGTCAAACGCCCCTGGCGAACTCCTCGGCCCGCGCTTCATGACCGAGCCTGTCGAGCACGGCGTTGACCATGTTGACCTCCTCGCGCTCGAAGAAGGCATGGGCGATGTTGACGTATTCGGAGATCACCACTTTAACCGGAACGTCCTTCTTGAACATGAGCTCGAACGCCCCGGCCCTCAAGGTCGCGCGCATCACGCTTTCGATGCGTTTCAGCGGCCAGCCCTCTGCGAGAAGCTGATCGACCTTTGGGTCGACAACACGCTGCTGCGCAAGGACGCCCTCGACGATTTCGCGGAACAGCGCGCCTTCGGCCGGAAGATAGGTGTCGCCCTCGATCTCCTTACCCATCCAGAAGCTTTCGAACTCGGCGAATATGTCCGGCAGGCCCTTGCCGGTGAGGTCCATCTGATAGAGCGCCTGTACGGAGGCGAGCCGTGCGGCCGCCCGTTTCTCGCCTCGGCTATGGCTGCTCATCGGGTTACTTTCTTCTTGAGCATGTAGAGCTGGATCGCAGCCTCGGCCGCGCCCCTGCCCTTGTTCATCTCGCTTCGCCGCGCGCGCTCCAACGCTTGCGCCTCGGTGTTGACGGTGAGAATGCCGTTGCCGAGCGGAATTTTGCGGGCAACCGACAGGTCCATCAGGGCGCGCGCACTCTCGCCCGCCACGATGTCGTAATGCCCCGTCTCGCCGCGGATCACGCAGCCGAGCGCCACGACCCCATCATAAGGCTGGCGCTTCGCCGCTGCGGCGTCGAGCATGATCGCGATTGCGGCAGGCAACTCCAGCGCGCCAGGCAGCGTCACGACTTCAGCGCTCGCGCCAGCCGCGCTGATCGCTTCCCGCGCGCCAGCCAGCAACTCATCGTTGATGTGATCGTAATATCGACCTTCGACGATCAGAAAGCGCGCGCCCTCAGCCTCAAGCGCACTCGCCGCCCCCCGGCTTGGCTCAACCATGAAAATCCCCCAGCAAACTCCTGCAAGGCTTGAGCCCTGTCAGGCGGAGATAAGGCCAACGGCCCCATGGGGCAAGGATGGAGTGCCGCCGCCGCGCCGATGCTTTGTCGCATCGAGCGAAGCAGGCGCAACGTGCGTGGCGGCTAACAGATCTAGGCCATCGCGTCGCGCTGCTCGTGCCCGGCAAGCCGCGCGGCGTAGCGGGCCATGAGATCGACCTCGATGTTGAGACGGTCGCCCTCCTTGAGACCGCCCCAGGTGGTGACGGCGAGGGTATGCGGGATGATGAGCACCGAAAGATCGTCGCCCGAAACGCCGTTGACGGTGAGCGAGGTGCCATCGAGGGCGATCGAACCCTTCTCGGCGATGAAGCGCGACAGCGACGACGGCGCGCGGATGAGGAAGCGCGCCGTGCCGTTGAAGTCGATCCGCTCGATCAGCGTCGCCGTGCCGTCGACATGCCCCGTCACGATATGACCACCGAGTTCGTCGCCGATCTTGAGAGAGCGCTCCAGATTGACGCGGCTGCCGACGGTCCAACTCGCGACGGTGGTGCGCGCCAGCGTCTCTGCCGCCGCCTGAACGTCGAAATAGGTGCGCCCGTCAGCCCCGATGCCGATTTCGACCGCCGTGAGGCATGGGCCGGAACAGGCGATCGAGGCTCCGAGCGCAATGGTCTCGGGCTTGTAGGAGCAGGCGATGCGCAGGCGGCGGAGATTTTCCGCATCCTCGATGGCGATCACCTCGCCGATATCGGTTACCAACCCTGTGAACATGGCATCAATCGTTCCTGATGGTGAGGCGCTCGATGGTATCCGCGCCAAGCTTGTGGCTCTCGATATGCCCATCGCTTGTCATGCGCCGCAAGAGCGCTGCGAGATGATCGCCGATGGCGGGCATGCCCGCGCCTATCGAGATCGGCCCGGTCAGCAGCGTGACCTCGTCGATCAGATCGTCCGCTGCGAAAGCGTCGGCGAGCGTCGGCCCGCCTTCCAGCATCAGCCGGGTGATGCCACGATCGGCAAGCAGCCCCAAAGCCTGGCGAAGATCAAGCTTTTCTCGGTCATCGCCCCGGTTTTCGACACGCATGACTTCGACGCGCATGACCTCGACGCGCATGACCTCGACGCCGGCGAGCATCAGGCGGCGTTCCGCGGCAGCCGTCGCATCAAGCCCCGCGATGATCCAGGTCGGCGTGTTCCCCGCCGTTTCCACGATCCGGCTCGTGAGCAGCGTGCGCAGATGCGTGTCGAACACGATCCGCACGGGCGAGCGCTCTTCCAGTCCTGGAAGACGGCAGGTGAGCATGGGGTCGTCGCGCAGCACCGTGTTGACGCCGACCGCGATGGCGTCCGACTGCGCCCGCATCCGATGCGTGCGGGCATCGGCATCCGCCCCCGTGATCTTGAGCGGCCCCCCGTCCGCGGCGGCTGCGAAGCCATCCGCCGTCCGCGCCAGCTTCAGCGAGACGAGCGGTCGATGCCGCGTGATCCGCAGGGCATGGCCGAGATTGACACGCCCGGCGTCCGCCTCGCAGACGCCGGTTACGACCTCGATGCCGTGGGCGCGAAGACGCTTTGCACCCTCTCCGGCCGCAAAGGGGCTCGGATCGCTTGCGCCGATCACCACCCGCCTGATGCCCGAACAGAGTATGGCGTCGGTGCAGGACGGGCCATCGCGCATGATGCTGCGCCGAGCGCAGGGCTCCAGCGTCACATACATTGTGGCGCCGAGCGCTAGGTCTCCTGCCTGATCGAGCGCGATCCGCTCGCCATGAGGCCGGCCACCGGCCGCCGTCACGCCACGCCCGACGACGCGAGGCGCGTCGCCATCGAACCGAACGATGACCACGCCGACCGAGGGATTGGGAGCGGTAAGCCCGAGCCCGCGGCGCGACAGGCCGATCGCGACGCGCATGAAGGCGAGATCGTATTCGGCCTGCGTCCTGGCGCCCGGCGGACCGATGCCGAAATGAGTGGCGACGTCCACGCTCAGCCTGCCGGCGGATCGATTTCGGCGATCTGCCTGTCCGGGTCCTCGCCCTTCAATTCATCGACGATCGCGCCGAAATCGCTCGCTTCGCTGAAATTCTTGTAGACCGAGGCGAAGCGTACATAGGCGATGAGGTCGAGCCGCTTCAGCCCTTCCATCGCGAGTTCGCCGATCTGCTGCGAGGTCACCTCGCCCTCGCTCATGTTCTCGAGCTGGCGGACGACGCCGTTGAGCATGCGCTCTACGCGTTCGGGATCGACGTCCCGCTTGCGGAGCGCGATGGCCACCGAGCGCTCGAGCTTCTCGCGTTCGAATGGAATGCGTTTGCCGGAGCGCTTCAGCACGACGAGCTCACGCAACTGCACGCGCTCGAAGGTGGTGAACCTGCCGCCGCAATCCGGGCAGACGCGCCGCCGCCGGATCGACGTCGAATCGTCGGTCGGCCGACTGTCCTTCACCTGGCTGTCAGGCGATCCGCAATAAGGGCACCGCATACCTCAACTCCGGCGCCGGGCGCCCCTTTGCTCAATAAATCGGGAAACGCGCCGTCATCGCCGTGACCTTGGCCTTGACGGCGGCTTCGACCGCGCCATTGCCAGCCTCGCCATTCTTCGCGAGTCCTTCGAGCACCTCCGTGATGAGGTTGCCGACTTCACCGAATTCGGCGACGCCGAAGCCGCGCGTCGTGGCGGCGGGCGATCCAAGCCGAATGCCGGACGTCACCGTCGGCTTTTCCGGGTCGAACGGAATGCCGTTCTTGTTGCAGGTGATGTGGGCACGGCCGAGCGCCTTTTCCGCCTGCGCCCCCGTGACGCCCTTGGGCCTCAGATCGACCAGCATCAGATGGTTGTCCGTGCCGCCGGAAGACAGCGCGAAACCGTTCGAAAGCATGGATTGGGCGAGCGCTTTCGCGTTCTCGACCACTGCCTGCGCATAATGACGGAAGCCCGGCTGCAGCGCTTCGTGGAAGGCGACCGCTTTTGCGGCGATGACATGCATCAGCGGGCCGCCCTGCAGGCCGGGAAAGATCGCCGAGTTGAACTTTTTCGCCAGATCCTCGTCATTGGTGAGGATCAGGCCGCCACGCGGGCCGCGGAGCGTCTTGTGGGTGGTCGTCGTCGCGACATGTGCATGGGGGAACGGCGAGGGGTGCGAACCACCTGCCACGAGCCCTGCGAAATGCGCCATGTCGACGAAGAGATACGCGCCGACCGCATCCGCGATCTCGCGGAACTTGGCAAAATCCCAATGGCGGGAATAGGCCGAGCCGCCGGCGATGATGATCTTCGGCTTATGCTCATGCGCCATTCGCTCGACCATCTCCATGTCGATGCGCTGATCGTCCTGGCGCACGGTGTAATGCACCGCTTTGAACCACTTGCCGGACATGTTGACCTTGGCCCCGTGCGTCAGATGGCCGCCGGCGCTGAGGTCCAGGCCGAGGAAGGTGTCGCCCGGCTGCATGAGCGCGAGGAACACGGCCTGATTGGCCTGGCTGCCGGAATTCGGCTGAACATTGGCGAAGCCGCAGCCGAAGAGCTGGCAGGCGCGCTCGATCGCGAGCTTCTCGGCGATATCGACGAACTGGCAGCCGCCGTAATAGCGCCGGCCGACATAGCCTTCCGCATATTTGTTGGTCATGATCGAACCCTGCGCCTCAAGAACGGCTCGGGAAACGATGTTTTCGGACGCGATCAGCTCGATCTCGTCGCGCTGGCGGCCCATTTCGAGGGTGATGGCCTCGGCGATCTCTGGGTCGGCATGAGCGAGATCGCTGCCGAAGAAGCTGTTGGAGCGCGGCGCGCCATGCGCGGCCTGATGCGCGTCATAGCTCCGGGCCATGAAGGTTTCGGTGTCGGCCATCGGTCTCTCCTGTCATTCCCGGCGCTTGCGCCAACGATCGCGCGAGGGCTTAGCACGGCTGCTGCGGAGAATGGAAGCGTCGCAAAGCTTACGCGATGTCTCAGTGCTCGGCGTGCTGACGATGGTCCGGTCTCACTCGCCGACGCCCAGCACCGCCATTGCTTCGGGGCGCTTGAACTCGGTCTCGACGAAGGCGATTTTATGCGGGGAGCCGTTCATCACGTCATGCCTGATGCCGGCCGGCCGCACATAGGTCTGGCCGGCGGCGAGCGGCACCTCCGTCACCTCCGCGCCATTATGGACGCGAAGCGTGCCTGCGACGAGCATGGTGATGAGGTAGGGCCAGCCATGCTCGTGCCAGCCCGTGACCGCGCCCGGCTCGAAATCCCAGCGGGTGATGCGCAGATTGGCGTCATCCTGCTGCGGGGTCGGCTGCGCGGGAATGGTGCACTCAAAGGCCATCGGACGTCACCTCAAGAAAAAGCGCGAAGGAGATGCCCTTCGCGCTTCCAAACTCTGCTCAATCCGGCGTCCTTGTCAAACGCGCGTTCGGCCTATTCGTCCTCTGCGGCCTGCAGCGCCTTGGTGACGGCGCCGGGGCCGATGCCGTCCTTGCCATAGATGTCGTCACGGAACTGAACCACGCCCTCCGGCGTCGCCCATGCGGTGATATAGACCCAGTAGACCGGGATCGGCGCGGCGGGCTTCGCGTCGATGCGCTGGCCCGAACGGATCGCCTCGTCGATCGCCTGGCGGTTCCACTGCGGATTGTCCTTCAGGATCCAGGCGATGTAGTCGCGCACGTTCTGAACGCGGATGCAGCCGGAGGACACGAAGCGGAAATCGTCACCGAAAATGCCCTTGGCCGGCGTGTCGTGCATGTAGACGCCATGCGGATTGGCGATGTTGATGCGCACGAAGCCGAGCGAATTGTATTCACCGCCCGGATCCTGACGGAACTTGTAGCGCGTCGCCTCATCCGAATTCCAGTTGACCTGGCTCGCCTGGAGCTGATGCCCGTCCGGCGTGATGATGCGGATCTTGTTCTCGTCGAGATAGGTCGGATCCTTCTGCATCTTCGGGATCAGATCCTTCTTGATGATCGAGGCCGGCACCGTCCAGTACGGGTTGAAGTTAACGTCGAGGATCTTCGCCATCATGATCGGCGACTGGCGGTCGATCTTGCCGACGCCGGCAGCGTGGCGCGTCTGCACCTGGCCGTTCTCGACAGTCTCGACATAGGCGGCGGGAATGTTCGCCGTGACGAAACGACCGCCGAGATTGCCGGCGTAGGTGCGAAGGCGCACGAGGTTGATCTCGAGCTGCTTCAGGCGGACCTCGATCGGCTCGTTGAAGGCGGCGTAGGTCTGGTTGCCGACGACGCCGGTCGGTCCGAGGCCGTGACGCTCCTGGAAGCGCTTGACGGCGGCTTCGACGAAGGAGTCGAAGGACGGCGATGCGGCAAGCTCCTGGTCGAGGTCGCCCGTGACGATGAGCCGCTCGCGCAGCGCGACGACTGCGGGGCCCTGCGAGCCGACCTTCAGCGTGCGGCCCGGCTGCAACTGGCGCCAGCCGCCGCGAGCCGCGAGATCCTGATAGCGCTGGATCATCACCTCGGTCGCCTGCACAGTCGCAGAGGAGAGGATGGGCGATTCCGAGCGAACACTGCGCTCGTCGCGCGTGCCGGAGTTGTAGGTCAGGCCCCACTCCGCTTGGCTACCGAACGACCCGTCGATCGGGGCCGCGAAGAGCGAATTCTGGAACGCTGCCGACGCGAAAACTGCCGAGCCCGCCGAAAGCACGAACCGGCGCGAAAGCGTATGAGACGAAGACGACATTCTTTGATTTCCACCAGTTGAAAGAGCCGCAGATCCGCTGCGCTGCGTTGCTCAAGCTAAGCGATCTTTATGACTTACTAACCTCAACAAGAGGTTTCCGAAAGTCAGAATGAAACGCAAATGCCGATCGACACGCGAAAGTGAGCGTTAGGGCAGAACAAGGGGCAAAACTAAGGCGAAAGCGGACGATCGAACGAATATCGCAAATGACCGTTTTTGCTGTGGTATTGATGCCATACCGAAGGCCGGACGACCGCCCGACGCTTCATCAGCGACAATAAAAAACGCCGCCCGGACGGCGGCGCTTCGATAATTGTGTTGCAGAGTTGAGATCGCTGGCGGCGGCACAGGACGCATCCGCCAAACCTTAAAGCGATCCCGATCGTGGATCAGAGCTTGAAGCGGATCTGGTCGGTCCAGAAGCGCTCGAGACGGGTCAGCGCCTCGTTGAGACGGGAGAACTCGTCGGCCTTGATGCCGCCGATCTGCTCGACCGTGCGAACATGCTTTTCATAAAGCGAAGAGACAATGGCGTGCACGTCCTGGCCCGTCTCGGTGAGCGCGATACGGACCGAGCGGCGATCGATGCGCGAGCGCTGATGCGACAGATAGCCCATCTCGACCAGCTTCTTCACATTGTAGGAGACGTTCGAGCCGAGATAATAGCCCCTGGTGCGCAGTTCGCCGGCGGTCACTTCCTTGTCGCCGATGTTGTAAAGCAGGAGCGCCTGAACGCTGTTGATGTCGGCGCGGCCGCGGCGGTCGAACTCGTCCTTGATCACATCCAGCAGTCGGCGATGAAGGCGCTCGACCAGTGTGAGCGACTCCAGATAATGCGCACGGATCGGCGTGACCTGCGTTTCGGTTTCAGCGCCGGAGGGCGCGGTCAATGCTGTTTTCATGTGCCAGAACCCTGTGTGATTTTTTTGAGATCGGCTTGTGCCGTCTCTTTGTAAAACCAACCATAGGGATGACGAATAAAAACCGACTTAAATTATAGCCTAAACGCTTCATTTATGACTCAAGATGAATCATTTATGACTTGATGAACTGAATATTACTATTGTCCATACAAGATGTTAATTTGATAAAATTGCTCGTTACTGTCTTTATTTCCGATTTACTTTTCTTCATGCGACGAGAGCCAGAACAGCGTCAGATAGATCGCCACCATCAGCAGGCCTACGAGCACGTGTCCCGGCGAGCGCAGTGGACCGAGGCCGGCGACGCTCTCGGCAAGGTCGAACTTCATGCCCGGCTCGAGGAAGAGATAGGCGGTCTCGCCGAGTAGGGCGATGAACCAGACGACGGCGCCCCAGGCCGCCGCGAGCCAGAGCCCGACAGCGGCGAAGCAGTAGATCGCCGCGAAGAAGACGATCGCTCCCTGCTGCAACGGCGGGCGATCGACGAGATCGACGTCGAACATGCCTAAAAGCTCTGCCCAGTATGTGAGGCCGCGCGCCATGCACAGGATGGCGCTGAGCCGCAGGAACCAGACGAGGATCGTGGTCCATCGCATCGACTGGATGGTGTTGCGGCTGATGGCGGCTTCGTCATCCACCTCGTCATCGCTCGTGAGCGGCTGGCTGATGCGCGTCATGAGCCGGCACGCGTCGACGGGAAGAAGTGCGCGGTCTGCATCGGCTCAGACGCGCTCCGCGAAGGTGAGTTCGTCTTCGGGCCGCGGCGCGAAGTAGAGCGCGATGTCTTCGTCCCTCACATCGTCTATTGCGGCGGGCTGCCAGAGCGGCTTCTGGTCCTTGTCCACGATGACGGCGCGCACGCCCTCGTAAAAATCGTGCCCCGCGCCGATGCGCGCCACGATGCGGTATTCGAGCGCCATCGCCTCCTCGAACGACAGCGACCGGCCCCTCTTCATCTGCTCCAGCGCAATCGCCATGGATGTCGGCG
This sequence comes from Beijerinckiaceae bacterium, assembly GCA_019753285.1. GTDB lineage: Bacteria > Pseudomonadota > Alphaproteobacteria > Rhizobiales > Beijerinckiaceae > JAIELD01. The sequence continues at coordinate 22,628 of JAIELD010000041.1, read as the reverse complement.
ATTTGGAGCGCATCGCGGCGGCGGTCTCGGCGGCAAAACGCGACCCGGCGGCGGTGAAGGCGTCGAGCTTTGCGAGGATCAGCGCAAGGCTAGGCTCGGAAAAGGCCGCATGGATCAATGCCCGCTCATGATCGAGCGGCGCTTCAGCGGCCGGGGCCATGTATTTTCTCAAGGTCCGGTCGATGTCTTCACCGGCGCAAAGCTTCTCGATCACCTCGTCGAAGCGTTCGCTCGGCACGGCCTGCGTCGCAAGTCCGAGCAGCAAGGCGTCGCCCGCCTTGATGCGTGCGCCGGTCAGCGCCAGATAGTCGCCGGCAAAACCGGGCAGGCGCGGCAGGAAATAGGTCGCGCCGACATCGGGGAAGAAGCCGATGCCGACCTCCGGCATCGCGAACAGATAACGGTCTCCCGCGACACGATACGCGCCATGGGCCGAGAGCCCGACGCCGCCACCCATGACGATGCCGTCGATCATGGAGATATAGGGTTTGGGATAGCGCTTGATCAGCCGATTGAGCTGATATTCCTCGCGCCAGAACACCATCGCTTCCTCGAAGCGGCCGGCCTTGCCCATGTCGTAGAGCACGCGGATGTCGCCACCCGCGCAGAACGCCTTGCCGCCAGCCCCGGTCACGATGACCCGCGTGACGGCGGGATCGGCCGCCCATTCGACGAGCTTCGGCATGAGAGCCCGCACCATGCCGATCGTCAGCGCATTGAGGGCTTTCGGCCTGTTGAGGGTGATCAACCCGGCTTCGCCGCGCACCTCGAACGTCACCTCGGCCTCAACCGCCGGATCGTGCTGCTGCGCTGCGTCCATGCCCATCCCCCTTGCTTCGAATAGTGCGCCTAACGCGAGCGGGGCGAAAGGGTCAATATGGCCGAAGGGTAAAGGTGAGCAGCCGGAGCGCGCGTTTTTGGTCGCATGGTCTTTTTGGAACGGTTCCAGTCTGATATCTGTCAAGGAAACGACACAGGGCCAAGGAGCAAAGCCGGTGCATCATCCAATCGACACGGTCACGAAATCGAAGCTGGCGCTGACCAAAAACAGCCTCGATCTGCCGACCCGTCTGCGCCGCAACCGCAAATCGCCCTGGGCGCGCGCCATGGTGCGCGAGAACACGCTGACCACCGCCGATCTCATCTGGCCCGTCTTCGTCATAGAGGGCGACAATCTGCGCGTGCCGATCGCGGCGATGAGCGGCGTCGAACGCTTTTCGATCGACCAGGCGCTGCGCGAGACGGAACGGGCCGCGAAGCTCGGCATTCCGGCGATCGCGCTGTTTCCCTACACCGATCCGGCGCTGCGCGACGATCAGGGTAGCGAGGCGGTCAACGGCGACAACCTCATTTGCCGCACCTGCCGGGCGATCAAGAAGGAAATTCCGGAGATCGGTATCATCACCGATGTGGCGCTCGATCCCTACACCTCGCATGGCCATGACGGGCTGATGCGCGACGGGATGATCCTCAACGACGAGACCGTCGCGGTGCTCGCGCAGCAGGCTCTGGTGCAGGCGGAGGCCGGCGCCGACGTGATCGCCCCATCCGACATGATGGACGGCCGCATCGGCGTGATCCGCGAGACGCTCGACCAGTCGGGCCTCGAACTGGTGCAGATCCTGTCCTATGCGGCGAAATACGCCTCAGTGTTCTACGGGCCGTTCCGCGACGCCGTAGGCAGCTTCGCCGCGCTCACCGGCGACAAGCGCACCTACCAGATGGACCCGGCCAACGGCAACGAGGCGCTGCGCGAGGCCGAACTCGACGTGATCGAGGGCGCGGACATGCTGATGGTGAAGCCGGGCCTTCCCTATCTCGACATCGTCTATCGCCTGAAGCAGGATTTCGGCCTGCCGACCTACGCCTATCAAGTCTCCGGCGAATACGCGATGATCGAGGCGGCAAGCGCCGGCGGATTCATCGATCGGGACCGGGCCATTCTGGAAAGCCTGATGTGCTTCAAGCGCGCCGGAGCCGACGGCGTCCTCACCTATTTCGCCCCGCGCGCCGCTGAGTTGTTGAAAATGGCGAGCTAACCGTTCATCAATTGTTTGATGGTTTGCGGTCAATCCGCTTGTACGGAGCCGGAGCAGAAACGTCCATGCTGATCGAACGACGCCGCGATTGGCATGGGCCTCCATGAACCGCATCGCCCGTCTCTTCGTCATCGTCGTCGCCGCCTTCCTCACCGCCTGCGTCTCCGAAACGGATAGCGAGCAGGCGCGCATCTGCCGCGCCATTCTGCCCGTTCTTCATCCCGGCGGCACGGTGATCGACGTGTCCGCCGTCGGCGCGCTCGACCCGCTGGAGGGCAACGCGCTCGTCGGCCTGCGCATCGACTATCTCGCAAAGCCTCCGGGCCGCCGGCACGGGGCGCATTACACGCTCTGCTATTTCGATCCGGTCGGGTTTTCGGCAAGCGAGCGGGTGCTGCGCGCCGTCATCACCGATCGCGGCCATGTCAGCGAAGCGGCGCTCATTTTCATAACGCGCTATTATCTCACCGATCCCGAGACCGCGGCGGAGGCTCCGGGGCCCGGCACGGCCGAGCTGGCGCGCCTGCCGCATCTGCCGGAATTTCTCGGGCCGTTCCTGCAGCACAGCCTAGCCCTGCTGCCGATGACTGGCGTCTATGCATTGCTCGCGGCGAGCTATGCGCTCGTCTACGGGCTGATCGGCCGCATCAACCTCGCCTTCGGCGGATTTGCGGCGATCGGCGGGGTGGCGGGCGCGCTGACGCTTTTCGGTCTTCAGGCGATACGCCGGCTCGAGATCGGCAGCGGCGTGCCGCCGGCCCTGGCGCTGCTCTTCGCCGCCGTGATCGCGCTGACGCTCGCAGCCTGCTGGGGCGAGGCGCTCGCTGCCCTCGTCCTCGGTCCGCTGATGCGGCGAGACCTCATCGATCACACGGTCGGCGAGCGCAGCATGCGGGCCCATACCGGGCAACCCATCCTGATCGCGACCGCGGGACTGCTGATCGCGCTGCCCGAGTTCCTGGCGCTCGTCCAGCAGCCGCGCTGGCTGGCACCCGTCCTCAGCACGCCATCGGTCGTGGCTGTCGCCAACACGCTGCAGATCACGGTGACGCCCTTCTCGCTGATCGTCTTCGTTTCGAGCATGTCGGTCGCGCTGCTCCTTCTGCTGCTGATGAAGCGGAGCCGGTTCGGGCGGGCCTGGCGGGCCTGCGCCGACGATCCGCTGACCGCCTCGCTGTTCGGCGTCTCGCAGATGCGGGTCCTCGGCCTCACCGTCACCCTTGCCTGCGGGCTGGCAGGCTTTGCTGGTTTCATCTTCTGCGTCCAATACGGCAATATGGGCTATTCCGACGGCAGGCTGCTCGGCATGAAGGCGCTGGTCGCGGCGGTTGCCGGCGGCATCGGCTCGCTGCCGGGCGCGATGCTCGGTGGCTTGACGCTCGGCATCCTTGAAGCGCTCTGGTCCGCCAATCTGCCGATCGAGAGCCGGGACATTGCCATTTTCTGCGCTCTCGTCGCCCTGCTGGTGCTGCGCCCCGGCGGGTTGTTCGGCTTCGGCGATCTCGCGCCGCGACGGGTCTAGCTGCAGGCTGCGGCAAGACCCATTCATGCGCGGTTCAATCGCTTGACTCTATCAGGGCAGTCACCATGTCTTGACTGCTGCCGCAGGTGGCATGCGCAAAGAATTGAGACGCCGATGAACTCGAACATGCCGAACACCGCTTATCGCATGCAGCCGCCTGTGACGGTCGGGCCCGCCTTCAATGTCGATGGCGTGCGCACGCGGCGCATCTTCGCGTTCTGCGTCGATTTCCTGATGATCCTGTCGCTGATCATGGCGCTGTTCGTCGTCGCCTTCATCTTCGCCATACCGACCTTCGGCTTTTCGTTCATCGCGTTGTTTCTCGCGCTTCCCGCCCTGATGCCGGCGCTCGCCCTTCTTTATAATGGCGTCACCGTCTCGGGCCCCAATCGCGCGACGATCGGGATGCGGATGTTCGACCTCAAGGTCACACGGCGGGATGGCGGCACACCCGGCTTCCTGCAGGCTGCGGCCCATGCCGTGCTGTTCTACGTGCCAGGACTCGTCATCCTGCAGCCGCATCTCTTCCTGTTGCTGCTCCTGCTGCTGCCGACCTTTTTCGAGGCCGACAAGCGCATGCTGCACGACATCCTGCTTGGCCTCGTCGTGTCGCGTCGCGAGCCGTTCCTGCCCTACGTCTGACGTGCGCCCGCCATCGGTGGCTGGGACAACATGGATGTTGCCGCCGGGCGCGGATTTGCTATCCTTTCCACAGCCAGACTCCGATGTGCGCATGAATTCCGGCTTTGATTCGGGAAAGCGATTGCGTTGACCAGCCAGCCAAGAGATGCGCCGCAATTCTATCTGACGGCACCGACGCGGTGCCCGTATCTGCCCGGACAATCCGAACGCAAGGTCTTCACGCATCTCGTCGGAAAGCGCGCGCCTGAACTCAACGATGTGCTGACCAATAGCGGTTTCCGCCGCAGCCAGACCATCGCCTACCGCCCGGCCTGCGAATCCTGCCGCGCCTGCGTCTCGGTCCGCGTTCTTGTCGATCAGTTCCGTCCGAGCCGCAACATGCGCCGCGTGCTGGACGCCAACCACGATCTCGTCGGGACGATGGTGACGCCGAAGCCGAGCTCGGATCAATATTCGCTGTTCCGCGCCTATGTCGACGAGCGTCACGGCGATGGCAGCATGGCGGAGATGACCGTGCTCGATTACGCGATGATGATCGAGGACAGCCATGTCAACACGCAGATCATCGAATTTCGTAAGAAGGGTCCGGACACGGCGATCACCGGCAGGGGCGAAGGCGACCTTCTCGCCGCGTGCCTGACGGACGTGCTGCAGGACGGGCTCTCGATGGTCTATTCCTTCTACGATCCCGATCTCCAGCAGCGCAGCCTCGGCACCTACATGATCCTCGACCATATCGAGCGCGCCAAGGCGATGGGCCTGCCCTATCTCTATCTCGGCTATTGGGTCGAGGGTTCGCAGAAGATGGACTACAAGGCGCGCTTCAAGCCGCAGCAGCGGCTGCTGCCGCAGGGCTGGACGCGGGTTGACTAGGCTTTACCGCCGCGCTTCGATCACCTTGAAGCCGTCGGCCTGCACCAGCGTCCGATGGAGATCGAACTCCGCCGCGATGGTTCTATCGTAGGGCAGCATCAGATTGGCGACCATGATCAGCCGGCCGCCCGGCTTCAGCGCTTTAGCAGCCGCCTTGATGAACTCCTGCCCGAGGCTCGCCTGCTGCGCCTTGTCCGAATGGAAGGGCGGGTTCATGACGATGAAATCATAGCGTTTCGCCGGCATGCCACCCGCCGTTACATCGGCCCAGTTGAACGTGATCTCGAGATCCTCCCGGTTCGAGGCCACGTTGTGCCGCGCGCAGTCGAGCGCCATCGCTTCCGCCTCATAGAGGTCTAGCCGGCGCATGTAGGGACAAGCGCCGAGCATCGCAGACGATAGATAGCCCCAGCCCGCGCCGAAATCCGCGACCCTGCCCTTGATGTCTTTTGGCAGATGCTCGACCAGCAACCGCGATCCCTTGTCCACCTTGTCGAACGAGAACATGCCGGGCGCGGTCACGAAGCGCTCGACATGGGCGCGCGGCAGGGCGGCATCGGCCCACGCCGCAAGCTCGTCGGGCATCGGACCGCCCTGTTTTTCGATCGTCACGGCGCGCGCATGATACTTGGACACGCTGCTCACCGGGCCGAGCACGCTCTTCAGGCGCTTCTCGATGCTCTCGATGCCCTCGTCCTTCGCGCCGGCGACATGCAGCCGGCCCCCCGGGGCAAGGGCGGCGTAAGCTTGTGCGAGCAGCCCCAGCGTCTCCTGCTTGTGTTTGGTGATGCGGACGAGGGCGACATCGAAATCGCGATCGTCCGGCATCGCCGGCAGCGCGTCGAAGCCGGCCGCCTGCAGCCGGTCGAACGCCGGCTTGAAGCTCTGGACTGCGATGAGCGCCTCCTTCCAGCGCGCCGCCGTCTCGCCATAGGCGAGCGCCGGGTGCGCCTCGGCGCGCAGGAACAGGCCGCGACCAGGCGCAGGCATCGGGGCTTCGCCGGTTTCGAACGGCAGTAGGAGGGTCTGTATTGGATCGGCGTTCATCTTTTTGGATTGCCGTCTGCGCGCGGAGAGGGCAAGAGGAAAACATTCATCGACCGCCAGCGGGCTTGACCGAAGCCGCTCTTTCTTGACGCGACCGCACCAGCCGGACATCCATGCCAGACCTGTTCCTCGAATTGTTCAGCGAAGAAATTCCAGCCCGCATGCAGGCGAAGGCGGCGGATGATCTGAAATCGCTTGTCACAAGCGCCTGCGTCGAGCGGGGGCTGCTTTATGAGGGTGCGAGCGCTTTTGCGACGCCGCGCCGGCTTGCGCTCTGCGTCATGGGTCTGCCGTCCAACCAGCCGGACCAGCGCGAGGAGAAGAAAGGCCCGCGCGTCGGCGCTCCCGAAGCGGCGATCCAGGGTTTTCTCAAAGCGGCAGGACTCGCCTCGATCGAGGACGCGAAGATCGAGAGCGACCCGAAAAAGGGCGACAGCTACGTCGCCGTGATCGAGCGCAAGGGCCGCGCCACCATCGACATCCTGGCCGAAATCCTGCCGCCGATCATCCGCGGCTTTCCGTGGCCGAAATCGATGCGCTGGGGCGCTGCCTCCGCCAGCCCGCAGTCGCTGCGCTGGGTGAGGCCTCTCCATTCCATCGTTGCGACCTTCGGGCCCGAGACAGAGGACACCGAGGTCGTGCCGTTCGAAGTCGACGGCATCCGTGCCGGACGCACGACCTACGGACACCGCTTCATGGCCCCCGCCGCCTTCGAGGTGAAGCGTTTCGACGATTATGTCAGCAAGCTCGAAGCCGCCAAGGTGGTGCTCGACCCGGCGCGCCGCCGCGAGATCATCGTGGGCGAGGCAAAGACGCTGACCTTCGCGCAAGGGCTCGATCTCGTCGAGGATCAGGGCCTACTCGAAGAGGTCGCCGGGCTCGTCGAATGGCCGGTGGTGCTGATGGGAAGCTTCGACCCCGCCTTCCTCGCCGTGCCGGACGAGGCCATCCGGGCGACGATCCGCGCCAATCAGAAATGCTTCGTCGTCAGCGATCCGAAGAGCGGACGGCTCACGAACAAGTTTCTCATGACCGCCAACATCGAGGCGGCGGATCAGGGCGCGACGATCATAGCGGGCAATGAGCGCGTGATCAGGGCGCGTCTCTCCGATGCGCGGTTCTTCTACGAGACCGACCTCAAGACGCCGCTTTCGCAGCGGCTCGAAAAGCTGAAGAGCATCACCTTCCACGCCAAGCTCGGCACGCAGCACGAGCGCGTGCAAAGGATCGTAGCGCTCGCACAGGAGCTTGCGCCGCGCATCGGGGCCGACCGCGACAAGGCCGCCCGCGCCGCGCTGCTCGCCAAGGCCGACCTCGTGACCGAGATGGTCGGCGAGTTTCCCGAACTTCAGGGCCTGATGGGGCGCTACTACGCCACCGCCCAGGGCGAGGACGCGGATGTCGCACGCGCGATCGAGGATCATTACCGGCCGCAGGGTCCGAGCGACCGCGTGCCGAGCGATCCCATCGCGATCACCGTTGCGCTCGCCGACAAGATCGACATGCTCGTCGGCTTCTGGGCGATCGACGAGCGCCCCACCGGCAGCAAGGACCCTTTTGCGCTGCGTCGCGCGGCGCTCGGCGTCATCCGGCTCATTCTGTCCAACGCGATCAAGCTGCCGCTCGGCGAGGTGCTGGACGATTTCATCGTGCTCGGCAAGCTTACCGGCGATTACGCGATGCCGGCAGAGGCGCGCTACTCGACCATCCGCGACCTCTTCGCCTTTTTCGCCGATCGCCTGAAGGTGCAGCTCCGCGAGCAAGGCGCGCGGCACGATCTCGTCGATGCCGTGCTCGCCTTGCAGGCGCAAGCGGGCGGAACGGCGGAGCTTCAAGGCCATGACGACCTGCTGACCATCGTCCGGCGCGTCGAGGCGCTCGGCTCGTTCCTTTCGAGCGATGACGGAGCGACGCTGCTCGCCGGCTACCGCCGGGCGGCGAACATTCTTAAGGCCGAAGAGAAGAAGGACGGCGACGGCGCGTTCGAGGGACCTGCCGACATGGCGATCCTCACCGCTGCGGAAGAGACCGCACTGGCGAAAGCGCTGCTGGAGGCGGACAGTGCCGTTTCTTCAGCCGTTCTTGCGGAAGATTTTGCAGGCGCGATGGCGGCTATCGCAAGTCTTCGAGCACCCGTCGATGCGTTCTTCGACCGTGTCATGGTCAACGCGGATGACGCTGACCTCCGCCTCAACCGCCTGCGCCTTCTCGCTCATCTGCGCAGAGTGACGCTCAACGTGGCGGATTTCGGCAAGGTCAGCGGCTAGAAAGCCCGCACCCTTGCGGCCGTCATAAGGTTCCACACCGCCACGCCAAGCACGATGACGGCCAGCGCCTGATGGGCGAGGCCGGCCCAGAGCGGAACGACGAGCAGAAGCGTCACGATGCCAAGCACCGCCTGAACGAGGACGAGGCCGGCCAGACTGTGTGATGAGCGCGACAGCGGGCTTTTCGGGACGGTGCGGCGCACGTCGAAGGCATGCCAGAGCGCGACCGCCAGGAGCAGATAGGCGCTGATCCGGTGGTTGAACTGGACGGTCAAATGATTGTCGAGCAGGTTGATCCACCACGGGCTTTCAAAGAACAGCGAGGCGGAGGGCGGAACGAGCGCACCGTCCATCAGAGGCCAGGTGTTGTAGACGAGTCCGGCCTTGTTTCCGGCAACCAGCGCACCGAGCGCGATCTGGAGGAAGACGAGGCCGAGCAGGGCCACAGCCGTTGGAAAGAGGCGTGTCGGACCGTGGAGCGCGGCGGCTGGCTCGGCGCGCAGGCTGCCGCGCACCGCGACGATGCTGGCGAAGAACGTGCAGGCAAGCACGAGATGCAGCGCCAGCTTCACCGGCGCAACGGCCACCATCCCCTCCTGCAGGCCGGAATGCACCATGATCCAGCCGACGAGGCCCTGCATGCCGAGCAGCAGCCCAAGTCCGAATAGAACCGCTGCGAGCCGCCCTCGAATGACACCCAGGGCAAGCCCTGCGACGAAGCCGAGCGCATAGACGAGCCCGATGAAGCGGCCGAGTTCGCGATGGCCCCATTCCCACCAGAACAGCGTCTTGAACTCGTCGAGGCTGATGCCGGCATTCTGGAGCTTGTACTGCGGGATCTGCTTGTATCGCTCGAATTCCGCCGCCCATGTCTCAGGGCTTAGCGGCGGGATTGCGCCCGAAATCGGCTTCCATTCGGTGATCGACAGGCCGGAGCCGGTGAGCCGGGTCGCGCCGCCGATCGTCACCATCACGAGCACCAGCAAGGCGACCAGCGTGAGCCAGCCTCGCGTCAAGGCAAGACCGCGCGCCGAAGATGGGCCGGCCCGCTCGAGGCCGCGCCCTGCGCCGTAGGTGAAGCGTTCTGTCGCAGTCATGGGCAAATCCGGACCGTTCGATGGAAATCCTGCCCCGGGGGGCTTGAAGCCTGATCGTTGCGCCCACATAAGCGGGTACGACGGGTATCTATACCCAATCATGACGGATTTGAACGGCAGTCTTGTCACAGCCTGCCTGCCACCCGGGCAATTTTCAAGGATAGCCGCACCGCATGCCCCGCACGATACGCAGCCTGATCGGTACCATACTCATGGTCGTGTTCGTCATGCTCTACGCTTTCGCGCTGACGCTGCTGTCGCCGCTCATCTTGAGGGCAGCTTCGGAATCGCTTCCGGACGTCGCCTTCAAGATCGTTCAGGCGCTCTATTATCTGGTCGCGGGGCTTGCCTGGGTGCTGCCCCTGCTCCCGCTCGTCAAATGGATGACGCGGCCGGACAAGCCGGCGGCCAACACGGGCGCGCGCTAGGCCTCACCCGACATTCAGCGGCCTGCCCCGATTGAGCAGGGCGAAGGGAAGGCCGGAAAGCAGCACCTCAAATTCCGCTTCGCTCTGGAACAGGCCGTTCAGAGACAGGCGCGGCAGGGCGTGGAGATGGTCGGCATGCTCCTTGAACAGCAGGCCGGGGCGCGTCGTCACCGCCGTGAGGAACCCGTCTTTTCTCGCCATTTCGAATTCGCGCGGCCCGGCGGAGGACGGGTCGCCGACCGGATAGGCGAAGTGATTGACCTCGACGCCGAGCTCGTTGACGATGATGTTGCGACTGTCGGCGATCTCATGATTGGCGATGTTGATGTCGTGTTTGCCTAGCATCGGATGGGTCAGCGTATGCGCGCCGATCGAGGCGAGCGGTTCATCCGCAAGGCCGCGCAGCTCGTCCCAGGACATGCAGAGGCTGCGCACCGTCATCAGCGGATCGATCTCCGCCCTCACGGCAAGCTCGGCGACCACCTTGCGCAACAGGAATTCGTTCCCGGCGCGCAGCGTCGCATAAAGCTGGGCAAAGGCGGCCGTTTTCTCCTCATCCGTGCGCGTCGGCGCGGCGAAGGCAAAATCGTCGAGCTCGATCTTGATTTCGGAAAGCGCCGCGATCGCCATTTCAAGATCGAGCCACCAGAGCGTCGCTGTCGCATCGGCAAAGCCCGTGGTGACGAAGACCGTGAACGGCGCGCGGTGCTTGCGAAAAACCGGGAGTGCATGCTCGATCGTGTCGAGGTAGCCATCATCCAGCGTGATCGCCACGAAGGGCGCTGCCGGCTCTGGAGCGCGCAACCTCGCAGGCACCTCGTCGAGCGGCACGATGTCGTAACCCCTGGCCTTCACGAGGGCGAGCGCGGCGTCGAGGAAGGCCGGCGTGATCTCGAGAATGCGGTTCGGGCAGAACCCCCTCGGCGCGTAGGGCCGCACATGATGCAGCATCAGGATCGCGCCGAGCCCGCACGTGCGGGAGCGAAATGCGCCGTGCAGCCCGGTGGCGTGGCAAACGCGAAGCACCCAGCGATAGAGATCGTATTTTGTCAGCGGGCGCGGCATTGCCCATAATGGACATATCGCGGCGCTCGGCAATAGTGACCGCGGCTTGCCGGGAGACGCCTCGGCGGCCTTATCTGATCTTAACCAAGCGCGGTCATAAAAGTGGCCATGCCGCCCTCCCCTTCATCGCCGTTGCGGATCAGCATCTTGCGGGACGCCACCGAGATTCGTCCGCCTTGGGACGATCTTCTGAAGCGCGCATCCGCCTCAGTCTACCAGACGCCTGCCTTCGTCCTCTGCTGGGGCGCACAGGCGGAGCGCGGCGAGATGATGTACGTGATTGTTTCGGATGAAGACCGCCCGTTGATGCTGATGCCGCTCAGCATCGTCCGGAACGGGCCGGTCTCGGTGGCGAGTTTTCCGGCAGGCAAGCACGCCAACTTCAACCTGCCCGTGTTCGACAGCGCCGCGAGCGCGCGGCTAGCGCCCGAAATGGCCACGCTGTTGAAGCAGGCGGGCCGCGAGGCCGGCATCAACTGCTTCGCGCTCATGAACCAGCCTCGCATCTGGCTCGGCGTTGAAAATCCACTCGCCGCGCTCGGCGGCGAACCCAGTCCCAGCTTCGGCTCCTCCCTTCTCCTCGATGCCGATGCCGACCGATTGCTGGCGCGCATCGCCTCCAAGGAACGGCGCCGGAAACTCCGGCAGAAGCAGAAATGGCTACAGGCGCTCGGCGACACCGTGTATTTCGAGGCGGCATCGGCCGAGGAGGCTCAACAGGTTCTCAACGCCTATTTCGAGCAGAAATCGGCGCAGTTCCTGGCGCAGGGCATTCCCGACGCGTTCGCGGACGATGACGTGCGCGGATGGCTCCATGCGATGGCTATCGAGAGCATCGACAACGGAAGCGGGACCCTGCGTCTTTTCGCGCTTCGGCTCGCCGGCCGCATCGTCGCGGTCTGGGCTGTTGGCGTCCATCGGGGCTGTGCATCCGGGATGCTGACGTCGCATGTCGCGGAGCCGGACATCGCCCGCACATCGCCGGGTGAGTTGCTGCTCGAATGGATGATCCGGCGATTATGCGCCGAAGGCTGCATCCAGCTCGATTTCGGCGTCGGTGAGGCGCGCTACAAATCGCAGTGGTCCGACGCGACGATCCCGCTGTTCGACGCCTATCTCGGCGTATCGCCGCTTGGACGGGCGGCGGCGCTCGCGATGCGCTCGACGACCCGCCTGAAGCGCCGCGTGAAACAGTCCGAACGCCTGTCCCGTCTCGTCAAAGCGTTGCGCCGGCTGAGGCGCTGAGCCGTCAGCGTATCAATTGGCGCGGCGAACAGCCGAAATCGCATAGGCCGGGGTGCGGAGCGCGAAGATGTTGTCATCCTTCGGTCCTGCCAGACCTTCAGAAAGGTTCGCCGGATCGAAGAAGCCGGCATCGCACGTCTTTTCGTCCTCGATCCCCGTGAGCACGAGCGTGCCGACAGTCACCGTCTTGCGCTTGTCCTCGTCCTTCCACGTCGCGGAGGGATCATTGCTCTTATCGCCCGGCTCGCCGAGCAGCGCGACCACATCGAACGCTGCAGGCGATTTGGCGAGCCGCGCCGACAATTCATCGACAAGATAGTTGGCGGGCTTCGCCTTGGCTTCCTCGTCGCTCAAGCCGACCTCGCCGCCCTTGGGCACGAATTTGAACTTCACCATGCGCGACGCGCCCTCGGCATTGGTTGCCGTATAGGCATGCACGGCGAAATAGGTAACGGTCGCGTAGCTGGCCGGCACGGGCTTCGAGGCAAGATAGGCGCCCTGGCGCTGGGTGCCCGGATTGGCCTGGACGAAGGCCTGCAGCTTCGGCAGATCCGGCTTGCCGCCGGGGCCGGCGACCAGCAGCTTCAGGATCGCCAGCATCTCATTGCCATCCTTCGCGAAATGGACCGGCGCGCTGATGGTCACGAAATCGCTGCCGGTCGAGCCGTCTGGGTCGATGTGGATGGCCAGCCCGCGCGTCTGATCCTTCGTCCCGTCCGGAATGTTCCGGTCGCCGCCGGCGATCGAAAAACGGCCGAGCACGGGGGCCGCCTTGGCGAAGGTCGCGGATTTCGTCAGCGTTTTCGCCTCGGGCGTCGGCGTAAAGGTGCCTTTGACGCATTGTCCCTTGGTGTGCGCGCCGCGAATGCCGAGAGACTGTTTGCCGAAGAGCGCATTCAGCGCGTCGACGAGCTGTTCGGCATCGGCCTCGGCCGCCGCGAGCGGTGCAGGCAGGAAGCCGATCAAAGCCGCGAGACACACTGCAGATGCCGTCCCTGCTTTCAATCCTCGCATGGCATTTCTCCGTCTCGATTGGCCGGCGGCTGTTTGCCCCGCAAATGTTTTATACCGGCCGGAACATGTCAATCAGGTGTCGGGGCCGGGTGGACCGGGTCGACCCACAGCACGGTCTCGGGTTTTTCGGCCGGCTCGATGTCGAGATTGACTGCGATCGCCTCGCCGTCGCTGCGCACCAGCACGCATTCGAGGATTTGATCCGGGCTGGCGTTGATCTCCTGATGCGGCACGTATGGCGGAATGAAGATGAAGTCGCCCGGCCCCGCCTCCGCCGTGAACTGAAGCTGCTCGCCCCAGCGCATACGCGCCCTGCCGCGCACGACGTAGATGATGCTTTCAAGATGCCCGTGATGATGCGCGCCGGTCTTGGCGTCCGGCTTGATGGTGACGGTGCCCGCCCAGAGCTTCTGCGCGCCGACGCGGGCGAAGTTGATGGCCGCCTTCCGGTCCATGCCGGCGGTCGATGGCACGTTGGGATCGAGCTGGTCGCCGGGTATCACCCGAACGCCATCCGTCTTCCAGCGCTCCGGGTCGTGCCCGGCATGGTCATGTGTATGGGACATCGTGCAGTTCCGTCGTCGAGGCTATCCGACGAGCCTAACAGGCTCGAGCGGCCGTCTCAATCGGCAGCACGTCCTTTGCCGATATCCGGCTCCGCATCGGCGGATTGTATCCGGGCCTTGTCCTAGACGGCGAATTCCGGCTCGCGGGCGTTGGCTTCGATCGGCGCCGGGCGCTGCGCCTCATTGAACATGACGGCTATGTTGGCCGCACCAGCCAGCGAAAGCTGGTGATAGGCTGCTTTCGTCGCATCCGCCTCACGGTCGCCGATCGCCACCAGGACGGCAAGATCGGAGCGGGCGATCATCTCGTCCGGCTGACTTCCGGCGATGCCGGCGTCGATGACGAGGAACTCATAGCTCTGCTTCAAGGCGTCGAACACGTTGCCGAGAAGATCGGATGCGACGACATCCTCGTCGATCAGCCCGAGCGGCATGATGTTGAGGCGGCTCTCGCGATCGCGGTGGATCGCCTCACCGAACGACGCTTCGCCGCACAGCAGATCCGACAGGCCCGTCGCATCCGAATGGGCGACGAGGTGATCGAGCCCCGGGCTGTCCTGGTTGAGGTCGATCAGGATGGTGCGGGACTGGGCTGCAAGCCCACGTGAAAGAGCAATCGCAACTGACGTCGCGCCATGGCCTTCCGCCGCTCCGGACACTGTCACGAGAACGCCGCCGGCCTTGCCCGAAGCAGCTTTGGTGGAGACGCATGAGCGACAGCGCTGGGCCAGCGCGGCGACCGAACGATCGAACGGCGACTGCATGGGAGCATCCATGCGCGGCGGCCGTGGCACCGCGACCGGCGGGGTGCCGTGTTGCTCCGCAAGGCTCGATCCAGCAAAGCGGGCCTCGTCTGGCGGCGGCTCGGTGGCGATCGGCGCTGGGGCTGCGGGCGCCGCCTCAGGCGTGACGGGCATGACCGGCTCCACCCGCATGGCGACGGGTGCCATGCGCGGCGGCGCTTTCAGGAGTTCGCCGGCGGCGACGAAAAACGTCGAGAGAACGAGGCCGGCCAGCGTCGTCAGGAAAACGATTGGCGCGGATTTCGGAAAGGACGGCGTCGATGGGGCGAGCGCGACCGCGACGATCCTGGCGTCGGCGGGCGAACCGGTCTGCGTGTCGCGCGCATTCGCGTCGATCGCCTTCGCGCTGTAGGTTTCGAGCTGCTCGCGCAGCGCTTTCGCCTCGCGCTCCAGCGCCTTCAGCGTGACGTCGTCGTCGCTCGCCAGCGCGTTGACCTTCTTCTGGCTTTCGATGTCGGCCTGCAAGGCGGCGACGCGGCTTGCCGCGCTGCGCGCATCATTTTCGAGCGAGCGGGTGACGCGCTGGGCCGCGCCCCTGATCTGGCCTTCGAGATCGGCGATCTGCGCGGCCAGTTCCTTGATGCGCGGATGCTGCGGCAGATAGACCTTCTGCTCCGACGCGTAGAGAGCCCGCAAGGTGGAGCGGTTCTCGGTCAGCCTGCGGATCAGATCGTCCTTGATGATGTCGGACACCTCGAAGATGCGTCCGGTGCGCAGCGCATCCTTGATGAGCTGGGCCTTCGCCTGCTGCTCGGCCTGCATCGCGCGCGCGGTCGAGAGCTGCGTGTTGAGCTCGGAAAGCTGCTGGCTGATGATCGTCGTGTTGTTCGCCCCGACGAAGAGGTTGTTCTTCGAGCGATAGGCCTCGACGCGGGCCTCCGCCTCGACGACCTTCTGGCGCAGAGGCTCGATCGTCTGGTTCAGCCAGGAGGATGCGACCTGGGTCGTCTGCTTCTTGGCTTCCTGCTGCTGCGCCAGATACTCCTGCGCAAGATTATTGGCGATCTTGGCCGCGATGTCGGGATTGAGGGTCGACGCCTCAATGCCGATGACGCGGGACTTGCCGACCGAGAAGATCGAGACCTTGTTGGTGAAGCTCTCGAGAACGCGCTCCTCGGGCGTGCTCAGCGTCGGATCGCGCACGAAGCCGAGCAGAATGAGCACGCGCATATAGGCGGGAATGCCTTTGAGGACCGGATCGAACTCAGGGAGCGCGCCAAGATTGAGGTTCTTGATGACGAGACGGGCGAGGTCGCGCGATCCGAGGACCTGGACCTGGCTCTGCACGGCCTCGGGGTCGATCGCTTCGGCATTGCCCCGGCCGTCCTTCTCGGGACGCGAATAATAGGTGTCGCGATTTTCGAGCAGCAGCCGCGCCTCGGCAGTGTATTTCGGCGCGACGAGATTGACGAAGGCGAGCGAGCCGAGGAACGCGACGAGCGTTACCCCGAGGATCAGCGATTTCTTGCGGCCGATGGCGCGCAGAAGCTCCTTCAGATCGACGTCATCGCCCGGCCGCGGCGCAGCACCGGGGACGGTCTTTGCGGCGAGCTCGGCCTTCACGACAGGCTCCGCCACCGGCGCCTTCGTCGGCGCACCGACCGGTTTTATCTTCCGCCCGCGCTTCAGAAACTCGAACATACGGCAACGCCCCAAACCCATCCGGTTCGGCCGGACTGGCGGAAGTAAGCCACGTTATGGTTGCCATGCAGTTAATACGCGGCGGAAAGAACGGAAGAAGCGACGGTTTGTTAACCATGCCGGCGTTAAATGCGTGAAGTTGTGCTCGTTGGGTTTGCTTATCATGCTTCGCCTTTTCTCTTCTTCCAAAGCAAGAGCGTCTTCCAAAGCAAGAGCGTCTTCCAAGACAAGAGCGTCGCTCATCCTCGCGCTGGGCTTCTCGATCGCGCTCGGCGGCTGCGCAGGTCCGCACATCGCGCCCGAACTACTGGATGGCGGCCTTGACGAGCCCTATGCGCTCGCCTCCGGCGATCGCCTTCGCGTCATCGTATTCGGGCAGGATTCCCTGTCGAACGCCTATGCGGTCGATGCGTCCGGCCGCATTTCCATTCCGTTGATCGGTCTTGTCGACGCCAAAGGCCAGACGACGAGCCAGCTTGAGAAGAACATCGAGGGGCGGCTGCGCGGTGGTTATCTGCGCGAGCCCAAGGTCAATGTCGAAATCGAGCAGTACCGTCCATTCTTCATTCTGGGCGAGGTAGCGCAATCGGGCCAATACCCGTACGTCGCAGGATCGACCATCCAGACGGCCGTGGCGATCGCCGGCGGGTTCGGCCCGCGCGCCGCACGCTCCTATGCCGAGGTCACCCGCACGATCCACGGTCAGACCGTGACGGCGGCGGTGCCTATTACTTTCCCTTTACGTCCCGGTGATACGGTCTCGATCAAAGAGCGGCTGTTCTAGCATCGAGGCGTCCCCGGCAGGCGCGGCTCGGCGGAGCAGACGACAGGGTTGAGCGTCGGCGGGCCTATGAAAATCATCCACGTGCTGCGTGCGCCGATCGGCGGCCTGTTTCGACACGTGCTCGATCTTGCCGCCGTGCAGGTGCGCCTCGGGCACCAGGTCGGAATGATCGCCGACTCGCAAACGGGCAATGCCCGCACCGCCGCGCAGATCGCCGAACTGGAGCCGATCCTCGCGCTCGGCATCCATCGATTTCCCATGCACCGCTCGCCCCGGCCTTCCGATATCGTGGCGCAACTCAGGGTCAACGCGATCGTGCGCAGGCTGGATGCCGATATCGTGCATGGCCATGGGTCGAAGGGCGGACTTTATGCCCGCATTCCAGGTCTTGCCCGAATTCCAGGTCTTGCCCGAATTCCAGGTCTTGCCCGCTTCGGAGCGCAGAGCCGCGGGCCGCTGCGGGTCTATACGCCGCATGGCGGAAGCCTCAACTACTATCCGGGCAGCATGGCTCATTCGGCCTATATGTGGGTCGAACGCCTGCTGGAGCGCGCCTCCGACCTCCTGCTCTTCGAGAGCCAGTTCGTGGCCGATCGTTACTTCCAGTACGTCTCGCAGACCAAACGCCCGCATCAGGTCTTCTTCAACGGCCTTCTTCCGCACGAGCTCGAACCGGTGCGGCACCGCGAGGATGCCGCGGACTTCATGTTCATCGGCGAGCTGCGCCGGGTGAAGGGCGTCGACATCATCCTCTCGGCGCTGGCGAAACTGAGAGCCGAGCTCGGCCGCCCGCTGCGCCTCGAAATCTTCGGCACCGGCCCTGATGAAGCAGGGCTGCGGCAGCAGGCGACGTCGCTCGGCCTCGACGAGGCAGTCCGCTTCAATGGTGCGGTGCCAGCGCGTCAGGCGTTCGAAAGCGGGCGCATCATGGTGCTTGGATCGACCTTCGAGTCGATGCCCTATGTGGTGCTGGAGGCAGCCGGCTGCGCGCAGCCGCTCATCTCCACCAATGTCGGCGGCATTCCAGAAATTTTCGGCGATTGCTCCGACGCTCTGATCGAAGCGGGCAATGTCGATGCGCTCAAGGAAGCCATGCGGGAAGCGCTCATCGATCCCGCGACATTGAAGGCGCGCGCCGAGCGCGTGCGCGCGCGGGTCGCCGCGAGCTTTTCCGTCGAGATCATGGCGGCGACGATCGAGGCCGCCTATCAGCGCGCCATGGCGACGCGGCTGCCCGCGGCATCGCTGGCGACCGCGAACTAATCGACCGATGAGGCGACCGAGTTAACGGCTTTGAAAAGCTCAGGGCCTATTCTGGCGCGCGTGGACCGACGCGGCCTTTGAAACCGTGACGGCTGCATCCGCCGGTCTTGGGAAAACACGATGTTGGAGCACCATGCAGCGCAGGCCAAGGCAGCGGACGGCGCGGGAGCAGCGCTGTTGCCACCCCGGTCGGAAAAGCCCGCAGCCAGCAACAGGCGGCAGCTTGCCGAGGCGCTGAGCACGGCCGAGCTCAATCCCTCCTTCTCGCCGATCGTGCTTTCTGGTCTTGTCCAGCTCCTCGAGTTCCTGCTGATTTCGCTCGTCGGGTTCGGCGTCTACTGGGTCTACCTTGCTCCGCAATTCGGCCTTCTGAGCGCCTATGCGGTTGCGATCCCCGGCATCGCCGCGCTCACCGTGATCATCTTCCGCATCATGGATCTCTACCATGTCGGTGCGCTGCGACTGCTCGTCGTCAAGGGCCTGCGCCTCGCCTTCGGCTGGATCACGGCCTTCATGGCAGCGTTCGCGATCATCTTCTTCATCAAGCTCGAAGGCGTGTTCAGCCGCGTGTTCTTCGCGAGCTGGCTGCTGATCGGCTTTGCCTGCCTGCTCACCTTCAGGTTCGTGGTCCAGATTCTCGTCAAGCAGTTGACGCGGCAGGGACGGCTCGAGCGCCGCACTGCCATTGTCGGCGGCGGCGCGGCCGGCGAGACCTTGATCAACGCCCTTTCGCAGCAGCCCGACTCCGACCTGCGCATCTGCGGCGTGTTCGACGACCGGAACGACGACCGGTCGAGCGAGCTTGTCGCCGGCTTCCCCAAGCTCGGCAACGTCGACGACCTCGTCGAATTCGCGCGGCGCACCAAGCTCGATCTCGTGGTCTTTGCCCTGCCCGTGAGCGCGGAGGCGCGGCTCCTGCAGATGCTGAGAAAGCTCTGGGTGCTGCCGATCGACATCCGCCTCGCGGCGCATACGCAGAAGCTGCGCTTCAGACCGCGCAACTATTCCTACATTGCCGGCATGCCGGTCTTCGACATGGCGGA
Organism: Beijerinckiaceae bacterium; assembly: GCA_019753285.1. GTDB lineage: Bacteria > Pseudomonadota > Alphaproteobacteria > Rhizobiales > Beijerinckiaceae > JAIELD01. Next base: position 3,289 of record JAIELD010000041.1, on the reverse strand, counting down.
CAAGCCCATCGCCGATTGGGACGTCGTCCTGAAATGGCTGTTCGACAAGATCGTTGGGTTCGCGATGCTCACGCTCCTGTGGCCGATCATGCTCATCGTCGCCATCGCCGTGAAGCTGGAATCGCGCGGACCGATCCTGTTCAAGCAGCGGCGCTACGGCTTCAACAACGAGATGATCGAGGTCTATAAATTCCGCTCCATGTATGTCGAGTGCACCGATGCAACGGCCTCCAAGCTCGTCACCAAGAACGATCCGCGCGTGACCCGCGTCGGCCGCTTCATCCGCAAGACCTCGCTCGACGAGTTGCCGCAGCTCTTCAACGTCGTCTTCAAGGGCAACCTCTCGCTGATCGGTCCCCGCCCGCACGCCGTGAACTCGAAGGCCGAGAACCGCCTCTATGACGAGGTCGTCGACGGTTATTTCGCACGCCACCGCGTAAAGCCCGGCATCACCGGATGGGCGCAGATCAATGGCTGGCGCGGCGAGACCGACACCGAAGACAAGATCCAGAAGCGCGTGGAGTGCGATCTTTACTACATCGAGAACTGGTCGGTGTTCCTTGACGCCTACATTCTCATCATGACGCCTTTCGCGCTCACCAAGACCGAGAACGCATATTGAGCGCCGCGCTCGCAGCCGGCAGCGCGGAGCGGTTCGAGGCTGCACCGGGAACGCGCAGCTTTTCGCCGCGCAAGCTCCAGAACGGCCTGCTCTGGCTGCTCATCTTCTCGAGCTTCTTCGTCTTTTTCGAGCCGGCGCCCTATGAAATCGTCTTCGTCCTGACGGCCATCGCCTTTGCGCTGACCGAATTCCGCATCGCACGATCGGCTGCGCTGCTGATCGTGCCGCTGATGCTCTACAATCTTGGCGGCGCTTTCGCGCTCTTTCCCTTCATCATGGAGAAGGAGCCGGTCTTTTACATCGGCATCACCTTCTACATGTCAGTGACCGCGGTGTTCTTCGCCGGCGTCTTCCTCACCGACACCAAGCGCCGCTTCGAAATCGTCTCGCAGGCCTGGACGCTCGCCGCCGTCATCGCCAGCACATGCGGCATGATGGGCTATTTCGATGTGGCGGGTTCGGCCGAGATCTTCACGCTCTATGGCCGCGCGACCGGCACCTTCAAGGATCCGAACGTGCTCGGGCCGTTTCTATGTGGCCCGGCGATCCTTTTGACCGAGGGCTTCTTCACCGGCCGGCTGAAAAGACCGGTCCTGTCGCTCGCAGCGCTGCTCATCATCCTCGGCGGCATCTTCTTCTCGTTTTCGCGTGGCGCATGGGGCGTCACCATTCTCTCGGCCGCGCTCTGCGGCGTCCTCGTCATCCTCACCACGCATTCGCCGCGCATCCGCCTGCGTGTCATCCTCGTCGGCTGCGCGGGTCTGGCGCTGATCGCGATGCTGCTGGCAGTGATCCTCTCGGTCGACAGCATCCGCGAGTTCTTCTTCGAGCGCTTCGTGCTGCTGCAAGAATATGACGAAGGCCCGCGCGGCCGCTTCGGCAAGCTCGCCAATGCCATTTCGCTGCTGCTGGAGCGCCCCAACGGCATCGGCCCGCTTCATTTCACCGATTTCTTTCCTGAGGCGCCACACAACGCCTATGTCAACGCATTCTCGAGCTATGGCTGGCTCGGCGGCCTTGCCTATATCGCCTTCATCGCCGCCACCTTCCGCATGGGCTGGACCGCGGTGTGGAAGCGCACCCCCTGGCAAAGCTACTACATCGCGATCTGGTCGTTCACCTTTATCCAGTACATCCAAGGCCTGCAGATCGACACCGACCACTGGCGGCACCTCTGGATGGTGGTGGGAGCGACCTGGGGCGCAGGCGCGGCCTCGCTGCGCCATGCCGACGAACAGGCGCTCGCCGCATCATGAACCGGCTCGTCAACATCCAGTGCCTCCGGGCCGTGGCGGCTCTCTTTGTCGTCATGTTCCATTGCGGGCTCGAGATGGAGCGCATCGCGGCTGCGACCGGACAGGCCACGCTCTTCGACCATCAGCGCTGGCACGGCGGCGTCGCGCTGTTCTTCACGATCAGCGGCTTCATCATGGTGGTGACCTGCCGCGACGCGTTCGGGCGCAGCGGCGAGATGGCAGCCTTCCTGGCGCGGCGGCTGAAGCGCATCATCCCCATCTACTGGCTGCTCACGCTCGCCATGACGGCGCTCTATCTCATCGCGCCCGGCCTGATCCGCGTGCCGGTGGAGCGGGCGAGCGACATCGCGCTCTCCTTCCTGTTTTTCCCCTTCGCGCGGCCCGACGGCGGCGTGCGTCCGCTCGTGACGCCGGGCTGGACGCTCAACCTCGAAGTCTACTTCTACGCCATCTTCGCGATCGGTCTGCTGTTCCGCCGCGCGATCGGCCTCACACTGGTGATCGGCTCCATCACGCTTCTCTGCCTGCTGCGGATCAACGGCGCGTTCAATGCCGTCCCCCTGCTCTTCTGGGGCGACCCCATCGTGCTCGGCTTCGTGTTCGGCATGCTGGTCGGCGTCGCGCATGATGGCGGGGTCCGGTTCGGACCCCTGCCCGCCTTCGCGCTGATCGCGGCCGGCCTTGCGCTCATCCTCACCGGCGGTGTCCGCTCGCTGCCGGAGGACGCGCTCTTCGCGCGTCTTGCAGAAAGCCTGCCTGCCACCATGGTGCTTGCAGGGGCTGCGTTGGGCCCGCAGGCCAACCCGGCCAAGGCCGGATGGCGCTGGCTCGTCGCGATCGGCGATGCATCCTATTCGCTCTACCTCGTCCACGAATTCCTGCTGCGGCCGATGCGGCTCGTCTGGACGGCGATGATCGGCGATGCGGTGCCGCTCTGGCTGTTCCTGCCGGCGGGCATCGCCACTTCGATAGCCGCGGGCCTGTTGAGCTATCATGCGCTCGAGCGACCGATCGGACGCTGGCTGACGCGCCGCGAGAAACGCGGCATGAGCGGATCGGCGCCGTTTGCCCGAGCGGAAGCCATTCGTCCCTGAACAAAGCCCGAAGCTGCGGCGTGGCCTTCGATGATTTCCGATCGGCGGTTGACGGTTGCGCAATGCCCGATCGCGCCGTATAGACGACCCCAGTCGGAGTGTAGCGCAGCCCGGTTAGCGCACTAGTCTGGGGGACTAGGGGTCGTGGGTTCGAATCCCGCCACTCCGACCATTCATCACAAACGACGTCACGCCTTCACCACGAGCCCGCCTGTGTTTCCGATGAGGCTGCTCGAGATGAGCTGGCCGTTCTGGATCGTCCAGTCATAGGCGCTGGAGCCGTTCTGCAATACGATGTCGGTCGTGCCGTCGCCGTT
>JAIELD010000040.1 GCA_019753285.1 Beijerinckiaceae bacterium | reverse complement strand
ATGTGCGCAACGACGGCGCCGATGTCGCCATCGGCGGCGGCGTCGAGTCGATCTCGCTCGTCCAGCCGCAGGTGAAGCGCGAACTCGTGCAGAACGACTGGCTCATGGCGCACAAGCCGGAAATCTACACATCGATGATCGAGACGGCCGACAATGTCGCGAGCCGATACGGCATTTCGCGCGAGGCGCAGGATGCGTTTTCATTGGAAAGTCAGCGCCGCACAGCGGCAGCCCAGCAGCGCCAGCTCTTCAAGGATGAAATCGCTCCGATGAGTGCGACCATGGCCGTCACCGACAAGGTCACGGGCGAGACGCGGATGGAGGAGGTCACGCTTACCAAGGACGAGGGCAACCGGCCGGACACGACGCTCGAAGGCCTCTTGAAGCTGAAGCCCGTGCGTGGCGAAGACCAGTTCATCACGGCCGGCAACGCCAGCCAGCTTTCGGATGGCGCATCGGCCAGCGTCGTGATGTCGGCCAAGGAGGCGGCGCGTCGTGGCCTCTCGCCACTCGGCATCTTCCGCGGGTTTGCTTCGGCAGGCTGCGAGCCCGACGAAATGGGCATCGGGCCAGTGTTCGCGGTGCCGAGGCTTCTGGAGCGCAACGGCCTCACGGTGGACGATATCGATCTCTGGGAACTGAACGAGGCGTTTGCATCGCAGTCGATCTACTGCCGCGACACGCTGAAAATCGATCCCGAGAAGGTCAACGTCAATGGCGGCGCGATTTCGATCGGTCATCCGTTCGGCATGAGCGGTGCGCGGCTCGTCGGCCATGCCTTGCTCGAAGGGCGTCGTCGCAAGGCGCGCTACGCGGTCGTGACGATGTGCGTGGCGGGCGGCATGGGCTGCGCCGGCCTGTTCGAGATCAATCAGGGTTAGGGTCGGATTGCCGGCGTCTCGACCGTCATGCCTTTTGCCCGCTCGGCGAGGTAAAGCTCGATCTCGGTGAATTCGATCGAATTGGGCGCGAAGGGCTCCGCGCGGACGCCGGTCATGCAGTTCCGCAGACGGCGCTGCAGCGAGCCTATGCCCTGCCATTCGAGGCGATAGATCGGGTAGCCGGTCGGATGCGCCTGCGGAATGGGACTTCCGCCGAGCTTGCCGCCCCAGAGCGCGTCGTGACAATTGGCGCAGGAGAGATTGAGCTGCCCCTGCCGCAGGCCGAAAAGCGAACGCCCGGCCTCCAGGAAGGGCTTCAGGCGCTTATCGTCCGGCGGCGTGATCGGCATGCCCCGTGATTGCAGCCCCACATAGGACGCAATCGCCAGCGCGGGCTGGCTCTCGGGAGCGAACGGTTCGGCCTTCTGGTTGATGGTGCGGCAGATATTGATCCGCTGATCGAGCGTGACGGGCTTCTGGCTGGCCGGGTCGAAAGCCGGATAGCGCGCCGCGACACCTTTCATGCTTGCGCCCGCCTCGCCATGGCAATCGGCGCAGGAGCGCTCAGCCACGCCCGTCTTGCGGGCCCAGATATCCTCGCCGTCCTTCACCCAAAGCATGGCGGGGTTGCTGGCGTCATCCGCCTGCAGCGCTCTTGCCTCTGCGCTCATGAAGGCGCTGCCCGAAAGGCGATCCTGAGGCGCGATCGGCCGAACGGTTTCCTGCGCGGGCGAGGGCTGGACGGCGACCGCGGCGACGAGGACGGCCAGAGCGAGACCGATCCAGGCAGGACGCACCGCGGCTTCCATCAGGTGATCGTGATCCTGGCCGTCTCGACCTGCTTTTCAGCCTTGTCATCCGTCCAGATGAAGGTGAGCACGCCCGTTTCCGTCGCGATGGTCGTGAAGGACAGAAAGGGATTGGCGGCGATCGCGGGATAGAAATCCGCTTCGAACACGACGACGCCATTATAGGCGCAGGTGAAGTGGTTGATGATGTCGCGCGGTATGGGCTTGCCATCGACCTCGTGGCGATAGCCCGTCTCCATGACATGCGCGACGAGCGCCTTGATCTCGATGATGTCGCCGGCTTTGGCAGTTGCGGGAACGTTGATCAGCGCCCGTCCCATCAGGAGTCCTCCGTGCAGGCGGCGATCGTCACGATGACATCGACCTTGTCCGACCAGAACGACCCGTCATTGAGCCGTGCGATCGCGGTCAATTGCTGCGATGTCGCGAGCCTGATGCGCGTCGCGACACGCGCCTTACCCGACCGCGGCCCCATCCTGAACGTGCCGACATTCGGCTGCGGGTTCTTCTCGTTGAAGAGAGCGATGAGCGTGACATGCGCGTCGGCGGTCATCGGGCTGTCGACGCTGACGGTGATCGGAACCGAATTACCGTTCTCGACGAGCGGCGGCACGTCGATATGAACCTTGCCGGGCCGGATCGGCGCGCCGTTCGTCAGTTCGAGGATCGCTTCGCGCATCTGCTCCGGCGTCGCTGCGGACGGGCGCGTCAGCAGGATCGATCCCGCCGCGCCTGCGCCGAGGATCAGAACGTCGCGTCGTGTCGCTGGTGACGGCAATTCAGACACTCCTTCGTCTATCGCCCCATCAGTTGCGCAAGCCCGCAAGATACGCAACGACATCCTCGATCTCCTCGGCGGACAGGATCGTCCTGTCCCGGAAGCGCGGCGCGACGCGCTCAAGGCCGTCGGTACGATAATAAGACGGCATGATCGTGTCTTGGTTGATCTTCGATCCGTCGACCATGCGGAGGCGAAGCTGCCCCGCGCTCAGCCGGTCGCCGACGCCAGTAAGATCTGGCGCAAGATTGCCCTGCATCCGCGGTTCCGCGAACGGACCGCCATGGCAGAGAACGCAAAGGCCGAGCTGCCTGTTGCCGACGATCGCCGCGCCTCTTGCAGCATCGCCCGGCGCACCCGTGAGCGAGCGGGGAATGGCATCGCCCTCGATTTCGAATGGCCGCAGCGCCTCGGCATACACCTGCGATATCGCGCAGACCGTGAGCAGCAAGGCCGGAGCGAGCGCTTTGCTAGCCGAAGACATCGGTGGTTATCGTCCTGAACCAGCCTTCGGCGTAGCCGGCTTCCGTCCTGCGCGTTTCGGCCGGCGCATCAAGCGGGCTGGTGCCGCCCGAACCTTCGATCTCGACGAAACTCGGCGTTCCTGGCCGGTAGACGCCGGCGATCGAGATTCCGTAATCGGGCGCGACCAGCGAATAGCAGGTGTTGATGAGCCGTGGAGCGCTGGCGTCTTCATGCGCCAGAAGTCCGGCGATGACGGAAGCGCAGGCCTTGCCCTGACCGTTGGCGGCGAAGGCCGAGCGGGGGATGGCCCCCATGATCGCCGCGTCGCCGATGACATGGACGTTTGGCACCAGCGTCGACTCGAAGGTCGATGGATTGATCGGGCACCAACCGGTGCGGTCGGCGACGCCTGCCGCCTGGGCGATCGTGCCGGCCCGCTGCGGGGGAATAACATTGGCAACGGAGGCCTTGAAAGTCTGGAAATCGGTCGTCAGCGTCATGGCCTTGGGATCGACGGCCGTCACCTTGCCGCCGGATGATAGCGGCACCCATTCGATCATGCCGGGATAGAGCTGCGCCCAGGCGGCCTGAAACAGGCGCTGTTTTGAAAAAGCGTCCTTGGCATCGAGAATTATGATCTTCGAACGGGGCTTTTCGGTCTTGAAATAATGCGCGATCAGGCTTGCCCTCTCATAGGGGCCGGGTGGACAGCGATAGGGATTGGCTGGCGCAGCCATAACGAAGACGCCGCCATCCGGCATCGCGCGAAGCTGGTCGCGCAGCAGCACCGTCTGGCTTCCGGCCTTCCAGGCATGAGGCATGATGCTCGCGGCTTCCGCGTCGTAGCCGGGCAGGGCGTCGAAGCGGAGATCGATCCCCGGCGCCATTACGAGCCTGTCGTAGGAGAGCTTTGTGCCGTCGGAGAGCGTGGCGATGCGCGCCTGACCGTCGACGCCGACGGCGCTCAACGGCGCGATGCGCACGCCCTCGCGCTTCAGCGCATCATATGTGAACTCCTGCCCCTCGATCCCGCGCAATCCCGCGATCACCGCGTTGCTGAACGGGCAGGAGACATAGGTCGCGCTCGGCTCGACCAGCGTCACGTCGAGGCCGAGGCGTTTCAGCGCTCGCGCGCAGGTGGCGCCGCCGTACCCGCCGCCGATGACCACGATGCGCGCCGCCGCCTGCGCGCGCCCGGCTTTTGCGAGCAAGGCCGCGCCTGCGAGGCCGCTGACCATGGCGCGGCGGGTGATGCGGCTCATGGCTGGCGCTCCAGCCAATTCGAGATCGCCTTGATCTCGTCCTCGGAAAAGCCCTTGGCAATGCGGTTCATGATCGTCGGCTGACGCCTGTCGCTGCGATAATCGAGCATCGCGGCCGTGATGTCGGCCGCTTTAAGTCCGTGTAGCGACGGCATCGGCGCACCGGCTCCGCCATGCGTCGAATGGCAGCCGCCGCAGCTTTCCGCGCCGGGCTGCGGCAGGGCCTGCGCGCTGGCCGGGGTGCCTGCCAGCGCTCCAGCAAGAGCGAGCGCCGCGCTGGCGGCGCCTACGCGCCGGAGGGCCATCATGCCCGGCGCAGATCCTCGTTCTTCAAGGGCAGGTTGCGCACGCGCTTGCCGGTCGCCTTGAAGATGGCGTTGAGGACGGCGGGCGCGGCGACCGCGATCGTCGGCTCGCCGACGCCGCCCCAGAAGCCGCCGGACGGCATCAGGAGAGCCTCGACTTTCGGCATCTCATCGGCCTTCATGATCTGGTACGTGTCGAAATTCTCCTGCTCGATACGGCCATCCTTCACCGTGCATTCGCCATAGAGGCAGGCGGACAAGCCATAGGCGAAGGAGCCTTCGACCTGGGCTGCGATCTGCTGCGGATTGACCGCATGGCCTGGGTCGGTGGCGGCAACGATCCGCAGGATCTTGAGCGTGCCTTTTGCGTCGACCGAGACCTCCGCCGCGGCGGCAACATAACTGCCAAAGCCCATGATCTGCGCGATGCCGCGATGCACGCCTTCCGGAGCCGGGCTGTTCCAGCCGATCTTCTCGGCGACCGCGTTGAGGACGGCGAGGTTCTTCGGCGACTTGGCGAGCAGCTTCTGCCGGAAGGCGAGCGGGTCTTTTCCAGCGGCGAGCGCCAGCTCGTCCATGAAGCATTCGACATAGATGGCGTTCTGGTTGAGGTTCACCCCGCGCCAGAAACCGGGCGGCACATGGGTGTTGCGCATCGCATGGTCGATCAAGAGGTTGGGGATCGCATAGCTGAACGCGCCCTCAGCTCCGCCCGGGTTGAGGCCCTGGAACGTCGCCGGGTCCTTGCCACCCTGCAGCGCCTGCGGATTGACGGAGCTCAGGATCGACTGCCCGGAGATGCGCATGTGCAGGCCGGTGAGGTTGCCCTCCGCATCGAGCGCGCCCGTAAGCTTCGCGTGCGTGATCGGGTGGTAGCGGCCATGCGTCATGTCTTCTTCGCGTGACCAGATCAGCTTGATCGGCGTGCCCGGCATCGTCTTGGCGATGGCGACGACCTGGCGCACGTAATCCGTCATGCCGCGCCGTCCGAAGCCGCCGCCAAGATTGATCTTGTGCACGTCGCACTTGTCCGCCGGCAGGCCGGAGGCCTCGACCAGCGCGGCGAAGGCAGCCTCGCCGTTCTGCGTCGGACACCAGACGTCGCAGCGCTCAGCCGTGTAGAGCGCTGTCGCGTTCATCGGCTCCATGGTGGCGTGGTTCTGGAACGGAAAACTGTAGACCGCCTCGACCTTTTTGGCCGCCGAGCCCAGCGCCGCTGTTACATCGCCCGCCTTGTTGCCCTCATAGGCCTCCTTCGCGGTGAGGCCTTCCTTGAGCATGGCAGCGATCGTTTCGCTCGAAACCTTGTCGTTCGGCGTCGTGTCATAAACGATCGGCAGGGCGTCGAGGGCTGTCTTTGCCTGCCACCACGTATCGGCGACGACGGCGACCGCGCTGTTTCCGACCGGAACGACCTTGCGCACGCCCTTCATGCCTTCGATCTTCGTTGCGTCGAAGCTCTTGATCGTCGCGCCGAACACGGGCGCGTCCTTGATCGCGGCATTCAGCATGCCCGGCATTTTCAGATCAAGGCCGTAGACTTGCTTGCCGTTGAGCTTGTCGGCCGTGTCGAGCCTCGGCAACGGCTTGCCTGCGATGGTCCAGTCCTTCGGGTCCTTCAGCGGCACATCGGCAGGAGCCGGGAGTTGCGCCGCTGCGGCGGCGACCTTGCCGTAGGTGGTGCTTCGGCCGGATGCGGCGTGGGTGATGACGCCGAGCTTGGCGCTGAGCTCGCCGACCGGCACCTTCCATTCATTGGCTGCCGCTTGCAGCAGCATCATGCGTGCGGCCGCGCCGCCGCGCCGGACATAGTCGTTGGACTCGCGGATGCCGCGACTGCCGCCGGTCGAGAAGTTCTGCCAGACACGCTTGCGCGCGACGTTCTGCCCCGGCGTCGGGTATTCCGTGGTCACATTCTTCCAGTCGCAGCCGAGTTCCTCGGCGACGAGCTGCGCGAGGCCCGTGAGCGTACCCTGTCCCATCTCGGAGCGTGCGACGCGGATCACCACCGTCTCGTCGGGCCTGATGACGACCCAGGCATTGACCTCGGGGGTCGTCTCGGCGGCGAGGGCAGCGCCCTTGTCGCCTGCGAGACCCGGAATGTGGAAACCCAGCGTCAGCCCGCCGGCAACCGCCGCAGACCGGCCGAGGAAACTGCGGCGAGACATATCGAGCGCGATGGTCATGCTGCTCTCCCTTGAAATGGCTTTAAGCCTGTTGTCGTTCAGCCGATGGATGCCTGCTTGATCGCGGCGCGAACCCGATTATAGGTGCCGCAACGGCAGATATTGGTGATTTCGGTGCTGATGTCCTCGTCGGTCGGCTTCGGCTTCTGCTGCAGGAGCGCGGCGGCGGCCATGATCATCCCCGATTGGCAATAGCCGCATTGCGGCACGTCCAGAGCGAGCCAGGCCTTCTGTACGGGGTGGGACGAATCGTTGGACAGCCCTTCGATCGTCACGATCTTCTGCTCGGGGGTGATTGAGTCGAGCGTGACGCTGCATGAGCGCATGGCCGCGCCGTCGATATGGACTGTGCAGGCACCGCATTGCGCGACGCCGCAACCATATTTGGTGCCGGTCAGCCCAGCCTGTTCACGGATCACCCAGAGCAGCGGCGTGCCACCATCCGCATCGACGTCGATGGTCTTTCCGTTGATCGTCAGCCGAGCCATGCGGGATCCTCCCTGTCATTGAATACCGTCTTCGGGCCAGCGCCTTTTCTTCGAGCAAGGGCGAGAGGCGTCGCGTTGGGCCGTGAACGCGTCTTGTCGTCAGTTGCACCATTGCGGGCGCGGGTCTGTCAATGCGAATTCACCTGACGCGTCATCGCGTCTCTCTCGGCTGCAAGCGGCGGCAAACGGCCCAGCGACCGGGCGGGTGCCGGGAAGCGAGAGGGCGGTCTTTCGCTTTTCCCTGCGGCGCGCTACTGAGACTGTGTCACGAACGATCGAAAGCAACGCCATGTATAAAGACCGCGCCTCGCAATCCGGCGGCCCCGCCTCGGCCCCCTTGAAGTCGCGTCCGGTTCCACTGGCGCGCGGCCGGGAATTCCTGTCCATTCCCGGTCCGACAAACGTGCCAGAGGCCGTCTTGCAGGCGATGCATCGCCCGGCCGTCGACATCTACGCAGCAGAACTGCTGGAGACCACCGAACGGTGTCTCAGCGATTTGAAGTCCGTGTTCCGGACACAGGGCTCGACATACATCTACATCGCCAACGGACATGGTGCCTGGGAAGCGGCGCTCACCAACACGCTCTCGCGCGGTGACCATGTGCTTGTGCTGGAGAGCGGGCGCTTTGCGCGCGGCTGGGGCGAGCAGGGCGACCTCTTGGGCCTCAAGGTCGAGATCCTGCCGGGCGACTGGCGGCGTGCGGTCGATCCGGCAGCCGTCGAAGCGCGCCTCAAGGCCGATACGACGCATGCAATCAAGTCGGTCATGGTGGTCCAGATCGATACGGCTTCGGGCGTCGTCAACGACATCGCCGCGATCCGCGCCGCGATCGACGCCGCGAACCATCCTGCGCTTTTCATGGTTGATGGCATCGCATCGGTCGGCTGCATGGAATTCGAGATGGACCGATGGAAGGTCGACGTGTCCGTCACCTGCTCGCAGAAAGGCCTCATGATGACGCCTGGCCTGTCTTTCGTCGCCGTTTCGGACAAGGCGAAGGCAGCGCATCGCAATGCCGGCCTGCGCACCTCGTATTGGGACTGGACGGCCCGTGACCAGCCGGAAAACTACCGCAAGTTCTGCGGCACCGCGCCCGAGCACATGCTGTTCGGTCTGCAGGCGGCGCTCGAACTCCTGTTCGAGGAGGGCATGGAGAACGCCTGGGGCCGCCATCTCGGACTGGCTGCCGCAGCGCAGGCCGCCGTGGAATGCTGGTCGAAGGGCGGCGCGCTCGAATTCAATATCCTCAAGGCAGAAGAGCGTTCGTCATCCGTCACCACGATCCTGACGCCCGGCTTCGATCCGCAAAGTCTGCGCGATTTCGCGCGCACCAATTGCGGCGTCGTGCTTGGCTCGGGCATCGGCGAACTGACCGGAAAGGCATTCCGCATCGCCCATATGGGCTACGCCAATGCACCGATGCTGCTTGGGACGATCGGCGCGACCGAAATCGCGCTGAAGGCACTCGGCATCGCGCATGGCGAAGGCGGTGTGCAGGCGGCGGTCGAGGCGCTCGACCGGCATTTCACCGTCTAGCCGTCGCCCGCGTTCAAGGAACATCGACCTTGGGCGGCCGTTCACACGGTGTGATGCCGCGCACCACATGTCGACCACGCCGTGTGATGCAGTGCCTTCGAAACCGACAAGCGAGGGAGACACCATGTCTTATATCGATGGCTTCGTGATCGCGACCCCCGCTGCCGAGCAGCCTGCCTTCATCGAGCATGCCATGCGCATGGACGCCATTTTTCTCGAGCTTGGCGCGCTGCGCGTCGTCGAGGCATGGGGCGACGACGTTCCGGACGGTACGTTGACCGATTTCAAGAAGGCCGTGCAGGCAAAGCCAGACGAGGTCGTCGTGTTTTCCTGGATCGAATGGCCCGACCGCGAGACGCGGGATATCGCGATGGAGAAACTGCGGAGTGATGGCCGCATGATGGCGGAGCCCATGCCGTTCGACGGCAAGCGCATGATCTTCGGCGGGTTCCGGGCGGTCGTCGATATGAAAGCAGGAGCAAAATAAAAGCAGGAGCAAAGGCATGACCGCGATTACAGCCAACCGCATCGCCACCTGTCTCTGGTTCGACGGCGTCGCCGAGGAAGCAGCGCGATTCTACGCAGACACCTTCCCCGACACGCATGTCGGGGCCGTTCACCGCGCGCCGGCGGACTATCCCTCCGGCTCGGCCGGCAACGTGCTCACCGTCGAGTTCACGCTGCTCGGCATGCCATGCGTCGGCTTGAACGGGGGCCCGCATTTCAAGTTCAACGAGGCGATCTCCTTTCAGGTCTTCACCGAGACCCAGGAGGAAACAGACCGTTACTGGAGCGCGATCGTCGATGGCGGCGGGTCGGCGAGCCGGTGCAGTTGGTGCAAGGATCGGTTCGGCCTCTCTTGGCAGATCGTGCCGCGCGCCCTGATGAAGGCGATGTCCAACCCCGACAGGGCGGCGGCGAAGCGGGCGATGGCGGCCATGATGACCATGAGCAAGATCGACATCGCGGCAATCGAGGCGGCGGTGGCTGGCTGAGACGATCGCGTCGCCGCGAAGGCGGCGCCATTAGCAGTCTCGATTTGACATTTTCCATATTTGAGAAACATTCTCAAATATGGATAGTCATGCCGATACGACCGCCTTCGAACGACGCATCGCCCATCATCTGAAGACGCTTCGCACCGAGCGCGGATGGTCGCTCGACGAGCTCGCGAAATCGAGTGGAGTGAGTCGGGCGACCCTGTCGCGTCTTGAGAATGGCGAGGTCAGCCCCACCGCGAGCGTGCTCGGCAAGCTCTGTTCGACGTACGGCCTGCCGATGTCGCGGCTCATGGCGCTGGCGGAAGATGGTTTCCAGCCCTTGATCGAACGGGTCCGTCAGCCTGTCTGGAGCGATCCGGCCATCGGTTTCAGGCGACGTTCGGTATCGCCGCCGTCGCAATCGCTCGTCGCCGAACTTCTCGAATGCGAGATCGATCCGGCGACGACGATATCCTATGAGCGCTCGCCGAAGCCGGGGCTCGAGCATCACCTGTTCCTGCTCGACGGTCGGCTCGAGGTCACGGTCGATGACGCGACACATGCGCTCAAGCCGGGCGATTGCCTGCGCTATCTGCTGTTCGGTGCGAGCCGGTTTCGAACGCCGCAAGATTGCGGCGCCCGCTACTGTTTGGTCATCCTGTGAGGCCCCAATGAATAATGACGCTTTCACGATCAGGGGCGTCTCCGCCGCAGAACTCGATGCGCAATTGGACGCGTTCGCCTCGCTCCTGCTCGCCTGCGTTCATGACGGCGCGAGCGTCGGCTTCGTCCTGCCGTTTTCGCAGGACGAAGCACGGGCGTTCTGGAGCGCCAGGATCCTGCCGGCGGTCAAGGAAGGCGGGCTCGTCCTTCTCGGCGCGTACAGCGAGGGGCGTCTCGCCGGCACCGTCCAGCTCGATCACAACACGCCGCCGAACCAGCCGCACCGCGCCGAGGTGCGCAAGCTGCTCGTTCACCCGGACGCGCGCCGCAGGGGCCTTGCCAGGGCGCTGATGTGCGAGCTCGAGATGCGCGCTGTGGCGCTGAGACGCAGCCTTCTGACACTCGACACCCGCACCGGCGACAAGGCCGAGCCGCTCTATGCGTCTCTCGGCTTTCAAACGAGCGGCATCATCCCCGATTTCTGCCGCGACACGCTTACCGAACGGCTCGACCCGACGACGATCATGTACAAGCCATTATCGATCGTCGCCTGACGGCGAAGGGCCGCCATCATTTTGCATCAATGTCGTGGTAGGACAGAAAACATGCGTCGGAGCGTTCCCTCCCGGCGCCCCTCCCGACCAGCCGCTCCCAATTTGCGCTTCCCGCCGCGGACGGCTCATCACCATCATCGGATTTGAAACATGCTTTATCATCAGCTTGGCCATACCGGCCTGTTCGTCTCGCAGCTTTGCCTCGGCACCATGACATTCGGCGGCACCGGCGAACTTTGGAGCAAGATCGGCGCCGTCGGACAGCAGGGCGCGGATGAACTCGTCAAGGCCGCCATCGACGCCGGGATCAACTTTCTCGACACGGCGAACGTCTATTCCGAAGGCCAGTCCGAGGAGATCACGGGACAGGCACTGCACAATCTCGGCATCGCCCGTCACGAGGTGATCGTCGCAACGAAGGCGTTCGGCCGCGTCGGCAAGGGCTGGAACAATGCCGGCGCGTCGCGCGGCCACCTCATGACCGCGGTGAAGGCAAGCCTCGCAAGGTTGAAGACCGATTATATCGATCTCTATCAGATCCACGGTTTCGATCCCCTCACGCCCATCGAAGAGACGCTGGAAGCGCTCGATACGCTCGTGCGCCATGGTCACGTCCGTTATGTCGGCGTCTCCAACTGGGCCGCCTGGCAGGTGATGAAGGCGCTCGGCATCTCGGAGCGCAAAAGCCTTGCCCGGATATGCTCGCTGCAATCCTACTACACGCTTGCGGGTCGCGATCTCGAACGCGAGATCGTGCCGATGTTGAAATCGGAATCTGTGGGCCTGATGGTCTGGAGTCCGTTGGCCGGCGGCCTGCTTTCAGGAAAGTATGATCTTGGCGGAACTGCTGTGGGCGAGGGCCGCCGCGCGAGTTTCGACTTTCCGCCGGTCGACAAGCCGCGCGCCGCTATCGTGATCGACGCGATGCGTCCGATCGCAGAAGCGCATGGTTGCAGTGTCGCTCAGGTGGCCCTTGCCTGGCTGCTGCACCAGCCTGCCGTCACCAGCGTGATCATCGGCGCAAAAAGTCTCGATCAGCTCGCCGATAATGTGAAGGCGGTCGATGTGACGCTCTCGGCCGACGATCTTTCGGCACTCGATCAGGCGAGCAGGCTGCCTCCGGAATATCCGGGCTGGATGCTGGAGCGCCAGAGCGGCATGCGCAGCAACGCATGAGCCATTTCCGCCGCTGACCATCGGTTGACGCCTGCGGCCTCGCCATCGCGCGAGGCCTTTGGCCTGCATCCGCTCACTGTTGGGTGAAGAAGGTCAGCAGCACCTTCCCCTTGTCGCCGACGATGCACAGGAAGCGACGCGGCTTGTCGGACTTGTTCGTCTGGAGGTAGGCGTCGGCCATGATGATCGTGCGGATCTGCGTGTCTTCGATCTTCGTCTCGGCCTTCGCGACCGACATGCTGTCCGGGTCGATGTAGATGCTCTTGATGCTTGCATCGCGCTCTCTCAGCGCGATCAGGCCCGATGCGGTGCAGGCCGTCACCTCCGGTTGCTCCTGCGCGGATGCGGCATGGGAGCCCAGCATCGCGAATAGAACAAAAATCGACAATACGCGTTGCATGTGCGGTCCTCCGAACGATCGACCGGTGGGATCACCGATGCGGCATGCCGGGTTAAGGCCCTGCTGCCCGATTTGTTCCGCTCGGGCGCTCCATCCCTTGGCCGTGCCGGAGCAAGATCGACTTTTCCCGGCCGTCGATCCGGATAGCGACGCGCATGTGCGTTCGTGCTCGGCGTGCCGCCATGTTCGAGGATTTGAGTTTCCGATGACAGACGGTTTGGATACGTCTTCCGCCGATAAGGCTCGCGAAGCGGAAGTCCGCGAGGATTATGCCCGCATCGCCGCGCAGATACTCGGCACCGATTCCGGCACCGATCCCTTCGCCGCCGCCGTGAAGGCGACGCGGATGCCGATGATCATCACCGATCCGCAGCAGCGCGACAATCCGGTCGTCTTCACGAACAACGCCTTCTGCCGCCTCACCGGCTATTCGCGCGAAGAGATCATCGGGCGCAACTGCCGCTTTTTGCAAGGGCCCGAGACCGACGTCAGGACCGTGGCACTTATCCGCGAGGCGGTCGAGAATCAGCGCTCGATCGAGATCGACATCCGCAATCACCGCAAGGACGGCACGCCGTTCTGGAACCGCCTGCTCATGGCGCCGGTGCATGACGCCGAGGGCCGGCTCGCCTATTTCTTCGCGAGCCAGGTGGATGTCACGATCGAGCGGGAACGCCTCGCCGGGCTGGAGAGCCACAATGTCGCGCTGCTGGCCGAAGTCGCCGGCCGTTTCCATGCCCAGCAGGAAAGCGAGGACCGGCTGCGCTTTGCGACCGCCGCTGGGCGCATGGGCATCTGGGAGCTCGACATCGAGACGGGTCGTCTCAGCGCCTCGTCCATCTGCAAGGAGAGTTTCGGCCGAAAGCCTGCCGAGCCCTTCACCTATGCCGACATGAAGGACGCCGTTCATCCTGATGACAGGCAGACGATGCTGGCAGCCATCGACCGGTCGATCGAAACGGGCGGCGACCTTGAAATGGAATTCCGCGTCGTTCGGCCGGATCGCGCCGTGAGCTGGCTGGAGGTGCGCGCCCGTGTCACCAAGGCAGCGGATGGCAGTTCCCTGCGCATGGCCGGCGTCACGCTCGATATTTCGCGGCAGAAGCTCACCGAAGCCAGAAGGCTCGCCCTCCTCGAGCTCAACGATCGGTTTCGCGATCTGGACGACACGGCGGACCTGTCATTCGCGGCGGCAGAGATTCTCGGCCGGACGCTGAATGTCAGCCGCGCCGGCTATGGCACGATCGATCCCGTCGCGGAGACGATCACCATCGAGCAGGATTGGAACGCGCCCGGCATCAAGAGCCTCGCGGGCATGCTCAAATTCAGGGAGTACGGCTCCTATATCCACGATCTGAAGCACGGCGAGACCGTGATCATCACCGATGTCGACATGGATCACCGCACCATGTCGACGGCCGAGGCGCTGAAGGCGATCAGCGCGGCCTCGTTCATAAACATGCCGATCGTGGAGAACGGGCAGTTCGTCGCGCTGCTCTATCTCAACCACGCCAAGCCTCGGGTCTGGCCGGCCGAGGAACTCGAATTCATCCGAGACATCGCCGATCGCGTGCGGATCGCCATCGAGCGGCGGCGCGCCGAGCGAAGCCTGCGCGAAAGCGAGGAGCACTACCGCAACGCCTCAGAACTCAATCCGCAGGTCGCCTGGACCGCTGCGCCCGACGGGAAGCTTGACCGAGTCGCCGCGAGGTGGCGCGAATGGACCGGGACGAGCGGCCTCGGCGACACATGGGGGCAGGGGCTCCACCCCGACGACGTTCAATACACGGTCGAGGCGTGGGGCCATTGCGTCGCGACGGGCGAGCCTTACGACGTCGAGCACCGCGTGAAAATGGTCTCCGGCGACTATCGCTGGGCGCGCTCCCGCGCCTATCCGCGCCGCGACGACAAGGGCAACATCGTCAAATGGTATGGCTCCACCGAGGACATCCATGACCGCGAGCTCGCCAAGGCGGCGCTGCACGATCTCAACAACCAGCTGGAGCAGCGCGTTGCCGAGCGCACCGCCGAACTCGAGGACGCGCAGAACGCGCTTCGGCAATCGCAGAAGATGGAGGCGGTCGGCCAGCTCACAGGCGGCCTCGCGCATGATTTCAACAATCTGCTCACCGGCATCACGGGTGGCCTCGAACTGATGAAGTCGCGGCTGGAGCAGGGGCGTTATTCGGAAATCGACCGCTACATCAATGCGGCGCAAGGCGCGGCGAAGCGGGCTGCGGCGCTCACCCATCGACTGCTCGCCTTTTCGCGCCGGCAGACGCTCGCGCCGAAGCCGATCGACATCAACCGTCTCGTCGCCGACATGGAGGACCTCGTGCGGCGCACGGTCGGTCCCGCGATCAAGACGGAAGTCGTTCGGGCGATCGGCCTCTGGATCACCTCGGTCGACGCGAACCAGCTCGAAAACGCGCTGCTCAATTTGTGCGTCAACGCCCGCGACGCCATGCCGGATGGCGGCCGCCTGACGATCGAGACCGGCAATCGCTGGATCGACGAGCGCTTCGGCCGCGAGCACGACCTTGAAGCCGGGCAGTATGTCTCGCTCTGCGTCAGCGACACCGGAACGGGGATGACGCCGGAGGTCGTCTCGCGCGCCTTCGATCCGTTCTTCACCACCAAGCCGATCGGCATGGGAACGGGGCTGGGCCTCTCGATGATCTACGGCTTCGCCAAGCAGTCCGGCGGGCAGGTGCGCATTTATTCCGAAGTGGGGGCGGGAACGGTCGTCTGCATCTATCTTCCGCGTTTTCTCGGCGAAGGCGAATTCGCGGTGCCCGATCTGGCCGAGGCCGAGGCACCGCGCTCCGAACAGGGCGAAACCGTGCTCGTGATCGATGACGAGCCGACGGTGCGCATGCTCGTGACCGAAGTGCTGGAGGATCTCGGCTATGCGGTGATCGAGGCGTGGGACGGCCCGAGCGGGCTCAAGGTGCTGGAATCCGACCGCAAGATTGATCTGGTCGTCACCGATGTCGGGTTGCCCGGCACGATGAACGGTCGACAGGTCGCCGATGCGGGTCGCGCGCGTCGCCCGGATCTCAAGGTGCTGTTCATCACCGGCTATGCAGAGAACGCCGTGCTCGGCAATGGCTATCTCGAACGCGGCATGCAGGTGCTGACCAAACCCTTCGTGATGGAAGAGCTGGCGCGCCGCATCAAGCAGCTCCTCGAACAGGCCTAGCGATCAGGGCACGGCGTAGGCGGATCGATCGCGTGCGACATGCTCGCCATGCGGCGTTGCGGCTTCAAGCGCTCCATCGCGGACCACGACGCGGCCGCGCACGATGGTCGTCACCGGCCAACCCTTCACCTTGATGCCCTCATAGGGCGTATAGTCGGAACCGTGGTGGAGAACGGACTGGCTGATCGTCATCTCGCGCTCCGGGTCCCAGATCGCGATGTCGGCGTCCATCCCGATCGCGATCGAACCTTTTTTTGACAGGCCGTAGATCTTCGCGTGGTTCGTCGCGCTCAGCGCGACGAACTCGTTGAGCGTGATGCGGCCCTTGCCGACGCCTTCGGAGAACAGGATCGGCAGGCGCGTCTCGACGCCCGGTATGCCGTTCGGCACCCAGCGGAACGAGGTGCGGCCTTTCGGATTGAGCTTGCCCGCCGGATCATCGTAACGGAACGGGCAGTGGTCCGATGAAAAGACCTGAAACGCGCCGTTCTGCAACCCCTCCCAGCAGGCGATCTGGCTGTCATGGTCGCGGGGCGGCGGCGAGCAGACATATTTGGCCCCCTCCATGTTGAGGCCGTCCATATCGGCTTCAGTCAGCACCAGATATTGCGGGCAGGTTTCGCCATAGACCTTGAGGCCGCGTGAACGGGCGCGGGTGATCTCGTCCCGCGCCTCACGATTGGAGACGTGCACGATCATGACCGGCACGTCGATCAGCTCGGCGAGGCTGATCGCCCTGTGCGTCGCCTCGCGTTCGACCGGCACGGGGCGCGATGTGCCATGGAAGCGCGGCGCGGTCTTGCCGGCGCGTTCGAGGCGATCGGTCAGGAAGCGGATGGCGTCGTAATTCTCGGCATGCACCATGACAAGTGCGCCGGTTTCGCGTGCGACCGACATCACCTCGAGCATCTGCCGGTCGTCGAGCGCCAGGCCCTCATAGGTCATGAACACCTTGAAGGAGGTATAGCCATCCTCGATCAGGGCCGGCAGGTCCTGGCCCAGCACCTGATCCGTCGGGTCCGAGATCACGAGATGGAACGCGACGTCGGTGTAGCACTTGCCGCGCGCCTTGGCATGATACTCCTCCAGGGTGCGGCGCAGCGGCTGGTCCTTCTCCTGCATGCAGAAGGGGAGGACCGTCGTGTTGCCGCCGAATGCGGCGGAGCGCGTGCCGCTCTCGAAATCATCGGCCATGACGATGCCGTCACCGCTCGGCTGGGCGATGTGGACATGGCTGTCGATGCCGCCCGGCAGGACGAGCTTGCCGCTGGCGTCAATCGTCTCCGTGGCAGGTCCGAGGGCGTGGCCGAGCGAGACGATGCGCCCGCCTGAAATGCCGACGTCGCAGGAGAAGGTGTCGGATGCGGTGGCAACGAGACCGTTGGCGATGACGAGGTCAAGGGACATGAGGCATTCCGTGTAAAGGTGAAGCTGTCTTAAAGAGGCGTATTCGCCGGCATTCGGATGCAAGATGCAAACCGCGGTATCGCGATCACGGCAATGGCGACCACGGCGCGCGCCTTTACAGCGGCAGGCCGAGGCGATGCGCAGAGCCGCGGATATGGCGCTCCATCGTCTCTCCGGCGAGGCGTGCATCGCGCGCTTCGAGCGCTGAGAGGATCGCCTTGTGCTCGGCGACCGTCTCGGTGAGACGGCCGCGCGTCGCCATCGGCGCGCGCTGCGTCTCGACCATCAGGTCGCGCGCCGAGCGGTACATCGAGGCAATGACCGGGTTCTTTGCAGCGTCGACGATGAGATCGTGGAACGCGGCGTCGGCAACCGTCATGGCGACGAGATCCTGACGCTGGAGAGCCGCGTCGAGGTCGTCGACGAGGCTCGCGATCGCGGTCAGCGCAAGATCGCTCATGCGCCCGGCGGCCAGCGCCGCGGCCGTGCCTTCGAGCGCCAGCCTCGCTTCGTAGACATCCCGCGCCGAGGCAGCGTTCGAGAACCGCCAGAGCGGCACCCGATCCTCCGGCGCGGTCACGAACACGCCGAGGCCTGGCTTGATGGCGACGAGGCCGAGCGCGGCGAGCGTCGATACGGCTTCCCTGAGCGAGGCTCGGCTGACGCCGAACGTGTCGGATAGTTCGCGTTGCGAAGGCAGTTGCGCGCCTGGCGGGAATTGCCCGTCGGCGATCGCCTGCTGCAGCCTGGCGGCGATGAGCTGGGGCACCTGGGGAGCCGCGCGCGCTTGCACCCCATCTGCAAAAATATGAGGCAATATCGGTCCGCTCACGTGCTCGATGTCTCGCATTCTGCCTGATTTTTCTTCACTCTAGCCGCCGATCCGCGTGGTTGCATCAAGTCGCTTGACGCTTTCGCCAATCTGTTGAGTATAACTGGTCAGACCGGTCTGACCATGCCAAATGGTAGCGCGGCTCGGCGATCAACGCAAAGGAGAACGAGATGCTGAAACGGTGGAAATCTTCGGTGCTTGGGGCGATCGCGGCCATCGGCCTGATGAGCGCTGCGCATGGCCAGACGGCGATCAAGGTCGGCGCCAACATTGGCAACGTGCCATGGGAATTCCAGGACGCGAGCGGCAAGTTCGTCGGCTTCGAGATCGATCTGATGAACGAGGTCGGCAAGCGCATCGGCGCGAAGGTCGAATTCGTCAACATCCCTTTCCAGGGTCTGTTCGCCGCCGTCCAGTCCGGTCAGATCGACGCCGCCGTCTCCTCCATCACAATCACCAAGAAGCGTCTCGAAAGCGTCTCCTTCGCGCAGCCTTATTATGATAGCGACCAGTCATTGACGGTGCTGAAGGCTTCCAACATCACGAACCTGGCCGGCATTGCCGGAAAGACCGTCGGGGTCGACACCGCCTCCACCGGCGACATGTGGGCGACGCAGCATCAGGCAGAGGCCAAGATCAAGGAAATCAAGCGCTATGAGGGCCTCAACCCTGCGATGCTCGATCTCGCGGCGGGGCGCATCGACGGCTACATCTCCGATATTCCGGCCTTGCTATACTATGTGAAGGACAAGCCGCAATTCGCCGTCGTCGAGCGGATCAAGACCACCGAGCAGTATTCGGTGATGACCGCCAAGAACGCGCCGATCCTCGCCAAGATCAACGACACCATCACGGCGATGAAGAAGGACGGTTCGCTGGCTGCGATCCACAAGACCTGGTTCGGCACCGCGCCGGATGCAGGCATGGCGACCGCGACGGTGCTCGAAATCCCCAAGCTTTGAGCATCCGCGCCTGACGTCGCGCCCCACACCATGCAGCCGCCCGGGTCGAGCGCCCGGGCGCTCACTCTCCGGCGGCCCCCATGGACATCTTCCAGACCTTCCTCAACGGCAAGGTCTTCATCGACACGCTGCCGCTGATCCTGATGGGTCTCAGCACCACGATCACGCTTGGCGTCACGAGCATCCTGCTCGGTTTCGTAATCGGGCTGTTCCTCGCGCTCTGCAAGCTCTATGCGCCGAAACCGTGGCGCTGGCTTGCGATCTTCTACATCGATCTCTTCCGCGCGATCCCGATCCTCGTGCTGCTGATCGTGCTTTATTACGCGCTGCCTTTCGCGGGCATCCGGCTTTCGTCCTTCGCAGCGGCCACCAGCGCGATCTCGATGGTCGCCGGTGCCTACAGCGCCGAGATTTTCCGGGCTGGCATCGAGGCCGTGCCGAACGGGCAGTTCGAGGCCGCGCGGGCGCTCGGATTGCGCCCGAGTTTCGTCATGATGAAGGTCATCCTGCCGCAGGCGCTCGTCATCGTGGTGCCTCCAACGACCTCCAACGCCATCAACGTGATGAAGGATACCGCGCTCGCCTCCGTCGTCGCCATGCCTGATCTCCTGAAGCAGGCAACGCAGGCCCAGGCGCTTGCGGCAAACCCCACGCCGCTGATGACGGCGGCGCTCATCTATGTGGTGATGCTGCTTCCGCTCGTCTGGCTCGTCAGCCGCATGGAAAGAAATTGGTCCAAGGGGCGGCGGTGACGATCATTAGGGCTCATCCCATCAGCGCCGAAGCATTCGCGCCGTTCGGACAGGTGCTGAGCGGCGCATCCGGGCGGCAGATTCCCGTCAATGAGAACCGGGCGGTTCGCATCGACACGGATGCTGCGTTGACCCACAAGACTGTGGCCGCGCGGCCGACGCTGGCGATCTACCGCATCTCTGCCTCCCAGTGGCCGGTGCCGGTGGCGATACTGGAGCGCCACCGATTTTCATCGCAACTCTTCCTGCCGATGTCCGGCCGTTCCTTCCTCATCGTCGTGGCTCAGTCCGCGGCGAATGGCGAGCCGGACCTTGCGACGCTCTGCGCATTCACGGGGGCGAGCGGGCAGGGCATTCTCTACGCGCCGGGCGTCTGGCATCTCCCGCTCGTCAGCATCGAGGAGCCGGGCGAATTCGGCATGCTGATGTGGGAGACCAAAAGCCCCGCCGACTGCGATACGCATGCGCTGGCGCAACCCGTTTCAATCGAACCGTTCATCTTTGCGAGCGCAGGAGACCAGCCATGACAGCGATGCCGCAACCAGACAGCGAGGTCCGCCCTCTCGATCTCGATTTCGTTCGAGGCCAGTTTCCGGCGCTCGAAAGCGGGCGCTGGACGTATTTCGACAATGCGGGTGGCTCGCAGGTTCTGCGTCGCGTGGCCGAACGCGTGGCCGATTACATGCTGACCACAAGCGTGCAGACGGGCGCGAGCTACGCCGTCTCGCAACAGGCGACGGCGCGCGTCGCTGAGGCGCGTGCCAAGATCGCGCGGTTCATCGGCGCGACGAGACCGGAGGAGGTCGTGCTCGGCCCGTCGACGACCATCCTGATGCGCTTTCTCGCGACGGCGATGGCAAGCCAATTGCAGCCGGGCGACGAGGTCATCGTCACCGATTTCGATCATGAATCGAATATCGGGCCGTGGCTCATGCTCAAGGAACGGGGCGTCGTCTTCAAGATCTGGTCGATCCGCCCCGAAAGCGTTTCGATCGATCTCGCAGATCTCAAGGCGTTGATGAGCCCCCGTACGCGGCTCGTCTGCGTGACGCATTGCTCGAACATTCTCGGCGTCATCAATCCGATCGCGGAGATCGCCGCGCTCGTCCATGCCCATGGCGCGCGGCTTTGCGTCGATGCGGTCGCCTATGCGCCACACCGCGCGGTGGATGTCGTGGCGTCCGGGGCAGACTACTACGTGTTCTCTTTCTACAAGGTATACGGCCCGCATTTCGCGGTGCTCTGGGGCCGGTATGAGCATCTGCTGGAACTGGACGGGCTCTACCACTATTTCTACGGCCGCGACAAAGTGCCGATGAAGCTCGAACCGGGAAACACGAATTACGAGCTTGCCTGGGGCTGCACCGGCATCGTCGACTATTTCGACGAGCTTGGCGGCGGCACCGGCGACCGGGCCGCCATCGAGCGCGCCTTCGACGCGGTAGCCGCGCATGAGGAGGCGTTGTCCGAGCGGCTGCTCGGCTGGCTTCGCGGCCAGAACGGCATTCGCGTCATCGGCTCGACCCGCGCGGACCGCGCGACCCGCGTGCCGACCATCGCCTTCAAGGTGGATGGCCACGATTCTGCCGAACTCGTCAGGGCGCTCGATCCGCATCGGATCGGCATACGCTTCGGCGATTTCCATTCGCGGCGGCTTATCGAAAGGCTGGGGCTGGCGGATGGAAACGGCGTCATCCGCGTCTCGATGGTCCACTACAACACGATCGGAGAAGTCGACCGGCTGATCGCCGCGCTGGACGAGGCGATCAAGACCGGTGACGCGCACTGAGCGGTCTTACGCGGTCCATTCGTCGAGGGCGAGCACGGCATAGGTCGCGAGCCAATGCTCACCCATATAGTCGCCGGCCACATGCGGCAGGCCGGCGGCAAGGTGGCCTTCCGCAGCTTGCTCCATGATGGCGCGCCGCGCATCGGATGCCGGCAGCGCCTCGGCAAGAGCGCGCCAGCACCAGGCACGGCTGAGGTTCAAGCCGTCGAGATGGGCGATCTTGCCATCGGTCCGATCGCTGACCGTCGCCGGAGTAAACAGCGTCGCAGGCTGACGCTCCGCGATCGACGGCAGGAAGCGGTCGAGCCATCGCTCAAACTCAGCAGTCTCCAGCACGCGGCGCATGCATTCAGCCTCGATCAAGGCAGACGAGAGGAAGTCGTCGCCGCTCGGCTCGCCCCAGGCGGGGCAGTTCGCATCACCGCCATACCAGCGAATGGCTGTCTCGCGGATGAGATGAGCAAGGTCCGCATCGCGCATCTCAGCTGCATAATCGGCTGCCATGCGCAGGCCGAACGCGGTGTTGAAATGCGTGCCGACCCTGACTGGATAGGTCGCGAGCGGCAGAAAACCGCCGAAGCGCCGAGCGAACCGGTCGGCAAGCGGCGCGAGCGTTTTCGACCAGGACTCATCGTCCGTCTGCCGCAACTCGACGGCAAGCTTCAGCAGCCAGGCCCAGCCATAGGGGCGCTTGAAGCCGCGCGCCGTGGGCTGGTCGAGATAGCGGCATTCGGCCGCTATCTTGTCCCCGGTCAGCTGCTCGTCGAACAGGGCGCGGATGAGAGAAGCGCTTTCAATTTCGGGAAATCGACGAAGCAGGCGGGCCAGCATCCAGTAGCCATGCACGCAGGAATGCCAGTCGAAGCTGCCATAGAACACCGGATGCAGCGCGCTCGGCGTCCTGGCATCCTCCGGGCCTGCCAGCGTGTGGTCAGGCTTGTTCGGATACTCGCGCCGAACATGCCCGAGCGCGATGTGGGCGAAGCGCTCGGCGAGCGCCGGGGTGAGCGCCGCGCGACCGGCGGCAGGGCCTGTCATGCGGCGAGGCAATCGGCCAGCGATCCGTCGGCCACCCGTTCGGCGATCGCCATCGATGCGGTGAGGCCCGGGGACTCGATGCCGAAGAGATTGACGAGCCCTGCGACGCCATGCTCGCGCGGTCCTGAAATCACGAAGTCGGCCGCCTCGACGCCCGGTCCGACGATCTTGGGCCGGATGCCGGAATAGCTCGGCGTCAAGGAGCCATCGGGCAGGCCGGGCCAGTAATTGCGGATCGAGGCATAGAACTGCTCGCCGCGCGAAGGATCGACCGAATAGTCGATCGTCTCCACCCATTCGACGTCAGGGCCGAACTTCGTCTGGCCGCCGAGGTCGATCGTCGCATGGACGCCGAGCCCGGCCTGCTCCGGCATCGGGTAAATTAGATGGCGGAAGGGCGATCTGACGCCGGAGAGCGCGAAATAATTGCCCTTGGCGTAGAATTGCCGCGGCACTGCACTCGAGGGCAGCCCCTCGATCCGCCGTGCAACGTCGCAGGCGTTAAGGCCGGCGGCGTTGATCAGCAACCGGCAATCGAGCTCCATCGGCTCGTCGCCACCGACCTCGATCGCAACGCCGTGGGCCGAGATGCGGCCGCTTTTCACATGCGCGCCGAAGGCGATCAGTCCGCCGGCGTTTTCGAGATCGCCCTGCAGGGCCAGCATGTAAGCGTGGCTGTCGACGAGACCGGAGGATGGCGAGAAGAGCGCCCGCACGCAGAACACCTCTGGCTCGATGACCCTTACCTCGTCCGCCGTCATCCAGCGCAGATCCGTGACCCCGCTCCGCTCCGCGTTCTCCTTGATCGCGTTGAGTTTCGGAAGCTGGACTTCGCTCGTCGCAACCAGCAGCTTGCCGACATTGCGCGCCGTCACGCCGCGTTCCGCGCAATATGCATAAAGCTTCTGCTTGCCGGCAACGCAGAGCGCAGCCTTGAGGCTGGCTGGCGGGTAATAGATGCCGGCATGGACGACTTCGGAGTTGCGCGACGATGTGCCGGTGCCGATCGCGTTTTCAGTCTCGAGCACGAGAACGTCACGCCCGGCGAGCGCGAGCCTCCGCGCGACGGCGAGACCGACCACGCCCGCGCCAATGACCACGACATCCGTCCGTTCCGCCGTCATGCTGGTGTCCCAAAAACCTTCCGTTGCAAGTTATCATATAACCTGACGACTGGACCAGTCGTTTGTGTCACATGAATTGTTCGAGCGGTCCGACGGAGGCAGCAAGACGATCCGCTGTCAATCCGTGGCCGATCGCCGCGCCGAGCGCGCCGTGAAGCCAGACGGCGCTCGCTGCCGCCTCGAAGCCCGGCATGCCCTGCGCGAGGTGCGATCCGATGAGGCCCGCAAGAACGTCACCCGACCCTGCCGTCGCGAGTTGCGGCCCGGCGTTGTCGTTGATGGCCGCCCGTCCGTCCGGCGAGGCGATGACGGTGTCCGCTCCTTTCAAGACAATGATGGCGCCAGTGATTCGGGCGGCAGCGCGGGCCTGCTCGACCTTCGACTTTTTGAGGCGCTTGGTGAGGGAAGAGTAGACAGCATCACCGGACAGCACGGGGTAGAACACCCTTTCGAACTCGCCTGCATGCGGCGTCATCACAACCGGCGCGTCGCGATCCTTGCGGGTGCGGACCGTTTCGAGCCGTCCGATGAGGCTCGTCAAGCCGTCTGCGTCGATCACGATCGGCACTGCGGCACGAAGCGTTGCTTCGATCCGTTCGAACGTGGGCTCGCCCGCTCCCGCCGCCGGCCCGATCACCACGGAACGAAAGGGCCGCTCGAGCAGCGCAGCGAAATCAGCCGGCGTCTCGGCTTCGCGCAGCATGATTGCGGTCACGTGAGCCGCGTGGATACGCAGCGCATCCGTCGCGCCGGCAAGGGTGACCGCGCCCGCGCCAGCGCCGAGCGCGGCTATGGCTGCAAGCCGCGAGGCTCCCGTCTGAAGCTCCGGGCCGCTCACCACGAGGCAATGGCCGCGCTTATATTTGTGCGTGTCTGTTTCGATCGCCGGAAGCGCATGGCGCCATAGATGCGGCCCGTTTCTGCGCAGCGCCGCGCCGCGCGCTTCGACATGCGCGTCGGTGAGCCCGATATCGGCGAGTGTTACGCGGCCGCACATCTCGCGCCCCGGCAAGAGCAGATGGCCAGGCTTCAACCTGAAGAAAGTGACTGTTTCGTCCGCTTTGACGCAAGGGCCGTCAAATGCGCCGGTATCTCCATCGAGACCCGAGGGCACGTCGACGGATAGGATCGGCACTCCCGAGGCGTTCAGCCTCGCGATCAGCGCAGCGGCCGGCCCGTCGATCGGTCGTGACAGGCCTGCGCCGTAAAGCGCGTCGATGACGAACTTGTGCGAGCCCGGATCAAAAGGGTCGAACGGGCTCGTCTCGCCGCTCCAGCCAGCTTGTGCCCTCGCTGCCGCGCCGTCCTTCGTCGGCGCTGCATCGGCGTAAAGACCGACCGGAAATCCGCGTTCGGCGAGGATGCGCGCCGCCACATAGCCGTCACCGCCATTATTGCCGGGGCCGCACAAGACGGCGATCCGCGCGCCGCGCTCGAGCCGGCCACATGCCGCCTCAGCAACCGCGCGCCCGGCTGCCAGCATCAGGCAATCGACGCCAAGGCCTTGACTGGCCGCTGCGGCATCGGCGGCCACCATCTCGGCCACGGAAAGAATACGGTCGTTCAATTTGCGCTGGTCCTGCCCATCGAGGCTTCGCTCGCCATCGCGTCACTGTCGCAATCCGCTGGCCTCACGACAAGCCGCTTCGAGCGTCGAAGCACGCGTTGCAAGCAGGACGTTCGGCGCTTAAATGTCGCGCGAGAGCGAACAGGACAAACACAAAATGACGATACGACATCTTGCGGCGGCCTTCGCGCTCGTGCTCCTCACAGCAGGACCATCGGTGGCGGCGGAATTCGAGCCGGTCAAGCCGCTCGATCTCAAAAGCGTCGATCCCTCGATGCTGAAGGACACCTTCGGCGCATGGGAGATCCAGGACAAGAAGGGCCGTAAAAAGTGCCGCGTCACGCTCAAGCGCGAGGCGGTGATAGGCGGCTACCAACTCGCCTTCGCGCCCGGTTGCGACAAGACGTTCCCGATCCTCGGCGAGATCACCGCCTGGCGCTTGCTGGAAGGCTGGGGCATCGATCTCGTCGATGCCCTGCGCAAGACACGCATTCGCTTCACCACGCCGGACGAGCGCTATATCGCCCTGCCCGAAATCGATGGCATCGATACGATCGTCAAGCGCTGAACGTCCGTTCGGTTCGCCGCTTTCGCCACCCTGGCATGCCAAGGGCGTTGCGGAGGGATGGGAAGCGCTCTAGGTTCTGGCTTGATTGCTTTTCCGATTGTTGACGAGCCGATAGTTCATATGACGTTTTCGGCGCTGGATTCCGAGCTGACGGGACCGCTGTTCGCGACCGCCGCGATGCGCGAAGTATTCTCGGATCGGCGGAAAATCACCGAGCTTCTGAGATGCGAGGTGGCGCTCGCCAGAGTTCAAGCCCGGTTCGGGCTTGCGCCGGATGCGCTCGCGCAAGCGATCGAAGCAGTCGGGCTGGCGGCATTCGATCTCTCCGCCCTCGGCGTCGCGACCGAACGATCCGGCGTCCCGAGCATTCCCTTCCTTGCCGCCCTGAAGCGCCAACTGCCGGACGCGCTCGAGCCTGCGCTGCATCGCGGGGCGACGACACAGGACATCCTCGACACCGCGCTCGTCCTGCAGATGCGCGCGGCGTTCGACCTCATCGAAATCGATCTTGCCGCGATCGTGCTCGCGCTGGTGGCGCTCGCCGAGCGCCACCGGTCCCAGCCCTGCGTCGGCCGCACCTATGGACAGCACGCTGCGCCACTCACCTTCGGATACAAGGTGTCGATCTGGTGCACCGCGCTCGCGGACTGTCTGCAACGACTGACGGCGCTTCGCCGACACGTCCTCGTCGCCTCGCTTGCTGGGCCGGTGGGCACGCTCTCGGCGCTCGGGGACAAAGGCCCGGCGATTGCGGAGGCTTTCGCAAAGGAGCTCGGTCTCGAATCGAGCGTGACGGCATGGCATACCGCGCGTGGGCCGATGGTCGAGGTCGCGAGTTGGCTCGCCATGCTGATCGGCAGCCTCGCCAAGATGGCCGGAGACATCGTCCACCTGACGTCGACCGAGGTGGGCGAGGCTTTCGAGCCGGTGCTTGCCGGACGGGGCGGCTCTTCGGCGATGCCCCACAAGCGCAACCCTGTCGCCTCGACGATCATCCTCGCCGCGCATGGAGCCGCCAAGGGTCACGTCGTGACGATGCTCGATGCGATGTCCGCCAGCCATGAGCGGCCTGCGGGGGCCTGGCATTCCGAGTGGCATGCGCTGCCGCAGCTCTTCGGGCTTGCCTCCGGCGCGCTGCGCGAAGCGCTCATCCTCGGGCAGGGCCTGACCATCGACGCATCGCGCATGGAGGCCAACATCGCGCTCACGCGCGGCCTCATCTTCTCCGAAGCAGTGGCGGCCAAGCTCGCGCCGACATTCGGACGTGAGCGCGCGCACGCCAGCGTGGAGCGGGCGTCCGAACGGGTGCGAGAGACGGGGCTGCCGCTTGCCGAGGCCCTCATCGCCGATCCGGACCTCGTGGGCACAAACGGCGGAGACGCTGCCAAGGCCGGCCTCGAAGCCCTGCTCCGGGCCGCCTTCGATCTTGCGCCTGCGGTCGAAGCGGCGACGCTCTGGACTGAACTTGCGCTCGACCATGCCCGCACCATCCTCGCCGACAGCGCCGCCCGCAGAACCGCTCGCAAGGCCTAGCCCATTTCAACTGGAACCGAGACGCCCATGCCGGTCATCGATCTTGCCTCCGCTACACTGCACTATGAACTCTCCGGTCCGGCCGATGCGCCGGTCGTCGCGTTTTCAAATTCTCTCGGCACGACGCTCGAGATGTGGGACGCGCAGGTCGCGGCGCTCGCCGGGCGGTATCGCTGCCTGCGCTATGACACGCGCGGCCATGGCCGATCGAAGGTGGGGCCCGCCGGGGCAACGATCGACGATCTTGCCGGCGATCTTGCCGCGCTGCTCGACGCATTGTCGATCGATCAGGCGCATGTGGTCGGCCTCTCGCTCGGCGGCATCACCGCGCAAGCGCTGGCCCTGCGGCGTCCCGCCAAGGTCAGGAGCCTCACCCTGATGGCGACCTCAGCCTGCATCCCGGGCGAGTGGAACGAGCGGGCGGCGCTGATCGAGGCGCAAGGCATGCGCGCTATCGTGGATGCCACGATGCAGCGCTGGTTCACCCCGGCCTACCAGACGGCTGCTTCGGCCGCCGTCATCCGCGG
Organism: Beijerinckiaceae bacterium; assembly: GCA_019753285.1. Lineage (GTDB taxonomy): Bacteria > Pseudomonadota > Alphaproteobacteria > Rhizobiales > Beijerinckiaceae > JAIELD01. The sequence continues at coordinate 14,649 of JAIELD010000040.1, read as the reverse complement.
GCGTTTTCTCGATATCGACCCGGCAGGCTATGCCGAGTGCTGCCGGGTGATCGCCAAAACCGACCTGCGGCCGGAGATCGGCGCGATCCAAAAGCCGACGCTGATCATTGCCGGCATCGACGACCCGGCAACGCCCGTCGCCATGATGGAGGATATCCGCAGCCGGATCGATAACTCGGAGCTCGTCGTGCTGCCGCGCGCTGCGCATATCCTGGCGATCGAGCGGGCCGATCTCGTCAACCGGCATCTTGCCGCCTTCCTCGATGCGCAGCGCGGCGTCGGCTCGCCGGCACGCGGCGCAGTCGACTTCGCCGAAGGTCTCGCCAATCGCAAGGCGGTGCTGGGCGACGCCCACGTTGTCCGCTCGCTCGCCAATGCCGGGCCATTCGCCGCGCCCTGGCAGGATTTCATCACGCGGATCGCCTGGGGCGAAATCTGGGGCGACCCGATCCTGCCCTGGAAGACCCGCTCTCTCGTCACGCTGGCGATGATGGTCGCGCTCAACCGCGAGGAGGAGTTCAAGCTCCATGTGCGCCCGGCGCTGAAGAACGGTGTGACGTTGGACGAGCTGCGCTCGCTGCTGTTGCAGATCGGCGTCTATGCCGGCGTGCCGGCGGCCAATGGCGCGTTCCGATGGGTGAAGGACGTGCTCGGCGACGAGCTGCCGCTCGGCGCCAGTTCCTGAGGGCAACTCGTGGCGCGATCGCGCCAATCAATAAGATGAACGCTGCGGCGGAGCCTCCCGCTTGTCCTTCGCCTGCTGCGCGGCGATGGGCAAAAGGTCGCGGAGGCTTCCCCAGTTTCGGGACGCCAAGAGCGTCACGAGCGTATGGAGCGCGTGCAGCGTCATCACCGCCGCGCATGGCAGCCATTGCGTCTGGGGCAGCAGAGACGGTGCCGTCCATGACCAGATGGCGGTGGCGAGATCGCCGATCCCGAACATGGCATGCAGCAGGTTGAGCACGGCGCAGGTCAGGATCACGCCGACGGGCCTCGAATAGAACTGGCCGAGACTGTCCGTGATGTCGTTGTTGCCATGATAGAGCAACATGCGGGTCGGCGGCACGAGCGGGTATTTGTATTCGATCCAGTAGCCGAGCGCGAACACGTTGTGCAGCAGGTTCTGATAGACCTTCTGGTCGAGACGCCAGAGCGATATCATGCCAAGCGACACGACGAACATCAGCAACTGGCGCAGGATCGACGCTGTCGCTGCGGGCAGGCCTTGCGAAGCCGCCGTCGACGTCGCCGGCACGTAGCTCAGCTCCGAATTCAGGATGACGCCGACCGCGCCGATGCCGGCGAGCAGCCAGGTCGAGGCGATGGCCCGCAACTGGCCCTGCGCCTTGTCGTAATCGCTCTCGAAGGCGCGCAAACTGTTGTAGGTGCTCAATACGTCGCGCGTGAGATTGCTGTCATCCTGCCCGGTGGGATCGCGCCCGAGCCGCGCGAGCCCCGGCGGTTCGGTCTCCACATACAGCGGGCTCGGCATGGACATCGCTTCCAACTCCACCTAGACTTTTGCGCAAGCCTACCGGGGTTTACATGACAAGATTATATCTCGCCGGTCCCGATGTCTTTCTCGAAGATGCTGTCGAGATCGGTCGCCGCAAGCGCCAACTCTGCGAACAATATGGCTTCGAAGGCTTGTTTCCGCTCGATGCGGAGCTTGCCGCCGCTCCGACTTCAAACCTATCCGAGCGCATCTATCAGGCCAATCTCGAGCTCATTCGCGCCGCTGATGGCGTGATCGCGAATCTGACGCCGTTCAGGGGCGTCAGCGCCGATGTCGGGACGGTGTTCGAACTTGCCTTTGCGCGTGCTCTCGGAAAGCCCGTGTTCGGCTATTCCAACGTTGACGAGAGCCTGAAAGAGAGGGTCGAGCATGTCCAGGGCCTGCGCGCACGCAGCGATGCGACGGGCCGGTCCTTCGCAGGGGACGACATGGTCGTCGAGGATTTCGAGCTGCATGACAATCTGATGATCGTCGAATGCATTCGCGCGCAAGGCTGGGACATCGTCACCCATGCGGCCCCGCTCACCGAGCGGATGACGAGCCTCTTCGCCTTCGAACGCTGCCTTTCGCTTGCACAATCTATCGCTCGTCGGCAAAAAGACGAAATCGCGGCCTGACCCGCATTCCATTCTGTGCCGTCAGCCACGTCTTTCATTCATTTGGAGGCTTTCCATGCCGCGCGACAATGATGCCTTTCAACCGACGTCGGGCATGGTGCAGCCGCGCTTCGCCGGCATCGCGACCTTCATGCGGCTGCCGTATCTCGCGCCGGAGCAGGCGAAAGGTTCGGTGGAAATCGGGCTCATCGGCGTGCCGTGGGACAATGGCACCACCAACCGGGCTGGCACGCGCCATGGCCCGCGCCAGATGCGCGACCAGTCGACCCTGATGCGGCAGGTTCACCACGTCTCCAAGCTGCAACCGTTCAAGCTCGCCAACTGCGCCGACCTCGGAGACGTGACGGTCAATCCGATCGACCTCATGGACACGCTGAAGCGCGTCGAGGCTTATTATCGTTCGATCCACGCCGCGGGCATCGTGCCGATGACGGCGGGCGGCGACCACCAGATCAGCCTGCCCATCCTGCGCGGCATCGCACACGAAGGGCCGGTCGGGCTCGTCCATATCGACGCGCATACCGACACGAGCGACCGCTATTTCGGGGATAATCTCTACACGCACGGCACGCCGTTCCGCCGGGCGATCGAGGAAGGGCTGATCGATCCCAAACGCATGGTGCAGATCGGCATTCGCGGTACGATGTATTCGACCGACGAAAAGGATTGGGGCCATGCGCAGGGCATCCGTGTGATCGAGATGGAGGAATTCCACGATCTCGGCCTCGACGCCGTGATCGCGGAAGCCAAGGCGATCGCCGGCACGGGGCCGACCTATCTCAGCTTCGACGTCGATTCGCTCGATCCCGTCTATGCGCCTGGCACCGGCACGCCCGAGGTCGGCGGCCTGACCACGATCGAGGCGCAGCGCCTCATCCGCGGCCTGCGCGGAATCGATTTCATCGGCGGCGACGTCGTCGAGGTCTCGCCGCCCTTCGATCCGAGCGGCATGACCGCCCTCGTCGGCGTCTCGATGATGTTCGAGATTCTCTGTCTCCTCGCTGAATGCGTCGCGCACCGGCGCGAGGCCCGGTGATCGATCGGCCGGAGCCACGCGAGGGCGCGCGCGTCCTCTTCATCAGCGATTATGACGACCCGAATGCCTGGCGGCGTGAACTCTCCGCCTTGCTCCCCGGTCTCGATTTCGTGCTTTGGTCGCCTGATATCATCCCGGAGCTGGTCGATTTCGCGCTTGCCTATAAGCCGCCCGCTGGCCTTTTGAAGCGCCTGCCCAATCTCCAAGCGGTGCTTTCCCTCGCCGCCGGCCTCGATCATCTGGAAGGAGATCGCGGGCCGCAGCCCCATGTGCCGATCGTCAAGCTGGAGGATCCCGGCTTCGCCCGCATCATGGCTGAATATGTGCTCGCCGCCGTCCTGAGGCATCATCGCGAATTTCCGCGTTATGCCGAGTTGCAGTCGCGCTCGCTCTGGACGTTCGAAGCGCCGCTCCCGGCGAGTGCGCGGCGCGTCGGCATCATCGGGCTCGGACAGATGGGACTCGCCAGCGCACGCCTTTTGAGGCAGGTCGGCTTCAAGGTCTCGGCCTGGAGCCGGACGGCGCGGAACCCGGACGAGCCGGCATTCGAGGGCTTGACGCTGATGAGCGGCGCCGCCGGCCTGCTGGACATGGCGGCCGAGACCGACATCCTTGTCTGCCTGCTGCCGCTGACCGTCGAAACGTCCGGCATCATCGACGAAGGCCTGCTCTCGCGCCTTCCGCAGGGCGCGGCCCTCGTCAATGTCGGGCGTGGTCAGCACATCGTCGCCGATGCGCTCGTCTCCGCCCTCGATCGCGGCTCGCTGGCGGGCGCGACGCTCGACGTGCTCGAGCGCGAACCGCCGCCCGCCGGCGATCCGCTGTGGACGCATCCGAAGATCTTCGTCACGCCGCATGTCGCGACCTTTCCCAGGCCGGAAACGGCTGCGGCAGCCGTGGCGCGCTCGATCGAACGGTTCTGGCGTGCTGCCGGGCCGACCTGATTGGCACGTTTATCGCTTCGCACGCATCTGGTTAAATGGCCTCGCCGCTCAAATCCGACGGCCGCGCCGGACGATGATCGACAAGGCGAAAATTTGGTGTTTCTATCCCGTCGTACCGTCCATTTCGTGTTCAAAAGACGAGATACAAGAGAGGAAAATCGAAAGATGCTCATCAGAAAAACCGCTCAGCGCCTTGCCATTGCGGCCTTCGCGCTTGCATCGCTGCTCGGCCCGGCCGTCGCCAAGGATTGGAAGGAAATCCGCATCGGGACCGAAGGCGCGTATCCGCCCTTCAACAACCTCAACGCCAAGGGCGAGGTCGAAGGTTTCGAGATCGACTACGTCAACATGCTCTGCGGCAAGATGAAGGTGAAGTGCACCTGGGTGGCGCAGGATTGGGATGGCATCATCCCGGCGCTGCTCTCCAACAAGTACGACATCATCGTCGCCGGCATGAACGCGACCGACGAGCGCAAGAAGAAGGTCGATTTCACGCATGTCTACACGCGCGTTCCACCGGCCTTCATCGCCGCCAAGAGCGCCAAGACGAACGACATCACTCCGGCGGCGCTGAAGGGCAAGGTCATCGGCGCGCAGGCGTCGACCATCCACATGAACTTCCTCGAGAAGTACTACAAGGACTCGACGCTGAAGGGCTACCCGACGCAGGAAGAGGCCAACCTCGACCTCGCCAATGGTCGCCTCGACTACATCGTCGCGGATAAGGTCGCTCTGCTGGACTTCCTCAACGCCAAGGGCAAGGATTGCTGCAAGTTCATTGCGGACGTCGCGCGTGATCCGGTCATCCATGGCGACGGCGTCGGCATGGCGGTGCGCAAGGAAGACCAGGACCTGAAGGAGATGTTCAACAAGGCGATCGACGAATCCTTGAAGGACGGCTCGTTCAAGGCGGTCGCGTCGAAGTATTTCACCTTCGACATCATGTAACTCGAGCGTAGCTGGCGGCCGGCTTCGCCCGGCCGCCAACCGCAGGGCCGCTGCCGCCCGCAGCGGCGTGGCATCACCCACCGGAGCAAATGGACTACTACCTCAAACTTGTCTCTTTCAACGATGGCGGCTGGGGTTGGCTCCTCCTGAAAGGTGCTGCGATCACGATCTCGCTCGCGGTGGCGACATTGCCCTTCGGCCTCGCCCTCGGCCTCGTCGTGGCGCTCGGACAGCGCTCGAAGAGCAGGGTGCTCCGCGTCCCTGCCATTGCGTTTACGACCGTTTTCCGCGGCCTTCCTGAGCTTCTGACGCTCTATCTCGTTTATTTCGGGCTGCAACTCGGCCTGCAGCGCCTCGGGCGTGATCTTGGCTTTTCCGGCGGCATCGACATCCCGCCGTTTGTCGCCGGCATGATGGCGCTCGGGCTCGTCATCGCCGCCTTTTCCAGCGAGGTCTGGGTAGGTGCCCTCAATGCAATCTCGGCTGGCCAGGGCGAGGCGGCTCGCTCGCTCGGGCTCAGTCCTGGCCAGACGTTCCGTTTCATCTTGCTGCCTCAGATCATCCGCGTCGCTCTGCCGGGCATCGGCAACAACTGGATGGTGCTGTTGAAAGACACGTCCCTCGTATCCGTGATCACGCTGCCGGAACTCATGTTCGTCACGTCGCGCGCCAACGTCGTGACCAAGGAGGCGTTCTTCTTCTTCGGCCTTGCGAGCCTCATCTACCTGTTCTTCTCGCTCGTCTCCATGGCAGGGCTCGGGCGGCTCGAAGCGCGCTCCAATCGCGGATATGGCCTCAGATGATGGACAGCCTTCGCGACATTGCTGGCCTGTTCCTCAACCTCGACATCCTCGATCGGTACGGCTACCGCATCCTGCAGGGCCTTGGCCTGACGCTACAGCTCGTCGCGGTGTCGGTTCTGTTCGGCTTCGTGCTGGGGATGCTGATCGCCCATGCGCGGCTCTCGAAATCCTGGCTCCTGTCGGGCCTCGCCTATTGCTACACCACCTTCTTTCGCGGCACGCCGCTGCTCTGCCAGTTGTTTCTCGTCTATTATGGCATCGGGCTGTTCCTGCCCGCATGGCGAGCGACACTCGAGGACATCGGCCTCTGGGCTTATTTTCGCGATGCCTACATCTGGGTCGTCATCACCTTCACGCTGAACACGGCGGCCTACCAGGCCGAGGCATTGCGGGGCGCGATGCAGGCCGTGCCACGCGGCCAGACGGAGGCCGCCAAGGCGCTCGGGCTGCATCAGTTCCGCATCCTGCAGACCATCATCTGGCCGCAGGCGCTGCTCATCGCGTTGCGGCCGCTTGGCAACGAGCTCATCATCATGATCAAGGCCAGCTCGATCGCCTCGCTCGCGACGCTCTATGATCTCATGGGGCAGACTCGGTTCATCTTCGCGCGAACCTTTGATCTGTCGGTCTATCTTTATGCGGCGATCCTTTATCTGCTTATGGTCGAAACAATCCGAAGGCTCTGGGGGTTGATGGAGACGCGGCTGATGCGGCATACGCTGCGATGAGCCGGGCGATCCCCTCGACCCGTCGACGGGTGGCGAGAGGCATGCTCGCCAATGCCGAATGCGGGCCTCACTGAATGGAAACGAATTACCTCGATCTTCTCGACTATCGCCGCCAGACGCTGGAAATGTACCGCATCCTGCGCGAAATCGCCGAGGCCGATCCGGCGAAAGCCTGGCTCTACTGGCGGCAGAGGCGCGATCAGCTTTTTGCGACCCATCCTCAGACAGCGCTGTCGCGGGACGTTGTTTCGATATTCCAGGGCCTGTCCTATTTCCGGTACGACCCGGCGCTGCGCTTTCGCGCGCCGCTGGACCGCTCGTCCCGCTCGTCGCCGGAAAGCATCGGCACCAGCACAGGAGCCGCTCGCGATTTTTTCCGGATCGGCACCGTCTCCCTGCCGGTCGGAACGCTCGAGGTCTATTGGCTCAACGAGTATAGCGGCGGCCTGTTCCTCCCGTTCCAGGATCCAACTGGGGCGTATGCGACCTATGGCGGCGGCCGCTACGTTCTCGATACCGCCAAGGGCGCGGATCTTGGATCGACCACGAAGGACGAGCTGATCATCGACTTCAACTTCGCCTACAACCCGTCCTGCCATTACGATCCGCAATGGAACTGCCCGCTCTCGCCATCCGCAAACCGGCTTGCGGTGCGGATCGAAGCCGGCGAGATGCGCTTCGATCCGAGCGCCGAACGGCTGGCCGGCGAGGCTGAAGAGCTTGCCATCCGCTGAAGGCTGCGCTCCCATACAACCTGTTCCATCAGCGCGGCTTTGCGTTCCTTCATGCAGTCATCCAAAATCATCCATGTCGTAAGCTGCCATGCGGCCGGGGAGGTCGGAGACGTGATCGTCGGCGGCGTTGCGCCGCCGCCTGGCGAGACGGTCTGGGAGCAGTCGCGCTTCATCGAGCGCGATCAGGTTCTGCGCAATTTCATGCTCAACGAACCGCGCGGTGGTGTTTTTCGGCATATCAATCTGCTGGTGCCGGCAAAACATCCCGATGCGCGGATAGGCATTATCATCATGGAGCCGGCCGATACGCCGCCCATGTCGGGTTCCAACGCGATCTGCGTCGCAACGGTGCTCCTCGAGACCGGCATCGTGGAGATGCACGAGCCCGAAACGCGGCTGGTGCTCGAAGCGCCGGGCGGCCTCGTCGAGATCGTCGCGGACTGCCGGAACGGCAAGGCGGAGCGCATCTCGGTGCGGAACGTTCCTTCGTTCGCCGTCAGGCTCGACGCTCCGCTGGAAGTCGAGGGACTGGGCACCTTGAGCGTGGACCTCGCCTATGGCGGCGACAGCTTCGTCGTCGTCGATGCGCCCTCGCTCGGCTTTGCGCTGACCCCGGACGAGGCGCGGGAGCTTGCAGAAACAGGCATGAAGATCACCGCCGCCGCCAATGAGCAACTCGGCTTTTCTCACCCGGCCGTGCCTCACTGGACGCATGTCTCGTTTTGCCAGATCGCCAACCCCGCGACGATCGAGGATGGCGTGCTCACGGCCACCAACGCCGTCGCGATCAGGCCGGGCAAGATCGATCGCTCGCCCACAGGAACCGGCTGCTCGGCCCGCATGGCGCTGATGCATCGCCGCGGCCTGATGAAGGTGGGCGACATCTACCGCGCCCGCTCGATCATCGGCTCCGAGTTCACCTGCCGCATCGCGGCCGAGACCATGGCGGGCGGCGAATCCGGCATCGTGCCGATCGTCACCGGCAGCGCCTGGATCACCGGCACCCATCAACACATGCTCGATCCGAGCGATCCCTGGCCCGAAGGATACAGGCTTTCCGATACGTGGCCGATGCCGGGCCGCGCGGATTTGTCTGGCGTCTCGTGACGCAATCGGACTATGGCGTAGAGAATACCGTCTTTTGTACGTCCACCAACTCTTCTGCGGTCAATCCTGCCCATGAACAGCGCTTCTCCCGTCACTCAATCAAACGACCTCGTGCCGGTGTTCGATGGGCATAACGACGTATTGCTGCGGCTTTTTCGTCATTCGGGTCCCGATCCGGTCGAGTCGTTCCTCAAAGGCGAGAACGTCGGGCACATGGACCTGCCGCGCTGCCTCTCTGCGGGCTTCGCCGGCGGCTTCTTCGCGATATTCGTGCCCTCGGACGAGCCTGCCGACAGGGCGAAGGCCGCCAGCGATTTCGTCGGGTCGATCACGGACGTCGAGCAGCCGCCGCCGTGCAGCTTCGCAACGGCGCAATCCGCGACCCTCGCCATGGCGTCCCTGCTATTGCGGATCGAGGCGCGGTCCGAAGGGCGGTTCAAGGTGTGCCGCACGGTCGCCGACATTCGTCACTGCATGGCGATTGGCGCGGTGGCGGCCATCCTTCACATCGAAGGCGCGGAAGCGATCGATCCGGATTTCCATATGCTCGATGTGCTGCATCAGGCCGGCTTGCGTTCGATCGGCCCGGTCTGGAGCCGCCCCAACATCTTCGCGACCGGCGTGCCTTTCAAATATCCGAGCAGCCCGGACATCGGCGCCGGCCTCACCGATGCCGGCTTCGCGCTTGTCAAAGCCTGCAACCGTCTCAAGATCATGCTCGATCTGTCGCATCTCAATGAAAAAGGCTTCTGGGATGTCGCGCGAACGAGCGATGCGCCCTTGGTGGCGACCCATTCCAACGCCCATGTCCTGTGCGCGCATTCGCGCAATCTGACCGACAAGCAACTCGCGGCGATCCGCGAGAGCAAGGGCATGGTTGGCGTCAACTACGCGGTGAGCTTCCTGCGCGCTGATGGACGCAAGGATGCGAATACCCCGATCGAAACCCTGATCCGGCATCTCGACCATCTCATTTCGCATCTCGGCGAGGATCATGTCGGGCTTGGCTCGGATTTTGACGGCGCGCTCATTCCCAACGAGATCGGCACGGTTTCCGGGCTGCCCAAGCTGGTGGACGCGATGCGCGGACATGGCTTCGACGCGGCGCTCATCCGCAAGCTCTGCAGCGAGAACTGGCTTCGCGTGTTGGAGCGAAGCTGGCTGCCTTAACGCATCCTTAACCAACGGCCGTTAATCTCCCTTTAAGTTTTGCCATTTTTGGGGCTCTTCCGGAGCTTGAGGCGGCTTGATGGTCAATCCTGGCGGATCTTCGGACGCTGAGCCTCAGGCGAGCGGCGCGCTGTTTATCGGCGTCGGCCGGATGGCCGATCTCGGCGTGATGTCCAACGTTGGGCTGACCCGTTTTGGTGGGCTGGCCGCCGTGTGGCGTGACCCGCCGGATGCTGCCGACGCCCGCCGCATTCATCATGATCTGGTCGCCGCGTGCTGCCGTCGCGGCCCCTTCCTGCCCTCCCGGTTCGGTCTCGTCGCCGCCCATGGCGATCATTTTCTCCTGCTGCTCGAGCGTCATGCGGACCGCCTGCGCGATGCGCTCGCGGCTGTGGATGGCTATGTCGAGATTTCGGTCGAGGTCGGAGCGGGTGAGGATGTTCGCGTTACGCCGACCTCGAAGGCAATCGAACGGCTGGAGGCGATCGCGCAGGCGATCAGGGTCGAGGCGGGCTTGAAGGACAGTCAAAGCCGCGCCTTTATCAGCGCGGAGGCGAGTCCCAGGCTGACCATGGCTCTGCTCGCGCCGTCCGTCGCGGCCTTCACCATCGCGGACAGGCTGGAGCGCAGCCTGCGCCAATTCTCCGCCGATCACGCAGCCAAGGTGAGCGGGCCCTGGCCGCCCTATCATTTCAGCGAGCTTGGCGGTTTTGCGTCGATCACGCCTGCGCGCTGACGGCGGGCTGGCGATCGATCGCTCTTTGCAGATCGCGCAGTACGAAGACGCGCAGTGCCGAGGATAGATTGACGCGACTGCGCTCGCGGTCGATCTCCGCGACGAGAGCGGCGAGGCTGATCGCGCGACGATCCGCGATCGATTTCAAAGCGGTCCAGAACTCCTCTTCGAGCGAGATGCTGGTGCGGTGCCCCTGGATCGACAGCGAGTGCTTGCGAATGCCGCCGTGAAGCGTCCCGGTCACGGCTGGTCGGCGGGAGGATCGAGTTTCCCGGCCTCGTGCCTCGCTTCAGCCCGCTTTGTCTCGAGCTTGCGGACGGTCTTGTCGGCCTTTCGCTCGCCGAACGTGACGCGGTTCGCCTCGGCTGCCCGCTCGTCCGATTTGCGTGCCGCCGCCTTGCGGGCCTTGCGGAGATTGACGATTTCGGCGGTCATGGCTGCCTCACTCCGGCCCGATCATCTTTTCCGGCCGCACGACGGCGTCGAACTCCGCATCGGTGACATAGCCGCCGCCAACGGCCTCCTGCCGAAGCGTGGTGCCGTTCTTATGCGCCGTCTTGGCGATCTTGGCGGCGTTGTCATAGCCGATCTTCGGCGCGAGAGCCGTCACGAGCATCAAGGAGCGGTCGAGCGCCGCCTTGATGTTGTCCTCGCGCGCCTCGATGCCGACGACGCAGTGATCGGTGAAGGAAACGGCGCTGTCCGCCATCAGGCGCACGGATTGGAGGAAGTTGTAGGCCATCACAGGATTGAACACGTTGAGTTCGAAATGGCCCTGACTGCCGGCGAAGCTGAGCGCGGCGTTGTTGCCGAAGATGTGCGCGCAGACCATGGTGAGCGCCTCGCACTGCGTCGGGTTCACCTTGCCCGGCATGATGGAGGAGCCGGGCTCGTTTTCCGGCAGCGACAATTCGCCAAGGCCCGACCGAGGTCCGGAGCCAAGGAAGCGGATGTCGTTGGCGATCTTGAACAGCGATGCAGCGACCGTGTTGATGGCGCCGTGCGTGAAGAGCATCGCGTCATGCGCGGCGAGCGCCTCGAACTTGTTCGGTGCCGTCGTGAAAGGCAGGCCGGTAATGGCGGCGATGCGCTCCGCCACGCCTTCGGCGAAGCCGATCGGCGCGTTGAGGCCGGTGCCGACGGCCGTGCCGCCCTGCGCGAGCTCCATCAAGGCCGGCAGCGTCTGCTCGATACGGCGAATGCCGTTCTCGACCTGCTTGGCGTAGCCGGAGAATTCCTGGCCGAGCGTCAGCGGCGTCGCGTCCTGCGTGTGCGTGCGGCCGATCTTAATGATGGACGCGAATGCCTTGGCTTTCGCGTCGAGCGCGGCGTGGAGGTGTTTCAGTGCCGGGATCAGATCGTGGACGACCTGCTCGGCCGCAGCGACATGCATCGCGGTCGGATAGGTGTCGTTCGACGACTGGCTCATGTTGACGTGGTCGTTAGGGTGGACCGGCTTCTTCGAGCCCAGGACCCCGCCCATCATCTCGATCGCCCGATTGGAGATCACTTCGTTGGCGTTCATGTTGGACTGCGTGCCGGAGCCCGTCTGCCAGACGACCAGCGGGAAATGCTCGTCGAGCTTGCCGTCGATCACCTCCTGGGCCGCCTTGACGATGGTCTCGCCGATCGTTCTGTCGAGCCGGCCAAGCTGCATGTTGGTTTCGGCAGCGGCCCGCTTCACGATGCCGAGCGCGCGGACAACCGGCTTCGGCTGCTTTTCCCAGCCTATCTTGAAGTTGCCGAGCGAGCGTTGCGACTGTGCGCCCCAGTACCGCGTCGCGTCGACTTCGATCGGGCCGAACGTATCGGTTTCGGTGCGGGTATTCGTCATCGCAACTGCGCCTCTTTTTCAAGCTATCGTTCTGGTTGAAAGGGTCTTACTGCTTCGGCAGGACGCTCGCAATCCGGAGAGCCGATCAAATGTCGATTGCCGCAACAGCAGGCCATTCATCATCCAGTTGGCGTCCGCCGGCACCCAAGCCGCGCGACAAGATCATGTCCTCGCTGGAGATGCTGTACGTCGTCAGCCGGAACCCGCTCGAGGTCTGGAACAAGTTTCACTTTACTGAAAAGGCGGTGGCGCGGCGCAACATCTTCGGCGATGTCGTCGTGCTCATGGACCCGGCCGGCATCCGGCATGTGATGGTCGAAAACGTCGCCAACTATCGCAAGGACGATCTGCAGCGCCGGGTTCTCGGCGCGACGCGTGCCAAGGGCGAGAGCCTGCTGACGGCCGAAGACGAACTCTGGCGCAAGACGCGGCGGACGGTGGCGCCGCTGTTCACCCCGCGCCGCATCGCGGGCTTCCTGCCGCTGATGAGCGCCGCCGCCGAGCGGCTCGCTGCGGCCTGGCGGCGAAAGCCGGACGGATATCCGATCGACGCCGCACTCGACATGACCCGCGTGACCTTCGACGTTCTGTCCTCGACGCTGTTCTCCAACGGCATCGACAACGGCAATGACCGTTTCGGCAATGCCATGTCGCGGTTTCTGGAAACCACGGGCAGGGTCGACCCGCTCGACATCATCGGCGCGCCGGATTGGGTGCCGCGCATCGGTCGGTTGCGCGCTCAATCCACCATCGACTTCTTCGAGTCGAGCGTCGCGTCGATCATCGATACGCGCCGAAAGGCGATCGAGGAGGGGCGGCAACCGCCGCCTGATCTCCTCTCCGCGCTGCTGCAGGCCGCCGATCCCGAGAGCGGGCAGGGACTCACGGATGCCGAGGTCGCGGCCAATATCGTGACGTTCATCGGGGCAGGGCACGAAACGACGGCCAACACGCTGACCTGGGCGCTCTATCTCGTGAGCCAGGCGGATGAAGTCCGCGAGGAGCTGGAGGCAGAGGTCGACGGGATCGACCTTGGGTCGCTCGATGCTGGCGATCTCTTCGAGCGGCTTCCGTTCAGCCGGGCCGTCATCGAGGAAGCGATGCGGCTCTATCCGCCTGCGCCCAACCTGTCTCGGACCGCGATGGAGCCCGATGTCGCGGCCGGAACCATCATTCCCGGCGGGGCCAATGTCTACATGCCGCCCTATGTGCTGCATCGCCATCGGCTGCTGTGGGACGAGCCCGATTTCTTCCGGCCCCACCGCTTTATGCCGGGACGGCGCGAAAGCATCGACCGCTATGCCTATCTCCCCTTCGGAGCGGGACCCCGCATCTGCGTCGCGTCGCAATTCGCGTTGATGGAGGCCGTCATCGTGCTGGCGACGCTCGTGAAGACGGCGCGTGTCGTGTTTTCCGGAGAAAGCCCGCCGAGGGCGGTGCAGCGCATAACGCTGCGCCCGGCGGGCGGCATGCCGATGCGGCTCTACAAAAGGTCGAATTTCACCTGATGTCGGCTGCCCCAAGCTTTGGCGCTTGACGTGAGCGTAATTTACCGCACGTTCGCGTCATCACCCCTCTTTTGACGGATTAAGCAAAGCAATGCCGATACGCGCCAGATCGCTCAATCGCGCCGCAATGGCGGCAGCTACCCTCGCAGCGTTGCTGATCGGAGGAACGTTGGCGCGTGCGGCCGAGCTTCGCGTGCTTGCCACCGGCGCGACAAAGTCGCTGATCACGTCGCTGGCTGCCGATTTCAAGATCAAGACCGGGCATGTCGTCACCCTCCAGACCGATACGGCCGGCGGTGTGGCGAAGCGGATCGAAGGCGGCGAAGGTTTCGACGTCGCCATCGCGACGAAGGGCGTGATCGATGCGCTCATCGCGAAAGGCAAGCTGGCGCCTGGCACCGCAGCCGACATCGCCAGCACCTCGATCGGCGTCGCCGTGAAGGAAGGGGCAGCAAAGCCTGACATCAGCACGGTGGAGGCCTTCAAGCGCACCATGCTCGCCGCCGCCACCATCGCCTATGTCGATCCCGCATCCGGCGGCACGAGCGGCATTTATATCTCCGGCGTATTGGACAGGCTCGGCCTGTCCGAGGCATTGAAGCCGAAGCTGCGCTTGAAGGCGGGCGGCTATGTCGCCGAACTCGTGGCGAATGGCGAGGCGGAAATCGCCATTCACCAGATCAGCGAAATCCTGCCCGTCAAGGGCGTCGTGCTGATCGGCGAGTTGCCGAAGGAAATCCAGAGCGTGACGACCTATACTGCAGGGTTGCCGAAGGATACGAGCGAAGCCGCGCAGGCCTTCCGCAGCTACGTGACCGGGCCTGACGCTCGTGCGACCATCGAAAAGACCGGAATGAAGGCACCCTGACGGTCACGACGCGCACAGCCAAGGCCGCGGGCGGGGCATGGTGCGGGTTTGCTTCGACGATCGTTGCGTCCGGCGGCGTTTGATGGCCATCTGACGCATC
>JAIELD010000067.1 GCA_019753285.1 Beijerinckiaceae bacterium | reverse complement strand
GAATTGGTCTGGACAGTAACGCGATTTGATCGCCGGAACGGGGCGATCAGGCATGTCTGGCCCGCTCTGCGGGAAGACATGGAGCTTCATCTCGCGCATCCGGCCGGGGCCGACGACGTGCGCCGCAAAGTCGTCTCTCAGTCGAATGGACTGGTCCGCCTTGGCCAGGCCATCGATGCCGACAAGCCAGGTAAGGAGCGGCGCCGCTTCGACCTTGTGACGGTCGACCCGTCCTTCGCCATCGACGCCAATATCCGTCTCGTCGAAAGCTCTCAAGATCGGATAGACAGCGCGGCGCGATCTGCTCCGATAGGCTCGGAGGGTGAACAAGTCGATGTCATACAGGCCAGAGCCGAAGCCCCGCCGCTAATGACGCGCGGCCTGTGCATCGTCGATCGCTGGCGTCAGGCGGCGGTCGTGTCTGAAATCATTAATGCGCATCGATTCGCGAGCCCGAAGACGGGCCCGAGCGTCGTCGACGCCGAGGACCTTGCTACCGGCTACCGGGTTCATGTTGGCTTGTGGGGCGGCGCGGACGTCCAGTGGCGCAGCCTGATGACCCGTTCCGTCGACTATAAGTCGGTCGGTCCGCATGCCTCATTTGACATCGAGGCGGCTCTTGGACAGCTCGGTTTGAAGAGGGGCTCGGAGCGACGCCTTATCTCGGACGCAGCAAGCGTAGCGGTTCCGTCGCGAACCCGCTTCGCGAACGATTCGAAGACCGGTATCTGGATCCATGTCGAGGAGTTGCTTGCCGCCTGGGAGGGCGATCCGCTCGCGGTCAACTGCCAGACCGAGAAGGTCGAAGTGCGTCCGGGATCCGATCTCTCGATCAGCCGCACTTATTCGCTCGACCTCGCGGCAGCTGAGCGCTCCCACGCGCTGCGGTTCGGACGCGCCTACCAGGTCGCGGTCGGGGTAGTCTGGCTCGGCGGTGTCAGCGTGGCGTCTAGCGAGGTCGAAGCGCTCGCCAAGAACGATTGCGAAGTACGTATCCCATGTGCGGCGGCCTCGATCGAGGCGAAGGCCGTCCGCCGCTTCCTGCGCCACGAGCCGCTCAGGCCACCGGTCGTCCTACTTCCCGTCAGCTTCGCCGATCGCGCGGACCGTTACGTTCGTCAGACTGGTCCGATCGCGATCCTGCGTGCGCCGCAGAAGGACGAACCGGACCAAGATTCTCGGTCATGGCGCGTGATCCTGCCGCCCCGCCTCGCTCTCGACGAGGTTGTGCGCCACGGCGTGCTCGACAAGGATAATACGGATAAGCCCCGCGGCGCATTCGAATCCGTGAACATCGACGCCCCGTGGCACGATTTTCCGATCTACGGCCGGCCCAAAGGCGAGGCTGGGCCCGGCCGGGGGCTGCCCTCCGGCGAGCCGCTCAAGAGCCTGAGCCCCGGGACGCCGCCGATCACGAAAGACGGCAAGCTCGCCCCCGCTGAGCGCCTGAAGCGCATCCCGCCGGACGAGCCCGGCGAGCCGGTCTTCATGGCCGGCGGGAAGACGGATCGCCAGCATCCGTATTGGCCTGATCCGGCCGCCGAGCAGTTCGTCATCGCGCTCAGGCCGGCCAAACGTCCTGTCGGTGAGGGCTATTTCGAGGGCCAGCCGATCGTCGTGGATGTCCTGGCTGCGGACGACAGCTTCCGCAGCGCCGTGCCGGTCGTGATCGAGTTCGAGCGCGTTGACGAGGTCCGGAAGAGCCCGACCAAAGGCGATGTGACCCACGCGATGCTCGTGCCGACGCCGCCTGCAGCGGCATACACGGACGGACGCCGCCTGAGCGACGGGCCGTTTTCCGGCGGCATTCCGGTCCAGCGCGTCAAGGTGAGACTCTATCGGGGCGAGCACGTCGCCGCGGACTGCTGGTTCGCGCCGCGGGCCTCCACCTTGCGCAGCTGGTTTGATCTCGCGGAGACGATCGTTGCGGCGCAGGTGGCCATCGACCCCGCAGAACTTGCTGTGGCGGCAAGCCTTGACAGCAAGTTCGACGACGGCCGATCCCCGGCATCGATTTCCAAACGGCTCGGAGTCTTCGAGGCCCTATCCAAGAAGCTCGTCGAGGAGAACGAGGCGGCGAAGAAGAAAGGCGAGAAGCCTAAGCCCGATCCTATGGCGCAGCGCTGGATCGCGGCGGCCGGCATCGAGGTAGGCGCGCGCCACGTTGCCGCCGTCGCGGATGTTCTCGGCGAGCGCTTGCGGGCCAGACCCGTACCCCAACTCGCCGGCCTGGCCACGGTTGAGGCAGTGCATGCCGTGAAGGAGCCCGTTCGCGCGCCGGCCTTCGACAGGTCCGCTAACAACCCTGCATGGACGCGGGACGAAAAGGTTCTCGCGCTCACGCGTTACGAGGTTCGGGTCTCGAACGACATGTCCGACCCCCGTCGTAAACTGCTAGAGGGCTACGGCATGGACCATGAGCCGGGTCGTCCGATCTCCGGATGGCCCGAGGAGCCCAAGGAGGGGGCGACGGGCCTCCTGCTGGCGGGAACCGTCCAGGTCGATCTCGACAGTTGCAGCCAGCTCGAGGTCCTCGCGGATGTCGTTGCGCCGCAGGGCAGCGCCATCGACGACCAGACGCGCCGGCGTCCAGACCAGTATCGGCTTGTCGGTCGCTGGCCGGAGGACGAGACCGGCCGGACGTCGCGGGCGTTGAGCCTGTTCGGCTTCAGCGTCGACCCTAGCGGTCGCGTGACGCTGCCGACCTCGTCCGTCACGCTGTTGCGGATCGACGACCTCGATGCTTGTAACAAGGACTCCCATTTTGCTGGGCTCGACGCGGTCGACCTCGCCGCGCAGCAGTTGGAAGCCATCAAACGGGAAGAATCCGCCCGTAGCGGGCGGCGCCAGCCGGGGCCCCGGATCACTGCTTTCGATCCGTTCAAGGACACAATCGCGCGAAAGCTGCGGGTCTGTCTGCGGACGACGACCCGACACGGCGAACTCGTGCGCAGGATTGTGCCCGACGTCAAAGTGCAACTGCCCGAGGATTTCAAGCCCGTGCCGGCCCTCTCGGCCTCGCCCGGAAATCCCCGCGAGGCCGAGACCCTCGATCTATGGCTGCCGGCCACCCGCCGGCCGAGCCAGCCGTCCGTCCATACGGTGATGCCCGCCTTCTACTGGACGCATGCGACCGCCCGCCCCGCCCGATGCGTCTCCCACGTGCGAGAGGCGCGTGTCCGGATCTGGCTCAACCGTCCCTGGTTCTCTGCCGGCGAGGGTGAGCGCCTCGGCATCGTTCTTTGGCCGCCGCGCCTGCGGGGCCTTGGCAACGCGCCCGAGACCGGAACGGTGCCGCGTCCGGACGCCCCGGAGCAGGGCTTGATGGACCTCGCTGACTACACCGACGACATGCTCGGCCCGGGAGGCAAGTTCGTCACGCGCTGGGGCGCCGATCCCATCCGCGAAGCGCCTGCTTCGCTCGGACCCTTCATGTCGGAGCATGCGTTCAAGGACATTCCCGCGTCCAACAAGCCGGGCAGAGATCCATCCTACGTTCCCTTCGTGGATATCCCGATCGTCTCGGACGACAAGCTCGGCGCGGATATGACGCCCGCTACGGTCCTGACCGCGGGCCTGATCACCTACGAACCCTGCTTCGACGTCGTGTCAGAACGCTGGTACGTCGACGTAGCGCTCAATCCGGGGGTCGTGCCCGGGCTCGTCGAGCCGTTCGTGCGCTTCGGGCTTGTGCGTTACCAGGCGCACGCGATCAAGGGGCTGAACGCGTCCACGCCGGTCGTGGCCTGGGGACAAGTCTTGCCGTTGCGCGACGCGAAGGCCTGGTGGGAGGCCGTGCCGCAACCGGATCGGCCCGGCTGCATCCAGGTCCAGGTGGCGGGCCGGACGGCCTCTCGGCGCGATGAGCAAGGTGCGAGATCGCCCCGCATGCGCGTCACGCTCGTGGAGTCCAGTAACAGCGCTGGCCTCGTCGGCGAGCGGACGTTGGAGACCCGCGATGCGACGTATGGGTCGCCCCACCCTGCGACGCACGATCAAGAATTAGCTTGGACGACCGCCTTCACGGTCCAAAGCGTCGACCCGGCGAGCCAACTTTTTGTTTTAATCGAGGAAGAGGAGCCTTACCTGGGCACGCAGGACGAGCCGGTGCCGTCCGAAAGCCAAATCGAGCAGGCGCCGACGGCTCAGTTCAGCGGCCCGCGCTATATCGCCAGGATGCCGCTTCCCTCGCCGGAGAAGGCGGGGCAGGCCGCGGCGGCCCAAGCTTGCGGAGCCGCTTGAACAGCGGGCGGAACCGGTGTGCACCCGGATGCCTTTCAATGTGAGGCAGCGCGGATTTAGACGCCGATTTACGTGCGAAGCGTCTGCCCCCGCATTAGGGCCGTCAAATCAGCGTCGCGGCCCACGTCAATACACAATGATAGGCCAAGTGGAAAAAACGTCCGCTTGTAGCCGGTAAAATTCCGAGACCTGCCGACCGGTATCAGCCCCCTGAAAGAACGGCATTGAGCCCTCATCGTCATCGTTCAGAACGCCAATCGCTACCTCCAAAAACCTGCCATTCGTGCAAGAATGCTCCACGCCCCGCGAAGGTCCGAAATTGTGATACTTATTGTCCCTTTTCAGAACGGTTTATAAGGGCTGAAAACGAGCAGCCGATAGTCGTTTTCATGTATAGCTGAAACGGTCGAAATCTAAAGGAGCAACCGATGAACGAGATCCACATTCCCTGGTGCGGTGATCGACATCGGGAGGGAATTAGCGGACGCCGAATCGCAATCGCTGGATACTCACACTGGGATGCAGATGACGAAAATTCGACGCAGCGCACCATCCGCAAAGTTATGAATGGATGTTGGAAAATTGCCTTCTTCGACAGGATCAGAGACTATTTTGGGTTCACGGATCACGCGGCATTCTGGCAGCGCGTGACCTTTTTCAACTTCGTACCCACCAGCATCGGACCGCTTGAAAACCGATATGGATGGGCGACGCCGGAGCAGGTAACGCTTGGCCGAACCCGCGTTCTCGAGATCCTTGAGATGCAGCGCCCCGACGAGTTGTTCGTGTTCACCCGCAAAGGCTGGAATGTGTTTCCGCCCACTATCGAGGACGAACTCGGCAGAGCCGAAGAAAATCAGCCGCACGGGTGGCAAACCTACCGGCTAAGGGACGGAACCCCGGTTCGGGCAACAGGACTTCGGCATCCGCAATTCGCCCGGAAGCAAGACATGATCGCCGCCGTTTCTGCGATTCTTAAGCTTTCGCCGCTGACAAAAGCGGCGTGATCAACTTCTAGCCGCCGTTCCCCGCCGACTTTTTTTTACGCTGTCGTCTGACGAACGCTGTGCCGCATGCGCGGCAACTCGTGCTGGTTCGATCCTGATGCGCCCGACCCCGTATCACGAGCGCCGTATCGATGCTGCGAGGAGTCCAGCCCGCCACCCGCTTCTCGACATGCCTAGCAAAGCCAGCGCAGAACAGCTCGTAGGTATCGAACGGACCGTTCAGGCCGACACAGACGAGCCCTGCCTTCGCGTATGAATCCATAATCGGAAACGCGTTAGGTCGATGGAAGTGAAGATACTTCGACGCAAATGACCCTTGAGTCCGCGGCAACCAGCCTTCGTTGTCGAACGACTTCGACCATCCGAATGTCGCAATCGCGATTTCATCAACAAGAAGCTGATGCGCTGCGACAACTTGCGCTCGGTTCGATTCCGAGAAGCCATCCGAAATGGCAATAGCTTGGAGTCCTTCGTCTAGGGGCGAATTCACCAGGCGAGCCGCAATTGCATCTGCAAGTAAACCCGTTTCCCGTCCGGACCCCGCCCCCCGTTCGGGCGCCGCGGCGTAGATGCGACCGATCGCAGTGATCTTGCCCGCGGTTACGTAAGCGTCGCCGTGGGCAGGGTTGTCCCGACACATTGCATAAAGGATACGGTTCTCGAACGGACCTGCGGTCTTTCGATCGCCGGTATACATTTCCCAGCCCGGCGTTGGCGGAGCGTCTTCCATCACTGCCATTCGTCATTATCCCAGGGCTCTATTTCCAGCCTATCGACGAATGCTGCCTGCAGATTCTCTGGTGTTTCCCAGTCGGCGTCGTCACCCAGGCTCTCTATTAGCGATCGTACAATTTTAGATTTGTGCGTGGTCGTGGGCGTGGCGCGCCATGCCAGATCGTCGAAGAAGCTCTGGACAAATTGCGCGGCAACGTCTGCATCCTGCCAGACGTCGAACATTGGGGCTATTGTCATCACCCTTGCGTGACGAGACACGAAGCTGTCCTTGGAGAGGCCGTCCGTGCGCGACTTGAGAAAACGGGCGAACGCGGCGTCTCGATCGCGAACTGGCTTCGCTTCAATGTCAAGGTCGTTAAGATAGCGGTCCATCGAAGCAATGTATCTGGCAAAAGCATTATGGGCCGCCTGTTGGCCCGCCGCGTCGGCGAGCCTCTGGCCGATCGCACGGAGCATCTCACCGATCGCCGCCTCTCGTCCCGTCACGGATGCCTGGACGATGGCCGCGTAGGCGGACGGCATCCAGAGGCCGAATAGCGTATCCATGCCGTAGTCACGGAAGCGTACCCTGCTGGCGGTATCTTTCTTTTCGCCTGGATCGGTGTCCGCCATCCCGATTGCGCGTCGCAGACCGAATCCGAAGCCTTCGGTCCTAGGACTGGCATATTCAACGGCGCTGCCCTCGCCGATCCGGGTGTCAATGCGACCGCGGTCCTCCGGTGACAGCCTGTATGCGTCGAAGGTGAAAAGCTGCTGGTAGGGCGGCTTGTGGCAGAGCACACCATCAAGGAAGAAGTCGCGCAGCGTCGATGGGCGTTTCCGCCTTGGCGGCTCATCGTTCACAGACTGCGCGGCCTCGAAGACCGCGTCCACATAATTGGAGAGTTCCTCATGGCACCCGGAAAGGCGCAGCATCAGCTCGTGGCGGTCGCTGCCGGGATTTGCCGAGCCAACGAACCAGTAGGGATGGGTAGTCCGCAAGAAACGGAAAAGCTTGGTATGGAAATGGACCGGCGACCGTCCGACGATAGCGATCTCGAGTGAGCGGTAGCCGATCCGTCGCAGCTCCCTTTGGACCTCGCGCATGTGCTCCCAAACCTTGGGCAACGTGATGGTCGCATCGGACCCGACGGCAATACGCACCTTGCAGTCCCGACGACGCGCCCGGGGCAGCTCGCGAAGCAAATCGAGCAGCCAGAGCCGATCGTAATAGCCGCCCAGGATGGTGATCTGGGTTGCGTCGCTGGCGGCGGCGGCGAGCGCGCCGTTCAGATCGATGACGGTCGTGCCGTCAACTTCCAGTTTAATCGCATCCCCGCGTCCGACGAATATCGCTTCACTGACTTCCATCGTGATTCCTCGAAATGTCGACTCCTTTATTGCGTACACGTATTGCTCTGCGATCAGGCAGTATATTATTCAACATATTGAGGAAAATTTTGGTCGACAGCAACGGGCGCCTTCGATCCTGACAGGGTGCCGGGATGCGCGATCAGCCGTTCGAACCAGGCAAGCTTGTAGTCGAACTTCGGTCCTGGTTGCGGATTGCCATTGGGCAGATAAAGGGATGCGACCAGCACGCCATTGACGGCCGCCTCGATATAGCGGCTCTGCTTGTCATCCTCGTCGCCTGGCAGCGCATAGCGGGTTGCGATGGGTGTTTGTCCTTTTGCCAGAATGGCAACGCCGTTCCAGCTTGTCTCGCCCTTCCAGACCGCGCCATAGCCAGCCTCCAGCAATGCCTTTTCGGGGAATTGTCTGGCGGTGCATTTCAGCTCCTGCAGGCAGACGACATCGGGTGCGCGCTCCTCCAGCCACTGCAGAAGATTGGGCAGGCGACGGTGGATGCCATTGATGTTGAAGGTGGCGATTTTCATGAGGCAGGCGACAATGCCCCTATGGCGGAGGAGCCGTCATCGCTCCGCTCGCCCGTCGCCACGATCTTCAGCGTACCATCCGGCAACGGCCTTTGCAGCTGCATTGCCTCGGTGGTCGGCAGCGTCAGCCAGGCTTCGACCTCGTCAGCGCTCGTCAGGATGACGGGCATGGCTTTCGGATGGACGGGCGCAACCTCGGCATTGGCATCCGTCGTCAGGAAACCATAGAGCGTATGCTCGCCCTCTACCGGATTGGCCTTGCTTCCGCGTGTGCCGTGCCATGTGCCCCAGATGCCGGCGAAGAAGGCGAGGGGGCGATCCTCGCCAAGGGCAAACCAGGTCGGCGTCTTCCTTGGCGTGGTCGGCGCGTATTCACAGAACGAGGTGAACGGCACCACGCAGCGGTTGCCGACACCGAGCCAGCGCCGCCAATGCGGTGATGCCACGTTTCTGATATTGGTGATCGGCATTCCGCCATATTGCGGCGGTCCAGACATGCCCCAGCGTGCCATGATCAGCTCGCGCCCATCGGCGCCGTTGCGCAGAACCGGCGCCATCGTGTCGGGAAAGATGCCCGGCAAGGGCGGCAGGTTGCCGGTGCGATCCTTGAACGGGTTGCGCACAAAATCGATGAGCGCCCGCTGGCCGGTCATGGAGGCGTATAAATTACACATGCAGCCCTAATCCCAGAAGTTCCACCATGGTATGGTTCTGACGATCCGTTCGCCTTCGACCTTCATCGTAGGCTGGACCATCCGGCTTTCGCCATACTCCTTAGGCCCGGACCTGTATCCCGCCTGTAAGGTTTCAAAATATATAGAGTGTCGACGGCTGATTTCATTAAGTTTTTCAGCCAACTCATGATGCTGATTGCGTCAAAGAAAATGTTAAATGCATGCTTTCCGTCACACATACTGATGTTCTAATGTTCAGCACCAGCTACGCCAGACGCAAAAGTGGTCCTGGACATAAGACATCGCCGATGAAAAACATTCACTTGCTTCAAATGATAATTGCTAAAATGTTCGAAAGGTAGCCGTTCGGAAGCCTTTGTAGCCGCGGATATGGATGGCAATTCTTAGTGATCGATATTATTTCCATCTGTTATCGATGTGAGCCGTAAGCGCTGTAGCGGTTTTCCTGCCAAGCCCTGCACTTGCCTGATCCTTTAGGACAGGCCCGCCTGAGTGTACCTTATCGTTGAAATTATAGGTTCGTTACCGGTGACTGATCAAGCCTGAGCCTTAGGTTTCATTGGGATGTCTGGCTCGGCAGCGTGCGGGCGCAACCGCTAAATGCGTGGCGACGCCCATCTGCCATTATGCGTGGCGATGCACAGGCCCAGCCTGTCCGTCTCCTGGCATCGCCTGGACGCCACTTCGACCACGGCAAGGGAGCCATCGAACGGAGGGCTGCCTATCTTCACCAAAACCCTATGCACGGTCGGACGCTCAGCAAGAACCGCTCACCTCGCCATCTCCCGTTCGGGCGACCGCCTTGTAGAGGGGCGAAGGATGGCGCAGACGACCATGGAGACTTGGCTTAAACGTCCATGCTCAACTGCGCGAGCCCTCCGGCCGTTTGTAGGCGGTGCTGAGACTGATGTGCTCCTGCTGCGACGTTATGCCGGATCCGGCGGCAGGCATCGCTCAGTTGACGGCGGAGCGATGGCTGAATGAAACGATCGGTCATTGGCCCTGGGCGGAAGACGGCACGCAGCGGACCATGCGCGTAGGCCGGCAATTGGCGCCTGTCCAAGGCCGTCATCGGTCCGATCCAGCGATCGGCAATGCAGGAAAGCAAGGTCTGATCAAGCAGGTGTTTGACCTGCGCGACCCGGCACCGCTTCCAGCGATCGCGGATCTCGGCGATCGTGGACTGCGCGTTGCCGCTCTGGATGGCAGCTTCGAGGCGGGCGCCCCAAAGATCGTGCAGGCCGGTCGGGAAGGTCGCCACCAAGCTCCATGCCTCGCCGTAGCACGGTTCGGCATTCGCCTGGCTGCTTTGACCATCGCCTGACGCACCGCGACCGTTATCCTGTAGCGTCATGACGAGCGTCGCGAGCGCCGCCGCGTCGAGACTTGCGAGCGCCGCCGGCAGCCGGTCAGGAAGAGGTGCGTTGAAACCAATGAGACGTTGCGATAGCGCGCCGGCGCCGATCCGCTCGGCCTCGGAGACCGCAGCGGTGATTTCATCGTTGAGCCTGACGTCGTGCTCTGGGCAGACTTCGACGCAGCGAAACTCGAACAGCCGCCGGCGGCGTCGCCCGTCCTTAGCGCATTCGGAACACGTCCCGACAGGACCGAGAAGCGGCGCCGGTAGAGCGACGTTCATCGCACCTACGATCTCGAGATCAAGATGGGCGTAGTGCGAAATCAGCAGCGCCTCGTCAGCCGAAAAGACGCGGCCACGGCGCCGCAGTCCCAATTCGCGCTTCAACGCGGCACCACTGGGTATGTGATTGGTCTTTGCCAGGCGTTCAATGAAGCCGTCGAGGCCTTCATCCGCGTAAGGGCTGATCGGGTTCGGCGCGGGTGCCGTTCCAAGCGCGGTCATGCGACTTTCCTACGGGCGGTGCTGATCGGAGCAGGGGGTTGCCGCATTTGAAAGGTAACGATGGCTTCGCGGATGCGGGCGGGCGTCAGCCTTGACAAACGTATTGCCTGCCGCTCGTGGAGCTCGATCGCGAGCGCGACGATGGTGAGGACATCGCCGGCGCGCCACCCTCCTGCTTCGAGGACGGCAGTTGCGATTTCAGGCTTGTAGAGGACGTCGCCGCAGCCGTGCAGGCATCCAGCCACCGTCGACAGGAACGACGCTCCATCGCCCAAATCCTCGGGCGATCCTTCAAGGGGAGCAAGCGCGACAGGCGCGTGCCAGTGCGAGCCGGACGCCTTGAAAAGCGTGTGCGTGAAGTTGGACCTGGCGATGCATACGATCGGGATCTGGGCAATCGTCTGTACTCCCAACAGCAGCTCGCAAGTGGCGGCTATTGATGTCGGTGCATGCTTGTCGAACGTGTCGATCGTGACTGTCGAAACTTTCGCCCGCGTCAGTTCCGCGCCGATGCGCCGCGCGGTATCGGTCATGGGGACGGTCGTACCCGGCCAACGCTCGGTCAGGTTGTAGAGCATCGCCTGGGCAAGGTCTCTAGTCGTGCGGCCCGCCTCGAAGCGTCGCGGCGCCAACAGCCCGGCGGCTTCCGCCTCGGCTGGAACCGCGCGGCGCGCCAAAAGCGTCTTGCCGGTAAGAGCGTCTCCGATGAGCGGGATCAGCTTTGTCGGCACCTCTCTGGCGAGGCGCAGCGCGGTCCTGAGGTCACGGTCGGCCCGTATCAGCGAAGCGTGCTCGACGATCTTCATCTCTCTGGTAGCCTCGGCGTAAAGCCGAGGCCCCTGTTTCGTGGCGGACATCATCATGTGCCTACCAGTCGGTCGGCTGCTCGCTGGTCGGCAGCGGTGCCGGCCTGGCGAACGTCGCCTGCGCGGTGGAGCGGCGGGCGGGCCGGTACTTGCCGACACGCAGCGCCGTCTGCGTTGCGTCATCGCGAACAAAGACCTGGTCCCGGTCCTCGCCGTTCAAGTAAACCGTGGCCTTGTATGGTCCGTTGTGCCGCTTGTACGCCTCGAAAAGCGCATCGGAGGCATAGTCGACGCCGTTCCACTTGAAGCCGCCCTTCTGGATGGTGTGGGACGCGGCAACGGAGCATTCGATGAGGATCTCGTCACGGCTTTTTGCAGGCAGGAGCGGCGCCTTTCCATTAGCGGCCTTCCATGCCTTGAGCGGCGTCATGCCAAGCCCCTTGTGCTCCTTCGCATGGTACTCATCGACCGCCTTGTGGATGGCGGCTGTCGCCTCCTCGACCGTCACTGCGCGGCGCAAGACCTTGCGAGCGACGCTCGCCTTGAGAGTCCGGAAGAAGCGCTCGACATAGGGCTTGTGCTCCGGCGTGTAGGGAATGCACGGCTTGACGACGCCCCCGAGATTGCTAACCGCATTCGGGAAATGGCCGCGGAACTCCGAGCCATTGTCGCAGATGAGCGTGAACGGCCCGTCGAGGAGCGGCCAGTCATGCCGGAGCCCATACCGGTCGATCAGGTCGCGCTTCGGCAGGAACATCGAGCGCAAGGCCATGAGCGAGGTCTCGACGCAAGCAGGCCTGATGGAGACCCAGATTCCCAGGATAACGCGGGTGAACACGTCGATCGCGATCGTCACCACGATCGTTAATATGCCGCCAGCACCCTTAAGCTTCAGCTGGGTGCTGTCCATCTCGACGCGTGCGCCGACACCCTTCGGCACGCAGACATGCCCAGCATGCCCGTACTTGCGCACAAGCAGCTTCTTCGACTCCTCGTCGCTGCGCGACTCGAGCAGAACCGCCTCGCAAACGTCGCGAATGCGGCGCCTGACCGTCGAGATCGAGCACGCGTCGAAATGATCTTCCGGCTCGAACCCGAAACGCGCCTTCAGGGCGTGGTAGACAGCGATGGCGTCAGCAGGATCATCACCCTTCACCAAGTCCTCGATGAGGACTGTGAGGGTAATTTCGACGTCCCCCTCGATGCGCGGGCCCCGCCCGCGCAGGTCGTACCGCGGCACAAGGCCGAGCAGGCCATTCGCCTGGAAGTTCTTCCACCAGCGGTTGAAGGTCGCCACCGACCTCGTGAAGAGTTCGTTGCCAGTCTCCTGGTGCAGCGTATCGAGCAGGGCGCGCGTGAATTTGGGCGCGATCTCTTCGCCTTCATTCGCCGTTTCCGCGTCCTCCTTGCAGGGGTGAGCTGTGGTCGCGGCCCGCTGAGCGGCCTCGAGGGCCTCGCGACGCTCCTTAGCCTCGGAGTGGAATTTCAGATCGAAGATGCGGACGCTGGCGACCGCATCGTTTGATGAGCTTGCGTCGGAACGCATGACCGCCGGCACGCAGGTGCCGTCGAGATACTGCTTCTCGAGCGTCGAGCGCGGAATGACCGCCGCCCTGCCCGTCTGTTGGCTAAAGACGATGACGTCGTGCTTGTCCTGGCGCAGCACCTGGTGGGGATCGCCGTTGATGGCGATAGAGATTTTATGGTTGTGGTGAGTCATGGAATGGCTTCCTAAAGATGGCGCCGCCAAGCCTGCACTGAGGTCGACACGGGCCAAGTCGAGGGGATCGGGTCACTCGCGCGACCGCACATTGTCGTGCGGTACCGCGATGGGACCTGTGATGATGGAAGCCGTTGCGAGTCGAACTGACGTCGGACGGCTATAGCGCTTTGACGCGACTAGGTGGGAAGGTAGGTCATGGCTGGTGCTCCTGCGAGAGAATGGAATGCCGCCTCCTTGAGAGAAGCGGTCCGATTGTCTCCGACACCATATGGGTGTCGTTTGTCGCAGGGCGGAGCATCAACGTCTATGAAGCGTGAGCGGTTGCGAACATGCCGTGTCGCCGGATCGGAGCCGACGCGGCTTCATGAATGCCAGATTTGTAGCGAATCGCCAGCCGACGCTTCTTTTATCGTTAACGGCCGACTTCTTCTCAATGTTGTATTGGAAGGTTTTCTAACCTTTTAAAGCGTTTCGGTCCAAGAGCGCGTTGATCCGAGATTTGCAATGCCCTGCCCCAAAGGACCCTGTCATCCGGATTGTGAAGCCGCATGGCAAGCCTATCGGGGTCGAAGGACAAACGCCGGAATTTCTCTTTGTCGCCAAATTCAAACATAAATAGCAAGAGACCATCTCGACCTCGTGCTACCACCAGCCGTCCCGCATCGTCTTTCTCTGGAACGACTGTATTCCGATTTGTAACGTGTGTGTAAGGTTTTGTGATTTCATCTAAAAAATGGTAGATCGTCGTGATCATGACGTCTTGATAATAAGGTTGTGGTCCGAAAGACTGGGCAGGATCAAAAATGTCGTGAATTTCGGGATCGGCAACAATTATTTGATCGGCCCGGAACAGTTCGTCATAGCTTACCAGCAAGTTTGGTGCTTTCTGGCCTTCGATCTTATTACGCTCTGGCATGAAAACGGTCTCCGAAATCAGATCTGCATCCAACATGAACTTCGTTGAAAATTGCTTAGCCCTTACTGATCGTCTCAAAAATTGACCGATAACTTCTGACTGCAACAGACCATTCGGGCATTAGGGATATGCTAAACATCGATCAGACGCCCATTCGTGGATGCACTTTGGTAATTTTGCCATTTGCTTGAAATTCCTATCATGGTTGGCCCATGAGCTTCCTAATCCATGCTTGCGGCACATCGCCCAGATTTAACGTCACCATAACTTCAATCCCAGCGAAACTCTCAACGCTACATTCCGTGCAACGCGTATCGAAACCTGGCAGCTTGCCCTATCGCGGTTCAATAGCGATACCCTGTACGCTCCATCGGAGGCATCTGCCGTTCGGTTTGCTTCTTGTATAAATATAATGTCAGGGCAGGAGGTCGGCATACCGACGTTAAAAACCCCTCGAGCGGCGTCTTGTAATAAAATTTGCTCCGGCTACAGCCCGGAAAATTCTTTCGAACAGTTTCGTCCGTGGCGCACGACCACTGCAAAAGCCTACACGGAATGATGTTTTACTATCGTTTTGCCAGAATAGCTCTGCATAGAATATAATAATGCACCTTCAGACTGTGTTAAATCAAGTGACGCCGATCTCAAACGTAGATAGTGGCGTTTATTTCGCTCAAGCACTCTTGCTTGAAGTCTTACTAGAGTTGATGCCGAACCAGATATACATTTTAAATATGTGTTTTCATATAGATGAAAAGATTTTTGGATAATAAGACGCCGGGTGGGTGGGTGAGGATGGCGTTGCAGCAAAAAACGTCGAACACTTGAAGCCTGTGATCCAGTAGCAAATCACATGCTAACATTTAATTTGAGTGGAAAACTTTTTATCTGATCGCTTACATAAGGGTCGGGAGCGGGCATCAAGCTCACCCGCGAGGTCCCATAAATCCCATTATCAGACAAGGCTTATGGCCCGTGCGGTCGCCCCGCGAGTGGACGCTCCATCACGATGGTACGTTCCTCCCCATGGTAACTGTCGCGCACCGAGATGAACCCGAGCTTCATATAAAACGCTTCGGCCGTGACCGATGAGGGCACTGCTAACACGTCGATACATTGTTCGACGGCTGCCCGCTCAACGTGAGCCATCAGTGCTCTTCCGATCCCTTGTCCTTGGCGGGAGGGTGCGACGAAGACAGTTCTTACCACCGTGCCGTCGAGGCTTGCCGTGCCAACAATTACATCGTTTTCGACGGCCACGAACACGAGCCGGCGAGCAAGAAGGTCCAGCACGGCCGCAGGCGAGAAATTCTGCTCGACACGAGCGATCACCGCCTCGGGGTAATCTTGCGCGTTGGTCTCCCGAAGGCCTGCAACGATCACGATGCTGATGCCCTTTGCATCTTCGCGCTCAGCGGCTCGTATCAAGCAATTCACGGCAGAAGCTTCGATGGGCATAGGCATCAGATTAGCACATGATCGACCGATTTTCGGATATTTAGATCATATCGACGACCTGGCCTGTGGATTTGATGCCAAAGGGCGCGCATAGAAATGTGCAGCTCTGCCGCGACGAGTCCGAAAGCCCGCGTCTTTTCGGATGGCCGTTCCGATCGACGGGCTGAAGCCCGCGCGTTTGCCGCAAATCGCGCCCTAGGGCGCGTGCACCTCGTCCAGATAGAAGTACGGGACGAACGCCGCGTCGATGCCTTTGCAGTTTATTTCACGAGCCGTTTGGCATGGATCGAGTATCTCTTCACCCTGTCATCTAACGCAAATAGGGCGCCAGTTTCGACTCTAGCAACGGCAGAGGCTTTTTACAGTCCTGCAACTCGCGCACGCGGGCGGGTCGTCATGATGCCGTCAGGCGACAGCGCCTGAACTTGTGCTGGGGCGACATCATCACGACCGCCGCGCCGCGTCGCTGACCGGGAGGCGCGCCAGATAGGTCTCGAGATCGCTTGCGAGAATGATGCGGCGCCGGCCGATCCTTCTGGGGCTGAAATGCCCTTCACTGATCAGGGCATAGAGCTTGGTGCGGCCGATGCCGATGGTCTTGGCCGCTTCGGCCGGGCTGTAGGCCAAGCGACGCAAAAGCTGTGGGGCATATGGTGTATGTCCCGGCTCGCCCTCGCGGCCCGCAATGGCCTTTTCAGGACGAACTGGCTTCCGTTCGTCGCTGCAGGGTGAGTGTCCCTGAATGTCTGTCTTCCGTTGCATGTGTCGCTCCGCTTTCAATGCGGATAATCATGCCGAACTCAACCCGGTCAGAAAATTCCCGGGATTCGATTTCGTTCGTACGTTTGACGTAAGTTTAAGTGTGAAGTTCTTCTGGAAGGGGCGGATTACGTCCCTTCCTTTTGTTTCCCGGCGGACAGAGATTGGGTAGCAGGTGTCCGTCCGCCCTTGCTTTGCTGATCAGGTCGCGAACGGCTCGATCGGTTCTGAGGGCCTCCGGGATGTCCAATTCCTCGCGGAGAACATTGTTCAGGATATTTCGGATTTCCGGAGCCTGTTTTTTGATAATGAGAGGGTTCTGATCGATCTGCGTGAGTTTCTCGCAGACAAACTGATATTTTTTGCCGCGGAGACTGACCTGATCTCCTAAAGAGAGCGCCTTCAGGATCTGCTCATTTGCAACAAACAGAAAATGATCGCCATGTGGATCGCGCGAGCGAATCTGCCGCGGGCTGATCTGCCCGTAGCGGAAACGCTCGAGAAGGGTTTCATCATCGACTTCCCAATCGCTGGCGGATAACCGGATAATGTTGCCGCCTTCGAGGGGCATTGCAAACACCGAAACAGTGCCGCTAGCGAACCAGCCGGCCATTGTTGTCACCACGTCGTGATGAACGACCTGGTCCTCATGCTTGCTGTGCGGACGATTGGCGAACTCCTGCGCCAGTTCCCACCACGCTTCCGAAAATGGTAGTTCCTGCCCAGCAACCAAGCGAGAAGCAGGCATCGGCTTTTCAAAGGCAAGATTTTCCAAGAGGATTCTTGACGCCCGAATTAGATCTTCAGTACTCGCTTCTGCCTGAGCTGGTAACGGATAGTTACCGTTCAAGTAGACCTGCCGTATGCTGAACCATCGCTTCCCGTAGAGCCTGCTACCAACAGTATGCAGAGCTTCCAGGAGGAATCGACCCTTGACTTTCTTTCCATCGATGGTCAATCCACCGCGGACTACCGGTAATTCTTGCCTGAATGTCTCGACCCAATACTCACAATTTTCATAATATCCAAATTCGGTTTCATCACCCTCCATGAGAATGCTCCTTGGAATTTGCAATCTAGGAAAGGATGAGCGACATTCTTGGAATGTCAAACGCTTGGCGAAAGTTTGTTTACTGAAATTTCAACGACTCGGCTCGTGTCGACGTGAGAGGGCATCGAGGTCGCAGGGCTATGGACGAGTTTCTCGGCGTTCAGAAAGCATGCAGAAACGACCGCTGTACGAATGATGCATTTTGGCGGCAGGATAAGCCCAACGTCTGCCGATCTGATTTGGCCTGGCAGGCTCAGGACGACCGAAATCAGCGTCGGTGAACGACCGGCTGTTTATCGTTAGCGATACAACTGGGCGGCTACAGTTTGACGATGGTATCAAGGTGGTCTGCCCACCATTGCATCATGTCGGCCCGTTCAGACAGATATTTGCCACGGTTATAAATTCCCCGAATCGCATTTTTGTCTGCATGGGCAAGAGCGCGCTCGATGGAATCGGCAGACCAGCGACCGCTTTCATTCAAGATGGTGCTCGCCGTGCTCCGGAAGCCATGCGAGGTCATTTCATCCTGTCCATATCCCATCCGACGCAGCGCGCCGTTCAAGGTGTTTTCACTGATTGGTCGATGTCTTGATCGCAATCCACGAAAAACAAGCTCGTCGGCCTCGTTGCTGGTCATTTTCAATTCTGTGAGGATGCTGATGGCCTGCTGCGATAACGGCACGACATGTAAGGCCCGCGATTTCATCCGTTCGGCAGGAATGCTCCAGGTCGCCTTTTCGAAATCGAACTCTGACCATTTAGCCTGGCGCAATTCGCCAGGCCGTGGAAACAAAAGAGCCAGGAGTTTGAGAGCAGCAACGGTCGTCGGCTGCCCCTCAAATCCATTGATGGCTCGTAGAAGTCCTCCAAATTCACGAGGATCGGTGATGGCCGCAAAATGCTTTGGTTTGGGTAATCTGATGGCGCCTCTCAAGGCCGACGTTGGGTCGGCGACCGCGCGAGCCGTGGCCATTGCATAGCGGAACACCTCGCCGATCACGCCTCGCAGCCGCTTTGCCGTTTCCAGTTGTTCTCTGCTTTCAACCTTTTTCAAAATGGCCAGGATTTCTGGCGCGGTGATTTCCGTGATCGGTCGATTACCGATGGCCGAGATGGCAATGCCGTGCAACCAGCGGATCTTGCCAAGCGTTGCTGGCGACTTGCCTTCAAGACGCTTCTTGTCGATCAATTCTTCGGCGATCAGCGCATAGGTATTGGCGGCGCTGACCAGTCGGGTCAGCTTTTTGACAGCTTTTTCCTGGACAGGATCCTTGCCGTCAAGAAGCAGTTGTCGCGCTGATCCACACTGAATCCGCGCTTCGGCCAAGCCCAAATGCGGATACGCACCCAACGCAAGGAGCTTTTGCTTTCCGCCAATTCTATAAGCAACCCGCCAAAGCTTCGATCCGTTTGGCATGATCCATAGCTGAAGGCCTCTGCCGTCAGACAATTTCTGGATCCGCTTTTGCGGTTTCGCGGTTCTAATTTTGAGATCAGACAACATGATGTTGGTACCACAACCTTCTTCCGCGAAGGCCCATACCAACGAAACTACCATAAAAAGCAAAGAAAACCAGCGAACGTCAGCGAACAGTCATGATCACAGAACGAAAAATATCAAAATTTATCTATTGATTTCAGACGCTTATGAACACTGATGAACGGAGAAATGGTGCCGCTTGAGGGATTCGAACCCCCGACCCCCTCATTACGAATGAGGTGCTCTACCAGCTGAGCTAAAGCGGCGACCTGCTCGTCATAGCGCCGGTTTCCGTTGCAGGCAACCAGACTTTCAGGCTTTGCCCGCCAGTCTTGCTGGTGCGCCGCTTGAGAAGGCGGAGGCGAAATGCCAATGATGGCGCGCCAGCCCCAACCCGGAGAGCCGCCAGCCTTGCCCGACACGCTGAAACCCTTCCCCGATCTCGTCAAGCCAGAGGAGGTCGGCTTGTCAGCCGCTCGCCTCTCGCGCATCGCGCCCTGGATGGCCGCCTATGTGGAGAGCGGCAGGCTCGCCGGCCTCTCCGTCGCGATCGAGCGGCGCGGCAGGCTCGCCTTTTTTGAGACCGCCGGCCTCGCCGATGTCGAGACGAAGAAGCCGGTGCAGGCCGACACCATCGTGCGCATCTATTCGATGACCAAGCCGCTCACCACCGTGGCAGCCATGATGCTCTACGAGGAAGGCCGGTTTCAGCTCGACGACCCATTATCGAAGTTCATTCCTGCATTCGCCGGCCAGCGCGTCTTCACCGGCGGCTCGCGCGGCAAGTTCGAGACCGTGCCCGCGATCCGCGACATCACGATCCGCGACCTGATGAACCACACCTCGGGGCTCACCTACGGCTTCATGGAGTCGACACAGCTCGACGCGCAATACCGCGCCGAGGGCATCGATTTTTCCGGCGGCGACGACATGCCGCTCAAAGACATGGTCGAGAAACTCGCGCGGCTGCCGCTGCTGGCTCAGCCGGGCACGCGCTGGAACTATTCGGTGGCGACGGATGTGCTCGGATATCTGGTCGAGGTTCTGTCCGGCGAGCCGTTCGAGCGCTTTCTCGTGGATCGGGTCATCAAGCCGCTCGGCATGGTCGATACGGATTTCTTCGTTCCGCCGGACAAGCACAGCCGTCTCGCCAGCAACTACGCAAGCGACGGCAGCGGCGGCTTCCAGATTCTCGAGGAGGCGCGCCGCAGCCGCTGGCTGAAGCCGCGGCACTTGAATTCCGGCGGCGGCGGGCTCGTCTCGACGGCGGGTGACTATCTTCGCTTCTGCCGCTTCATGCTCAACAAGGGCACGCTCGACGGGGTGCGGCTGCTCGGCCGCAAGACCGTGGAGTTGATGACCTCCAACCACCTCGACGGCGACATGGCGGATATGGGCACGCCGCGCTTTTCGGAATCGACCTATCACGGCATCGGTTTCGGTCTCGGTTTCTCGGTGATGATCGACCCCGCCAAGGCGCAGATCGTCGGCAGCCCCGGCGAATACGCCTGGGGCGGCGCGGCGAGCACCGCTTTCTGGATCGACCCGAAGGAGGACATGGCGGTGGTGCTGCTCGCGCAGCTCATGCCGTCCTCCACCTACCCGATCCGGCGGGAGCTGCGGGTTTTGAGCTATCAGGCGGTGATCGATTAGCATGGACGTCTGGAGCAGCACCTTCGGCAGTTTCCTGCTCGCTTTTTCGGCGCTCTTCTCCATCGTCAACCCGATCAGCGGGGCGATGATCTACAGCCAGGTGACGGCGGACCGCACGCATGCCGAGCGCCTGACGCTGGCGCGCAAGATCGGCATCTATGCGGCTCTCGTGCTGCTGGTGGCGCTCTGGGGCGGGGCTTCCGTCATGAGCTTCTTCGGCATCACGCTCGGCGCGCTGCGCATCGCTGGCGGGGTCGTCGTCAGCGTCAGCGCCTGGGAGATGCTCTACCAGCGCCAGCAGAAGGAGGACCGCAAGATCGAGCAGGCGGCACCGGCGGCCGTTGAGAACGACATCGCCTTTTTCCCGATGACAATCCCCTTCACCACCGGCCCGGGCACCATCTCGGTCGCCATCGCGCTGAGCTCGACCCATCCGCCATTGACGGCGAACAACGCGCCGTTCTTCATCGGCGTGTCGCTCGCAGCCCTCGCCATCGCCGCGCTTGTCTGGGTGTCCTATTCCTTCGCCGATACGCTGGTTCGGCTGCTCGGACCTGGCCGTTCGCGCGTCGTCACGCGGCTCTTTGCGTTTCTGCTCCTGTGCATCGGCGTGCAGATCCTGCTCAACGGCGTCAGCGACACGTTCGGCGAGATCCTAGCCCGCTATGCGAACCAGATCTACCATATGCGCTAAATCAATGCCTTAGAGCGCGCCTCAATGCCAGAATCGTGTGCGGTTGTTCGCGGCATGCTCTAGGCGCGGGTCGCGCGATGCAAAAGCGCGAGCGCCTCGTCGCGATGCAGAAGCTCGATCATCTCGCCATCGAGCGAGATGACGCCCTTCGCTCGGTTCTCAGCCGTCTCGAATGCCGCAACGATGCGGCGTGCCCGTTTCAACGCTGCCTCCGCAGGCGAGAAAGCCGCGTTGGTCGGCGCGATCTGCGTGGGATGGATGAGCGTCTTTCCATCGAAGCCGAGTTCATGGGCCTGGCGCGCCTCGCGGCTCAAACCGTCAGCATCACGAAAGGCGTTGAACACGCCATCGAAAATGAAGAGCCCGCGCGCCCGCGCCGCAAGCACGCTGTGGAGCATCCATGGCACCAGATTGGCCCGCGCCTCGCCGGGAGCGACACGCGTCTCCTTGGCAAGATCATTGAGGCCGAGCACCAGCGCCTCGACCCGGCGCCTCGACGCTGCCGCAAGCACGCTCGGCAGATCGAACAGCCCGGCTGCCGTTTCGATCATCAGCCAGAGGGCGAGATGGGGCGGCGCGCCTGCCTCGTCGAGCATCCGGTCGAGTGTCTCGACATCCGCACGGCGGCTCGCCTTGGGCAGCAGCACGGCAGGGAGACGCTGGCAGGATGCGAGCGCCGCGATGTCCGCGGCAGCCCATGGCGTGTCGAGCCCGTTGACGCGCAGGACGAGCCACGGCCCGTCCACCGGCGCAGCCTCGAGGAACCGGATCGCGCTCGCTCGCGCCGCCGCCTTTTCCGCCGGCGCAACCGAATCCTCAAGGTCGACGATGATCGCGTCGCACATGAGCCCGCCAGTCTTGGCGAGCGCCCGCTCATTGGCGGCGGGAACATAGAGAAGGCTGCGCGGCGGCAACCGCAACGGAACCTGGCCCGATCGCTGCAAATCCGTCTCTGCCGGGTCTTTCTTCATCAATGGTCTGAACGCTAGGCCTGAAGCGGGTTTCGGGGGTATAGGGCGTTGTAGTCCCGCTCCCGGAAGAACGCCAGATGCACGAACCCGCTCCAAGCTCCCTCATCCGGCGCGACACGGCGCGATTGCTGATCCTCGATCCCGCCGACCGGCTGCTTCTGATCTGTTATGAGGGCGCGCGGGATGTCGATCCGGCGCGCCCGGGCGAGCGGCGCTTCTGGTATGCGCCGGGCGGCGGCCTCGAGCCGGGGGAAAGCCACGAGCAGGCGGCGAAGCGCGAATTGCAGGAAGAAACCGGCATCGCGGACGCCGAGATCGGGCCGCACGTTGCCGATTGGGACGGTCCCCTCACGCTGTTCCGCCTGAAGGCGCACACCTTTGCCCGGTTTTTCCTCGTGCGCGCCTCAAGCGACGCGCTCGATCTGTCGCAATTGCCGGCGACCGAGAACGATCCCGTCATCGATGTGCGATGGTTCACGCTCGACGCCTTGAAGGCCTGCGCCGAGCCGATCGTCCCGGATGGGCTCATCCCGCTCGTCGAGGCCTTGATCGCCGGGCGCGTTCCGGACGCTCCCGTACAGCTCTTCTGCCCCTGCGCCTCGCTCTGAGCCGGGCTTCGCCGGGGCATGTGTCGATCTTTCATTGAATAGCAAAGCGGCCGAAGCCCGTCGAAGGTTGGAGATTGAATTGACGCGCGCTTGCGCTAAACAATCGTATGATGAGCGCAATCACAGAAAAGCCAGCCCGGCAGGGCCGCCCCGCCGTGCCGGTGGCGCCGCTGCCCGAACACCTGCTGCACGGCTACGAGCATTTCAGGGATGAACGCCTGCCGCACGAACGCGAGCGGCTCTTCGAAATGGCGCGGTCCGGCCAGAAGCCCGAGACGATGGTGATCGCCTGCTGCGACAGCCGCGTTTCGCCGGAGGTCATCTTCGATTGCGGCCCGGGTGAGATCTTCGTCGTCCGCAACGTGGCGAACCTCGTGCCGCCCTACGCGCCGGACGACGCCTATCACGGGACCTCGGCCGCGCTCGAATTCGCAGTGCAGGCGCTGAAGGTCCAGCACATCGTGGTGATGGGCCATGGCCGCTGCGGCGGCGTCCACGCCTTTGCGAACAAGAGCAGCGTGGCGCTCTCGCCGGGAGACTTCATCGGCAAGTGGATGACGCTGATCTCGCCGGCGGCCGAGGAGCTGGGCGAGCAGAGGCCGGACGAAACGGTCGATGCCTACGCCAAGCGTCTCGAATTCCAGTCGATCCGCACCTCGCTCGACAATCTGATGACGTTTCCCTGCATCTCGACGCTGGTCGAGCGTGGCCAGCTCGTCCTCCACGGCGCGTATTTCGAGGTCGCGACCGGCAAGCTGCACGCGCTCGATCCCGATACCGGCGATTTCAGGAACGTGATCGACGGGTCCGCGCCCGCTGCCATCGTCGCCGCCTGAGCCGCGCCATCAAGGCTGCATCGCCGATTTTTGAAGCGGCTTCAGAGAAGCGAAATAGGCGGCAAGCTCCGCGCGTTCCGTCTCCGTCAACCGGCTGGCGATGAGCGGCATCGGGTTGAGGCTTTCGCCATCGCGTCCCGGCGCCTGCGCGAAGGTGTCGAGCCGGTTTCTGAGATAGATGGCGCTCTGGCCTTGCAGCCTCGCCGCCAGCGGCAGCGCGCCGACGCCCGCCGCGCCATGACAGCTGAGGCAAGCCGGCACGCCGCGCTCCGGCGCGCCATGTTCGGCGAGCACAGCGCCCCGCGCGGCCGCGGCCTCATCCGGCTTTCCAAGGGACGGCTCCGGCGGCAAGCCGCCAACATAGCTTGCGATGTTGGTCAGTTCGTCGAGGGTGAGACCATCCACCACCTGCAGCATCTTTTCGTTCGTCCTGCGCCGGGTGCGGAACGAGTAGAGCGTCTGAGCCACATAGGACGAGGCCTGGATGGTGAGGTTGGGATAGCTGCCCTCGGCGTCGCCGCGCCCGAAATTGACGTGGCACTTGGCGCAGCGCGTCTCGAAAATCTCTTTCGC
The DNA here is from genome assembly GCA_019753285.1 of Beijerinckiaceae bacterium. Taxonomy (GTDB): domain Bacteria; phylum Pseudomonadota; class Alphaproteobacteria; order Rhizobiales; family Beijerinckiaceae; genus JAIELD01. Next base: position 19,275 of record JAIELD010000067.1, on the reverse strand, counting down.
TGCTGCCGGATCGAGCCTGGCATGGGCCTCGACGGGCTTCACCACCATGTCGCCCCCGCCGGCCTTGGCGGGCATGCGCGCCGCATAATAGGCGGCGAGCGCCTTCGCGTCGTCGTCGCTGAGATCATGCGCGATCGCCGTCATCGGGTTCCAGCCAAGCGCGGAGCCGCGCCCGCCATGGCCGAACGCGGCGAGTTGGCGTTTGAGGAATACCTCGGACTGTCCGGCGATGTTCGGCGCGTTCGACAACTTGGCGCCGGCGCTTTCATGGCAATTGGCGCAAGCGGGCACGGCGCGTTCGCGGATGCCCTCGGTCGCGATCTCCTCGCCGCGCTTCAGAAGCGCAGGGTCCGTATCCGGCGAGGGCACCGTCTTCACCGGCAGGCTTGCGAAATAATCGGCGAGCGCCGTGATCTGTGCACCCGTGAGCTCGGCCGCGATGGGCTGCATGTAGCCGCTCTTGCGCGCGCCGCTCGTATAGACCTCGAGCGCGGCCTTGAGATGGGCGGCGTCCGCGATGGTGAGGTTCGGCGCTTCGCCGCCGGTGACGGCTCCGGAGCCGTCGGCGCCATGGCAACGGGCGCAGGTCGCGGCCGGGCTCGTTGCGATGCTTTGGTCCGCGAAACCGCTCGCAGGCGCGGCATAGAGGAATTCGTCGACCGGCTCGGAATTGCGCTGCGGATTGGCCGGGCGAAGCGCACCATCGGGGGCAGGATTGGCGAAAGGCGTCTCGATCTTCGGAAGCGCGGTCATCTCGCGATAGACCTCGGCACTGAGGGCGGGGAGCTGCCGCAGGAAGGCAACCATCGACCAGACCTCGTCGCCGCGCGCGTTTGTCGGCCATGAGGGCATCGCGCTGTATTTCACGCCATGCTCGAGGATGAGGTAGAGTTCGGGGTCCGTGAACTGGCCGAGCACGTTGGGAAGATATTGCGGGCGCGGGTCCATCGACAGCGCGACGACGGATTGTCCGTAGCCCGGTCGGCCATGGCAATTGGCGCAGACCATGTCGAAATGCTGCGCCGCCAGCCTGACCCGCGACGGCGAGGTCAGGTCCTCAGGCGGGACGAGGCTCCCTGAGCGAGCGGCGACGCTGCGCTTGAAGACGAAATGAAGCAAATGGCTGGTGACCCAGCCATCGGCCTCATCAGCCGCGACGTCGATGCCGCCAGCACCAATGAAGGCTGCCGCGGCAACGCCGAAAAGGACAAGCAAGAGGAGGATGGACTGGAGCGAAACCGCGCGGCGGAGCCACGACAATCGGAGGTTCGGCATACTGGTGACGCGGCCCTGCGCTGACGCTGCACGTGCGGCTCGTCATGTCGCATGTAAACCATGTCGAATGGGAGCCGGACGCGCATCGTTCCAGACAACGGGGTGATGCCCATCATCTCTGCGTTCAAGACCGCTGCGAGGCTTTTGTTCCCTCCGGCACTTGAAAAGATTTCGCGCCGCTCGGCTCAGGCCGCCTTCTTTTGCTTCAGGAGTCCGCGATTGATCAGCACCTCGGCGATCTGCACAGCGTTGAGCGCAGCGCCCTTGCGCAGATTGTCGGAGACGCACCAGAAGGCGAGGCCGTTCTCGACCGTCGCATCCTCGCGAATGCGGCTGATATAGGTCGCGTCTTCGCCGGCCGCCTCATGCGGGGTGATGTAGCCGCCGTTCTCGTGCTTGTCGATGACGAGGCAGCCGGGAGCCGAGCGCCACATGGCACGCGCCTCATCGACCGTGCAGGGGTGCTCCAGCTCGACATTGACCGATTCCGAATGACCGATGAACACCGGCACGCGCACGCAGGTCGCGGTCAGCCGGATCTTGGGGTCGAGAATCTTCTTGGTCTCGACCATCATCTTCCACTCTTCCTTGGTGTAGCCGTCCTCCATGAAGACGTCGATCTGCGGGATGAGATTGAAGGCTATGCGCTTCTGGAACTTCTTGGTCGTGGGCTCGCCCGCAGAGAAGATGGCGCGCGTCTGATCGAAGAGCTCGTCCATGCCTTCCTTGCCTGCGCCCGAGACCGACTGATAGGTCGAAACGACGACGCGCTTCACGCCATAGGCATCGTGCAAGGGCTTCAGCGCCACGACGAGCTGCGCGGTCGAGCAGTTTGGATTGGCAATGATGTTCTTCCTGGTGAAGCCGCTGACGGCATCCGCATTCACTTCCGGCACGATCAGCGGCACGTCCTGGTCGTAGCGCCAGGCCGACGAGTTATCGATCACGACGCAGCCCGCAGCGGCGATCTGTGGGGCCCAATGCTTCGAGTGCTCGCCGCCCGTCGACATCAGGCAGATGTCGGTGCCCTTGAAGTCGTAATTGTCGAGGACCTTCACCTTCAGCGTCTTGTCGCCGAACGACACTTCCTGTCCGAGACTGCGGGAGGAGGCGAGCGCCACCACCTCGTCGGCCGGAAAGGCTCGCTCGGCCAGAATGGAGAGCATTTCGCGCCCGACATTGCCGGTTGCACCTGCGACTGCGATCTTGAAACCCATGGCATGGTCCTGACTTTGGAATACGAGAGGCCGGACGGATGCCGCCGGCGTGCTGGAATGAGGTGGCGCTTCGGCCGACACGGGCTGAAACGGGAGCGCGGCGATCCTGCTCGAAGGAGCGATGCGGGGACGATAACGAAGGCGTCACGCCTTCAGGTTGCCGTCCTGCCCGTTTTTATGAGCATCGGCTTCGGCGTTCGCGCGGTGTGTTTGACGTTCGAAAACGTGGACGCGTGCATCGGTTTCAACACCAGATCGAAGGCGCATGGCCTTTGCGGCGCGCGCCTCGCGCGCAGCGCTTGAGGAAAAACACGAGGCATCGGCAAAAGTCAACCTTTCGACCGGCCACCCCTTGCCCAATGATCCTCAGATACCCGCGGACTCTTGCAGAATGAGAGAGCAAGAATCGGATCGCGGCGCGATGGGCATGAGCGGATGCTGCACGGGCACAAGCCGCACATCGCCCAAGGAGTCAGCCATGAACTTCCGCATCACCGGCCTTTCGCCGGAGCCATTCCAGCCCTTTTACGGTCTCGGCGAGGCCGAACTCGAACGCCACGGCATCAAGCGCTATGTCGTCGATCATGCGCCGGGCTTCCCCGACCGCGTCGAGATGCGCGAGGCCGTTCCAGGCGAGACGGTGCTGCTGCTGAACCATGTCTGCCAGCCAGCCAACTCGCCCTATCGCGCGACGCATGCGATCTTCGTCCGCGAAGGCGCGAGCGACACCTATGATCGCGTGAACGAGATCCCGGAAGTGATGCGCGCCCGTCTGCTCTCGCTCCGCGCATATGACGACGCGGGCATGATCCTAGACGCCGACATCGTCGATGGTGCCGAGATGGTGCCGCTGATCGAGCGCCTGTTCGCCGTGCCGGGCGTCTCCTACATCCATGCCCACAACGCGCGCAGGGGCTGCTATTCCGGCCGCATCGATCGCGCGTGAATTAGCCGTCAACCGATCGTTAACCCTTCCGAGCAGTGAGTGCCCGGCGGTAACGACCTGAAAGGAGTTTCGCGCAATTTTAGCGGCCTGCTTCATCGCGCCTTAACCGAGATCGTCGAGGCGCGGTTGAAACGACACGGATCGCAGAACCGCGATCCGACCCGTTCCGTCAGAATCATGGACCGCACCGCGCATGCATCATCGATCCTCCTCCGACGCGCTGTCCGCGTCCCTGCTGCCGGCGGGCTTCGAATATGCTGGCGAGGGGCCTGAGATCGGCCAGACCTATCGCTATCGCTTCTCCGGCTTCGTGGTGCATGAGCCGGAAACGCTCGCGATGCGTCTGAGGCGCGTGAGCGCCGGCATCGCGGCCGGCATGAGGACGAGCGTCCGCACGCTTTCGCAAACCGTCGTTTCCGGCCTGCCGGCCCGTACCAAGACGCCGAAGCCCGATCGGCCTGAGCAGCGGGCGGAGCGTCGGAGCCTGTCGATCCGTCAGCCGCGCGAAAGGCTGCGGACCCGCTATCGCCTGCAAACGCTCGGCCTCGCGCTCGCAGGCCATGTCCGCTTGCCGTCTCCGGCAGCCGCCCTGCGCGGCGTGCGAGACTTTCCACTGACAGTGCAGGCGATAAGCCTTGCCTGCTGCCTCGCGATCATCGGTCATTTTCACCTTGCGGAGCGCTCGGCAGAGCCGACGGGCGGGCAAAGCGCGGAGGCGGCGGTCGCAGAACTGCGCCTGACGACCGGCACGCTTGCGCCGCAGAAGGCGGAGACCGGCCACCCTGCCGCCCTCGAAGAGCAGGCCTACTTGAAACCGGATGTCTGGCGGAGCGCCAGGGGCAAGACGCTGCCCATCTTTGCGCTGGAAGCGGCTGAACTGAGCGGGCTCGTTCAGGGCTATGGCAGCCGATCGAAGACGAGCGGTGCCCGCGAAGACATAATGACCTGGGACGAGCGGCCGCTGGCAGGCGAATCGCCCTTCAGGCCGCTCGTGCTGATCGTGGCGCAGCGGCGCATCTCGCCGGATGCCGAGCCGGCGGGCTCGCTCTATCTCGAAACGACACGGCGCGCGGCGCTGCATGGCCTTTCGGTCGCGCGGGCGGCGACGCCCGGTGATCTCAGCACCAAATTCGGCACGTTCGAGGTGGCTGACGTCGTGCTGGAGCGTGGCGCGGAGGCTGGCCGCCCGGCGCGCTCATGCCTCGCCTTCCGACACGCGGCGGCTTCCGTGGTGTTCCGGCTGACGGGCTGGCTCTGCGCCCAGCCCGACAAGGTCGTCGAGCGCCCGACCCTCGCAGCGCTCATCGGCAAGCTTACCTTGATCGGTGCGGGTGCGGACCGCGACCTGCACCAGATCTTCGTCGACGCCGATTTGCGCAAGGACCTGTCCGGCGCGTCTCACGCGGCGCGCAAGCCGTCGAACTGGCTTGACCAGACCGGCGAGAAGCCGCCGCTGAAGGGCAGCCACGCGCAGCGGCAGGGAGCAGGCTGACGGGCACGGGCCTCACCTCGCAGAAGCTTCATTGATGGGTCCGATCACACGAAAAGCGATAGCAGCACGCCCGATTTGGCGGTAAGCCGGGTCCAGACCAAACCAGTGCCTGGACGCGCCATGTTCGACTTCATACCCGACGCCGCGACGATGGTGAAATACACGATCGCCTGCCTCGTCCTCTTCATCACGCCGGGCCCGGATATGAGTTTTCAGCTCGCCCGCACCATGTCGGGCGGCAGGCCTGCCGGGTTGGCGGCGCTGCTCGGCGCCTCGACCGGCTGTTTCGTTCACACCATTCTGGCCGCGCTCGGCCTGTCGCTGCTGATCGCGACCTCGCCCACGGCATTCACGATCATGAAGACGGTCGGGGCGCTCTATCTCATCTGGCTGGCGATCGCCGCGATCCGCCAGGGCTCGGCGCTCAACGTCGGCGAGCGCGCGCCGAGCCGCTCGTCCTTCCTCAAGATTTTCATGACAGGCGTCGGGGTCAATCTCAGCAACCCCAAGGTGGTGCTCTTCTTCATCACCTTCCTGCCGCTGTTCGTCGCTTCGGACGACCCGCACGCCAGCGGCAAGCTCATCTTCCTCGGCATGTTCTTCGTCGTGATGTCGATCGTGCTCGGATCGCTGATGATCCTCGTCGCCGAACGCCTGGTCGTCACCCTAAAGGCCAAGCCCAAGGTGATGCGCATCATCGACTATCTATTCGCCGGCGTGTTCGGCGCCTTTGCCGCGAGCATCCTCTCGACGCAGGGCAAGTGACGCCGGCGCTTCAGTCCGGCTGGAACTTCATCGCGACGCCGTTGATGCAGTAACGCAGATAGGATGGCGGCGGGCCGTCCTTGAAAACATGGCCGAGATGGCTGCCGCAGCGGCTGCAATGCACCTCGGTCCGCGTCATGCCGAAGCTGCGGTCGACCGTCGTCTCGACCGATCCGTCGACCGGATCGTTGAAGCTCGGCCAGCCGGTGCCGCTCTCGAACTTCGTCTTGGTCTGGAACAGGGGCTGATCGCAGCCGACGCAGGAGAACGTACCGTTGCGCTTCTCGTGGTTGAGAGCACAGCTTCCCGGGCGCTCGGTGCCATGGCCGCGCATGATGTCGTATTGCTCGGGCGTCAGCATGGCGCGCCACTCGGCGTCGCTGCGGATGATGGGATAGTGCTTGTCGATGACGCTCATGACGGCTCCTTGATCGAAACGGGGCAGGATCGCACGAATATATGAGGCAAGACGCTGCCAAAACACAGAGGTGCTCCGATCAATTAAGTCACGTCCGTGCGTCACGTTGAAGTGATGGCTTATCGGCGGGCAAGGTGGACGCAAGAAAGACGACGAGAATTCAGATGGCGTCCCGGAAGGGAATCGAACCCCTAGCCTCAGGTTTAGGAAACCTGCGCTCTATCCGGTTGAGCTACCGGGACGCGTTGCCTGCGGGCTTCGCCGATGGCACTCGCCTTCTAGCATACCGTGGCGCGATTTCCAGCCTCGACGTTTCGCCAGGGGGGCCGGCGTCCAATATCAGCGCAGCAAATCCTCATCCGGCATGCGGCGGGACTTGAGGTCGATCGTCCGAAGCACGCCCTCGCGCATCACGGCCGCGTTGTATTCGCCGCCGGCGACGAAGAAGATCGATAGGAAATACAGAAACACGAGCGCGATGGTCGCCCCGGCGAAGCCTGCATAGGTCGAGGCGTAGCTCGCGAAGTTGGTGAGGTAATAGGCAAAGCCGATCGCCGCGATCAGCCAGGCCACCAGCGTAAGGACAATGCCGGGGAGCACGTCGAAAAAACTGCGGCGTCCGGTCGGCAGCCAGAGATGCGTCGCGACGAGGACGAGGAACAGGATCGATATCGTGAAGCCGTAGCGGATGAGGTTGAGGCTGAGCGGAATGGCGCCGAGCTCAGGCACGTAAAGCGCCGCGACCTTCCAGATCGACGGGCCGAGCACCACCATGAAGGCCAGCACCAGGAGCCCGGCGACGCCAAGAAAGACGAAAAACAGGGCGCGGACGCGGGTGATGTAGAACCAGCGCTCGTCGATCTCATCATAAGCGCGGTTCAGCGCGACGCGCAGCGCCTCCACGCCGGAGGACGCGAACCAGAGCGCCAGCACCGCGCCGAAGGTGAGGAGATCGCCGCGCTGGTTCGTCAGCACATTGTGGACCTCGGAGGCGAGCGGAGAGGCGACGGCCGCCGGCAGCGCGCTGAACAGCAGAGCGACCGCCGTCTCCGACAGGTCGCGCGTACCGATGAACGACGCGACGGCGGTGAGGAAGATCAGGAACGGAAACAGGGCGAGCAGGCCGGACAGCGCCACATGGCTCGCCATCGCCCAGCCATCATTGGCGCTCAATTGGCGATACGCCGTCAACGCTGCCCTCAGATACATGGGAATCCCGGATGCAAGACCGTCCAGAGGCGGGTCCGTGCCAGAAGTGTCCTGGCGGGCTCGTTGATGGCGAGCATCAATAACACTGATTGGCCATGGCGCAAGATTGCCTTATGCAACCGTCTACCCATCCCGCCGGTCCATGATGTCGCGCGCTCTTCTCATCGCCCTCACGCCTGCCATCTTCGTGCTCCTGTGGTCCACGGGCTGGGTTGTCGCGCGCTATGCGGCGCCCCATGTCGATCCGCTCACCTTTCTCACCGTGCGTTATGTCGCCGCCTTCGCCTGCATTGCCCCCTTCGCGCTCATCATGCGCGCGCCATGGCCGGCGGATCGGCGTTCGATCGTCCATACGCTGATCTCGGGCGCTTTGATCCATGGCTTCTACCTCGCCTCGGTCTGGTATGCGATCAAGCAGGGCGTGCCGGCCGGCATTTCCGGCCTCATCGCCGCGCTGCAGCCCCTGATGACGGCAGCGCTCAGCGGCTGGCTCATCAAGGAACGGGTCAGCGTCAAGCAGTGGTTCGGCGTAGCGATCGGCTTTCTCGGCGTGATGCTCGTGCTGGAGCCCAAGCTCATCGGCGGGCTCTCCGGCATCAGGGACGGACAGAACCTCGCCTATCCGATCGTCCTCAATGTGCTCGGCATGCTCTCGGTGACGCTCGGCTCGTTCTATCAGAAGCGCTTTCTCGCAACAGGGGATCTGCGCACCATCACCGCCATGCAGTATGTCGGCGCGATCATAGTCACCCTGCCGCTCGCGCTGGCGACGGAGACGCTGCGCTTCGACCTCGTGCCGGAAACGTTCCTGGCGCTCGCCTGGGCGACAATTCCGCTTTCGATCGGTGCGATCGGTCTCATGGTGATGATGATCAGGAACGGCGCGGTGTCGCGCGTCGCCTCGCTCATCTATCTCGTGCCGCCCGCCGTTGCGATCCAGGCGTTTCTGCTGTTCGACGAGCGTTTGATCCTCATCCAGATCATCGGGTTGTTCGTCGCCGCGATCGGCGTCTATCTCGCCACGTCGAAGTCGGCGGCGCGCGCCTGAACGGGGCTGGGGCGCGACGTCATGGGACGTGAAAACGCTTGCATCCTGCGCCGCCTCCCGGCCATCGTGATAGTATGACCAACATCGCCGACCCCTCGCTCGCCGCTTCCGGCAGTCGTGCCCGAACGGCGCCGTCCTCGTCCCTGCTGCCGGCCTTCGGGCCGCGCTCGCTCGGCTATCTGGCGGTCGCTGCCGCGCTCACCGTGTTTGGAATCGTATCCGGCGCTTCGCTCACCGACCAGAGCATGCTGTGGTATCAGGCGATCCTGCGCAAACCATGGTTCAACCCGCCGAACTTCGCCTTTCCGATCGCCTGGAGCCTGCTTTATCTGCTGATGGCCTATGCGTTCTGGCGTATCCTGCGCGCGCCCGCCGCAGCGCCCGGCCGCACGAGCGCCATCGCAGCGTTCTGCCTGCAACTGTCGCTCAATGTCGCCTGGTCATGGCTGTTCTTCGGCAATCAGGACCCTGCCAGCGCTCTCGTCGAAGTGTTCGCGTTCGAAGCGGCGATCCTGTGGATGATCGCCAGCTTCCGCCAAGTCGACAGGATCGCCTCGGTGCTGATGTGGCCTTACGCCGCCTGGGTCGCCTTCGCGACCGTGCTCAACGCGACGATCGTCGCGATCAATCCGGTTTTTCCGACCTTGTGGAATCGCCTCTGACCGCGATCAGGCGGCCTTGCTCCGCTTTTCCAGCGTGCCCTGGACGAGCTGTCGCAATTCGAGCAGCGTGAACGGCTTGGTGATCACATCCTCGACGATGGCGTTGAGCTCGCTCGCCCGCTCGCGCTGGTCGGCATAGCCCGTCATCAGCAGGATCGGCAGTTCAGGATAATCTCGCGCCGCGCTGAGGGCGAGGGCGATGCCGTCCATGACCGGCATGCGGATGTCCGAGAGCAGAAGATCGAAATTGCCGCGCTCATCGCCGAGAATGTCGAGCGCGAGGCCGCCATCTTCCGCCTCGATCACGCTGTGACCATCCATCTCCAGCGCCTTGCGGACGAAGGCGCGGACGGGTTGATCGTCTTCGGCGAGCAGGATGCGCGGCATCGTTCTTTCCCGAACCAACATGAGAAACAGGACCTGCACCCGAATGACCGTATCGACGCAGGCAGGCTCGGCGATCATCCGGATGGAGAATCACGTCCACATCAGAAATAGCGTGGATTTGCCGCGCCGTTAAGCCGTTCGCTGGCAAAGGGCGTGGACAGGCGTTTTCGCCCGGGCGAGCGCGATCGATCGAGAGCCCTAATGATCGATCACGCCGACGAAGGGAAGCTCGCGAAAGGCATGTGCGACGTCCATGCCATAGCCGACGACGAAATGATCCGGGCAGACGAAGCCGACGAGGTCGGGCGTGATCTGCACGGCGCGTTTGTTCGGCTTCTCGAGCAGCACGCAGCTCATCACCCGGCCGGCGCCACGCGCCATAAGAAGGTCCTTGGCGAAGGCAAGCGTGCGCCCCGATTCGAGAATATCGTCGACGAGAAGGATGTCGCGGCCCTTGACGCTGCTTTCGATGTCCTTGGTCACCTCAACCTGACCTGAGGAGACGGTCGCCTGCCGATAGCTCGACAACTGGATGAACTCGACATGCGGGGACAGGCCCTTGCGATGCATCGCCCGGATGAGGTCGGCCGCAAACATGAAGCTGCCCTTGAGGACCGGGATTACGAGCAGGTCCTTGGGTTGAAGGGCGACGATCTCGTCGGCAAGTTCGAGGTTGCGGGCTGCGATCCTCGCTTCGTCGAACAGGGGTCTGATGCGCGCTTGAAGGGTCATCGGTCGGTCCGCGTTTCAAATCGAAAGAGCGGCCTTAGACCATCTTCGGCAAAAGCGTGAGAGATTTTCTCTATTGCACGCCCGCAACCATGTCGCCGCGCGTCTCGAAGCGGACCACGACGTCCGCCGCGCCATCGGGCGGCGAGGCGAGGCGGCGGCGAAACTTCAGCGTCTCGCCGGGCTCGAGCGAGGGTTTCTCCGCGGTCGCCTTCCAGCTATAGATTTCCTGGCCCTTCTCGGACCGCACGGCGAAGCGGAGCCGCGATAGTTTGGTTTCGCTCTTGTGCAGATTGACGAGCTCACCCTCCACGACGAGCTGCTGCACCCCCTGTTCGACGACGATGCTGCTCGAGACGTTGCGGATCTCGATCCCGCGCAGGTTGACCGGCATGCCGAGCGCCGAGTAGAGCCGCGCCGATTGCGGCATCGCGTTTACGACGGATTCGCGATACAGCGTCGTGGAAGCAAGCCCTCCGAAAATGGCGAGCGCAGCGGCGGCGGCAAGCGGCAGCTTGCGGCCCTTCGCCTTGGTCTTTGCCTCCGTCATGCGGGCGCGACCACGCCGCGCCTTCGCCGCAAGGTTGGAGCCGAGCGACGGTTCGCCATCGGCTTCCGCAGCGCCCGTCTCGGTGGGCGAGGCGGCTTGAGCCTCGCCGTCTCCGAACTCGGCGACGCTTGGCGTATCGAACAGAGCGTCGACGTCGTCCTGCGAATTATCGGGCTCGGCCTCGACCTGCGCCGTCAGGTCGTCATCTGTTGTCGCCTCCGACTTCAAATGCGGCTGCAGATCGTCATCTTCGGTCTGCAACGAGAATTTTTGCGGCTGAGAAGACTCCGCTGCCAGCGCTGCGGTAGGATCGGTTTCCGTTTGACTGATGCCGGCAAGGCGAAGGTCGTCTGCCTCGAAACGCTCCTCGAGGCTCGCAGGGATCGGCGGCAGCGGCGCCGCCTCCGGCAGAGGCGGAAGAGCCGCCGCAGGCGCTTCGGCCGGCATGTCCATCGCCTCGACCGTCCACATCGTCTTGCAGGCGGCGCAGCGCACCTTGCGTCCGGCTCGCACGCTCGTTTCGGGCAGATCATACGTCGCCGCGCAGGATGGACATTGGATGATCATGAAAACGGCCTATCGATGGTGCAGTTCTCGTTATTGCTCGCTCTTTGTGGTTAAGGGCGCGTAAAAAAGCGGTATGATTCGTATCGGCGGCCCGGCATCGGGCGCGTGATGCGACACTCGGGATGCAGCAATTTGGTTCGTTTTGAAAATGTCGGCCTGCGTTACGGCATGGGGCCGGAGGTGCTCCGCGACATCAGCTTCCACATCGCGCCGCGCTCCTTTCAGTTCCTGACCGGCCCGTCGGGCTCAGGCAAGACCACCCTCCTCAAGCTCGTGCTGCAGCAGTTGCGGCCGACGCGCGGAACGATCACGTTGTTTTCGCGCAATTCGGCCTCGATCACGCAGGATGATCTTGCCAATCTGCGCCGGCGCATCGGCATCATCTTCCAGGATTTCCGGCTGCTCGACCACCTGACGACCTATGAGAACGTGGCGCTGCCGCTGCGCGTCCAGGGCAAGAGCGAAAGCAGCTATCGCAACGAGGTCGTCGAGCTGTTGCGCTGGGTGGGGCTCGGCGAGCGCATGCACGTGCCGCCCATAGTGCTTTCCGGCGGCGAGAAGCAGCGCGCCGCCATCGCTCGGGCGCTGATCGTGAGACCGGAGCTTCTGCTGGCGGACGAGCCCACGGGAAATGTCGATCCGCCGCTGGCGCGCCGCCTGTTGCGGCTTTTCGTAGAGCTCAACAAGCTCGGCACGGCGATCGTCCTTGCGACGCACGACTTCACCTTGATGGATCAGTTCGATGCGCGCAGGATCGTGCTCGCGGAAGGGCAGGTCCATGTCTTCGAATGACATGTCTTCGAACGATGGCGGGTCGGCGAACAGGGCGGAGACGCCGCAGCAGGGCAACGCCGTGCGGTCGCGTCCGGCGATCAGACGCGCCTCCGATCCGGCCGCCTCCGCCAACCGGGAGGCCCTCGCCGGCATCCTTCACGAAGAGCGCGCACCGCCGGAGCCGCCAGCGCGCACCGGGCGCACGCGCCACAAGACCCTGCTCGACGTTCTGAAGGACAGCGTGCCGCGCGCCCGCAGGCGCGACGAGAGGCAGACCGCGCTCGTGCCTGAAGCTTCGATCTCCGGCCGGGCGCTCGTCATCGTCGTCGTGATCATGACGTTCCTCGCATCCATGACGGCCGGTGCGGTCGAGTTGATCGCTACGGCATCGGCCAGTTGGAGCGCCGACGTCACACGCGAGATGACGATCCAGATAAGGCCCCGCAGCGGCCGCGATCTCGACGCCGACGTGAAGACGGCATCGGAGCTTGCGCGCGGCGTCGGCGGCATCGACGGCGTGCGGCCCTACAGCAAGGAGGAGTCGGAGCGCCTGCTCGAGCCCTGGCTCGGCAGCGCGCTTCCCTTCGACCAGATGCCCGTGCCGCGCATCGTCGTGCTCAGCCTCGATCCGAAGGCGTCCCTGCCTGATTTGGCAAGCCTGAAGCGACGCCTCGCCGAAGCGGTGCCGACCGCGACGCTCGACGATCACCGCCAGTGGAGCGCGCGTCTTGCCACCATGGCCGGCGCGCTCGTGCTCGTCGGCCTGACGGCGCTGGCGCTTGTGCTCATCGCGACCGGGCTGGCCATCGCCTTCGCGACCCGCGGCGCCATGGCCGGCACGCGGGAGATCATCAACGTATTGCATCTCGTCGGGGCCGAGGACCGCTTCATCGCGGACGAGTTCCAGCGGCATTTCCTGATGATGGGGCTTCGCGGCGGCCTCATCGGCAGCGGGCTCGCCGTTCTGGCCTTTCTCGCCGCAGGCGCGCTTTCGAGCCGCTGGAACGCCACGCCGCAGGGTGAGCAGATCGAGGCGTTGTTCGGCACATTCGCGCTCGGGCCTCGCGGCTATCTGGCGGTGATCTGCATCGCCTTCGTCGTTGCTGGCCTCACCGCGATCGTCACGCGGCGCACGGTCTATCGCAATCTGCGGGACATCACCTGACTGGCCGGAGGGGCTGATTGCGGCGGCGGGCCAGCGCCGAAACTTGATTTTGACACAAGCGGCTGGCTTTATGGATCGTGTCCCGGGAGATGCCGCCGCGCTCGACCGGATGCCCCGCACCCGCTCTGGCCAGATGGGTGGAATGTTTAACGATATCGTGATTGGCTGACGATGGCCCGTTCGGGGCCCTTGATTCGATTGATGACACCAGACCCGCTCCATGACGTGGAAGCCCTGGCGAGCCACGCCCGGCCTTCCGGCAGCCTGTGCTCTGGCGGACGCGCCGGCCGGCATCTGGCGCGTGCGGCGATCGGCTTCGCCCTCACGCTGTGCGTCGGCCTCGCTGCGGGCTTTGCGTCGTTCGTCTCGAAGCTTGAGGAGGAGCGGCCGGCCTCCGGTGATCGCGCCGACGGGATCGTGGCGCTGACCGGCGGCTCCGAGCGCATATCCGATGCGGTCGACCTGCTCGCGGATGGGCGCGCCCAGCGCCTCCTGATCAGCGGCGTCAATCGGTCGACCTCGCCCGAACGTCTCGCCAGCACCCTGCCCCAGCACCGCGACCTGTTCGACTGCTGCATCGACATGGATTACCAGGCACGCAACACGGTGGGCAACGCGGTGGAGACGAAGCGCTGGGCGGAGAGCCGCAAGGTCCGGTCTCTGATCGTCGTCACCTCGAGCTACCACATGCCCCGCGCCATGCTCGAATTGCAGCGGGCCATGCCCGAGGTCGATCTGCGTCCGCATCCCGTCAGCCCGGACAAGCCGGCGGAGTTCAGCGCGTGGCGCAGCCTCGGCAACACCAAGATTCTGGCAACCGAATATGGCAAATATCTCGCGGCCTATGTCCGCGCCGCTCTCTATCCGCAAATCCAGGTGGATATGACCGCGACCGGCAGCCTTCGCCACAAGACCTCCGGCGCGGCGCTCCATCGGAAGAAACTCTCCGCAAACTGATCCCGTCTCGTGTGAACGCCTACTGAGAAAACTTGCCGAGCGGGGCGCGGGAAGCTAACGAGCCTGATCTTACCGCCCGCGCGCAAGCGGTTCATGCCTCGTCATGAACCGATCCTGCAGCGAGCCGATGCCACCAGGGTTCGCCAGAGCATGCTTTTCATCCGATCGCTTATCTTCAACACCGTCGCGCTGATCGCGAACCTGCTCTTCTTCATCGTGATGCTGCCGGGCCTGTTGCTGCCATATCGGCTGTTTATCCGCATTGTCGGCAAGAGCTGGATGCGGATGACCCTCTGGCTGTTCCATACGACCATCGGCGTGAGATACGAGGTGCGCGGGCTGGAGAACCTGCCTCCCTCCGGCGGATACATCGTCGCCTCGAAGCACCAGTCGGCCTGGGAGACCATGGCCGTCGCCTATCTCGTGCCGTATCCGACCTGGATCCTGAAGCGCGAATTGATGTGGGTGCCGATCTTCGGCTGGCATCTCAAGAAGGCGGAGCTCATACCGATCAACCGGGGCCAGCGCGCGGCCGTGATGCGCAGCATGAACGCCTGCGCGCATGAGCGCATCGCGCAGGGCCGCCAGGTGATGATCTTCCCGGAAGGAACGCGGCGTCCGGTGGGGGCTCCGCCGGAATACAAGATCGGCGTCGCCCATCTCTACGCGGAGCTGGGTGTCGCCTGCGTGCCCGTCGCGCACAATGCAGGCCTCTGCTGGCCGAAGAAAGGCTTCTTGAAATATCCCGGCAAGATCACGATCGAAATCATGCCGGCCATTGCTCCGGGCCTCGACAAGAAAGCATTCTTCGCGCTCCTCCAAACGACGATCGAGACGGCGTCGGACCGGCTGATCGAGGAGGGCCGCGCCTATCAGAGGCGATCGACCAGCCAGGTCAGCGTCGCGTCCTGAATGTTGAGCCGCTCAAGCTCGAGCGCCGTGTTGCGGATGTAGTCGAGATTGGAGCCTGACTTGCCCATGCCCTGCCGCACATGGCGCAGGATCTCGGTCTCATCGAGCACACCGGCATATTGCGGATGCTTGCGGTTGACGAGGAACGCCAGCGCGCCGACGCTGCGCCCGTCATCAAGCTGAACCTGCCGCACCGCCTCGCGATAGGCGTAGTTCATCTGCTCGCGCTCCTGCAGGTAATCGAAGGTCGCCCTCGCGTTGTGCGGCGCGATGCGGAAGGCGATCCCTCGGCATGAGCCGCCATGATCGAGGCCGAGCACAAGACCGGGCGCTTCGGGGGTTCCCCTGTGCACATAGGAGAAGAGGCAGAGTTTGCGGTGCGCGCCGCGCAGCACGGCGGCGTGCCGCTCCTCATACTCAAAGCCTGGCCGCCACATCAGCGAGCCATAGCCGAACACCCAGAAATTCGTCTCGTCGATCACCATTGTCGTTCCATCGTCGCTGCACCCTGGACCTTTTGCCCGGCTAGGCCGTTGATCACCGCCGGCACGGGTCTACCGCGCGTTGCGGCGACGCCGCGCTTGACCTCGATCGACTCGCGTAGCATGCACCGAGGCCCAACACTCACCGAAGCGAATGACGTCATCGGCCGGTTTTCCGAAAGCTGATGAACAGGATCGAACACCATGCAGAGTTCGGCGCCGACCCGTCCAAGCCGGCTTGGTCTTTACATCCCCTTTGGCATCCTTGCCACCATCTGCCTGATCTGGAGCGGCTTCTGGTTCTACGCCGCGTCGAAGACCGGCGAGGTGATGGACGACGCCTTCGCCCGCGAGGCCCGTGCCGGTCGGGACTGGACCTGTCCCAGCCGCTCCGTGTCAGGCTTTCCATTCCGGATCGAGGTGACGTGCGCCGCCCCGACCTTTACCTCCAGGGTCGACGGCAGGCCCGGCGAAGGCCGCCTCGGCGCTCTTCTCGTCCAGGCCCGCGCCATCGACCCCACCCGCGCGATCGCAACGCTGACCGGCCCTCTCGTGCTGAAGAACGGCGTTGGCTCGGCCGAGATCAACTGGAAAGACGCCAAGACGAGCCTGTCCACCGATACGATCGTGCTCAACGAGTTTTCGCTCGACATTCAGGACCTCACCGCGTCGCTGACACCGGATGCGGGGCAACCGATGCTTGGCGGCGCACACCGGGTCAATGTCGCGATCGCGCAGGACGGCCAGCGCAGCGCAGGCGCCGCGAACTACAAGATCGCGCTCAAGATCGACGGCCTGACGCTGAGCCCGCTCGACGCGGCGTCCGGCAACTCCCAGCCGCTCAACCTCGAACTGCAGGCGCTCGCCGCGAACGTACCGCTCGTGCCGAAGCGTGACTGGCGGGTGAGCGCCGAAGAATGGCGAGCCGCCAATGGCAGCTTCAAGGTGATCTTCTTCGATCTCGTCAAAGGCCCCATGCGGCTCGGACTTTCCGGCGATCTCGGCCTCGACGCCGGCCATTATCCGACCGGACGGCTCGACGCGACCTTCCAGGGTCTCGACGCGATCGCCGGTCAGTTCGGGGCTAAAAGCCTTGCGGGCTTGATCAAAAGCGGCAAGCTTCCGATGCTGCTCACAAACGGCAAGATCTACGTCGGACCGCTGCCGCTCATCAGCCTGACGCCGCTCTATTAGAGTTTTCCGCGCTCATCGAGATGGCGGCGGAACGCGTCGAGCGTCTCCGCGCTTACATGATGCTCTATGCCCTCGGCATCGATGCGCGCCGTCTCGGCCTTGACGCCGAGCGAGCGCAGGAACGCCTCGACGGTCTGGTGCCGGGCCCTTATGTGATCGGCGATGCGCCGCCCGGCATCGGTCAGAAACACGCCGCGATAAGGCTTTCGTGAGACGAGCTGGTCCTGAGTCAGCCGGCGCAGCATCTTCGCGACCGTCGGCTGGGCGACGCCGAGGCGAGCCGCGATGTCGACCTGCCGCGCCTCGCCGCCATCGTCGATGAGATCGGCGATCAGCTCGACATAATCCTCGATGAGTGCGCCGCGGCGGGCCTCGCGCGTGTGGCGAAAGCCTTCCGAATGCGTGTCCGCGTCGAGCAAGGGCTCATCTCTCAAGGTCGCCTGGCGGCTGCGCGGCATGCTTTTCATCTCCGTCGCTCGAACATTTCGCGTTGGCGGGCTCGTCGAAACCAGCGCAAACAGCCAAATCGATAGCCGAGAACCCGATTGACGCGAAAACCATTCCCACTGTTCGCAGCATGCTCTCGCGGCCGCGGTTCAAGGCCGCCGCACCAGTCTTACTAAACCGTCATACGAATTCATAGCCAAGGCTTAAATTCAGCACTAACCGTGCACAGCTCAACCCCCCGAACAGCCGGAACAAAGCCGCGACATGACAATATAGACTTAGACTGACAATATAGCCTCTTGTATATTGTTGAGCCGAAGTTATGTTATTGAGACCTCATGCCGGACCGGATCCATCGATGACTCAGAACGACGCCGCTAAAGCCGGGCGACCGCAGGATTGGTCGTTCGCCGAGGCAAGCGCTCCGGCGCGCCCGAGTCTCGAGGACGTGAATTCGACCATCCCCGTGCCGAAAACCGGCTTCTGGATTCGCCGCCTTCTCGCCTTCGCGGGGCCCGGCTACATGGTCTCGGTCGGCTACATGGATCCCGGCAACTGGGCAACCGACATCGCGGGCGGATCGAAATTCGGCTACGCGCTGCTGTCGGTCATCCTCATCTCCAACATGATGGCGATCCTGCTCCAGGCGCTGGCCGCGCGGCTCGGCATCGCGACGGGGCTCGATCTTGCGCAGGCCTGCCGGGCCAACTTCTCGAAGCCCGTCAATTTTTGTCTCTGGATCGCCTGCGAGCTTGCGATCATCGCCTGCGATCTCGCCGAGGTGATCGGCACTGCGATCGCGCTGCAACTGCTGTTCGGGCTGCCGCTGATCGCCGGGGCGCTGATCACCGCGCTCGATGCGTTCCTGATCCTCCTCCTGATGAACAAGGGCTTCCGCTTTCTCGAGGCATTCGTCGTCGCGCTGCTCATCGTCATCGCTGTCTGCTTCGCGATCCAGATCGCCGCAGCCGCGCCTGCGCTGTCCAGGGTGCTCGCCGGATTTCTGCCCACGCCCGCCATCGTCACCAATCCGGAGATGCTCTATCTCGCGATCGGCATCATCGGCGCGACGGTGATGCCGCATAACCTATATCTCCACTCCTCGATCGTGCAGACCCGTGCCTATGAGCGGAACGAGACAGGCCGCAGGCAGGCGGTCCGCTGGGCGACTGTCGACAGCACCATCGCACTGATGCTCGCGCTCTTCGTCAATGCCGCCATCCTGATCGTCGCGGCGGCGGCCTTCCACCATACCGGGCGCACCGATGTCGCCGAGATCGGCGAGGCCTATACGCTTCTCTCGCCCGTCCTCGGCCTTGGCATCGCATCCACCCTGTTCGCCGTCGCGCTGCTCGCATCCGGCCTCAACTCCACCGTCACCGCCACGCTCGCGGGGCAGATCGTGATGGAAGGCTTCCTCCGCCTCACCATCCCGCCCTGGGCCCGGCGCCTGCTGACGCGGGCACTCGCCATCCTGCCGGTCATCATCGTCACGCTGCTTTACGGGGAAAGCGGCACGGCGCGGCTGCTCGTTCTCAGCCAGGTCGTCCTCTCGATGCAGCTTCCCTTCGCTGTCATCCCGCTTGTCTGGTTTGTGTCCGACAAGAAACAGATGGGCGCGCTCGCCATTTCGCGTCCGCTCCTGATCGTCGCCGCGCTCGTCGCCGCGCTCATCGTCGCGCTGAACGTCAAACTATTGTTCGACACGATAGCGGGCGCGCTGTAGAAACGGCCAGTGACGGCGTGCGCGTATCCCCGCGCCGATGCTTCACTCCAATGTGACTCGCTTGTCATCGACCGCTTGAATATTTTTGGCTGCATGGGAATAGCCAAAATCATCCGGCAGCCGACAGAGTCAGGACACACCATGCTTCGGGCATTCAAACTCATCGCGACGGCTGCATTTTTCACCGCAGCAGGATCAGGCGTCATGGCGCAGCCGCAAAAGCCGAGGGCCGTCGTCGAATTGTTCACCAGCCAGGGCTGCTCGTCCTGCCCGCCGGCCGACAAGCTCGCCGTCGAGCTCGCCAAGGATCCGGGCCTCGTCGTGCTGTCGATGCCCGTCGACTATTGGGATTA
>JAIELD010000001.1 GCA_019753285.1 Beijerinckiaceae bacterium | reverse complement strand
GCGCCTCCCGCCGGATGGCTGGGCGTGAGGACGATGAAAGCGGTCGCCTGATCGCTCAGGCGGCCTTCATCTGCTCCATGAAGCCCTGCACGTCGTTGACGAGTTCCTCGGTGCGGGACTTCATGACAAGGGATGCCGAGAGCATCGTTTCGACCGCGACCGAACAGCCATTCGACAGTTCCGAGATGCCGTTCAGGTCGTCGCTGATCGCCAGCGTGCCATGCGCGGCGGCATCGATCGCGCGGGCGATGTCGCGGGTCGCCCCGCTCTGCTGCGTGGTCGCGACCGCGATCGAGCTCGCAATCTCGTCGATCTTCTCGATGGCCGACTTCATCGTGCCGGTGGCTTCGGCGACGCTGGCCGTCTGCGTGCTGATCGCGGTGATGTAGCGGGTGATGTCGTCCGTCGCTTTCGCGGTCTGGCTCGCGAGGGCCTTGACCTCCGCCGCGACGACGGCGAAACCACGTCCCGCGTCACCGGCGCGGGCCGCCTCGATCGTCGCGTTCAGCGCAAGGAGGTTCGTCTGCTCGGCGATGGCGCGGATGAGATTCGAAACCTCGCCGATGGCGTTGGAGGCTTCCGACAGGTCGTTGGTGAGCCGCACGGTCGAGTGCACCTCGCCGACAGCGTTCGCGGCCGCGCTCGATGCGTCCTGCACCCGGTGCGCGATCTCGCTGATCGAATGATTGAGTTCCTCCGTCGCGGCGGCGACGCCGGCAACCGACTCATGCGCCGTATGGCTGGTCGAGGCCGAGTTCTTGGCGCGGCCGATCACGTCGGTGACCTTGCTCGACGCATCCTGGGCGACGCCTGCGAGCTTGGCCGACATGGTCGCGACGTCCTGCGCCACGAGATTGACCTTGGCTTCGAAGGTCTGGGCAAGGTCGGCGATGAAGGCCTTGCGCTCGCGTTCGGCGGCGAGGGTGCCCGAATGCTTGGCATCGGCGATCTCGAGGCTGCGCTCGATGGCTTTCGTGCGCACGGCATCGACGGCGCGGGCGATATCGCCGATCTCGTCACGGCGCTTAACGCCGGCGACCGCGAGCTCGAACTGCCCGCCGACGATCATGCGGAGATTGTCGCAGAGCAGAAGCATCGGCTTCGAGATCGAGCGACCGATCATGATAGCGATGACGAGCAGCGCGGCGATGGAGAGGACGGACGCCCAGAGGGCCTTGCGGGCGGCGAGCGCCTGTGCCGCCTCGAGATCATCGATATGGAGGCCTGTCTGCAACGACCAGCGCCACGGCTCGAAGCCGCCGGAATAGGCCCATTTGGCGCTGGCTTCCTTGTCGCCGGGCTTCACCCATTGATAGGCGACATAGCCGCCGCCCTTCTTGCTGGCTTCGACCAGCTCCTTGATGAGCAGTTTGCCGTTGGTGTCGACCATGCCGATGTTGTTCTTGCCGACGAGGTCGGCGCGGAACGGGTGCATCTGCGTGACGCCGTCATAGTCGTAGAGCGAGAAGTAATTCTGGCCACGATAGCGGATGGCCTTCAGCGCGGCCTTCGCCTGGGTCTGCGCTTCGGCATCGCTCATCTCGCCCTTGACGGCGCGTCCGTGAAGATCGGCAACGATCGAAAGCGCGGCGTCGGTCACGATCTTGAGTTCAGACTCGCGCGCCTCGCGCAATTGCTGCTTCAGCTCGGAAACCTCGAGGTAGCTCAACGCGACGATGATGGCGATCGCCGCGCCCATCGCCATGGCGATGCGGCCGGTGACGGATTGCAACCGGAGATTGGCGAGGCTGAACTTGGGTTTCATGCTTTCCATCCAATACTTTTTTCAAAAGCATTAGAGAAAAACCGTTTCGCCTTCCTTAAGGTTACCCGACGCGCCGCCCGTTTCGCGACTCAGCAGTTCGAGCAGATGCTGCGCGTGATGCGGCGGGCGCGCCTCGTCTCCGCCCTCTGCTTCGCCGTCGTGCCGGCGCTGTCATCCGGCGAACGCTGCGCGACTTCCGCCGCGGTCGGCTGACGATGACCGACCGGGGCCGGCGGTACGCCTGTGGAGCCCGGCGGGCGCGATTGGGCGAGCGCCATGGATGAACCGCCTATGGTGGCGATGAAAGCCGCCGCCAATGTCGCGGCGTGGATGCGCGAAATCTTGGTCATGGACGTCTCCTCTATCGATCGGCGAGAGGTCGCAGCCTTGGCACGCAATTTTTGTTCGAAGTTTTGGCCGCCGCCCTCGGGCAAGCGTTCCTCCGCAGACCTTCCTGGTTCGAAACGCAAATCAAGATTTGCTGTTCCGAACGACGCTGTAAAGCGCCCGGCCGATCACTTCTGAGAGGATCAGCGCGGCGCCATCCGGATCGCCCCGTCGAGCCTGATCACCTCTCCGTTGAGATAGCCATTGGTGCAGATATGCGTCACGAGACTCGCGAACTCCTCAGGCTCGCCGAGCCGCGATGGGAACGGCACCTGCCGCGCCAGCGAATCCTGCACCTCCTGCGGCATCGCCTTCAGGAGCGGCGTCCCGAAGATGCCGGGCGCGATGGTGCAGACGCGAATGCCGAGCTGCGTCAGATCCCGCGCTACCGGCAGCGTCATGCCCGCGATCGCCGCCTTCGAGGCTGAATAGGCCGCCTGGCCGACCTGCCCGTCGAAGGCAGCGACCGAGGCGGTGCTGATGCAGACGCCGCGCTCGCCCGCTGCATCGACCGGGTCGAGCGTCCCCATGCCGGCCGCAGCCTTCGACAGCACGCGATAGCTGCCGATGAGGTTGATCCGGATGACCGTCTCGAAAAGCGTCATGTCATGCGGTCCGGCCTTCGAGACCGTGCGTTGGGCTGGCGCGATGCCGGCGCAATTGACGACGATGCGCTCCTGGCCATGGGCGGCGCGCGCCGCCGCGAAGGCGGCGACGACACTGTCCTCGGAGGTAACGTCCGTCTTGCAGAATATGCCGCCGATCTCGCGCGCAACCACGGAGCCTCGCTCGGCATTGGTGTCGAAGATCGCGACCTTGACGCCCGACGCCGCCAACGCCCGCGCCGTCGCCTCGCCGAGCCCCGATGCCGCGCCGGTGACGATGGCTGCAACGTCTGCGTTCAAGATCATGTGTTTATCCTCCAGTTCCGCACCGCTTCGCCGGGCTTTCGACCTGCCCGACCCCGGCAATGGCTTGCCTCGGAACACTTGTCGGTTCCGATGGTTGTTCGACATCTGAGCTTTAGGTGCCGCATTCGCCGGTCGCAAAGGAATTCGATGATGGAAGCCAAGATGACGGAAGCCAAGATGACGGAAGCCAAAAGCACCGAAGCCGAGCAGCCCCTGCACGACAAGGACGTCGAACGCGTCGTTTCCAATGTCAAGGCGCGGCAAGGCTCGAGGACGCTCATCAACCGCGACGTGCTGATCTGGAGCCTTGTTCTCGTCATTCTCGCCTTCGCGGCAGTCTATGTCTGGACGACGCTCCGGTAGAAAACCGCGTTGCAAAGCGCAAGGCTCAAACCGGAACGGCGACGGTCGGGATTGACTTCAGAACGGGCGAAAAATCACAAACGCCATTGCGCATCCGACCGGTCCGGGTGCTAGCATGATCGTCTGCCGCGACCGCCGCGCGCCGGACCAGCCATGCTCTATCAGTTCGAATTCGCCGATGTCTTCGCGTACTGGCCCGAGCTTGCAGCCGGGGCGCTGCGCACGCTCGTGCTGTCCATGGCGGCGATGGCGATCGGCATGGTCGTCGCGGTGCTTGGCGCGCTCGGCAAGACATCGGGCCCGCGCTGGCTCGCCATGCTGCTCGACGCCTATATCGAACTCATCCGCAACACGCCGTTCCTGGTGCAGATCTTCGTCATCTTCTTCGGCCTTCCGTCGGCGGGCATCCGGCTCTCGTCGGACATGGCGGCCCTCATCGCGCTCGTCGTCAATGTCGGCGCCTACGGCATCGAGATTATCCGGGCCGGCATCGAGAGCATCTCGAAGGGTCAGATCGAGGCGGGCAAGGCGCTTGGGCTGAAGCCGCTGCAAATATTCCTGCTCATCGTCCTCAAACCGGCGCTACAGGCGATCTACCCGTCTTTGACAAGCCAGTTCATCCTCCTGATGCTCAATTCGAGCGTCTGCTCGGCGATCGCGGCCGGCGAGCTGACGGCGGCGGCAGGAGATATCCAGTCACGCACCTTCCGCAGCTTCGAGGTCTATTTCGTCGTCACCTGCATCTATTTTGCGATCTCGATGCTGCTGTGGACGGTGTTTGCCTGGCTGGAGCGCCTGTTCCTGCAAAAACCGGCGGCGAGATAGATGCGGGTCCTCGGCGAAAGCGACATCCTCTTCATCATCGCGGCGGTGCGCTGGACGCTGCTGCTCTCGCTCGCCGCCTTCATCGGCGGCGGCATTGGCGGCCTTCTCATCGCGCTTGCCCGCACCAGCGGCATCAAATGGCTGCGGCTCAGTTCGACAGGCTACATCAAGGTCTTCCAGGGCACGCCGCTCCTGATGCAGCTGTTTCTCGCCTTCTTCGTGCCGGGGGTGTTCGGGATCGACGTCGATCCCTGGGGCGCGGCTGCGCTGGGGCTCTCGCTGCACGCCAGCGCCTTTCTCGGCGAGATCTGGCGCGGCTGCATCGAGGTTGTTCCGCCTGGCCAGAGCGAGGCGGCGCGCGCGCTCGGCCTGCGCTATGGCCCGCGCATGTTCCTCATCGTGATACCGCAGGCCTTCCGCATCGCCGTGCCGCCGACCATCGGTTTCCTGGTGCAGCTCATCAAGGGCACGTCGCTGGCCTCGATCATCGGCTTCGTCGAGGTGACGCGCGCCGCGCAGATCGTCAACAACGCGACCTTCCGCCCGTTCACGATTTTCGCGCTGGTCGGGCTGATCTATTTCATAATCTGCTGGCCTTTGTCGCGGTACAGCAGGATGATGGAAAAAAGGCTCGTCGCCGCCAGCCGGTGAGACGACAGAGCCGCCAACAGGAGGAACCGCCCGTGTCTGCCAGCTTGACCCATCACGTCAAAACCATCACCCGTCGTTCGTTCGCGCTGCTCGGCGCCGCGACGTTCGCCCTGTCGCTGGTCGCCACCGCGTCGAAGCCGGCCTCGGCCGCCACACCGGACGAGATCAAGACGCGCGGCAAGCTCATCGTCGGCATCCTCACCGATTATCCGCCGTTCGGCGGCACGGACGCCAATCAGAAGCCTGCGGGCTACGATCATGACGTTGCAGTATTGATGGCGAAGGCGATGGGCGTGGAGCTCGAACTCGTGCCTGTCACCGGGCCGAACCGCATTCCCTATCTCCTCACCAACAAGATCGACGTGCTGATCGCCACCTTCGGCATCACGGCGGAACGCTCCAAGCAAGTTCTGTTCTCGAACCCCTACAGCGCTCTGTCGCTCTATGTGCTCGCGCCAAAAAGCGTCGCCATCAAGGGGCCCGAGGATTTGAAGAGCGTGACCATCGGCGTGGCGCGCGCCAGCACGCAGGACACGGCGATCTCGGCCGTCGCGCCCGCCGGCACGCAGATCAAGCGCTTCGATGACGACGCCACCGCCCTGCAGTCGATCATCTCCGGCCAGGTCCAGGCGATCGGCGCGAGCAACACGGTGCTCGCCCAGCTCAACAAGGACTATGCCAGCCTCAACATCGAGCCGAAATTCACGCTGAAGGAGCAGGCGAACGGCATCGCCTTCCGGAAGGCCGACACCGCCCTGCAGGAATGGACCAACGCTTTCATCGCCAAGATCGCAGCCGATGGGCAGCTCAGCGCCATCAACAAGCGCTGGTTCGGCGTGGAGCTCAAAGCCTTGCCGCCCATGCCGGCGTTCTGATCCGGTCCAGCAACAAGACGAATGAGGAGGCCCGGCACCGCCGGGCCTCTTCGCCGTTCGGCGCTTTGATGATGCGTCGGGCTGGTCTTTCAGCGTCGTCGGCCAGCCTCCGCTTGCGGCGGGGCAGCGCCATCGATCCACACTGTGTCGATCCACACTGCGTCGATCCATCGGAATGAGAGAGGACAGAGTCACTTGACTCTCTTTTCCGGATGAAATTTATAGAACAAAACAGGTACATTTCATGAAACACAAGCACGCATTCCATGCGGAGGGCAGCTATTCGCCTTTGGAGCAGTCAGGCCGGCTTGATGGCGCGGAGCGGGGCGTCGCGGCACCAAGGCTTGTGTCTGCGACAAGACCTATATCTGCGCCAAGGCTTATATCTGCGGCAAGACCTGCCGTGTCGGCGCACTCAAGCTCGCCCGAGGCACCGGCTCCCTTCATGGCGCTTTTTGCCCAGGCAGCCTGCCATGAGCTCTACACCGCCCGGGAAGCCGATGCGCCAAGCGCGACGGCGATGGCGCTCGGCTGCGCGTTGCAATCCCTGCAAGGGCGTCCCCTGCTCTGGGTGCGGCACGACCTCGTCGATCTTGCGACGGGCTTCGCCTACGCGCCCGGCCTTGGCGAGCTGGGTCTCGATCTTGCGCAGCTCACGCTTCTGCGGGCGCGCGATGCCCGCTCCGTCCTTCAGGCGGGGCTCGAGGGCGCGCGCTGCGCGGCGCTCGGTGCGGTGGTGGTCGAGTTATGGGGCGAAACGAGGCTGCTCGATCTCACCGCCAGCCGGCGGCTCGCTCTCGCGGCCAAGGCATCGAAAACGCCGCTTTTCCTGGTGCGCGTCGCCGCAGCCCCGCAACCGAGCGCCGCCGAAACCCGCTGGCAGGTCAGGGCCGCGCCATCGCGCGCGCTTGCGGCCAACGCGCCGGGGCCATCGATTTTCGATCTCACTCTCCTGCGCCACCGCAATGGGCAGGAGGGCTTGCGTTGTCACATGGAGTGGGATGCCGATGCTCGAACATTCACAGCCCGGCCTATCGCCGGCGGATCCCCGATCGTCGAACCTGCCCGAGAGCAGGCCAGCCCGGCGCTATCTCGCCGTGTGGTTCCCTTTTCTCTCGACAGACAGGGTCCGAATCCAGCAGGCGCGCTCGTCACGCAAGCCGGATGACACGCCCTTCGTGCTGGTCGAGAAGCAGGGTGGCGCGCTGAAGCTCGCCGCCATCAACAGGGCCGGGCTTTCGCTCGGCTTCAAGACCGGCATGACGCTCGCCGCCGCACGCTCCGCCGTGCCGCATCTGCTGGTCGATGAATTCGATCCCGATGCGGATGAGCGCTTCCTGCGGCGCTGCTCGGCCGCCTGCGAGATCTTCACGCCACTGGTCGCGCTCGACAGGCCGGACGGCGTTCTTCTCGATGTGACGGGCTGCGCGCATCTCTTCGGTGGAGAAAGGGAGTTCTGCGATCGCGTGCGCCGGCGGTTCGCGGCAAGGGGCCTTTCGCTGCGCTTCGCCCTGGCAGGCACGCCGGACGCCGCACGAGCCATCGCGCGGTTCGGCGCGACGGCGATCGTCCCGCCGGGCGCGGATGAAGCGGCTGCGCGCGGCCTGCCCATCGCCGCGCTCGGCCTGCCGCCGGAGACGACGCTGGCGCTCGCGCGCGCCGGGATGCGCAGCCTCGACGATCTTGCGAAGCTCCCGACGAAACCCTTGAGCGCGCGCTTCGGCGGCACGCTCGTCACCCGGCTCCATCGAATATTGGGGTGGGAGGACATCCGCATCACGCCGCTGCGCGCACCGCCCGATTGCCTCGCCGAGCGGCATTTCGCGGAGCCTCTTTCGACGCTTCCCTCGCTGTTCGCGGTGCTGGAGCGCCTTGCAGGCGAGGTCACGCTCCTGCTCGAACGGCAGGGCTGCGGCGGCCGGCTCTATGAAGCAAGCTTCTTTCGCGCCGATGGAGCCGTGCGCCGCCTCAGGATCGAGACCGCGCAGGCCGGGCGCGATGCGAAAAGCCTCCTGCGCCTGATCACGCTCAAGATCGAGACCCTGGCCGATCCGCTCGATCCCGGCTTCGGCTTCGATGCGGTTCGCCTCGCGGTGCTGCGGAGCGAGCCGCTTGCCGAGCGCGAACAGGCTCTGGAGCCTGACACAGCGGAAAAGAGCGACGAAGACGAGGTCGGCGCGCTGATCGACCGCCTCGTCGCCCGCTTCGGACGGGAGCGGGTGCTGCGCTTCGTGGCGCTCGACACGCATGATCCGGCGCGCGCAGCGGCGACCCTGCCCGTGATGTCGCGCAAGCGGTTCAGCCCGCCTTCCGCGCTGGAGCAAGGCGGGCCGCCGCCCCGTCCGCTCACCCTGTTCGACCCGCCGCAGCCGATCGAGGCGCTGGCGGAGGTGCCGGACGGGCCGCCGCTCAAGTTTCGCTGGCGGCGCGTGCTGCACGAGATCGCACAGGCAGAAGGCCCGGAGCGGATCGCGCCGGAATGGTGGCGGGACGGCGGCCATGCACCCGAAACGCGCGACTATTATCGCATCGAGGATGGCCATGGCTATCGGTTCTGGGTGTTCCGCGAAGGCTTCTATGAGGATGGCGCGCGGCGTCCGCGCTGGTTCGTGCACGGGCTCTTCGCATGAGGGCCTATGCCGAACTCGTCGCTGCCTCGACCTTCTCGTTCCTGCGCGGAGCCTCGCCTGCCGACCAGTTGGTGCTGACGAGCCTGCTCCTCGGGCACACCGGGCTCGGCATCGCTGACCGCAACACGGTTTCGGGGGTGGTGAGGGCCTATGCGGCGCTCAAAGAGCTGCGCGAGGGCGGCGCCCTGCCCCCCGTGAAGCTGCGGGACGGTTCGGGCCCGGGCGAATTCCGCTATCAGGAGCGGCTTGCGCCCTGCGATAACGACGAGGCAAGGGAAGCCTTGCGGATCCTGGCGCAGCAGCGGGCGCAGGATTTCAGGCTCGTCACGGGTGCGCGGCTCGCCTTCGCCGACGGCACGCCGGACATCGTCGTCCATCCGGTCAATCGCGACGGGTGGGGCAGGCTCTGCCGCCTGCTGACCATCGGCAACCGCCGCGTGAAGAAGGGCGAGTGCCATCTCACCCTCGACGACCTCCTTGCCGATGCGCGCGACCTGCTGCTGATCGCGATGCCGGGCCGCAACATGGCGGCGATCGAGGAAGCTCTGCCGCGGCTTGATGAAGCCGCGCCCGGCGCAGTGTGGCTCGGCGCGACCATGCCCCGCCGCGGCAATGACAGACGGCGGCTGGCCGGGCTGAAAAGCATGGCCCGTAAAGTCAGCATTCCGCTCATCGCCACCAATGACGTGCTCTATGCCGATGCCGGGCAACGCGCGCTGCAGGACATCCTGACCTGCATCCGCGAAGGCGTGACGATCGAGAGCGCGGGCCGCCGCCTCGAGGCCAATGCCGAGCGACACCTGAAGCCGCCAGCCGAGATGGCCCGCCTCTTCGCCGATTGCCCGGAGGCGATCCATGAGACGCAGGATTTCCTCTCCCGCATCGAGTTCTCCCTCGGCCAGCTCAAATATGAATATCCCGATGAGCCGGTGCCGCCCGGCAGGGACGCGCAGGGCTGGCTCGAGGAACTGACCTTCCGCCACGCGCATATCCGCTATCCGGACGGCGTGCCGCAGAAGGTGGAGGCGCTGCTCCACGCCGAACTCGCCCTCATCGCCAAGCTTGGCTATGCGCGCTATTTCCTCACCATCCACGACATCGTGCGCGTTGCGAACGACAAGGGCATCCTTTGCCAGGGGCGGGGATCGGCGGCCAATTCCGCCGTCTGCTACGTGCTCGGGATCACGGTCGTCGATCCGGCCGACCACAATGTGCTATTTGCCCGCTTCATCTCGGAGGAGAGGCAGGAGCCGCCAGACATCGACGTCGATTTCGAGCATGAGCGGCGCGAGGAGATCATCCAGTATCTCTACACGAAATATGGCCGCCACCGCGCCGGCATCGCCGCCACCGTCATCCATTACCGCCCGAAAAGCGCCATCCGCGAGGTCGGGAAGGCGCTCGGCCTGTCGGAGGACATCACAGCGGCGCTCTCCGGCACGCAATGGGGAAGCTGGGGCAGCGACATCACCCGCAATCAGGTTCGTCAGGCGGGGCTCGACCCCGACAACCCCGAAATCATACGGGCCGTCGGGTTCGCCCGGCGGCTGATCGGCTTTCCGCGCCATCTCTCGCAGCATGTCGGCGGCTTTGTGCTGACCCGCGGCCGGCTCGATGAGCTCGTTCCCATCTGCAACGGGGCGATGGCGGACCGCACCTTCATCGAATGGGACAAGGACGACATCGACGCGCTCGGTCTGATGAAGGTCGACGTGCTGGCGCTCGGCATGCTCACCTGCATCCGCAAGGCCCTTGATTATCTGCGCGACCATGAAGGCAAGGATTGGGGCCTCGCCGACGTACCGAAGGAAGACCCCGCGACCTATGACATGCTCTGCAAGGGCGATTCGGTCGGGGTGTTCCAGGTCGAGAGCAGGGCGCAGATCAACATGCTGCCGCGCTTGAGACCGCGCGAATTCTACGATCTCGTCATCCAGGTCGCGATCGTCAGGCCTGGCCCGATACAGGGCAACATGGTGCATCCCTATCTGCGGCGACGCTCCGGGATCGAGCCCGTACATTATCCGAGCCCTGCGCCGCCTCACCCGCAGGACGAGCTCTTCAAGGTGCTGAACAAGACCAAGGGCGTGCCGCTGTTCCAGGAGCAGGCCATGCAGCTCGCCATGGTCGCGGCCGAGTTCAGCGACGTTGAGGCGAACCAGCTTCGCCGCGCCATGGCGACCTTCCGCAATGTCGGCACCATGCCGCGCTTCGAGACCCTGATGGTCGAGCGCATGGTGGCGCGTGGCTATGAGCGCGATTTCGCGCAGAACTGCTTCGAGCAGATCAAGGGCTTCGGCAGTTATGGCTTTCCGGAAAGCCATGCCGCCTCCTTCGCCAAGCTCGTCTACATCTCCTCCTGGCTGAAATGCCATCATCCGGCGATCTTTGCCTGCGCGCTCCTCAATGCGCAGCCCATGGGCTTCTACGCGCCGGCCCAGATCGTGCGCGATGCGCGCGACCATGCCGTCGAGGTGCGGGCCGCCGACGTCAACCACAGTCTCTGGGACAACACGCTCGAACGCAGGGCGGATGGCGCGCTCGCCTTGCGGCTCGGCTTCCGGCAGGTGGGGGACATCGCGCAAAGCGAGGCGCTGCGCCTCGTCGCGGCGCGCGGGAGCGGTTTTCACTCGGTGGAGGCGCTTTCCATCCGCGCCCGGCTGCATGGGCGGCCGATGCGCGCCCTTGCCGACGCAGACGCCTTCCGCTCCATGGGCCTCGACCGCCGGGCCGCGCTCTGGGCGGTGAGACGCCTGCCCGAAGGCGACCCGCTGCCGCTCTTCGCCGCCGCTTTCGCGGATGAACTGAGCGAGGAGCCCGCAGCCGCCCTTCCGGCGATGTCGCTCGGCGAGCATGTGGCGACCGACTATCAGACCATGCGGCTTTCGCTCAAGGCTCACCCCATGCAGTTGCTGCGGCCGCTTTTCACCGCCGAGCGTGTCCTTGCAAGCGTGGATGCCGCGCGGCAGGCCGATGGCCATTTTGCAAAGGTCGCCGGCCTCGTGCTCGTCCGCCAGCGGCCGGGCAAGGGCAACGCCATCTTCATCACCATCGAGGACGAGACGGGCATCACCAATGTCGTGCTCTGGGCGCGGCAGTTCGAAGCGCTTCGCCGTGTCGTGATGAGTGCCCGGCTGATGCTGGTTGCGGGCAAGGTGCAGAAAAGCCCGGAGGGCGTCGTGCATCTGATGGCGAGCAGCATCACCGACCGAACGGCCGAACTCGACCGGCTCTGGGATGCGCATCGCAGCGGGCTCGGCGCTGTCAAACCCATGCTGTCGCCGGCGGATGAGGGCCCTACGCTCGGTGAGCGGTTCGATCCGGCAAGGCTCCACGGCGCGATGATCCCCGCGCCGCTGCACCTTGCGCCACCGCCCAAGCCGAGCCATCCGCGCAACGCGCGAATTCTGCCGAAAAGCCGGGATTTTCACTGAGGTCGGCGCTTGCGCCGACTGTGGGTAGACCGCGCTTCCGAAATCAGGTTTCGGGAACCGGGTTCGCCGGCTCGATGAGCCGTCGGACCAGTGGATTGGGAAATCGCCTCGACATGGTGACCGCGTAGAAGGTCTCCACGATGCCAGGCAGTTGATCACCTTCCACCAGCACGCCCGCTGCGATCTCGTCCTTGACGACGATAGGCGGCAGGACGGCGAGCCCGATGTCCTCGCGTGCGAGAAGCCGCATCATTGCCATATCCTCGACCTCGGCGACGATCTGGGGGCGGACATTGAGGCGATCGGCCAGGGCGTCGAAGCCGGTGCGGACGCTGCTGTCCACCGTGGGCAGGATGATGGGGTGCATCCGCAGTCGCTCGGCGAGGCTCGCCGCGTGCCCCAGGCGGTCGGGCGTTCCGACCAGACTGACCGGGCGTTCCGCGAGACGATGCGTGACGAGAGGCGTCAGCGCGTCAGGAGGCGGCCCGCGATTGAGCAGGACGACATCGAGGTTGAGTGCTTCGAGCGCGCGTAAAAGCTCGCCGGAGCTGCCGGAGCGAAGAACGAGATCGATATCCTTGCGGCCGAGAACAGGGCGCAGAAACTCGAGCTGGAAATTGCGCGAGAGCGTCGCCAGCGAACCGACGCGCAGCGCCTGCCGGGCGGCTCCCGTCTGGCGGAGCGTGCCGAGCAGCTCGTCGCCCGTGGCAAAGATGGCATCGGCGTGGTCCAGCACGATCTGCCCGGCCTCGGTGAGATGTAGCCGCCGGCCACGACGCTCGAACAGCGGATGGCCGAGGCGATCCTCGAGCTTGCGGATCTGGACCGACAGCGCGGACTGCGTGAGGTTGAGACGCGCGGCAGTGCGGGTGAGATTGCCGTCATGCGCCACGGCCCAGAAATAGCGCAGGTGATTGTAGTTCAGCGAGCTCATATCGTTCGATCATAACGAACGATTTGTAGGCAACAATGAATTTTTTCACCGGCTGGCCTGTTGCTATTGCGACTTCCGAAACCGCCATCGGAGAACCGCCTTGTCCCCTTATCTGCTTCCGCTCTGCGCACCGCTCCTGCTGATCGCCGCCGCCACCGTCGGGTTCCAACAAGACGGCAAGCGCCCGTCCCTCGCCCCCCGCCTTGCGGAAAGCGCAGCCTTCGGCGCGCTGCTGATCGCGATCACCTCGCTCGTAGTGCTCATCCTGCATGGCGCAGGCGATAGCGGGCTCATCGGATGGGCTGGCATCGGCCTGTCAGCGCGGCTAGACGCGGTGAGCGTCACGATGCTCCTTCTCGTCGCGTTCGTCGGCTGGATCGTCGTGCGTTATGCGCGCACCTATCTCGATGGCGAAGCGCGGCAGGGCTCCTTCACCGGCTGGCTGTGCGCGGCGCTCGCATCCGTCCTGTTTCTCGTCCAGTCCGGCAATCTCGTTCAGTTCGTGGGCGCGTGGATCGCCACGAGCTTTGCCCTTCACCACCTGCTGCTGTTCTATCCGGAGCGCGTCGCGGCGCAGCGGGCCGCCCGCAAGAAGCGCCTGTTCTCCACCATCGGCACTGCGGCGCTGATCCTCGCCGCCATCCTCGTTTCGGTCAGCCTGCGCACGACGGACATCGCCACGATCAACGCGATCGCCCGGAGCGGCGAGGCCTCCTGGCCTCTTGTGACGGCAGCCGCCCTCCTCGTCGTTGCCGCAATGCTGAAATCGGCGCAGTTCCCGACGCATGGCTGGCTAACCGAGGTGATGGAAGCGCCCACCCCCGTCTCTGCCCTCCTGCATGCCGGCGTCATCAACGCCGGCGGCTTTCTGCTGATCCGCTTTGCCGACGTGATGCTTCTCGCCCCTGGCGCCCTCGCGGTGCTGGCGATCCTCGGCGGCTTCACGGCTCTCTTCGGCGCGCTCGTGATGTTGACGCAGCCTGCGGTCAAGACCTCGCTCGCCTGGTCCACGGTGGCGCAGATGGGATTCATGATGCTGCAATGCGGCCTTGCGCTGTTCCCGCTGGCGTTGCTCCACATCGTCGCGCATTCGCTCTACAAGGCGCACGCATTCCTTGCCTCGGGCGGGGCGGTCGAGCAGGTGGCGGCCATCCGCCGCCCCGGTCCGGTGGCTGTTCCCGACGGGTCAGCCGTGGGCCGCGCCTTCCTCATCGGGCTCGCGATCTATGCCGGCATCGGCGCGGCCTTCGGCTTCGCCTTCGGTTTTGAGCACAAGGCGCCCCAGGCGATCGCGCTAGGCGCCATCCTCATCTTCGGCGTCGCCTATCTCCTCGCGCAGGGCCTCGCCGACGCCGCGCCGCGCCCGCTCACACGCACCACCACCATCTACGCCAGCGCAGCGGCGATCGGATATTTCTCGCTCCAGACCCTGGCCGAGTGGCTGACGGGTGGCGTCCTTCCACCGACACCGGCTCCGGGGCGTCTCGAATGGACGCTGATGACCCTCGCGGTGCTCAGCTTCGGACTGGTGGCGGTGGCGCAGGCGCTCTTCCCCCTCTGGGCGTCGCACCCGGCAGCGTCGGGCCTCCGCGTACATCTCTCCAACGGATTATACGTCAACGCCATGATCGACCGCATGCTCGGCGGCTGGTCGGTTCGGAAAATCTCCTGAAAATCTCAAGATCAAGGAAAACGCCGATGCTGATGACCATGACCAAAGCGCCGCTCTTGCCGCCTGATGCGATCATAAGGGCGGCCGACCGCGCGGCCCGCGCCATTCCTCCTCTCTGGCCGCTAGCCTCCAGCGTCGCGGTCAACCCTTTCCTTGGCCAGACCGGAGATACCCTGCCCGTCGCTGCCGCTCGCCTTCGGCGCGCCGCCGGCATCGCGCTGACCATGCCGAGGCCGTGGTATGCCGAACGATTGGCGTCCGGCGAGATCACCGAGGACGATCTGCAGGCCGCATATGATGCCGCGCCCGCAGCGCAGCGGCCTGAAAACCTTGCCGCTCTCCGGAAAGCCGCCCAAGAAGAAGAGCCGGGGCCGAAAGCGCTCCCGACCATCGCGGAGCTGGCGCGCGAGGTTTCGGCCATCGATTGGCCAGGCATCGTCAGCGAGCGCATCAGCCACTGGGCCTCGGGCTATTTCGACCAGGGTCAGGCGCTCTGGGCGACTGCGCCGGCGCGCAGCGCCTATGCCGCGTGGCGGGCGGTCGCAACGCATGATCTCACGCCCGAGATCTCCGGCCTTGCAGGCTTCGCGCAGACCGTGGCCGATGCACCGGCGACCGCCGAGGATGCAATCATCGACCATGTCAGCCGGCTCGGCCTGCCGGAAGAGGCGCTGGAGAGCTATTTCCACCGGCTGCTGACCACGCTGGGCGGCTGGGCGCAGGTGGCCCGCTACCGGCTCTGGCAGGCGGAGCTTGGCGGCAGGATGGATAGCTCGGTCACCGACCTTCTTGCCATCCGCCTCGCCTGGGAGGCCGCGCTGCTGCGTCAGTACGATGCGGCGCTGGAGGCTCCCTGGCGCACCGCCAGGGCGACCTACGCCGAGCCTGTCGCGCCGACCGTCGAGGACAATGTCAACGCCATTCTCCAGGAGGCCGCAGAACGCGCGGCGCAGCGCCGGCTGCAAACCATGTTTGAAGGCACGCCTCCAGCGCGGCCCGAGGTCAGCCGTCCGGCGCTTCAGATGGCCTTCTGCATCGACGTGCGTTCGGAGGTCTTTCGCCGCGCGCTGGAGACCATCGATCCCGGCATTCAAACGCTGGGTTTCGCCGGCTTTTTCGGTCTCGGCCTCGGCCATCGCCGTTTCGCGTCCGACGCGCTCGAAGCGCGGCTGCCCGTCTTGCTGAACCCCGGCGTGTTCACCTGCTCGGGAGAGCCGAGCGCGAAAACGATGAAAGCGGAGCACGATGCCCGGATCACGGCGCGCGCGAAGCGGGCCTGGGGGCGGTTCAAGCTGGCGGCGATCTCCTCCTTCGCCTTCGTCGAAGCCGCAGGCCCGATCTATGTCGGAAAACTCCTCCATGACGGGCTGGCGCTGACGCGAAACACACCGCCGAACGACCCCGCGCCGCGCCCGGTCGAAAACCTCGACCTCGCCGCCAAACTGACGATGGCGACGACCGTGCTGAAGGCGATGTCGCTCACGCAGCGTTTCGCAAGGCTCGTCGTGCTCGCCGGGCATGGCGCGAACGTGGTCAACAACCCGCACGCCAGCGCCCTGCATTGCGGCGCGTGCGGCGGCTATTCGGGCGAGGTGAATGCACGCCTGCTCGCCTCGCTGCTCAATGATCGCGAGGTGCGCGCCGGTCTTGCGGAGCGCGGCATCGCCATCCCGGAGGACACGCTGTTCCTCGGCGCGCTGCACGATACGACGACCGACGAGGTCAGCATCTACGCAGCCGATCACCCTTCGTCCTCGCATGGCGACGATCTGAAGACGGCCAAGCGCTGGCTCGCCTCCGCCGGAGTCCTTGCCCGGTCCGAACGCGCTCTCCGGCTGCCGCGCGCAGCGCGTGGGCAGGACATTCCCGCCCGCGCCCGCGACTGGGCCGAGCTTCGTCCCGAATGGGCGCTTGCCGGCTGCCAGGCATTCATCGCCGCGCCGCGCTCACGCACGGCCGGCCGCAATCTTGGCGGGCGCGCCTTCCTGCACGATTACGACTGGCGGCGCGACGGGACGTTCGGTGTGCTGGAGTTGATCCTCACCGCGCCGGTGGTGGTCGCAAGCTGGATCAGCCTGCAATATTATGGCTCGACCGTCGCGCCTCATGTGTTCGGCGCGGGTAACAAGCTGCTTCACAATGTGATCGGCGGCATAGGCGTGGTGGAGGGCAATGGCGGCGTCCTGCGGACGGGCCTGCCCTGGCAATCGGTTCATGATGGCGACCGGCTGGCGCACGAACCGCTGCGGCTGTCAGTTCTGGTCGAGGCCCCGCGCGAGGCCATTACGGACATTCTGGCGCGCCACCCGCAGGTTCGAGCCCTGTTCGACAATCGCTGGCTGCACCTCTTCGCCCTCGACGAGGCAGGCTGCATGGCCTGGCGCTATACGGGCGATCTCACCTGGAAGGCGCTTTGCGGCGATGGAACAAGCAACGCGGCATCCGTGGAGGTATCCTGCGCCTGAGCGCTCTGGCTGGTCACGTGTCGGCCAGGCCGAAGCGATCGCGATGGCAAATCGTGGGGCGGCCTCGCCTCAGGCCGCCGCCCATATCTGCACGCGCACCGGCGTCGGATCGAAGCCGTTGCAGGGGTTGTTGATCTGCGGGCAATTCGAGATCACGCAGAGCACGTCCATCTCGGCGCGCATCTCGATGTGGTTGCCGGGCTTGGACACGCCATCAACCACGGCGATGGTTCCGTCAGGCTGAACGGGAACGCACATGAAGAAGTTGAGATTGGGTGCGAGATCGCGCTTGTTGAGACCGTATCGGGCGAGTTCGAGCAGGAAATTCTCTCGGCAGGCGTGCTCGTAGCGGGTGTGTTCTCCGAAACGGACGACATTCGCTTCCCGGCTGCAGCAGCCGACGGACGTGTCATGCAGTCCGGAGGTATCGTCCGTCACGGTCAGCATGACATTGCCTTCGTTCGACATGATCGCGGTGCCCGTCGAGACATAGGCCATGTTCTGCGCGAGCAGCGTATCCTGCGGGCTGTAGCGTTCATCGGTACGATGCTCGTTGTAGAACAGCGTATCGACCGCCTGCTGGCCCTCTGTGTCGATGATCCGAAAATACTGACCCTTCTTGATGACGCCGCTCCACGGCGCATGCGCGGGAATGATATGGTCGAGAAGCATCAGATTGTTGGGGCGGGTCATGACGATCACCCGAGTGCGAAGACGAGATCGGTGGCGATGAAGGCGCGTCGGGCTTCCTCGCTCGCCGTGCGACATAAATCATCGGCGGCGGGCTGAGGCGATTTCCAGACCGTCGCCCTGACCGGTCTGGGATCGTAGGGCCCGGGTGCTAGCGGGTGCGGACAGTTGGAAATGGCAATCACGAGATTCATCTCGGCGCGCAGGTCGACATAGGCTCCGACCTTGTCCGAACCCTCCCGCCATTGAAACCGGCCGGCTTCGTCCGCCTGGATGCCTGAAAAGAAGCCGACCGTCGGCGGCAGATCGCGCGATGTGAGCCCGAGCTTGGAGGCGGCAACGATGAAATTGTCCCGGCTGTTGCGGGTCGGCGCATCGCCATAGCGCATGAGGTTCGAGCGCGCCGTGCTGCCGCCGATCAGCGTATCGTGCAGGCCGCAGGTGTCGTCCGTGATGGAAGCGAGCACCCGCCCGCTCTCGGACAACAAGAGCCGGCCCTTGCCGAGGGCTGCTGTCCACTGGATCTTGACCGTATCGCCCGAATAGTAGCGTTCGCTGAAATCGTCGGCGTTCCAGATCGCGACAGCGACGCCCGGCGTTCCGTGCGGATTGGACAGGCGAAGCGTGCGCCCGCGCCTCAACCGTGCGACGTGATACCAGCCGCCGGGAATGTCCTCCTCGGAGATGATGTCTTCGGCCGGCAGCACGGCCGGATTTCCGGGATGCTTCTCCGGCTGCCAGGCGTCTTTCTCGACGCCCTTCGCCATCAAGGCGTCGTAGCGAGCGCGGTAGCGCTCGATCTGCGCCTGTTTCATATTCTGCATGGGCTCCCCTCGGGCGGCATTGATGCTGTTTTCGGTGCATGCCTGTCAGGCAAGTTGAGTGCCATCCGCAACGACGAAATCGCGTCGCCGCCCTGCAAGTCAGGCCTCCGCCAGAATCTGGAAATGGGCTTCGGTCGGCGTGCAGCTTTTGCCGTTGATCGGCAGGATATCCTGCGGACAGGCGGAAAACGCGACGACGGCGTCCATCTCGGCCCTGAACAGCACGTAATCGCCTGGCTTCGAGACCGGGGCTTCGAAACTCAATCCGCCTTCCGCATCGATCGGAATGTTCATGAACAGGTTGAACGGCGCTGGCGTCTCGGCCGAGACGAGGCCTAGCGCCTCGATGCCGGCATGGAGATTGTCCTGACAATTGTCGTGATAGTCCGTGCAGCCGAGAAACTGATAGCGCCAAGGATCGCAGGCCGCGATCTGAGTGTCGTGGATGCCGCCGGACGTATCCTCGATCAGCGTCAGGATCGGCCGTCGGCGATTGGTGCGCAGCACATCGCCGACCTTCGGAATGACATGCAGCGAGTGCGCCCTGGTGTGTTCCATCGACATGAATTCGGTCATGTCCCCGGCGTTGAATGCCCAGAAATCAACCACCTGCTCGCCATGCGTGTTGATCACCTTCAGCACTTGTCCCCTCGCGATCGAAGCGGCCTTGCCGCGCCGGGCCGGAATGGTCATCACAGTCATAGGGGCCTCCCCGTTCAGGATCGATGCGCGATCAGATCGACTTCGACGATGCCGCCGCGCGCCAGCCCGGTCACCCCAACGGTCGTGCGCCCCGGCAGCCGGTCATGCGGGAAATACTCGAGGTACAGCTTGTTGAAGGTCGCGTAGTCCCGGTCGAAGTGCATGAGGTAGATGCGGGCAAAGACGACATGCTCCAGCCCCGCGCCGGCGCCGGCGAGCGCGCGCTTCAGATTATCGAACACCTTGTGCGTCTGCGCTTCGATGCCGTCGGGCACCGGCAGGCTGTCATCGTCCGGGTCCGTCGCCAACTGGCCGGTAACGAACAGGAAATCGCCCGCCTCGACGACATGGCTGTAGGGTCCGACCGGTTTCGGCGCGTCCTTGATGAGGTGAAAGATCGGCATGGGCATGCTCCAGTTGGGGAGAAAAAAAACGGTGTGGCAAGCCGCGCTGTCCTAGCGCACGAAGCGCTGCAGGAATTGCTTCACGCGGTCACTCGACGGGTTGTCGAAAAACTGAGCCGGAGGCGCATGCTCCACGACGAACCCGCGATCGAGAAAGAGAATCTCGTCGGCAGCCTCGCGCGCGAAATGCATCTCGTGCGTCACCACCACCATCGTCATGCCCTCCTTCGCAAGGTCTTCCATGACGGTGATCACCTCACCCACGAGTTCGGGGTCAAGAGCGCTCGTCGCCTCGTCGAACAGCAGAAGCTCAGGCCGCATCGCGAGCGCGCGGGCGATGGCGACGCGCTGCTTTTGTCCGCCTGACAGCTTGGCGGGATAGACATCGCGCTTTTCGAACAGACCGACTTTCCGCAAGAGCGCCTCGGCCTCGGCGACGATTTCAGCCCTGTTGCGGTGCTGGACGTGCAGCGGAGCCGCGATGATGTTGCCGAGCACGGTGAGATGCGGCCACAGGTTGAAGTGCTGGAACACCATGCCGATGCGCGCGCGGGTGACGGCGATTTCCTTCGCTGACATCGGAATGTCGCTGCCCTCGCGATAGCCGATGCGTTTTCCAGAGAGAAAAATTTCGCCGTGGTCCGGTTTTTCGAGCCAATTGAGACAGCGCAGGAAGGTGGACTTGCCCGAACCGCTCGGCCCCAGCACGCAGATCGTCTTGCCGCGCTCGACATTGAGGCTGATGTCGTTGAGGACGGGCAGATCGCCAAATTTCTTCCACAGGCTCCGCACCTCGATGACGGGGCGTTCGGTGGACGCCGGCGCAGCACGGTGCGCCAGATGAGGCTCCGCTGTCATCGGCGCAAGTCCGCGAGATGCTCTGTGTATTGCACGACGAACTCCACCATGCGGCAAATGAGCCAGTAAAGCGCGATGGCCGCGAC
Source organism: Beijerinckiaceae bacterium (assembly GCA_019753285.1). GTDB lineage: Bacteria > Pseudomonadota > Alphaproteobacteria > Rhizobiales > Beijerinckiaceae > JAIELD01. The sequence continues at coordinate 25,166 of JAIELD010000001.1, read as the reverse complement.
GAAGGCTCCGAACGGGACGTAATACATCGACTGGATGGCGCTCGCCTCATGCGTCAGTTCGGGCACGGCGATGATGGTGAGGAAAGCCGTGTCCTTGACGATCTGGATCACCTGGTTGCCCAGCACCGGCACCGCCGCCAGCACGAGCGAGGGCATGATGATGCGATGGAACAGCTTGAAGCCGTGAAACCCGTAGGCCTCGCCTGCTTCGGCGTATTCCTTCGGCAGGCTGACCCAGGCTCCGCGCAGGATCTCGCCCATATAGGCGGCATTGTAGAGGGAGAGCGATGCTATGCCAGCCGACAGATTGTCGAACCTGACGCCAAGGCTCGGCAGGCCGTAATAGACGATATAGGCGAGCAGCAGGAACGGCACGCAGCGCATCGCGTCGATGAAGACGCGGACCGCCCGACGCAGCATGACGTGTCTGGACATCAAAGCCATAGCGAGGGCAGCGCCGATGACCGTGGACAGGATCGTCGAAATCGTCGCGATCCAGACGGTGTTGCCAAGCCCTATGAGGAGCCGGTCCTTGTGATCGAGAACGATCGAGAATTCCTGCAGCATCAGAAATCGAACTTTCGCGTCATCGCGGTTTCGATCGAAGCCTGCGCCTTCACGAACACGAAGACGATGACCGCGTACATCACGGTCGCGATCAGGAAGGGTGGCAACGGATCGTAGGTCTGCGCGCCGATGCGGACGGCGGCGCGGGTGATGTCAACGACGCCGACGATCGCCACAGCCGGACTGTTCTTGATGAGAAGCGTGATCTCGTTGACGAGCGCAGGCAGGCTGATCCGCCAGATCTGCGGAAAGATGATGTAGCGAAAGGCAACGACGGGGCTCATGCCCGTCGCTTCAGCCGCCTCCACCTGGGCCTTGGGAAAATCGTTGAGCGCGGATCGCCAGATCTCGCAGTTGAACGCGGCGGTGTTGAGGGAGAGCGAGATGATCGCCGCCGGAATGGGATCGACGGGTATGCCGATGCCGGGCAGCGCGAAAAAGATGAGCAGCACGAGCGTCACCAGCGGCGTCGCGCGGATGACGCTGACATAAGCTGCGACGATCTGGGCCAGTATCGGAATTTTTGCCCAGCGAATGAGCGCGAAGACGAGGCCGGCCGGCACGCCGACCGCAATGCCCGCCAGCGACAGGAGAACGGTCGCGACCGCTCCCTGTGCCAGCGCCATGATATCACTCATGCTCATGCGGCAGGCCGCGCGATGATGTTAGAATTCAGCCGCGAACTTCACCGGCAGATACTCCATGGACTTGCCGAACCACTTCTTCTGCAATTCGCCCATCTTGCCGTTCTTTTTCTGCTCGGCGATGAAGGCGTCCATGAGGGCGGTGAGCTCGGTGTTGCCTTTCTTGATGGCCCAGGCTGGATAGGACGGGCCGGAAACAGGCTGGCCCTTGGCGAACACATCGGGCTTGGAGGCGACCAGAGAGTCGATGTTGATGACGGTGTTGACGACGTAATCGGTGCGACCGAGCGCGAGATCCTGATAGGCTTCCGGGTATGAGGTGTATTCCACGATCTTGCCCATCTTGCCGCCGCTCGCCTTCAGCATCGTTTCCAATTCAGGCAAGCGGCCAAGCAGCGCGCTTCCGGCCTGCACGCCGCAAGTCTTGCCGCTGAGGTCTTTCACGGCATTGATGCTGCCATCGGACTTGCGCTTGACGTAATAATGCGTCGCGTCGGCGATCGGAGTCGTGAATTCCAGCGTCTTTTCCCGCTCCTTCGTAATGATGGCCGCGGTGATCGCGATATCGTATTTGCCGGTGGCGACGCCGGCGAGAATACCCGTCCAGGGCAGGATTTCCTGCCTCACTTCGAAGGGCACGTATTTGCGCAACAGATCGACCATCTCGTTGTCGAAGCCGGTTGGCTTGCCATCCTTGACGAATTCAAACGGATTGAAATCATCTTCTGTGGCGACGGTCATGTAGCCGCGCTTCTTGATCTCCTCCAGCGTAGCGGCGGATGCGGAGCCGGTAGAGCCGATGAGAAAGCCGGGCGCCAACGACGCCGTGAGCGCACCGGAGGCGAGGAGCCGCAGACTGTCGCGTCGAGAAATGAAACCATCCGTCATGATCGTACCCCGTACTGTTTTTGCCCCGTGCAGAACGACGTTCGGCGGTCGCCGACGGCGTTGTAGCTGTTTGTGGAAAAGCAAAGCCTGTGCCACGTTGCGATGATGACGACCACCGAAGACACAAGAGGGGATGATGGACGGAAAGATCGACGCAACGGCGCTGGACGCTCTCACGAATGCGCTGCATGACCGCTATGGCAGTTCGGCACGGCCTGGCGGCGAGAGCGATGCGGAAAGCCTGACGCCCGAACTCCTGCGTATCCTCAAAAGGCGAACCGTCCGCAGCTATGCCGACCGGGAAGTGCCGGACGCCTTGATCGGTCTGCTGCTGGCAGTCGCGTTCTCCGCGTCGTCCAAGTCGGATTTCCAGCAAGCCAGCGTGATCACCATCAAGGATGCCGACAAGCGCGCGGCGATCGCCAAGCACTTTCCGGCCATGCCTTGGATCGGCAGGTCGCCGGTCTTCCTCGTCTTTTGCGGCGATGCGCGCAGGCTCGAGCGGATCGGCAGCCTGCGGGGCAAGCCCCAGACCAATCGCAATCTGGAAGGTTTCCTCAACGCCTCCGTCGATGCGGCCCTCGCGATGCAGACCTTCATTCTGGCGGCGGAGGCCTCCGGCCTCGGCTGCTGCCCCATCAGCGTCATCCGCAACCAGATGCCGATCGTCGCCGACATTCTGGGATTGCCGGATGGCGTCTTCGCCGTGTCAGGGCTCTGTGTCGGATATCCCGACGGCAAGAGCTATGTCTCGCTCCGCCTGCCGCCGTCGATCACCCTCCATACCGACGTCTATGACGATGCGGCCCTGCCTGACGTTCTCGACCGCTATGACGCCGAGCGCGAAGCGCGTAACCCGACGCCGAGGGAAAAGCAGCGCAGCCCGGAGCGTTTCGGCTACGCTCCTACCTATGGCTGGTCCGAGGACAAGGCGCGCCAAGCGGCGGTACCGGAAGGAGCCGCCTTCGCCGAACATATTCTCAAGACTGGCTTTGTCTTCGAGGGCTGAAGCAGGGCCTTTCATCGGCATTGTGCCGTTTCCGGTTTCGCGATGGCAGGTGCTTTTGGCGGTCGATGGGCAGGAGCGAGCATGCCATCGATGAAGCGGCGCTCAGCTCTTCCTTGCTGCTCCTCGATCGAGGCTGTCTGGTTTCCTTCGAGCGTCACCAACGCCTTATGGGTCACCCCGCAGACCTCATCCAGGCTCGGACGTCAGATCAGCGCCTTGCCGATCGATGCGCCGCCATCGACGAACAGCGTCTGTCCCGTGATGAAGGATGCATCGTCCGAGAGCAGGAAGGCGATCGCCGCGGCGATTTCGTCTGGCTTGCCGAAGCGCCGCATGGGCACCGCAGCAAGGTAGCGCGCTTCGCCCTCGCTGCCCGGCGGGTTGCTTGCGCGGAAAAGTTCGGTCTCCGTCGGGCCGGGCGCCACCGCGTTCACCGTGATGCCCGCTGTCGCGAGTTCAAGAGCCCAGCCGCGCGTGAAGCTGATGAGGCCTGCTTTGGCGGCCGCATAGGCGGTGCGGTCCGGCACGCCGAGCACGGTAAGGCTCGAGACGTTGACGATGCGGCCCGAGCCGCGCGCCCGCATGCCGGGGAGCGCTGCCTGCGCGGTCTGAACGGCGGTGCGCAGGTTGAGATCGAGCACCTCGGCAAGATCGGCGAGCATGACCGCTCCGAGCCTCTGCGGCAGCACAAGCCCGACATTGTTGACGACCGCGTCGATCGGATGCTCGGCGAGCACCCGGTCGAGAGCCTGCTGTGTCGCGCTGGCATCGGCAAGGTCGACCTCCACGATCGTGCCCGGAAAACCGGGCGCGGCGTGGCGCGCAAGCCCGATGACCGTATCGCCGGAGGCCGCGAGGCGGTTCGACAAAGCGAGGCCGATGCCCTTGGTGGCGCCGGTGATGAGGATGGTGCGCGGCATCGCTCCGTCTCCGCTCAAGCTGCGCGGCGCTGGGAAGCGCGCAGTACCGGCAGCAACTCCTCGGGATCGGGCCGCTGCGTATAGTCCGGATTGACCTCGGCGTAGAGAATCACGCCGTCCTGCCCGATCACGAAGCGGCCTGGCATCGGTAGCGTCCAGCTCTCATCGCCATTTGTAAGCGGCAGATTATTGCCGAGCTTCTTGTAGAGGTCCACGAGGTAATCAGGCAGCGCGAAGCGCAGACCGAACGCATGTGCCACCTCTCCGCCGGCATCCGAAAGGATGGGGAAGCCGAGCTTGTTTTCGCGCTGGGAGCGGCGGCTGTTCGCCGGCTTCTGTGGCGAGATGGCGAGGAGGCTGGCGCCTTCGGCTTCGAAGTCGGGGCGCGCCGCTTCGAGCGCCTGCAACTCCATGTTGCAGTACGGGCACCAGACGCCACGGTAGAAGCTGATCACCAGCGGCCCTTTGGCGAGGAGATCAGCTGATGAGACGGGATTGCCCTCAGGGTCGTTGAGTGTAAAGGCAGGCGCGGTGTCGCCGACCTTGAGCGCGCGGTCAGCCGCGCCGGAGGCGATGAGTTCGGCGGTACCTCGCTCCATGATCGGATGGATTTCCGGCGGCGCGTTGAAGGGCGGCTTGCCGGAGCGGAAATCGGCTTTGAAGGCGTCGAGGCGAGCTTGAAGGGACATGATTGATATCCTTGCGGTAAGGAAGCGCTGATCCTGATGGACAGGACCAGCGCAAGAGCATGAGGTGGACGAGGGGCTCAGGCGGCGACGCGTGCCGAGCCGGGCTTGGTCCATTCAGCGCCCTTCATGAACGCATCAAGCTTGGTATGGACGATGTGGTTGGTGTAGTTGGAGAGCAGCTTCGTGCCGGCTCCGAGCACCACTTCAAGCACGTTCCGCTTGGTGTAGCCGGCAGCAATGAACGCCTCGACCGCTGCGTCGCCGACGAAGCCACGCTCGCTCACGACCTTGGCTGCGAAGATGTGCAGCGCCTCGAGCCTGGCGTCCGGGATCACGGTGCCGCTGCGGATCGCCTCGACGATCGCGTCGTCGATCTTCTGCATCTTCGAGAGCATGGTGTGGCCGGCCATACAGTAATGGCATTCATTCTCGAAATTCGCAGTGAGGTAGACGACCTGCTGCTCTGTCGGCGTCAGCGAGGTTTTGGAGAACAAATCCCAGAGCGTCGAATAGCCGGCGAGGAGCTCGGGGCTCTCGGCCATGTTGGCCTGCAGGTTCGGCACGAAGCCGAAGGCGCTTTTGACGCCCGCGAGGGTCGTCTTCGATGCTTCAGGCGCGGTCTCGGCGGTGTGGACGGTGAATTCGGTCATGGCGGTGTCCTTTGCGGTGCTCGTCGAGCCGGCGCTGATCGCCCGGCCATGACCTGAAGCTAGCCCCTTGCGGCCGATGCCGGAACGCCGCGCGTCGGACTAGCGTCCATTCCTGGACGGCATGGATCGAAATCGCGATATCACGAGCCGCATCGATGTGGTCTCAGCGCGGAGCGAGTTCCGGATCGCGAGCAAAGGCTGCGCCGAGATGTTCGATGAAGGCCCGCACCTTGCCGGGCGGCCGCCGACCGCCGGGATGCACCGCGCTGATCGGGGCGTGCTCGCCCGGCCAATCGGTCAGCACCTCACGCAACCGCCCCTCGTTGAGATCACTCGAAAACAGCCAGCGCGGCGCCTGCGCAATGCCCATGCCGGCAAGCGCCGCAACGCGGACATGCTCGGCGTCGTTGGTTCTGACCGCGCCTTTGGGCCAATGCTCCAGCAGCCCTCCGGCCGTCTTGAAGCTCCAGCACCTCACCTGCCGCTGGAAGATAAAAGCGATGCAGGCATGGCGATTAAGATCGTGCGGCCCCGCCGGTTCCCCATGCGCCTCAAGATAGGCCGGAGAAGCGACCGTCACTCGCTGTGTCGCGCCAATACGCCGGGCGATCAGCGTCGAATCGGCCAGAACGCCTATACGAATGGCGAGATCGACCCCTTCTTCGATCAGATCGACGAAACGATCCGAAACCAGCGTCTCCACGGTTATGTCCGGATACCGGCTGCAGAACGCCGGTAGTTGCGGCACGACGTGCAGCCGCCCGAAGCCGGCCGAGAGGCTGATGCGCAAGAGCCCCGATGGCCGGCTCTGCCCTACGCCCACCAGCGCCTCGGCGGCTTCCAGATCGGACAGGAGCTTGACGCCCGCCTCATAGAAGGCCTGTCCTGCCTCGGTCAGCATCAGGTTGCGCGAGGTGCGGTGCATGAGCTGCGCGCCAAGATGGGCTTCCAGCGCCGCCACCTGTTTGGAGACAGCGGGCTGGCCGATATTGGCTTCGCGCGCCACCGCCGAAAAGCTGCCGCTCTCCGCCACGCGCACGAACAGCCTGATCGCATCGAGCCGGTCCATCATCCCCCCAGCATTCCAGTTCAGAATAGCTGGAATGCCATCGGATCAGCTCCCGCGCCAGACGTTTTTTGCGCGTGACACGGTGCGCCTTTGGCTTTGCTTATCTGCACACAGTAGAGCCGCGCATCATGGGTAATGATACGGCGGATGTCGCTTCAACTCCAAATCCGGCCTCGCCTTCCGCCTGCAGGACGGTCTGGCATAGGCTGTCGCTCGCGACATGAAGCAGGGTGGCCTTGCCCTGTTGTTTTAAAGATGAATGGCGCGCTCTACGGGAGTCGAACCCGTCTCTCCAGCGTGAAAGGCTAGCGTCCTAACCGATAGACGAAGAGCGCACTCTTTTGGCTCTACTGGCTCAGGCCGCGCTTGGCAAGTCCGAAAGCGGCCTGCGCAAGGGCGCCCGCCGAGAAACACGAAGGGAGCGCGCCCATCAGCCAGCCGCCACATCGACCACGCGCAGGCTCAACCGCTCGCGCCCACCGTAATGGTCGAGCGAGAGCGTGCCGGCGACGTGGATCAGCCTGTCGAGGTGCGCCTTCAGGAACTGGCCGATCGGCTGGCCCGCCGCGCGGAACGCCACCGCGCCGAGCACCGCATCCCCCGCCTTGAGCTTCAGCCGCAGATGCCCGCCGCTGCCGACCTCAAGACATTCGACGAGCCGCACATCGGCGAAGGCGAAGACGGGTTCCGGATTGCCCTGGCCGAAGGGCCCTGCCCGCTCGAGCTCGCGGACAAGTGACACGGTCGCGCCGGGGATGGTGAGCAGCGCGTCGATCATCAAGGCATCGCCGGCGGATGCCGCCGCGACGTCCGTGGAAAGACGGCCGCTGAGAAAATCCTCGAACTCCTTCACCCGCGCTGGATCGATGGTCGCGCCGGCCGCCATGGCGTGTCCGCCGCCCTTGACGAGGAGGCCCGTCTCCACCGCCGCGCGCACGGCGCTGCCAAGGTCGACGCCCGGCACAGAGCGGCCCGAGCCCGCGCCGGTTGTCATCTCGCCCTCGCCGGAAAAAGCGAAGGCAAAGGCCGGCCGGCCGAAGCGCTCCTTCAAGCGGGAGGCGACGAGCCCGACGATACCCGGGTGCCAGTCAGCGCTTCCGGTGACGATGACCGAGCGTTTAACCTCGGCTTCGCCAGGCCCTTGTTGCGCTTCAGCCTGCGCGATCGCCTCCTCGACCATGATCTGCTCGGCGGCCTGCCGTTCTCGGTTGAGACGCTCCAGCTCGGCGGCGATCACGGCGCACTCCGCCGGATCGGCGGACATCAGCAGCCTTGCGCCGAGCGCCGCATTGCCGATGCGGCCGCCAGCATTGATGCGCGGGCCAAGCAGGAAGCCGAGATGGTAGGGCTCGATGGGCCGGTTGAGCTTCGCGACGTCCATCAGCGCGCTCAAGCCCGGCCTCTGACGCGCGCGCATCACCTTCAGCCCCTGCCTGACGAAGGCACGGTTGAGGCCCTGCAGCGGCACGACATCCGCCACCGTCGCCAGCGCGACGAGATCGAGCGCGGAGAGAAGGTCCGGCTCCGGCCGATCGGCGAACAGGCCGCCGCTCCGCAATCGGCGGTTGAGCGCGACGAGCGTCACGAATACGACGCCGGCGGCGCACAGATTGTTCAGCCCGGAAAGGTCGTCCTGCCGGTTCGGATTGACGAGGCCGCCCGTCTCGGGAAGCCGATCGCCGACCTGGTGATGATCGAGCACCACGGTTTCGAGCCCAAGGCCGCGCGCTTCGGCGAGCGGCGCAAAACTCGTCGATCCGCAATCGACGGTGACGAGGAGGCGCGCGCCTGCCCCGGCGAGCTGCCGCACCGCCTCCACATTGGGACCATAGCCTTCGAAAATCCGATCCGGAATATAGATCTCGAACGCTACGCCGAGTGCGGAAAGATAGCTGCCGAGCAAGGCGGATGAGCAGGCGCCGTCGACATCGTAATCGCCGAAAATGGCGATCCGCTCGCGCCGTTCGATCGCGCCCGCCAAAGTCTCGACCGCGCGGGGCATGTCGGTCAGCGCATCAGGGTCGGGCATCAGATCACGCAGCCGCGGCTCGAGAAACGAGTCGAGGCCATCGAGCGTCACGCCACGCGCCGCGACGAGACGGGCGAGCGCGTCCGGCAGGCCGGCAACCTGGGCCATGGCCTGGGCCTCGCGCAGCATATGCGGCTCCAGCCGGGCGCGCCACGGCCGCAGCAGCGCCGAGGAGACGACACCGAGAAAAGCGTCAGGCGCGGAACGAAGATCGAAATCCATGCTTCGATCTAGCAGATTCTGCCGCGCTGCGCGCATTAACGCCTGGTTGACCATGACGCGGGAACGGCGCTGCAAGGACCGTGCGCGTTAACGACTGCAAGGCGCGTATCGGCCTAGACTTATGGCGCTCACGAATATGAGCGCCCCAAGCCAGAAGGCCTGTCGTCATGTCGCAAACCCTGCTCGCCCTCCGCGCCTATTCGGCAAAGCCGGTGACCGGCCCGGTCAACATCCAGCGCGACAAGCGGCCCGAAGAGCGGCGCGCGGTGCCAGGCCAGCGCTCGGAACGCGAGGGCGCGAGCTTCCTTCATTATCTGCAGCAGGTGACGAACGAGCGCGCCGCGCGGCTCAAATAGGCCGCGCCGCCCTCAGTCGAGATGGAACTTGCTCATCTCGCGGTGCTCGCCATGAATGCGGCGCACGGTGCCGGTGACGGAGCGGTAGACGATCGTCTCCGTCTCGATGCGGTCGCCGATGAAGCGCACGCCCGAAAGAAGCGGCCCGTCGGTCACGCCAGTCGCGGCGACGACCACGTCGCCTGACGCAAGCTCGGTCATGTCGTATTTCTTCTTCGGCTCCATGACGCCCATGGTGCGGGCACGCTCGACCTTCTCGGCTGTGTCGAGAATGAGACGGCCCTGCATCTGCCCGCCGACGCAGCGCAGCGCGGCAGCCGCCAGAACGCCTTCCGGCGCGCCGCCGGTGCCCATATAGATATCGACGCCGCTCTTATCGGCCTGGGTCGTGTAGATCACGCCTGCAACATCACCATCGGTGATGAGGCGGATCGCTGCGCCGACTTTGCGCAAGCCTTCGATGAAGTGCGCGTGGCGAGGGCGATCCAGCACCAGCGCCGTGATTTCGCCCGGCTTGACGCCCTTCGCCTTGGCGAGCGCATGGATGTTGTCCTCGATCGAGGCATCGAGATCGACGACGCCCTTGGGATAGCCCGGGCCGATGGCGATCTTCTCCATGTAGACGTCCGGCGCGTTGAGCAGCGTTCCTGCCTGCGCCATAGCCATGACGGCGATCGAGCCGGGCATGTCCTTGGCGCACAGCGTCGTGCCTTCGAGCGGATCGACGGCGATGTCGACGCGTGGGCCGCGTCCATTGCCGAGTTTCTCGCCGATGAACAGCATCGGCGCCTCATCACGCTCGCCTTCGCCGATCACGACCGTTCCCTCGATCGAAAGGCGATTGAGCTCGCGCCGCATGGCGTCGACGGCAGCCTTGTCGGCGGCTTTTTCATCCCCGCGACCGCGCCATTTGGCGCAGGAAACCGCGGCGCGTTCGGTGACGCGGACAAGCTCCATGGTCAGGATGCGTTCTATGATCTGATTTTCGGTGACGACGAGATCAACCATGAAGCTCAACTCCAAATTGCTTTGAATATCGGATGGCCGGGAAGCCCAGGCGCCCGGCCGGGGAGGAGGAAAAGCCTCCGGCCTACAAAAGAACGCAGCGACGCGCTTGTTCCGGGACGCGGCACGCGCATCCCGGACAAGACGGCGCTTTTAGACGCTTACTGCTGCACGCGGCGGCGCGGAGCCTTGCCGTATTCGAGGTCGGTCTTGGCGTCGAGGCGCTGCTTCGGCGGCGTGAGATCGGACGAGGCCGGCGGCGGGTTGGTCGCGCAAGCGCCGAGGCTGAGGCAGAAGGCGGCGAGAACGGTGAGAGTGGACAGTTTCTTCATGGCAGGAACACTCGCTTCGACAGGAAATTCAACGGATTATTCCGCGAACCAAAAAATGAGCGCGGCCTGGAGCCGCGCGGTTCAGAAGCCACAGGGCTCACGCTTGTTCAAGGCAAAAAGCAGGATTTCAGCAAAATATGCTCGCGCACGGCACAAGTCCGACGCTCAACGCTCGATGCGGATGACCTGCGGCTGGCCGTCCAGAACGCCCTCGGCGTCGATCGCATCGAGCGCGGCGCGAATGGCGGTTTCGGTGGTCGCATAGGTGATGAGGATGACGGGAACGGACGGCACCGTATCCTTGAGAAGCGGCTTGCTGCCAAGCTGGCCCTTCTGCAAAATGCTTTCGAGCGAGATGCTGTTTTCGGCCATGCTGCTCGCGATGGCGGCGAAGGCGCCCTTGCGGTCGAGAACCTGGAGCCGAACGTAATAGCCGCCCTCATGGCGCTGCATGGCGGCGCGCGGCGCTTTTTCAAGACGGGCTGCCGGCAGGCGGAACACCGGGCCGGCTCCGCCCTTCGCCACCTCGGCAATGTCGCCGATCACGGCGCTCGCCGTCGCGTCGCCGCCCGCGCCCGGGCCGATCAGGGTGAGCTGCCCCACTGCATCCGCGTCGATCGTCACGGCATTGGTGACGCCCATCACCTGCGCAAGGGGCGCGGTCTTCGGCACCATGGTGGGGTGGACGCGCTGCTCGATGCCGGCGGGCGTGCGCTCGGCGACGCCGAGCAGCTTGATGCGGTAGCCGAGCTCATCCGCCAAGCGAATGTCGAGCGAGGTGATCGAGGCGATGCCTTCCACGTAAATCGCATCCGAATCGATCTCCGTGCCGAAGGCGAGGCTGGTGAGGATGGCGACCTTGTTGGCGGTGTCGAAGCCGCCAATATCGGCGGTCGGATCGGCCTCGGCGTAGCCAAGACGCTGCGCCTCCACGAGGCAGGTGCGGAAATCGAGGTTTTCCACTTCCATGCGGGTGAGAATGTAGTTGCACGTGCCGTTGAGGATGCCCGACACCTTGTGCACGGAATTGCCGGACAGCGCTTCGCGCAGCGTCTTGATGACGGGAATGCCGCCGGCCGCGGACGCCTCGTACAGCAACGCGACGCCTTGTCTTTCGGCAAGCGCGGCAAGCGCCTGGCCATGCGCGGCGAGCAACGCCTTGTTGGCCGTGATGACAGACTTGCCGGAGGTAAGCGCCGCCTCGACCGCCGATCTGGCGGGATCTCCCGCTCCGCCCATCAACTCGACGAACACGTCGATGTCGGGCGAGGCTGCAAGCGAGGCCGCATCATCGAACCAGCGCGCGGTGCTGATATCGCATCCGCGATCCTTGGTACGGTCTCGCGCCGTGACGCCCGTCACCGTCACCGCGCGGCCAAGCTCGGAGGCCAGCGTGTCAGCCTTCGTCTGCAGGATGCGGATAACCGCAGCGCCAACGGTGCCGAGGCCTGCGACGCCGAGACGGAGTGGAGCGTTCATGAAGGGCGAATCCGTGAGCAAGGAGGCATGACGCTTCCCTGTAGCGAACCCCTCCCGCGAAAGAAAGGCTTCAGCCCACCTTCTTCAGCGTCACCACATTGTGCAGCGTGGTATCGGCGCTCTTCAGGAACTTGCCGATATTGCGCGCCGCCTGCTTGATGCGCTGCTCGTTCTCGACGATGGCGATGCGGACATGGTCGTCGCCATGCTCGCCGAAGCCGATGCCGGGTGCGATCGCCACCTCCGCCTTCTCGATCAGAAGCTTCGAGAATTCGAGGCTGCCGAGATGCTTGAACTTCTCAGGGATCGGCACCCAGGCGAACATCGATGCTTCCGGCGCGGGGATCTCCCAGCCGATCTTGGCGAAGCTCGAGATCAGCACGTCACGCCGCGCCTTGTAGACGGCCCGCATCTCGGCGATGCAATCGTCCGGCCCGTTGAGCGCTGCGGCGGCGGCCACCTGGATCGGCGTGTATGCGCCATAGTCGAGATAGCTTTTCACCCGCGCGAGAGCGGCCAGCAGCCGCTCGTTGCCGACCGCAAAACCCATGCGCCAGCCGGCCATCGAATAAGTCTTCGACATAGAGGTGAACTCGACCGTCACATCCATCGCGCCCGGCACCTGCAGCACGGAGGGCGGCGGGTTTGCATCGTCGAAGTAGAGCTCGGCATAGGCAAGATCAGAGAGCAGGATGAGCTCGTGCTTCTTGGCGAAAGCGACGAGGTCGCGATAAAAATCGAGCGAGGCGACGAAGGCCGTCGGGTTCGACGGATAGCAGACGACCAGCGCGATCGGCTTCGGCACCGAATACTGCACCGCCCGCTCCAGCGCCGGAAAGAAGGCCGGCGTCGGCTCTGCCGGAACGGAGCGGATGACACCGCCCGCCATCAGGAAGCCGAAGGCATGGATCGGGTAGCTCGGGTTCGGCACCAGCACCACGTCGCCAGGGCCGGTGATGGCTTGCGCCATGTTGGCGAAGCCTTCCTTGGAGCCGAGCGTCGCGACGACCTGCGTGTCGGGATTGAGCTTCACGCCGAAGCGGCGGCCATAATAATTGGCCTGTGCGCGGCGAAGGCCTGCAATGCCTTTCGATGCGGAATAGCGATCGGTGCGCGGCTTGCCGACCGTCTCGATCAGCTTGTCGAGCACGTGCTTCGGCGCGGGAAGATCGGGATTGCCCATGCCGAGATCGATGATGTCGACGCCCTGCGCGCGCTGTGCCGCCTTGATCTTGTTGACCTGCTCGAAAACGTAAGGCGGGAGGCGGCGGATGCGGTGAAAATCGTTCATGGACCAAAGCTCTTCAGGACGGCGATGAAAAGGGTGGACGTTCTGGCTCTCTAACATGATCCCGCGCGCTCCGCACACAACAAATCTGCGGCACTTTTTATCAAATTGATTGATGATTTCGTAAACACGGCATTGATAGCAGCAAATTCGAATTTTATTGCGTGGATAGATGCTTTCTCAAACGCGCCGATGCGATAGCGCAAGCAGGCGCCGTGGATCGATGCGCCGATTGCCGCTATCGAAGAGATTTATGGCTGCTCGCCTTATTCCTTGGGGATGGCCAGCGGATTTGTCGGCTTGCCGCGCCGACGCGATTCCGGAACCGGATAGCTCGTCGGCTGATCTGCCGGGACGCCGACGGGCCGATTGGCGAGCGCGCGAGCGCGGGCAACCGAGCGTCTTGCATCCTCGACACCGCCATACTGCGATTTTGGCAACGATCGCCGTGCAAAGCCGGTGCTGCGCTTGCGGGATGTATCGAGTTCCTGCTCGACCTCCGGCAAGGCGGCTGCAGCGCGGCGCGGCACGGCGCGCTCCGGCGGCCGCACCTCGACGGGCACATAGGACACGGTCGAAGGCCGGCTCCTGACAACGAAATCCTTCGGCTGCCCTACCTCGGTGCGCAAGCCGGTGGCGGTCGCAAAGGAGCGCACATTGGGGTCAGAGCCAATGGAGTCCTGGCTGTTGCAGGCGGCGCAAAGCAATCCGACCGCCGCAACGATGGCAAGATGCGACCGCACGCGCCCGGCCCTTGCTTGATTTTCGCTCATCGGCTTCCGACTTTAAATGAGATAAGGCGCACGCAAGCCGATCCGATTTCGAGTTCGCGCTTGAGACATGCAGCGCTTTGCCCCTTAATACGTGGCATGGAGCATGCTAGCAAGTCCGGGCGCCAGCGATGGGTTCGGTCGCTGCGCACGCCGATACAACCTGAAAACAATTCAGGGAAAACAGGGTTGGAAGGACGATCACCATGGACATGACTGGTGAGAACAAGAGCGTGGACGCGGTCGTCGAGACCGACGTCGATCGGCTCGCCGCCAATGCGGCGAAGTTCATCGAACAGGCCGGAAAGGTCGGAGCCGCCTATCTTCGCCCGAGGGAGGAAGGGGCCGTCACCTCGCTCGTGCCGGACGAAGCCGCAGACATGGTCAAGACGATCGGCGCCGTGGCGGAAAGCTGGCTGAAGGACCCTGTCAAGGCCATCGAAGCGCAAACCTCCCTCTCGACCAATTTCGTCAATCTCTGGGCCGAGACGTTGAAGGGCCTGCAGGGCGAGCCGGTGACGCCGGTGGTGGAGCCTTCTCCGCGCGACAAGCGCTTTGCCGACTCCGACTGGTCGACCAATCCCTATTTCAGTTTTTTGAAGCAGGCCTATCTCATCACCTCCAACTGGGCGGAGACGATGGTGGAGAAGGCCGACGGCCTCGACCGCGAGACCAAGCAGAAAGCGGAATTCTACGTGCGCCAGCTTTCGGGCGCGCTCTCCCCTTCGAACTTCCTGCCGACCAATCCGGAACTGATCCGCACCACGCTGCAGGAGAACGGCGAGAACCTCGTGCGCGGGATGAAGATGCTCGCCGAGGACATCGAGGCCGGCAAGGGCGAGCTGAAAATCCGGCAATCGGACAATTCCGGCTTCAAGGTCGGCGAGAACATCGCCACCACGCCCGGCAAGGTGGTCTATCGCAACGCCATCATGGAGTTGATCCAGTATGAACCGACCACGCCGAGCGTGCTGGCGCGGCCGCTGGTCATCGCGCCGCCCTGGATCAACAAGTTCTACGTGCTCGATCTCAATCCGGAAAAATCGTTCATCCGCTGGGCGGTGAGCCAAGGCGTAACGGTCTTCGTCATCTCGTGGGTCAACCCGGACGAGCGGCACAAGACCTATGATTTCGAAGGTTATATGCGTGAAGGCCTTTTCGAGGCGATCGACCGCGCCTGCGACATCACCGGCGCGGATGACGTGCATGCCGTTGGCTATTGCGTCGGCGGCACGCTTCTCGCCGTGACGCTCGCCTATATGGCGGCGAAAAAGGACAAGCGGATCGCGCAGGCGACTTTCCTCACCACGCAGGTCGATTTCACCAATGCGGGCGACCTCAAGGTGTTCGCGGACGAGACGCAGATAAAGGCCGTCGAGGACATGATGGCGAAGTACGGCTATCTGCCAGGGACGAAGATGGCCGGCGCGTTCAACATGCTGCGGCCGCTCGATCTCATCTGGCCCTATGTGATCAACAACTACGTCAAGGGCAAGCAGCCCATGGCCTTCGACCTGCTCTACTGGAACGCCGATGCTACCCGCATGCCGGAGGCGAACCACAAGTTCTACCTGCGCAACTGCTACCTCGAGAACAAGCTTGCCAAGGGCGAGATGAAGATAGGCGGCGTCAAGCTCGACCTCTCGAAGGTGAAGATCCCGATCTACAACCTCGCCGCACGGGAGGACCATATCGCCCCTGCCCGCTCGGTGTTCTTCGGCTCCAAGCTGTTCGGCGGCCCTGTCCGGTTCGTCCTTTCCGGCAGCGGGCACATCGCCGGCGTCGTCAACCCGGCGACGAAGCCCAAATATCAATACTGGACGGGTGGCCGGGTAGAGGGCGAACTCGAAGACTGGCTGGAGAACGCCAGTGAGACGCCTGGCTCCTGGTGGGTCGACTGGCGCAAATGGTATGGCGAGATCGCGCCCAAGGAGACGAAGCCGCCGAAGATCGGCAACAAGCGCAACAAGCCGATCTGCGATGCGCCGGGCGAGTACGTTCGCGTCAAGGCGTGACGCTCCGACACAATGGCTCAAACAAAAAGGCCGGGCAAACGCCCGGCCTTTTTCTATGCTGCTGTGTCTTTCCCGATCAGTATCTGCGCGCGATCAGTACTTGCGCACGATCGGCGCTTCGCGCTTCGGCGCGACGCCATAAACGTAACGGACGCCGACCGAGAAGATGTCGACGCTCGCATCGGCCGTGCCGACGAGCTGCACCGGCACAAGCGGGTTGTAGGCGGGGTTTCCGGGGGTCAGGTTGATCGGCGTGCGGCCGACGAACGCATGAGCGTAGGAGACGTCGAATGTCAGCTGATCGTTCCAGGCGTAGGATGCGCCGACATTGACCCAGAACCGGTCGTTGTCGGGCAGGCGTACGCCACGGGCTGCATCGGAGATCGGCGAGATTTCGTAGGCGAGACCGCCGCGAACCGTCCAGTTCGGGTTGAACTTGTAATCTGCGCCGAGCGAGAAATAGTAGCCATCATCATAGCGGAAGGCGAGGTTGACCGGCCCCGTCGCGGTGACGAGCGGGCCGCCGGTCGCGGAGTTGGTGACCGGGAACGAGCTGAACTTGCTCCAGCGGGTCCATTCAAAGCCAGCCTTGACCTTGACCTTGTCGTTGATGTCCTGCGTCAGGCCGACAGTCACGACATCCGGCAGATCGGTCGGTGCGGTGATGCGCGTACGGAACCCCGGAGCCGCGAAATACCCTTCGAGATCGTGGTTGATCCCGTAGCGGTAGCCGACACCAAAGTTGGTGCCCTGGAACGGCGTCAACGTCAGACCGGCCGTGAAGCCGAAATTGATGTCGTCGCCGCGCAGGATGGCGTTCGGGCTGTTGGCACCGGTGCCGAGCGCCTGTTTCAGCGTGACGCGGAAATACTGCACCTGAATACCGGCACCGATCGAGATCCAGTCATTGAACTTGTAGGCGATCGACGGCGTGGCGTTGAACGAGAACACCTTCGACGAGCGACCATAGAGCTGCGACGCGTTGTTCGGGTTTTCCGGCTTGGTGATGAGGCCGTAGGGTGCGCCGGTCGAAAGGCCGAGGAAGATCTTGTCCGTGAGCTGGTAGCTGGAGCCGCCGGCAGGCAGTGCGGCAGCCTGGCCGATGTCGCCCGGCTGGCCGAAGGGCAACGTCGGTCCAGACGTGAAGCGGATATCCGACTGCGGGATGATGATCGACAGGTTCTGCTGGAACTGGATGCCAGGATACTGCGTGATGATCGCAGGGTTCCAGAACTGCGAGGAGACGCCGCCATCACCGGCGGCCACACCTGCGAACGCGCTTCCCTGCGCGGCTGCGTTTTGTTCGCGCAGGGCGAACGCGCCTGCATTGGCGGCCGATGAACCGGCCACGAGCGCCGAAAGGCTTGCGGCTGCCAACAGAACTGCGCGGCTGTTGCCGACCAAACCCGATTTCGTCACTGCGGCCATGTTCGATTTCCTCACTCTTGTTATTATGTTTTCGTTGCCTGGAGCCGCCTTAATGTCATCAAGCCAGCTCCGTCATTCCGTGAAACAATCTGACAAGAGTGAACTGCGGATGCAATGCCCGCAAAACCGTTAGTTTGGCTCTGTGGAATGTCTGCAACATCGCGGTTTTGTGAATTCTGGCCAGCAAAACGGCTTGAAAACACGACTTCGCTTGAAAACGCTGATCAAAAAGCAGTTCACATGCGAACGTTTTGGCCGTCGATTGGAGCAAGTTGCGAGGAGCCGGCAGTGTTCACTCCGCCGCTGCAAAGCCAATTTGCAGAGTTGAGTTGCCCGAATGCAACATAACCTTGCCGTTGAATGACAGTTTTTTCGCCACAATCGAATCAACGATTGCCCTTGTCCGCACCGCGTGAAACATATTCCAAAAGTGAACAATAATGAAAAAGGGACGGCGTTAGACCATGAAGCTGGTGCGATACGGCAAGCCGGGGCGGGAAAAGCCCGGCATCATCGATGTGGACGGCAAGATTCGCGACCTCTCGAAGCACGTTCCGGATTTCGCTGGCGACTGGCTCTCGCCGCGCGTTCTCGACAAGATTTCGAAGCTGAAGATCGAAGCGCTTCCACTGGTTCGCGGACGGCCGCGCCTCGGCTCACCCGTGGGCCGGGTCGGAAACTTCATCGCGATCGGCCTCAATTATGCCGATCATGCCGCCGAAACCGGTGCGACTCCGCCGAAGGAGCCCATCATCTTCAACAAGGCCCCATCGTGCATCGTCGGCTGCAACGACGAGGTCATGCTGCCGAAGGGCTCCACCCGCACGGATTGGGAGGTTGAACTCGCGATCGTGATCGGCAGCAGGGCGAGCTACGTCACCGAGCGGGAGGCGCTCAGCTATGTCGCCGGCTATACGATCTGCAACGACGTTTCGGAGCGCGAATACCAGCTCGAGCGCTCGGGCACCTGGACCAAGGGCAAGGGTTGCCCCACCTTCGGGCCGCTCGGCCCGTGGCTCGTCACCAAGGACGAGATCAAGCACCCGCAAAAGCTCGGCATGTGGCTGGACCTGAACGGCGAGCGCATGCAGACGGGAAGCACCAAGACGATGATCTTCGGCGTCGCCCATCTCGTCTCCTATACCTCGCAGTTCATGACGCTGGAGCCTGGCGACGTGATCACCACCGGAACGCCGCCGGGCGTCGGCATGGGCATGAAGCCGCCGCGCTATCTGCAGCCGGGCGACATCATCAGGCTTGGCATCGAAGGTCTAGGTGAGCAGAAACAAGTCGTCGGACCCTGGCGGCCTGCCGCGTAAATCTGGCGCTTCGGATTTCGGTCGCCGCGTCGACCGCTACGGGTCGTGGCGGCGTTGCGATCGTTCAGCGCAGACCCAGCATCAGTTCAAGATTCTGCACCGCCGCGCCTGAGGCGCCCTTGCCGAGATTGTCGAGCTTGGCGACGAGCACGGCATGCTGGTGCTTTGCGTTCGAAAACACGCTGAGCTCCATCATGTTCGTTTCGTTGAAGCTTTCCGGCTCGATCTTGACGGCCGCCGGCGGGAATGGCGCGACCTTCACATAGGTCGATCCCGCATAATGCGACACCAGCGCGGCGTGCAGCTTTTCTGCCCCCGGCTGTCCGGGCAGATGGGCGAGGTGCAGCGGAATGCTGACGAGCATGCCTTGACGGAAATTACCCACGGACGGCACGAAGATCGGCCGTGCGGTCAACTTGGAATAGGCAACGATCTCCGGCACGTGCTTATGCTCGAATGCAAGCCCGTAAAGTTCGAAATTCGGCGCGGTGCCGGCGTCGAAGGCGGTGATCATCTCCTTGCCACCGCCGCTATAGCCTGAAACGGCATTGATGCTGATGGGATGGTCAGACGGGATCAGGCCCGCCTCGACCAGCGGCCGCAGCAGCCCGATCGCCCCGGTCGGGTAGCAGCCGGGATTAGAGACGCGCTTCGCGTCACGAATGGCCTGCTCCTGCCCCGCCGCCATCTCGGCAAAGCCGAACACCCAGCCCGGCGCAACCCGATGCGCCGTCGAGGCGTCGAGGAGCTTGGGTGCGGCCTCGCCGTGCGTGTCGGCGAGCGCCACGGTCTCGCGCGACGCGGCGTCGGGCAGGCAGAGGATGACGAGATCGACCTCCGCCATCAGCGCCTTCTTTGCGGCGGGGTCTTTCCGATGCTCGGCGGCGATGCTGACCACCTCGACGCCCGTGAGATGCGCCAGGCGTTCGCGAATGCCAAGGCCCGTGGTGCCGGCTTCGCCATCGATGAAAATCTTCGCGCTCATGTCGTGACCCTCTGGAAGTGATCGGTTGGACTGGATTTCAGGCAAAAAAATACCGCGCTCTCAGGCGCGGCTTGATCGGTTCAGGCAAGGGCCAGCCGTCATCGCTCGCGCGTATGCGAGGCGGGCGAACGTCGGCTTGCGAACTTCGAAGTCATGCCCGCGATATCGTCAATTCGCGACCGACTGTCAAGAACAACCACGGTCTGCTGTCAGATGACTGGTGGCAAGATGCGTGGTGGCAACGGCGCGCGACATCAACTAAGACGGGATGGTGTCGAGGAGGTTGCCCCATGCAGGCCAAGGTGGACTATTATTTTTCCGTATCATCACCCTGGGCCTATATCGGCTTTGCGACGTTCAGGGACATCGTCCGTACATACGCGCTCGACGTCTCCTACAAACCCGTGCTGCTGCGCGACGTTTTCGAGCAAACGGGCGGCTTGCCGCTGGCAAAGCGCCACCCTGCCCGCCAGCGATACCGCATGCTCGAGCTTCAGCGCTGGCGTGAATATCGCCGGCTCGACTTCAAGCTCAAGCCCTCTTTCTCGCCCTTCGATCCCGAGCTGATCGATCGCACCGTGATCGCCATAGTCGAGGCAGGGCTAGACCCCGCGCCGTTTCTCGAATCCGCGCATGCGGCGATCTGGGAAAGGGAACTCGATCTCGCAGACGAGGCCGTCATCCGCAGTCTCCTCGACCGGAGCGGTCTCGACGCGCATGCGATGATCGCTGCCGCGCGCGCTCCCGCCTCCGGCGCGCTTTATGCCGCGAACCAGACGAGCGCAATCGAGGCCGGCGTGTTCGGCGCGCCGTCCTACGTGATCGACGGCGAGATATTCTGGGGCCAGGACCGCCTGGAGCTTCTGGCGCACAGGCTCAGGACCGGCCGGGCCACCTATCGGCCCGATGTGACATGAAGCTCAGTGCGACTGCCTCACGCCCAGCAAGCGGTCCATCGCCTCGTCATCCGCCAGCAGCACTGCGCTTTTTCCACGGTGAAGCACCGCGCCGCGATCGAGGATCAGCACCTCGTCGCTGATGCGCAGCACGCGCCGTGCGCTCTGCTCCGCCACGATGGCGGCCAGCCCTTCCTCGCGTACGATCCGCTCGACCGCCCGCAGCAACTCGTCGACGATGATGGGCGCAAGGCCCTCCAGCGGCTCGTCGAGCAGCAGCAGCCGCGGGTTCAACATCAGCGCGCGGCCGAGCGCCAGCATCTGCTGCTCGCCGCCCGAAAGCTGGTTGCCCATGTTGCGGCGGCGCTCCGCAAGACGCGGGAAAAGCTGATAGACGCGCGCCGGAGTCCATGGTCCCGGCCGCTGCACGGCGGTCAGGTTTTCCTCCACGCTGAGCGATTTGAAGATGTTCCGCTCCTGCGGCACCCAGCCGAGCCCGGCAAGGGCGCGCTGCTCCGGCCGCAGCCGCGAAATGTCCGAACCATCGAGACGGATGGCACCGCCCCGCTGGCGGGTCAGGCCCATCAGGCTGTTGATCAGCGTCGTCTTGCCTGTGCCGTTGCGGCCGAGCAGCGCCATCGCCTGCCCTGCGGCGAGCGTGAAGCTCACCTCGCGCAGCACGAGCGCCTCGCCATAGCCGGCTGAAAGGGCGTCGACGTCGAGGAGATCAGGCATGCTCGCCCTCGCCGAGATAGACTTTGCGAACGCGCTCATCCGCGCTGATCTCGGCGACGGAGCCGGTCGTCAGGACTGCGCCGTTGACGAGCACGGTGATGGAGCGTGCAAAGCGGAACACGAGGTCCATGTCGTGCTCGATCAGCACGATCGCCATTGCGGACGGCAACGCTCCGATCACACCGAGGATCAGCTCGCGCTCCTCCTGCGAGATGCCGGCCGCCGGCTCGTCGAGCAGCAGCACGCGGGGTTTGGCCGCGAGCGCTATGGCAATTTCGATCAGGCGTTGCTGGCCATAGGCCAGCGTCGCGATCTCCTTGTCGAGGCACGCACCGAGATGCAGATTTTCGAGGATCGCGGCGGCCTCCTCGATCCGCGCGCCATTGCTGCCCGCCGACCGGAAGAGGTCCATCAATCCCGCTGAACCGCCGCCGGTCTCCTCCGCCTGCGCCAATGTCAGCACGACCGACTGCAACGGCGTCAAGCCGGCGAAGAGCTGGTTGATCTGGAAGGTGCGCGAGAGCCCCGCCCGCGCGCGCTTGGAAGCCGGCCAGGCCGTGATGTCCCGCCCTTCGAGATGGATCGATCCGGAGGTCGGCTGCAACGCGCCGGAGAGGAGATTGACGAAGGTCGTCTTGCCGGCCCCGTTCGGGCCGATCAGCGCGTGCCGCGCGCCAGCCTCCAGCCTGAAATCGACCGTGTCGGTCGCGACGAGCCCCCCGAAGGTCTTGCGCAGAGCGCGCGTCTCGAGCGCCGGGTTCGTCATGGCGCAGCCTCCGGCCGCACGCGCCGGTAAAGGAGGCGGAGCAGGCCGGTGAGACCGCCACGCGCGAAGAGGACGAGAATGATGAGGCTGAGACCGAGCCAGAACTGCCAGTATTGCGCGGTGATACCCTTCAGGACGTCATGCGCGATGGCAAAGACGATCGCCCCGAGCAATCCGCCGAACAGGTTGCCCGCCCCGCCGATCACCAGCATGAGCAACGCTTCGGCGGAGCGCTGGAAATCCAGCATGTCGAGCGAGGCGAACTGCGTCGTCTGCGCCAGCAGCGCGCCTGCCATGCCGGCAAGTGCTGCGGCGAGCGTGTAGATCGCGATGAGCCGCCGGTTGACCGGAATGCCGATCGCCTCCGCTCGAAGGCGGTTGTCACGGATCGCCTTGAGGCCAAGCCCGAACGGCGCGTGCACAACCTGACGTGCGACGACAAAGGCGATGAACAGGACGACGAGGCTGTAGGTCGCGGCGGTGCGACCATAAAGATCGAACTCGAACGCACCGAGCACCGGACGCGGCAGCACGCCCTGCAGCCCATCCGCGCCGCCGGTGATCCAGTCGAGACGGTTGGCGATCTCCTGAACGATGAGCGCTACGCCGAGCGTGACCATCAGCCGGGTGAGATCCGACCCGCGCAGGACGAGGAAACTCGAAGCAAAGCCGATGATAGCCGCTGTCAGGGCCGCGATCCCGAGGCCGATCGTCGGATCGCCGAGCAGCGCATGCTCCGAAAAGTGCTTCGCGAGCAGGCCGGCCGTATAGGCGCCGACGCCGAAAAACGCCGCATGGCCGAGCGACACGATCCCCGCGAAGCCGAGGATCAGATCGAGCGACAGCGCGAGCAGCGCGAAGATCGCGATTTCGTTGAGCAGCAGCAGCCGGCTCGGCGCGAGAACAAGCATGGCGAAGGCGGCCGCCCAGAACACGATCTCGTACCAGCGCCAGCCGGTCTGCATCGAACGGAACCGCGCCGGTCCTCTCATCGCGCCGCTTTGACGAACAGGCCGGCCGGCCGCCAGATCAGCACGACGACCATTACGGTGTAGATGATGAAGCCGCCGATGGCGGGCACATAGTATTTGCCCGCGACATCCGCGATGCCGAGCAGGATGGACGCGAAGAAGGGGCCGGTGATCGTCGTCGCGCCGCCGACCGAAACGACGATCAGGAAATAGATCATGAACTTCACGGGAAAGGTCGGATCGAGCCCGAGCACCTCAGCCCCGAGCGCGCCGCCAAGACCGGCAAGGCCCGAACCGAAAGCAAAGGTGAGCGCGAACAGTTTCGCGACATCGATGCCAAGCCCGCGCGCCACGCGCCTGTCATCGACTGCGGCACGAAGCCGGCTGCCGAATCTCGTGCGGGTCAGCGCCTGCTGCAAACCGAGCGGCAGCACGCCGCAAATGGCGATGATGAACAGGCGATAGACGCCAATGCTCCCGCCCGGCACCTGCAGCCGGCCGCGCAACTCCGGCGGCAACTGGATGATCTGCTGGTTGCCGCCCATCACATAGTCGACGCCGGCCATCGCCATGAAGACGAGGCCCAGCGAGAACAGGACCTGATCGAGATGGCTCTTGTCATAGAGCCTGACGTAGAGCGTGCGTTCGAGAACGAGGCCGGCGGCTGCCGTGACGAGAAAGGCGAGCGGCAGGCACAGATAGAACGACAGCCCGGCCCGCTGCATCAGAAGAATGGTGACGTATCCGCCAGCCATCGCAAATGCGCCATGGGCCAGATTGATGAAGTTCATCAAGCCCATCGTGACGCAGAGCCCGACGGCGAGAACGAACAGCAGCATGCCGTAGGCGACGCCGTCGAGAAGGATTGTCAGCACGGATTGCCAAGGCTCGTCATCGTTCGCAAACCTTGCGCATGCATGATCGAAAAATCAAGCGCGGCAGCCGAGGCGATGGCAGGATGCCTCGTTGTGAGCTAACCTTTCGTCAAAATGGAGAGTGAGGATGGACTTGCGCGATAGACGGTCTGGCGGCGTTCCACGCAGAACATTCCTGTCCGGTCTCGCCGCCGGCTTGACCGTCGCCGCCGCACCGCTCCGCGCGCAACCGCAGGCCGGCGTCGCACCGTTGCGGGAAAAGGGTCCGAGCGTGTGGCTCGACATGGACCAGGCGGAACTCGACGACGCCTACAACCAGATCAAATATGCCCCGAACATGCAGCAGATCATCGCTCGCTACGGCACGGCGAGCGAAGCGGCGCGCGCGCGGATCGGCGAGCCGAAAGTCCACGCCTATGGCGAGGGCGCGGCTGAGAAGCTGGACCTGTTCACGGCCAAAGCATCGAATGCCCCGGTCCACGTCTTCGTCCATGGAGGAGCATGGCGCGGTGGCGAAGCACGCTTGTACTCGTTCCTCAGCGAAATGTTCCTTGCGGCCGGCGTGCATTGGATCGGCCTCGATTTCATGACGGTGGACGACGCGAAGGGCAGCCTCACGCAGATGACCAATCAGGTGAAGAAGGCGCTTGCCTGGGTCCATGCGAACGCCAGCGGTTTCGGCGGCGACCCCGATCGCATCTTCGTGTCTGGCCATTCATCCGGCGCGCATCTTGCCGCCGTTGCCATGACCACGGACTGGCGATCGGAATTCGGCTTGGCCAAGCCGCCGGTCAAGGGCGCCGTGCTGTGCTCGGGCATGTACGACATGAAGCCGGTGCGGTTATCAAACCGGAGCAAATATGTCCGGTTCGACGACGCGATGGAGGAAGCCGAAAGCGCGGCCCGGCACATCGCTCGGCTGAACGTGCCGCTCGTGCTCGCCTATGGCACGCGGGAGACGCCCGAATTCCAGCGCCAGACGCGCGATTTCGCGGCGCGTCTCGATGAGTCCGGAAAGCCTGCGACGCTGCTGCGCGGCGAGAACTACAACCATTTCGAGATCATCGAAACGTTGGGCAATCCCTATGGGCTGCTCGGCAGGGCCGCCTTGCAGCAGATCCGGACGGCCTGACCTCGGATTGCTCGTCGCACCATCAGGAGATCGCCGCCGCCAGGGCCTCTTTCGCCAGCGCGCCGATCCTCGACCAGTCACCATCCGCGACGAGCGCATCCGGCACCATCCACGACCCGCCGACCGC
>JAIELD010000039.1 GCA_019753285.1 Beijerinckiaceae bacterium | reverse complement strand
CGTCCGGGATGTAGCTGCGCAGCTTTTCCGCCGAGGTGGCCAGAAAAGGCTTCGTCTTGGCGGTCTCGACCCACGGATAGGAGGACTGGCCGGCGAAGAACTGAAAAAACAGGAACGCTATGACCATCAAGAGCAGGCCGCGGGCGGCGCCGAAAATGAAGCCGAGCGTGCGATCGAGCGCGCCGATCCGGCTGTCGAGGATCATGTCCGAGATGCGGCCCGTCAGCATGTAGGCGATGATCAGCGTCAGCAGGAAAATGCCCGCGCCGGCGATGATCTCGGGATAGGGCGACTTCAGCGTCGGAAGTTGCTGCACGACGAAAGGCGTGAGCTGCTTGTAGGTGAGGTATGCCACGACGGCGGCCGCCACCCAAGAGCCGATTGCCAGGATTTCCCGCGTGAAGCCACGAAGAGCTGCCAGAAGTGCCGAAATCAGCACCACGCCGATGACAACGAGATCAAGAACGGTGAAAGGCATTTCAATTCCAGTTGGGCAGGTTGAACGGGATTCGGCCCGGCAAAAGGCGAAGCTCGCCCTCTATAGTGAACGAAAACGTAAACGTCACCCTGTCACTTCACGAATCGGGTCCGTTTCTGTGTCGCTGATGTCCCCGCAATGTCCGCGACGAGATCACCGATGCGCGTGAGCGTGCTGACCCTCAACTCGCCGCCATCCGCGCCTGATTTCGGCGCAGCTTTTCGGTCGGATTGCGTGCTCTCCTGCGCGGCTGGCGCGATCGCGTGCGTGAAGCCGAGCTTGGCTGCCTCCTTCAGCCGCGCATTGGCATGCGCCACGGGCCGGATGGCACCGGAAAGGCTCATCTCGCCGAAATAGACTGCGCCAGGCGGCAATATCGCGCCGCTGAGCGAGGAGACGAGTGCCGCGGCGACGGCAAGGTCCGCGGCTGGCTCGCTGATGCGCAGGCCGCCGGCGACGTTGAGATAGACATCGTGCATGCCGAAACCCGCGCCGCCATGCGCCTCCAGCACCGCGAGCACCATGGACAGGCGGTTCGGGTCCCAGCCGACGACCGCCCGGCGAGGCGTTCCGAGGCTTGTTTGCGTCACGAGAGCCTGGATTTCGACGAGAACCGGCCTTGTCCCTTCCATGCCAGCGAACACGGCCGCGCCTGTCGCGTTCGCGTCGCGATTGCCGAGGAAGAGCGCCGAGGGGTTGCTGACCTCGCTGAGACCGAGCCCGGTCATCTCGAACACGCCGATTTCGTCGGTGGCGCCGAAGCGGTTCTTGGTGGCGCGCAGGATGCGGAAATGATGTCCGCCCTCGCCCTCGAAAGAGAGGACGGCATCGACCATGTGCTCGACGACGCGCGGCCCGGCGATCTGGCCGTCCTTGGTGACGTGCCCGACGAGGATCACGCTCGCGCCGCTTTTCTTGGCATAGCGGATAAGGCTCTGCGCCGATCCGCGCACCTGCGTGACGGTGCCTGGCGCGCTCTCGACTGCCTCGGTCCACATGGTCTGGATCGAGTCGACGATGACGAGCGCGGGGCGCGGGCCGATCGACACGGTAGCCAGAATGTCCTCGACGCTCGTCTCGGAGGCAAGCTCCACCGGAGCAGCGCCGAGCCCCAGCCGCTGCGCGCGCATGCGCACCTGCGCGATCGCTTCCTCGCCGGAAATATAGATCGTGCGCTGGCCGCGATTGGCAAGGGCAGCCGCCGCCTGGATCAGCAGCGTCGATTTGCCGATGCCCGGCTCCCCGCCGATGAGGATGACCGAACCTGGAACGAATCCTCCGCCGGTGACGCGATCGAGTTCGGCGATCTGCGTGGGCAGGCGCGGCGCATCATGCGTCGTGCCGGAAAGGCCTTCGAGCGGAAACGGCTTGCCCTTCTTGAGGCGCGCCCCACCGCTGCCGATCGGCGCACCGCCACCACCGGCGACCGCAGCGCTCTCCTCCGCGATGGTGTTCCACTCGCCGCAGCTTTCGCAGCGGCCCTGCCAGCGCGTGTAGACCGCGCCGCAGGACTGGCAGATGTAGCTGAGCTTATCGCGGGCCAAAGGATTTAGCTTTCGGGAGTGATATCGTCCCGGACGAGCGCAGCGCGATCCGGGATCCAGTGGGAATTTCGACCGGCATGGATCCCGGCTCGTCGCATTGCGCCGTCCCGGATGACATTGGGAAGGATGTGGTTCATGGGCCGACGAAGCGCCGCGAATAGCGCCGCCCGAGGCTGGTGAGGATTTCGTAGCCGTTGGTGTTGCCACGCTCTGCCACGTCATCGACGCTGATGTTTGGCCCCAGAAGCTCGACATAATCGCCGCGCTTTACGCGTCCGACCGGCAAATCCGTCACGTCCACTGTGATCAGGTCCATCGAGACGCGGCCGGCAAAAGGGCAGGCGACGCCGTCGATGAATGCATATCCGCCTGCCCGCGTATCCGTCGCGGAGAGCTGCCGCGTCAGCCCGTCGGCATAGCCGACCGACAAAACCGCGATACGGCGCCGGCCTTTGGCTGTCCATTGCGCGTTGTAGCCGACCGTCTCATCGGGCGGCACCTCGCGCACCTGAATGACGCGCGCCTCCAGCATAACGACCGGTTGCATGGGATTGGATTGCCCCGGCGTCGGATTGCCACCGTAGAGCGCGAAGCCAGGGCGGGCGAGGCTCATGTAAGGCCTCGCTCCGAGAAAGAAACCAGAGGAGTTGGAAAGGCTCGTATGGCTTGCCTGAATCTGATTCTGAACGGCAAGAAAGCTCTCTATCTGTTTCTCATTGATCGCATTTTCTGGTTCTTCGGCCGAAACGAAATGACTGATCAGCAGAGAGATTCGATAGCCGTCGAACGCCTTGTTCCTCGCTAGGTCTATCGCTTCCTCCGTCCGCAGCCCTAGGCGATTGAGGCCGGTGTCGACATGGATAGCGCAGCCATGATCAGCGCCGCCTTGCGCGACGAAGGCCTTCCATTCGGCGATTTCCTCATTCGAACCGAGGACCGGCCGCAGCCGTTGGTCGGCATAGATCGGAGCCGCGCCGGGCGGCAGTCCGTTGAGGACGTAGACGACTGCGTCAGGCAAAACTGCGCGCACGCGTCTTGCCTCGGACAGCACCGCTACGAAGAAGGTCCGGCACCCTACCTTCCACAAAGCGGGCGCGGCCTGTTCGATGCCGATGCCATAGGCGTTGGCCTTGATGACGCCGGCGCATTCGGCCGGAGCGGCCATCGATGCGAGCTTCAGCCAGTTCGCCGCGAGCGCGCCGAGATCGATCGTCAGGCGTCCGCCAGCCTCAAGCTCTGGAACGTCGGTGCCGGCCATGACGCTAGATCGTGTCGGGATAATAACCCGCCTTTATGAGATTGCCGAAGCGGGTCAACTCCGCCTCGAATTGCAGTTCCACCGTGCCCGTCGGGCCATGGCGCTGCTTGCCGATGATGACCTCGGCCTTGCCATGCACCTTGTCCATGTCCTGCTGCCATTTGAGAAATTCTTCCGTCCCCTCCGGCGGCTTCTTCATGTTGACGTAGTATTCTTCGCGATAGACGAACATCACCACGTCGGCGTCCTGCTCGATCGAGCCTGATTCACGCAGATCGGAAAGTTGCGGGCGCTTGTCGTCGCGGCTTTCCACCTGGCGGGAGAGCTGCGACAGCGCGATGACCGGCACTTCGAGTTCTTTCGCGAGCGCTTTCAGGCCAGTCGTGATTTCGGTCAGCTCCTGCACGCGATTCTCGCCCTTCTTGGCCGAGCCTGAAAGCAGTTGCAGATAGTCGACGACCAGCAGGTCGAGCCCGTGCTGGCGCTTCAGTCGGCGCGCGCGGGCGGTCAATTGCGCGATCGAGATGCCGCCGGTCTGGTCGATGAAGAGTGGAATGCGGCTCATCTCATGCGCCGCTTCGGTCAATTGCACGAATTCGGTCTCTGAAATGTCGCCGCGCCTGATCTTGTAGGACGCGACGCCGGATTGCTCGGCGAGCACGCGGGTCGCCAGCTGCTCGGCCGACATTTCAAGCGAGAAGAAACCCACCATGCCGCCATCGAGCGCTACGCGGTCGCCATTCTCGGACTTGCCGCCGCGATAGGCTTTCGCGATGTTGTAGGCGATGTTGGTGGCGAGCGCCGTTTTGCCCATGCCGGGGCGGCCGGCGATGATGATGAGGTCGGATTTCTGCAGCCCGCCCATCTTCTGGTCGAGATCGGCAAGCCCGGTCGCCACGCCGGAGAGGTTGCCGTCGCGCTTGTAGGCTGCGGCGGCCATGTCGACCGCGATCTTCAGCGCGTTGTTGAAGGTTTGGAAGCCGCCCTCATAGCGGCCCGTCTCGGCGAGCTTGTAGAGGTGCCGCTCCGCCTCCTCGATCTGCTGACGCGGCGTGTCGTCGGCGGGCGCGTCATAGGCGCGGTTGACGATGTCCTCGCCGATGGTGATGAGATTGCGCCGGATCGATGCTTCGTAGATCGTGCGGCCGTAATCGCCTGCGTTGATGATCGTCGTCGCGTCCGCCGCGAGCCGTACCAGATACTGCGGAACGGTGAGCCCGCCGAGATCGGTATCGGGCAGGAAGCCCTTGAGCGTGATCGGAGTCGCGACCTTGCCGGCGCGGATGAGGGTGCGCATCACGTCATAGATGCGGCCATGCAGGTCTTCCGAAAAATGCTGCGGCTCGAGGAAATCCGAAACGCGGTCGAATGCTTCATTGTGAATGAGGATAGCGCCGAGCAGCGCGGCTTCGGCCTCGATGTTGTGCGGTTGCACGCGGTAGGACGGTTCCGACGGTTGAACGGTAAGGCCGCCCTGATATGCTGTGAGTGCCGCCATGATTTGAAAGTCTTCTCAGTCGTCCGTGTGTCCTGTCGGTTTAAGCAAGACCCGATTTTCGAGTCCTGTCCAGCCGGCATATGTCCCCGTTACACACAGGCGAAAATCTGGCATTGCTCGCTTGACACGATTCCGCTTGAGCGATGAGTTCTTGCTTTGTTCTATATGGGATAAAATGGCGGATTTGACAATACGTAAGGCGGCCTTTGCGGACCTTCCCGACATCATCGCGATGCTCGCCGATGATGAATTCGGCCATACGCGGGAGGACACGTCCTCTCCGCTCAACCAACGCTATGTCGATGCCTTCGAAGCGATCGATGCCGATCCGAACCAGTTTCTGGCGGTAGCGGAGCAGGGCGGCGAGGCGGTTGGCTGCTTCCAGCTCACCTTCATCGCCAATCTGTCGCTCGTCGGCATGCGGCGCTGCCTGCTGGAAGCGGTCCGTGTGCGGGGCGACCATCGCGGGCAGGGGCTCGGGCGGATCATGATCCGCTGGTCGATCGACGAGGCGCGGCTGCGCGGCTGCGGCGTCATCCAGTTGACGAGCAACAAGCAGCGGCTCGATGCGCACCGCTTTTATGAAAGCCTCGGCTTTGTCGGCAGCCATCTGGGCATGAAGCTGGGACTTTGACCGTCATCCCGGCCGAGCGGAGCGCGAGCCGGAATGACAGTATTCATCGCAGATGGATCCCGGATAGCCGCTGTGCGGCATCCGGGATGACGAGGACTACATCTCCACGCGATCGCCGGCTTCCGCCAGCGCTGCGCCGATCTCGAGGCCGAGATCGTCGAGATTGTCCTTCTCGCGGTTGAGCACTTCCTCGCCGCGCGCCTGGCGCTCTGCTTCCTCGGGACTGCGGGCGACATTGATCGTCACCGTGACCTGAACTTCAGGATGCAGCGACACCGGCACCTTGTGCAGGCCGATGGTCTTGATCGGCTGGTTGATGACGATCTGCTGGCGGCCGACCGAGATGCCCTCGGCCGTGATCGCCTCGGCAATGTCGCGCGTCGCGACGGAGCCGTAAAGCACGCCGGTCTCGCCGGCCTGGCGCACCAGCACGAAGGTGAGGCCGTTCAGCTTCTCGCCGATGCTGTCTGCTTCCTTGCGCTGTTCCAGGTTGCGAGCCTCGAGCTGGGCGCGCTGCGCCTCGAACTTGGCAAGGTTGTCCTTGGTGGCGCGCAGCGCCTTGTGGCGCGGCAGCAGGAAGTTGCGGGCGTAGCCGTCCTTGACGCGCACCTTTTCGCCCATCTGGCCAAGATTGGCCACGCGTTCCAGCAGAATAACGTCCATTTCAGTCTCTCCTTGTTGTCTTCAAATCATGCGTTTGGGGTGATGTCCGGCCCGCGCGTCCTGCGCAGGTCGAAAATGTGGTCGATGATGCCGAGCGCGGCGAAAGCGAAGGCGGAGAGCCCGAAAATGATCAGCACCGCCCAGCTCGCCGAGATCAGCCAGCGCAGGCCCTGCCGTTCGCGAACGCGCCAGTGGATGACGGCGAGGCCCTGGAGCAGGAAGCAGAGCCCGAGCGTCAGGCTGATCAGCTCCCCTGCAAGGCCGGCGAAACCGCCGAGGAAAATGAGGCCCACGCCAAGCGCCAGCGCGAAGAGCGCGATCGCCGGCAGGCGCGTCAGGCGAAAATCCGGCCACGGCCGGGGCAGGCGCTGCGAGATCTGCGCAACCTTCGCGCCGAGATAGCCTGAAAGGACGCTCATCAGGAAGAATGGCAGGGCCATGAGGCTCGGTATGGCGCGGCTATAGATGCGGCCGAGAGGTTCGAGGTCGGTACCGTCCGGCAGACGCAGCCCGTTCTTGGGATCGATCTGGTATTGCGAGCGCACCGTCTCCTCGAAGGCGCTGTAGAGATAGGCACGCAGCCCGTCATAAGTCGGGCTGATCCAGAGCGCGCCGGTGAAGATCAGCGCCGAGACATAGGCGGCGATGCCCATCAGCACGACGCCGGGCGTGAAATAGCCGAGCGGATCGCGCAGGAAGGCGAGGCGCGCGCCCCGGCGCATGCCGGCCTCGCAGATCAGCCAGGCCGGTATGCCCGCGATCAAGGCATAGGCGAGCGACAGCGTCGGCATGATGAAGACGTCGAGAAACAGGCAGCCGAACAGCGCGCCGAGCGCCGCGACGAGCGGATGATAGCTGAAGCCGGTGACGACGAGGGGAAGCGGCGCGATCAGAAACAGCAGAAGCCCGAACACCGATTGCGGCTGCACGACCGCGACCAGCAAGGCGGAGGCTATGCCCGCGCCAAGGCTGGCGAAGATCGCCTGCATGAACGGCTTGCTGCTGGAAACGGGTGTATTCAAGGTCGAGCTGTCCCGGTCATCCGGTTAGGGCGGGGTAAGCCGCCCAGCAGACCGGCGCGGGATGATCCCCGGACCGGCGACGAAACCGCCGCCCGCGTGCGGACGGCGGCGAATGATGTGCCTTATGCGATGAGGTAAGGCAGGAGGCCGAGGAAGCGCGCGCGCTTGATGGCCTGCGCCAGTTCACGCTGCTTCTTGGCCGAGACGGCGGTGATGCGCGATGGAACGATCTTGCCGCGCTCGGAGATATAGCGCGAGAGCGTGCGGACGTCCTTGTAGTCGATCTTCTGCGCGTCGGGGCCGGAGAACGGGCAGCTCTTGCGGCGGCGGAAAAACGGGCGGCGTTGCGGTGCGGCGGACATCAGGCTTCCTCGGTTTCGGTGGCGAACGACTCTTCACGACGCGGGCGGCGCGGGCGGTCATCATTGCCGTAGCGGTCATCGCGATCGCGGCGATCGTCGCGATCCCGCTTCTGCATCATGGCGGACGGGCCTTCTTCCAGCGCCTCGACACGGATCGTCAGGAAGCGCAGCACGTCTTCAGAGATGCGCATCTGGCGCTCCATCTCGGCGATGGCGGCCGGAGGGGCATCAATGTTGAGCAGCGTGTAATGCGCCTTGCGGTTCTTGTTGATGCGGTAGGCGATCTGCTTGACGCCCCAGTATTCGACCTTTTCGATCTTGCCGCCTGCGGCTTCGATCACGCCGCGATAGCCCTCGACGAGAGCTTCCACCTGCTGCGCGGTCACGTCCTGGCGAGCCAGGAATGTGTGTTCGTATAATGGCATGTTGGGCCTTCCCATGTGTTCGATGTCTCGGCGCGGAGCCCTTCGAGCGTCCGGATGACGGAAGCTCGATGAGTGACGGTTCGAAGGCGGAGACACTGGGGAGCGGATGCCCTTGCAAGGGCGACCCTGCCGCTCATGCGGCTCCCCGTTCAGCCCCCGGCCGAAACAAGAACGCGCTGAATACAGCATTTGCCGCGAAAGGCAAGGCCATGGCGCCTGATCGACGGCGCGGCCGGCCTAATCGCGTTTTTTGAGCACGTCGTCGAGCGCGAAGCGCATGAAGACAAAATCGAGCCGTGCATAAGCTTCAAGCAGGTCGAGATGCTTGTTGCAGAAGGATTCGAGCGCCGCCGGCGTCGCATCCTTCATCATCAGGCCGTCGATCGCGCCTTCACGCTGCAGTTCGGGTCCATAGGTGCGCGTCGCCGGATGGGCGAGCAGCATGGACGATGCGATGTCGACGTCCTTTTGCCAATCGGCCTTCAGCTTGGCCTGAAAAGGTGGTTGCAGATAGGAGCAGTTGAGGAAGACACGCTGTTGTTCGATCGCGGTGTGCGTGATGGTCTTCGCCTCGGCGAGGATCGCGGCGTCATCGGCATCCGCTCGAACGGAGTGAAGCTGGCAGCCAAGAAAGGCGAGGATGGCGAGTGCGTATCTGGGAGCAAAGAGCATCCGCGATCGTACCCGTAAACGTCCGAGCGTCAAATAGACGAGACGCATGCTCTCGGATCGATGAGCGGGCGAAGGTAAGCCGGCGTTTTCGTCAAACCTTTAGATGCTTCTTGAAAGCGCGTTTAACCACGCTTCGATAATTCAAGCCTTTTCCAGGCCATTATCCGCGTCAACGGCGCCATTCGAAATCTTCTGTTAGTCCGCGCGGATAATGCTGTCGATCGGAGGCTTTTCTCCAGTATTGCGGGGGCAATCATGAACACCACCATTGCAGTCGTCAGCTATCTCATCGTCTCGACCGTCATCATGCTCGCGGTCATCGCTCTCAATGCAGGCAGCACCGCGCCATTGGTGATCTAGACACGGGTCAAGCGTCCGCTGATCGCCGCGATTACTGAGACTTCATGACGTCTTTCAGTTTGAATTTCACGATCGTGTAATTCAGCCGCGCCAGATCCATGCGCCAATCACCGTGCTTGCCGCAAAATTCCACGAGTTGCGGCACCGTCACATCGCTCATCATGAGGTTTGAAATGGCTGTGTCGCGGATGAACTCCGGCAGATAGCTCCGCAGCGCGGGGTTTTCGACGAGCAAGCGCGCAGCGTCGTCGATGTCCTGCTGCCAGAACTTCCGCATGTTCGCATGGTCGACCGGGTCGAGGATCGAACAATTGAGGAAGACGCGCTGTTCTTCGATCGCTTTTTGCGTCACCGCCCGGACGGCGGCCAGCATGGACGTCGAATCCGAAAACGCCGGCGTCGGAAGCAAGGCCACACTGAACGCAAGGCCGATGAGTGCCTGAATTGGGCGCATGGCTGAGATTTGCGCATGAACGAGCGCAAGTCCAGCGCGACCGATCCAGCGCGACCGAAGCCGGATCAGCCGGTGCCATCGACGAGCAGAATGATCCTCACGGTCGAATCCGACCGACGACCTCAAACTCCTTAGCGCTGACACGCAGCACGATGCCTTCGCCATCGGCGGGTCCGATCCCGGTCAGCGCCCTGATGTTCACGTCATGCGTCACCACCGCCAAAACACCTGGGCCGGTCCAGTTCAGGATGACGCGCCGGGCCTCGGCCGTGATCTCCGGCTCCTGACTGCGATCGCCGAAGAAGGAATTGAAGGCGCCGCTCGCCTTTGGCAGGCCCGGAAAGGCGAGCCGCGCCGTCTCCAGTGCACGGCACCAATGCGAACTCAGCACCGCACTCACGGAGACGCGTTCCATCCTTAGACGATCGCCGATCCTGACGGCCTGCTCGCGCCCCGCTGCGCCGAGGTTGCGCTGGGTGGCGCAGTCGTCGAGCCTGAAGCCCGGCGGATCGCCGATGCCGGGCGCATTGGCATGACGGAACAGCACGACGCCGCCGGCGCGCAACTGGTCCCAGGCCGCAGTTTCGCTCGCCTCAACGCGCGCCAAAAACCCAAGAGCGAGCATGGCTCCAAGGATAAGCGACACAGGCGCATGGACGAATGATGGTGACGGAAACCGCATCGAAGATGCATAGCCCAGGCGCCGGACGGATTCCATGCGGCGTGATTGCGGCAAATGCTCCGCCATCGTCTGAAGCGAATGGAAATCCCGCTGCTACAAGACCTGGCTCAACTGAGTGATCCGCTGGCGCGTATCGGTGACCAGCGACGCGATCTCGCCGGTGGAGGATGACGAGCGTCTGGCGAGCGAGCGGACCTCGTCGGCGACGCCGCTGATCCGATCGAGGAACCCTTGCATCAGGGTTTCCGTCTCGATCCTGGCCAATGAATTTCATCGCGTTGAGGGCATCGTCGCTGACACCTCGCGGCTGGCCCAAGGCTTTCAATCGATGCGCGCAGTGACCGCCGCCCTCTCGTCGTCTCCGGCCTGGGGCGGCGCAAGCGGGGTGAATTGGCAGCGATCCGGCTTCAGGTCGATCAGCGGCGTGCCGTCGAGACAATCGAGGCCCTGGACGCGCAGATGCGCGCCGTCGATGTCGATCAGCCTCACCATCGACGTGCCGATCGGGTTGGGCCGAACCGGCGATCGCAGCGAAAAGGTCCCCCGCACAGAGCCGTCATTCGCCGGGCTCTGAAGGATGAGGTCCCGCCGTGACTGATCGAGCCAATAGAGCACTTCCAGCATCGAATAGCGCTCGATGCCTGCGAGCGCGGCGACCCAGGGCTCGAAAATCTCGATCGTGCAAATCGGGCCGTCGAGCCGTCCCTGACGCGGGCAGGTCAGGCGCGAGGTCCAGGGGGTATGGATGCGGCCGATGAAGACGAGGCTGGCATCGGTCGGCTGCGGCGCCTCGACCGTGACCTCGTTCGGACGGATTTCGTTCAGGCGGACCATGATTAGCCGACCGCGATCATGACATCAGACGCCTTGATGACCGCGCTTGCGGCATCGCCCGCTTTGATGCCGAGGTCGTCCATGGCTTCGTTGGTGATGGACGCCATGATGACCGTACCACCAACATCAAGCTTGACGTGCGCTGTCGTCACGCCCTTCACGACCTTGCCTTTGAGAACGTTGCGCGCGCTGAGCTTCATCTATCTCTCCTGTTCGTGTTCGAGAACCAT
The DNA here is from genome assembly GCA_019753285.1 of Beijerinckiaceae bacterium. Taxonomy (GTDB): domain Bacteria; phylum Pseudomonadota; class Alphaproteobacteria; order Rhizobiales; family Beijerinckiaceae; genus JAIELD01. Next base: position 37,421 of record JAIELD010000039.1, on the reverse strand, counting down.
TTCGACGACATCCCGCACTGAACGGCCGGCGCGGACCTCGCCTGGCACCACCAGCCTCACGCCTCCATCGGCAAAGGACGCATCGCCCGCGCCGGTTGCGACGATGACCGGCTTGCCATTGAATTCAGGTGAGATTTCGGCCAGCGCGAGCCGGGCCGCATATCCGTCCCGGCCCTTGACGAGCAAGGTCAGGCGGACATGATCGCGATGCCGGCTTTCATCGACTGCGCCGACGGCAGTCAACACTGACCAGAGGAGCGGACCCCGCATCGACCGGGCCTGACCGGCGGAATTTGGAGGCGGGGCGAGCGACTGCGACACGGACGCAAGCTTTTGCAGATCAGCGTGGGAGACAGGCAGATCGCCCTTGGCGCAATGCACGATGAAAGCTGGCGCGGTTGACCCCGTCTGGCCGAGCGCCAGCAGAGGAGCCAGCATGCCCAGCCACGACGAAAGCAGAAAGCGGAGAAGCAGTGGGTGGCGGAAAGCGCGTGCAAACATGATCGATCGCTATATTTGTATAAATATAACGCTATCAGCTTTTTCCTTGGAAACGCAACATGAAGCTGGCAGCTCAATGCCTGCATCGATCATCCCGGCTCCGACCGCAACTGGGCATCGCGCGCGAACTCGTCGGCAAGAAAATCGATCATCGCGCGAACGGCCGGCGACACAAAACGGCGTGATGCGTAGACGGCATGGATCGGATGGGGGCTTGGTTCAAAATCCGGCAGAAGCGCAACGAGGCGTCCGGTTTCGATCTCCTTGTCTACGAAATGCCAGCTCGGCGCGACGCCGATACCGACGCCGCTGAGGATGGCGGAGCGAAGGCCTTCGGTCGTATTGACCCGCACGCGTCCGCGCACCTGAACGTCCAGCGTTGCTTTTGCGTTCGAGAACCGCCACGTCGCGCCGGTCGTAAGGCCGCCATAGATGACGCAGTCATGCTTTTTGAGATCGGCGGGGCTGTCTGGCGCGCCGAAACGAGCAAGATAGCCCGGCGTCGCCAGCAGCCGCCGCCTTGTCGTGCCGATGCGCCGCGCAACGAGGTTGGGATCCATCAATTCACCGACCCGGATTGCGAGGTCGATCCGCTCTTCGACCAGATCGATGAATGCGTCTCCCAGGACGACGTCGACAGCGACATCCGGATACGCATCGAGAAATTTCGGCAGGCGAGGAAGGATGTGCAGCCGGCCCATGACCGCTGCGCAGGCAAGGCGAAGAGTTCCGCTCGGCCGCCCCTTGCGTCGGCCGACGGCGTTCTCGGCTTCGGAGGCTGTGTCGGCCATCCGGCGTGCGTGATCGTAGAAGACATGCCCGTCATCGGTCAGTGTCAGCGCGCGCGTCGTCCGATGAAAAAGGCGACATCCCAGATGCGCCTCGAGCATGGCGATCTGTCTCGAAATCGTAGGTTGGGTCGTATTCTGTTCGCGTGCGACAGCGGTGAACGATCCTGCCTCGACGACGCGGGAGAACGTTCGGCACGCGGCGAGAAATTCGATCATTCATACATAATACGTATGAGTGAAATTCAATCAACGGGCGTTATGCTGGATCTGAGCATGAGGCATGGTCGCTCCATCAAAGGAGCCGATCATGACCGAGTTTAACGTACATACCATAACAACCGCCCCCGACGCTTCGAAGCCGCTTCTCCAGGCTACCGAAAAGGGTTGGGGCTTCGTGCCCAACCTGCATGGCATTCTTGCCGAAAGCCCGATCGCGCTGGAGGCTTATGCTTCGCTGTTCAATCTTGTATCGCGCTCGTCGCTTTCGCCCGCCGAGCAGCAGGTCGCCTATCTTGCGGTGAACGTTTTCCATGGCTGCGAATACTGCACCTCGGGCCACACTTACCTCGCGCGAGCCGCGCATCTTTCTGAAGGCGCCATCGCTGCCGTTCGCAATGGCGAGCCGATTGCCGACGCGCGCCTGCAGGCTCTGCGCATCTTCACCGAGGCCGTGGTTCGCGAGCGCGGATTTGCGGGCGACGCAGCGGTCGATGCCTTCTTGGCTGCGGGCTTCACCAAGGCGCAGGTGCTCGAGGTCGTCACGATCATCGCCACAAAGACGATTTCGAATTACACCAACCATCTGTCGCACACGCCGAAGGAGAGTTTCATGGCCGATCCGGCGCTTGCCTGGACCGCCCCTGCGAAGCGCGTCACGGCGGTCTGATCGCATTTCACGACGGAGGAGTTGGATGAGCACTGAAGTCAAGTCGATCGCATGTCTCGGCCTTGGGGCGATGGGATCGCGCATGGCGCTGAAGCTGGTAGCGGCGGGCCATGACGTTACGGTCTGGAACCGCTCGCAACCTGCGGTCGAGGCATTGGTTTCGGCCGGGGCAAAACCGGCCGCCACGCCGCGGCTCGCGGCGTCGCAGGCCGATTTCGTCATTTCGATGCTGACGGATGACGGTGCGTCTCGCGCCGTCTGGCTCGATGCGTCAGATGGAGCGTGCCGAGGTCTGCGTCCCGGCGCTATCGCCATCGAATGCAGCACCGTGACGCCCGGTTGGGTCGGCGAACTCGAACAGGCGGTGTCGGTGCAAGGGGCTAGCCTGGTCGATGCGCCGGTGTCGGGCTCCCGGCCGCAGGCTGATGCCGCGCAACTCGTCTTCATGATCGGCGGCGCGTCTGATGCAGTCGAAAAGGCGCTTCCGGTTCTGAGACCGATGGGAACAGCTTTTCATCACATGGGCGATCGTGGAATGGGCGCCACCTTCAAGCTTGCCGTTAACGCGTTGTTCGCCGCGCAACTTGCGAGCGTCGCCGAATTGCTGTCGTTTTTGCGGAAGTCGGGCATTGACGCGGCGCGCATTGTCGAAGCACTGCCGGGCTTTCCCATCACAAGCCCTGCCATAGCCGGAGCCGCCCGGCTCATGGCCGCCGATGATACGCCTGTCATGTTTCCAATCGATCTTATGGTCAAGGACTTGACCTATGTCGGTGAAGCCGCCGCCAAAGCGGGCGGGAAACTGCCTTTGACAGGCGCGGCGCGCGAACTGTTTCTGGAGGCGCAAGGCAAGGGCCATGGCGACGGCAACATCACGAAGATTGCAAAGCTTTACGATTAAAGAGGAGCGGATCATGAGCCTTCGGGACGAAACACAAACCTTCCAGCAAAGCTGGGAGGCTCGCGTTGGCGACGCAATCGCCCGGCAATTCGAAACCGACATCGAGGCCTTGCGCGGATCGGGCATTCTCGACCACTCGGCCAAGGCCGGCGACCGTTTTCCCGCGACATCCAATTTGCGCGACGCCCATAACGCGCCGTTCGATCTTTCGATGCTGATGGGCAAGCGGCCCACGGTCGTCACCTTTTATCGTGGCGGCTGGTGCCCTTATTGCAACCTCGAACTGAAGGCCTATCAATCGCTGATACCCGAGATTGAAGCTCATGGTGCGGCGCTTGTCGCCATTTCCCCGGAACTACCCGACCATTCGTTGTCCACGGCAGAAAAGAACGGCCTATCCTTCGCGGTGCTGTCCGACGTTGGCGGGAAGCTCGCTAGCGCGCTCGGCATTCGCTTTACATTGTCGGAAGCCGTGCTGCCTTATTACGAGAAAGCGGGCCACGCATTGCCGGAGCGGAACGGCGATGGGGAATGGGCGCTGCCCATGCCTGCAACCTTCGTCGTCGACAAGGGCGGCTTGATCGCCGCGGCATTCATCGAGCCGGATTATCGCAAGCGCCTTGAACCGCGTGACGTATTGCAGGTTCTCTCGAGTCTGGCGAAGCCGCTGCCGGTCTCGTGAGGCATCTGTGCCGCTGCGCTCTATCCATTCGGCGTTCGGCTGCTACTATTCTGCGCTGACCATAATCAACAGACGGAATCCTGCAGCATGACGACTTTCCTCATCACGGGCGCCAATCGCGGCATCGGCCTTGAACTGACACGGCAGGCATTGGCGCGCGGCGACAGCGTGATAGCGGCGGCACGCGACGCAGGGGCGCAGAGCCTTGATGCGCTGGCCGCGAAGGCCGCCGGCAGGCTGCAGACGATCGCGCTCGACGTCGTCGATGAAGCGTCGGTCAAGGCTGCCGCGACATCGTTGGCCGGCCGGGCCATCGACGTGCTCATCAACAATGCCGGCATCATCGGGCCAGATCGGCAGTCGCCCTTGGACATGGATTTCGGCGGTCTTGCGCAGACGCTGGCGGTGAACACCATCGCGCCCCTGCGCGTCACGCAGGCCCTTTTGCCCAACCTGCGCAAATCCAATCATCCGCGCATCGTCACCATTTCGTCCGCCATGGGCTCGCTCTCGTCCGCGGCATCCGACAGGATCGCCTATCGCGCATCGAAGGCGGCGGTGAACAAGATCATGCAGGGCCTCGCGAGCGATCTGAAACGCGAGAACATTCCGGCCATCGTCATGCATCCAGGCTGGGTTCGCACGGATATGGGCGGGGCTGGCGCCGATCTTTCGCCCGAGCAGAGCGCAAGCGGCATTCTGCAGGTGATCGATCGCCTGACGCTGGCGAGCACCGGGGCCTTCATCAATTACGATGGCAAGACATTGCCGTGGTGAGGGGCTGCGTGATTTAAAGATGGTCTCGCATCGACCCGGAGGCCCGCGTGGATTTTGATCGCTTGAAGACGACGATCGCCAACGAGTTCGGCACGCCCTCCGTGGTGATCGATCTCGATGTCGTGGAGGCGAACATCGCGCGCCTGCAGGCGATGTGCGAGCTTGCCGGCATTCGGAACCGTCCACATATCAAGACTCATAAAAGTCCGGTCATCGCCGCGATGCAGCGGGCGGCCGGCGCGAGCGGAATCACCTGCCAGAAACTCGGCGAGGCCGAGGTCTTCGCCGATGCGGGATTCGATGACATTCTCGTCACCTACAACATTCTGGGCGAAGGCAAGGTACGCCGGCTGGGTGCGTTGCTGGCCCGCGCGCGGATGATCGTCGCCGTGGACAGCCTGACGACGATCGAGGGGTTGCCGCTGGCGGCCGAGATCGGCGGACGCGTTCTCGAGGTCGTCGTTGAATGCGACACCGGGCGGCAGCGCGCGGGCGTCGAAACCCCCGCCGAAGCCGTGGCGCTCGCCCGCGAGATCGCGGCGCGCAAAGGCTTGTCCTTTGCCGGCTTCATGATCTACCCGCCGGAAGACAAGGTCATGGAAACGCAACGTTTTCTCGATCAGGCGATCGCGGGCGTGCGCGAACACGGCCTCGATGTGAGGATGGTCACGTCCGGCGGTACGCCCAATCTCAACAATCTCGGCCTGATTTCCGGGGTCACGGAGCATCGCGCCGGAACCTATGTTTTCAACGACCGCATGATGATGCGCGCCGATGTCGCCCGGCAGGTGGACTGCGCGATGACGATCTACACCACGGTGGTGAGCCGCGCCGCCGCCGAGCGCGGCATTCTCGACGCCGGATCGAAGACCCTGACTGCCGACACCGGCGGTGGGCTCGATGGGTATGGCCTCATCCTGGAGCATCCTCAGGCGCGCATCGCCCGTATGGCGGAAGAGCACGGCATGCTCGATCTCACCGGCTGCAATCAGCGTCCGGCCGTCGGCGACATCGTCCGCGTCATTCCCAACCACACCTGCGTCGTCGCCAACATGGTCGATTCCTACGTGACCGTTCGCGGCGATGAACTCGTCGGAGAGCTTCCGGTAGCGGCGCGAGGCCGCCTGCGCTGAGCAGGACAGGCGGGATGTTCTTGATCAGACCACGTTTTTCTCGATCAGCGGTTCGTTCTTGAGGTAGCGATCGTAGCCGAGCGGCGACAGATCGAGCGTGCGGTAGGCTCCATGGGCGATGAGTTCGCTCAAGCCCCGTCCGACCGCCGGCGACTGCTGCAGCCCGTGACCGCTGAAGCCGTTGGCGAGATAGAAGTTCGACAGGCTCGGCGCGCGCCCGATGAACACGTTATGGTCGAACAGGTTCATGTCGTAATGACCTGCCCAGCCGCGCCGCATCTTGATGGTCTCGAAAGCCGGCACGCGCGCGGCGAGAGTCGGCCAGATCACGTCTTCAAAAAAATCATGTTCGAGTTCGAACGAGTCGCTGTCGGGGTCGGCGTCTTCCGGTGGCGCGGAGCCGCAAATGTAGCCATCCCCTTCCGGGCGGACATAGACGCCCGACGGGTCGATCAGGAGCGGAAACCGCTCGAGCGTCTCGCGGCAGTCGAACATGAAGATCATGCGCTTCTTCGAAGCGATCGGCAGCGCGACACCGGCCTTTGCCGCCAGCGCCGATGCGCCGGTGCCGGCAGCGTTGACAAGTGCTCCACAGGCAATGCGCGCGCCGGAGGACAGCCGAACGGCATGGACCTTGGAGCCGTCATGTTCGATGTCGATCGCCGTTCCGGTCACGTATTCGACCCCAAGCGACCGCGCCTTGGCGCGAAAGGCCTGCATCAGGGCATAGCCGTCAAACCAGCCTTCTCCCGTCACGCCATGCGCGCCGGCAGCGATGCCCTCCGTGTTGAGCCACGGGAATTTGCCCTTCAATGCGTCAGGATCGTGATAGGCGATATCGGCCCCGAGGGACGTCTGCAGCTCATGGTTCTCGGCCAGGATCGGCTGTCCACCATCGGTGGCGAGAAAGAGATACCCGTTCTCATGCAGTCCGATATTCGGCTTCACGCCATCGACTTCCAGCGTCTCGCCGATCGCGCGCAGAAACCGGATGCCGTGGAGCGAGATCAGGATGTTGATCGCGCTCGAAAACTGCTGCCTGATCGATCCGGCCGAAAGCGCGGTGGCGCAGTGCGAATAGGTCGGGTCCTTCTCGATGACGAGCACCCGACCCCGAAAATCGGGGTTGCTTGCAAGATGATATGCCGTGGAGCTGCCGGTGACCGCGCCCCCGGCGATGACCACGTCATAGGTGTCGAATTTGGTCATGATCGCTTATCGTTCCGGTCCTTGGTTCAGCGTCTGGCTCTGGTTCCGTTTCTGATCTACGACGATTCAGCGCGATCTCGCCAGACGGTAAAAATGCCGATCGCGGGGGTCGGCTCATCTTCCAGGGAATCCTTCATGCTCCATTTCGATGCGAAAGACGTGGCGGCCCGGCTCGGCTACGAGGAACTCGTCAAGGCACTGAGAGTCGGCCTCCTGAGCGATATCGTGACGCCCGTGCGTGCGAGCCATCCGGTCGCGCCGCCCTCGGACATTCTTCTCGTGATGCCGTCCTGGCGCATCGGCAGCCTGATCGGCGTCAAGCTCACATCGGTTTTTCCCAGCAATCTCGATCGCGGCGAACCGATGATCCATGCGCTTTACACGCTGATCGACGGGGGGGATGGCAAGCCGATCGCCGTGATGAACGGCACGGAAATCACCCTGCGCCGGACGGCGGCGCTCGCCGCGCTTGCGACCGACCTGCTGGCCAGCCGCAAGGGTGGCAGGCTGCTGGTGATGGGCACCGGCGCGCTCGCCGAGGCCATGATCCGCTCCCATTGCGCGCTTGGCGCATGGCGGTCGATTTCGCTCTGGGGCCGCTCTGCGGACAAAGCGGCGCGTCTCGCGGACACCCTGCGGTCCGACGGCATCGAGGTCGACCATGCAGGCGACGCCGAGAAAGAGGCGCGCGCGGCCGATGTGATCTGCTGCGTGACGGCGGCGCAGGAGCCTATCCTGCGCAGGGGCTGGGTCGCGCCTGGCGCACACGTCAATCTTTTCGGTGCCTATCTGCCGACCATGCGCGAAGCGGACAGCGACCTCGTCGCTGCCGCGCGGCTTTATGTCGACAACCGCCAAGCCGCGCTGGACGAAGCGGGCGATGTGCTCATCCCGATGGGCGAAGGGCGCTTTGGCGAGGCGCATATTCTCGGCGAGATGCGCGACCTGCTTCGATCCGCGCCACAAACGGGCAACGATGGCGTGACGGTATTCAAATCGGTCGGTTTCGGCGCTCTCGACCTGATCGCGGCAGAGCTGGTGGCAAGGAGCGCCTGACCAGGGATGATAATGCGGCGCGCCAGCCATCAGTGTGCTTGATCCCGTCCATCAACCCGCCGCTCTTGCGCGCACCGGTCAGGCGGACTAGCTCACAGGCAAGATGACGGCAAAGGAGAGAGCGATGAACGAGCACATGAAGAGCGACGAAGCAGCGGGCGCGCTTGCGCCGGAAGTCGCGACGCTCCTTGATCGGCTGGGTGTCGATCGAACGCTCTACACAGGCGGCGACCTCGTGGCCCGTTCTCCGCTGACCGGCGAGACGATCGGGCAGTTGCCGCAACACAATGCTGGGGATGCCGACGCAGCGATCGAGGCGGCGCATGCGGCCTTCCTCGAATGGCGCTCCGTGCCCGCGCCACGCCGCGGCGAGCTCGTGCGTCTTCTCGGTGAGGAACTGCGGAACGCGAAAGCCGATCTTGGACGCCTCGTCACGATCGAGGCCGGCAAGATCATCTCGGAGGGCCTCGGCGAAGTGCAGGAGATGATCGACATCTGCGATTATGCGACCGGCCTGTCGCGGCAGATCTTCGGGCTCACGATCGCAACCGAGCGCAGCAATCACCGGATGATGGAGACCTGGCACCCGCTCGGCGTCACCGGCATCATTTCGGCCTTCAATTTTCCGGTCGCCGTCTGGAGCTGGAACGCCGCCCTTGCGCTCGTCTGCGGCAACGCCTGCGTGTGGAAGCCTTCTGAAAAAACGCCGCTGACCGCGCTGGCGACGCAGGCGATCTTCGAGCGCGCGGCTGGGCGGTTCGGCGGCGTGCCGGCAGGGCTGTCGTCGCTTTTGATTGGTGGCCGCGAGCTTGGCGAAACGCTGGTCGATCACCCTGCGGTGCCGCTCGTCTCGGCGACCGGCTCGACACGCATGGGCCGGGAGGTCGCTCCGCGTCTGGCGCGGCGGTTCGCGCGCGCGATCCTCGAGCTTGGTGGCAACAACGCCGCGATCATCGCCCCTTCCGCCAATCTCGATCTCGCGCTGCGCGGCATCGCCTTCGCCGCCATGGGCACCGCCGGCCAGCGCTGCACCAGCCTGCGGCGGCTGTTCGTGCATGACTCGATCTACAACGCGCTGGTGCCGCGCCTGGCCAAGGTGTGGGCGGGTGTGTCGATCGGCAATCCCGGAAAGTCCGATGTGCTCATCGGGCCGCTCATCGACAAAGCCGCCTTCGACGGCATGGAGGTGGCGCTGAAAGCCGCGCGCGAGCAGGGCGGCACGGTCCATGGCGGTGGACGCTTCCTCGACGGCGTCAGTGCAGACGCCTATTATGCAAGGCCGGCTCTCGTAGAGATGCCGGCGCAGTCCGACATCGTGAAGCACGAGACATTCGCGCCGATCCTCTATTGCATGCGCTATTCCGATTTCGACGAGGCCATGCGGCTTCATAACGACGTGCCCCAGGGCCTCTCATCGTCGATCTTCACGAGCGACATTGGCGAGGCAGAACGCTTCATGTCGAGCGCGGGCTCCGATTGCGGTATCGCCAACGTCAACATCGGCCCGTCCGGGGCTGAGATCGGCGGCGCGTTCGGCGGGGAGAAGGAAACGGGCGGTGGCCGTGAATCCGGTTCCGACGCCTGGAAGGGCTACATGCGCCGGGCGACCAATACGATCAACTACGGCAGGGAGCTGCCGCTCGCGCAGGGCGTCAAGTTCGACGTCGCTTGACGCTCACGGTGAGCTGTGGTCCACAGGCGCGTCTTTTTGATTGGAAACGCCCATGACTGCCGCCAATTCGCCTGCCGTCGCGCCTGAGCTTCAGCAATTGCGCGACAGCATCGACAATATCGATGCCGCCCTGATTCATATGCTGGCTGAGCGTTTCAAGTGCACGCAGCAGGTCGGCAAGTTCAAGGCAAAGCATGGCGTCGCGGCGGCCGACCCGGCGCGTGAGGCGCAGCAGATCGCGCGTCTGCGCAAGCTCGCCGAGGCTTCGCGCCTCGACCCGGATTTTGCAGAGAAGTTTCTTAATTTCATCGTGAAGGAAGTGATCCGCCATCACGAGGCGCATCGCGCCGGCGTATGATCCATGACCGCAACTATGCCTGATACTTCTGCCCGCAAGCTCGTCGCCGGAAACTGGAAGATGAATGGCCTGTCCTCCTCGCTTGAGGAATTGCGCCGCATGGTCGACGAGACGAAGCGCGGTGCGATCAAGGCCGATCTGCTGATCTGTCCGCCAGCGACGCTCATTCAGAGCTTCGTCAAGGCTTCCGCCGGATCGGCGTTGTTGATCGGCGCGCAGGATTGCCACGTCAATTCATCCGGCGCGCATACCGGCAACATCTCGGCGGAGATGATCGCTGATCTCGGCGCGACGCACATCATCGTCGGACATTCGGAGCGGCGTACCGACCATGCCGAAAGCGACGAGCTCGTTCGCGCCAAGGCGAAGGCGGTGGCCCGCGCCGGCCTTGCCGCCATCATCTGCGTCGGCGAGACGGAGGCCGAGCGTGACGCCGGTCGGGCGCTCGACGTGGTCACGACGCAGATCGAGGGATCGATCCCCGAGGATGCGGACGCAACGCGACTGGTTATCGCTTACGAGCCTGTCTGGGCGATCGGCACCGGCCGCACGCCGAGCATCGATGACGTGAGGCAGGTCCACGCGGCGATCCGCGCCGCGCTGGTGACGCGGTTTGGAGATGCCGCGCACGCCATCCGCATTCTTTACGGCGGCTCGGTAAAGCCCTCCAATGCCGCCGAACTGCTGCATGTCGACAACGTCGACGGCGCACTCGTCGGCGGCGCAAGCCTCAAGGCCGACGATTTTCTTGCTATCGCCGAAGCCGCGTGATCTCACCCATTTTGTCAAAAACGGGCGATCGCCTTTGAACCGCGCGATTTCCTATGGTATCAGGCCGCAAAATCTCAAGGTCCGCTCCCGCCGCGCCATCTGTTGAAAGACCGTAATGGAATCCATACTGATCGTAATCCACCTGTTGATCGTCTCCGCTCTCGCCGTGGTCGTGCTGCTGCAGCGCTCTGAGGGCGGTGGGCTGGGTCTTGGCGGCGGCGGCGGTCCGACGGGCCTGTTCACCGGACGCGGCCAGGCCAACCTGCTGACGCGGACGACCGCGATCCTTGGCGCTGCCTTCTTCGTCACGAGCCTCGCGCTTTCGATCCTGGCCGCACGCTCCAACAATACCGGCTCGCCGCTCGACCTCATTCCGACGACGACCACGCCGTCGACGCCGGGCGCTCCGGCCGGGCAGGGGCAGGGCGTTCTCGATCAGCTTCGCGGCGCGCAGCAGCCTGCGCCGGCGGTTCCTGCCGCGCCTCAGCCAGAAGCGCCGAAGTAAGGCGTTTTCCTTTGACGTTCTCTCTGTCGCGCCGGACCTGCCTCGTCGCGGCGTTCGCAGGCGCCGGCGCGGCAATGCTGCGGGCGCGGGATAAGTCTCAGGAAAAGCCGGGCGCTATCGTCGATCGCTTCGCGGCGCTGGAGCAGCGACACGGGGGACGTCTTGGCGTCGCCATCCTTGATGCCGCCCGATCGACCGTGCTCGCCCATCGCGGGGATGAGCGCTTTCCTCTGTGCAGCACATACAAGCTTCTCGTGGCCGCCTGCGTTCTCTCGCGGATCGATCAGGGGCGGGAGACGCTCGATCGCCGGGTGTTCTACGGCCGCGACACGCTCGTCACCTATTCGCCCGTCACCGAAAAACATGCGGGCGAGGACGGTATGACCATCGCGGCCCTGTGCGATGCGGCGATAACGCTGAGCGACAATACGGCCGGCAATCTGCTGCTCGACGCTGTCGGCGGACCCGCCGCGCTCACCGCCTATTTCCGGTCTCTGGGCGATTCGGTGACGCGGATGGACCGGTACGAGACGGCCCTCAACAGCGCGATCCCCGGCGATGCGCGGGACACCACGACGCCGCTTGCAATGGTGAGGCTGATCGAGGCCTTCGTCAGTTCGGACAAAGCGCTTTCCGCGCACTCGCGCGAACTGCTCGTGAAATGGATGGTCGACTGCAGGACCGGCGGCGAGCGGCTGCGTGGCGGCGCGCCTCAAGACTGGACGGCGGGCGACAAGACCGGAACAGGGGATAACAACAGCACGAACGACGTCGCAGTTTTCTGGCCACCCGGTCGACATCCGATCGTCGTCTCGGCGTATTACACGGGCGCTGGAGGCACGCCCGCCGAACGGAGCGCCGTGCTCCGGGAGGTCGGCCGCATCGCCGCGACCCTCTGATCCCGGGCCCGCGCGACCGGGCGCTTCCGTTGTTCACATCCAATTCGACATAGCTGCCTTGCAGCGTTGGATTTCGCTCGCCATCCGAAGCGTCCTTGTTTATGTGCAGACTCCCATGACTCGTTATGTTTTCATCACTGGCGGCGTGGTTTCCTCCCTTGGCAAAGGTCTCGCGTCGGCGGCTCTCGGCGCACTTCTGCAGGCGCGTGGCTACAAGGTCCGGCTTCGCAAGCTCGATCCCTATCTCAACGTCGATCCAGGGACGATGAGCCCCTATCAGCACGGCGAAGTGTTCGTCACGGATGACGGGGCCGAGACAGATCTCGACCTTGGGCATTACGAACGCTTCACCGGACGCGCGGCGAGCCGGATGGACAACATCACGACCGGGCGCATCTATCAGGAGATCATCGCCAAGGAGCGGCGCGGCGACTATCTCGGCGCCACCGTCCAGGTGATCCCGCATGTGACGGACGCCATCAAGGAGTTCGTGCTCGGCGGCAATGAGGGCATCGACTTCGTGCTCGTCGAGATCGGTGGCACGGTCGGCGACATCGAGGGGCTGCCCTTCTTCGAGGCGATCCGTCAGTTGAAGAACGATCTGCCGCGCGGCACGGCCTGCTATATCCACCTCACGCTTCTGCCCTTCATTCCGAGCGCCGGTGAGCTCAAAACGAAGCCGACCCAGCATTCCGTGCAGGAGCTGCGCTCGATCGGCATCCAGCCCGATATCCTGCTCTGCCGGACGGATCGGGAAATCCCGGAGAACGAGCGCCGCAAGCTCGCGCAGTTCTGCAACGTGCGCCCATCCGCGGTGGTGGAGGCACGTGATCTTTCGCATATCTACGAGGTACCGCTCGCCTATCATGCGCAGGGTCTTGACCGCGAGGTTCTGGCGAGCTTCGGCATCGAGAACGCTCCAGTGCCCGAGCTGTCGCGCTGGACCGATATCGTGCGCACCATCCACAATCCGGAAGGCGCCGTGACGATTGCCATCGTCGGCAAGTATACCGGCCTCAAGGACGCCTACAAATCGCTCACCGAGGCGCTCACCCATGGCGGTATCGCCAATGGCGTGCGCGTCGATCTCGACTGGATCGAGAGCGAGACATTCGAGAGCGAGGACCCGGCCGTCCATCTTCACCATGTCCACGGCATTCTGGTGCCGGGAGGTTTCGGCGCGCGCGGCGCGGAGGGCAAGATCAAGGCGGCGCAGTTCGCGCGCGAACGGAACGTGCCGTATTTCGGCATCTGTTTCGGCATGCAGATGGCGGTGCTGGAGGCGGCGCGCAATCTTGCTGGCATCGGCAATGCGAATTCCACCGAATTCGGGCCGACCGTCGAGCCTGTCGTCGGCCTGATGACGGAGTGGATGAACGGCAATGAGCTGCAGATCCGCGCGGCCGGCGGTGATCTTGGCGGGACCATGCGGCTCGGCGCCTACGATGCGGACTTGCGGCGCGGCTCGCACATTGCCGACATCTACGGCTCTACCCGCATTCAGGAGCGCCATCGCCATCGCTACGAGGTCAACATGGCCTATCGCGAAAGGCTGGAGGAGCAGGGCATGAGCTTCTGCGGCGTTTCGCCGGATGGGCTGCTGCCGGAGACGATCGAATATCCGAATCATCCATGGTTCATCGGCGTGCAGTATCATCCCGAGCTGAAGTCACGGCCGTTCGAGCCGCATCCGCTCTTCGCCTCGTTCATCGGGGCGGCGATCGAACAGAGCCGGCTCGTTTGAGCGGCGGCAAGGGAGCCTGCCCGAGATGAAAGCCAATGCATCCGTCAGGGTGGGCAAGACGGTGTTCGGCAACGCGCTGCCGCTGGCCCTGATCGCCGGGCCTTGCCAGCTCGAAAGCCGCCAGCACGCTTTCGACATGTGCGGCGCTCTCAAAGAAATGACCGGCGCGCTCGGCATGGGCTTTGTCTATAAATCCTCGTTCGACAAGGCGAACCGCACAAGCGCTGCCACGGCGCGCGGCCTAGGCCTCGAGGCTTCGCTCGACATCTTCGCCGAGGTGAAAGCCAGCTTCGACGTGCCGCTGCTGACCGACGTGCACGAGCCCTGGCAATGCGCCAAGGTGGCCGAGACCGTCGATATACTGCAAATTCCTGCCTTCCTCTGCCGTCAGACCGATCTCCTGCTCGCCGCCGCGGCAACCGGGCGGGTGGTCAACGTCAAGAAAGGCCAGTTCCTTGCGCCCTGGGACATGAAGAACGTCGCGGCGAAGATCACAGGCGCGGGCAATCCCAACGTGCTGCTCACGGAGCGCGGGGCATCCTTCGGATACAACACGCTCGTCTCCGACATGCGCTCGCTGCCGATCATGGCGGCGGACACGGGCGCGCCGATCATCTTCGATGCGACCCATTCGGTGCAGCAGCCCGGCGGGCAGGGAACGACGTCGGGCGGCCAGCGCGAGTTCGTGCCGGTTCTGGCGCGCGCCGCCGTGGCGGTCGGTGTCGCCGGCGTCTTCATAGAAACCCATCAGGACCCGGACAACGCGCCATCCGACGGGCCGAACATGGTGCCGCTCGGCCAGATGAAAGCGCTTCTCGAACAGTTGCAGGCATTCGACGCGGTCGCCAAGCGCCGCGACTGATCACCCCGACGACTTCAATCGATCAATGCTTTTGGTTGGACGCGCGCGGCGATGTCCGGTTTCGTGATGGAGACTGGGCGCGTCCGATATCGCTCCGGCCTGCTTTCAATGCTGATCGGTCCGGCTCGCACGAGACCGATGGGAGCGCTTCCATGCTCAATACCGACACCGCTCTTCTGATCGTCGATTATCAGCAGGCGTTCAACGACCGCGCCTTCTGGGGGCTGCGCAACAACCCCGCTGCCGAGGACAACGCCGCCCGCGTGCTGGGTGCGTGCCGGAAAAGCGGCATCCCGGTCATCCATGTCAGGCATGATTCAGTCATGCCGACTTCGCCGCTCCATCCCCAGCATCCCGGCAACCGACCCATGGCGTTCGCGCTGCCGCTCGATGACGAGCCGGTGCTTTCGAAGCAGGTGAATTCGAGTTTCATCGGCACCGATCTCGAAGCACGCCTGAAGGCGATGGGCGTCACCACGCTGATCATCATGGGCGTTTCGACCGACCATTGCATCTCCACGACGACGCGGATGGCCGCCAATCTCGGCTTCAAGGTGCATCTCGTCGGAGACGCCTGCTTTGCTTTCGACCGAAAGGCGGTGGACGGCAGCATGATCGAGGCAGCGACGGTTCATCGGGTCGAGCTCGCCATTCTTCATGGTGAGTTCGCCGAGGTGATCAGCACGGCGATGCTGCTGGATGGTCTGAAGCACTCGGCAGATTTAGAACCTCGCCGTCTCCAGCCTGCATAGGCAAAGGCCTCAGTTCAGGTTGAACATGCGGCTCTGGAATGTCCCGTCCTTGCGACGCTCGAACAGTTCCTTGATCTGCGGATGGCGCAGCGGCGCGTCCGACGTATCAGGCACGAGATTCTGCTCCGACACGTAGGCGACGTACTCCGTCTCGTCGTTTTCGGCGAGCAGGTGGTAGAAGGGCTGGTCTTTGCGCGGCCGGACTTCCGCGGGAATGGCCTGCCACCACTCTTCCGTATTGTTGAACACTGGATCGATGTCGAACACGACGCCGCGAAACGGATAGATGCGGTGACGCAGCACCTGGCCGATCCTGAATTTTGCGAGGCGGGGTTTTTGAGTTTCGTCGATCATGATCATTTAATTATAGCAGGAGTTTCGTCGGCGTGAAGTGAAGCGGCCGTCACAGGTCCGCGAGCGCCATATAGCCTGGATGAGCTTCGGTGAACGGGGGTTGAACCAAGGGGAGCGCCCGCTCAGCCCCAGCGGCGGTGACCCCACATCCATTGCGCGGGCGTCTCGCGGATCCAGCGTTCGAATTGCTGCTGGATCTGCGCAGTCATCGTGCGTAGGTCGGCCTGGCGGTCGTCGGTCCGGATGATGGGCAGTTCCACGACCACGGCGCGGAAGCGGACGTTCTCAAGCCGCATCACCTTGGCAATGAACAGTGGAATGTCGCGCTGGCGCGCGACGAGCGCCGGAAACGTGCTGGACGGCGCTGGCCGGCCGAAGAAGGGCACGCTTTCCCCGCGAAAATCGCGCAGATCACCCAGAAGTCCGATCATGCCTTTGCGCGCCGCCACGCGCAGGATCTCGCGGGCCGCCTCCGCGCTCTTGGCGTGCAGGCCTCCGCGATAATACTGCGAGCGGAGCTGGATCACCGCGGCATCGACATGCGGATTCTTGATGCGCTGATAGACGCCGGTGACGTCGATGCCGGCGCGCGTCATGATCGGCGCGCAAAGCTCCCAGTTGCCGAGATGCAGCGTGACGAAAACCGCGCCGTGCCGGCGGGCCTGCGCGACGGCATGGTCGAAGCCCGCGTCCGTCTCGATCCGCCTGGGGTCGCTCAGGATTTCGTCGATATGGAAGCTCTCGGCCGTGGTCCGCCCGAGATTGTCCCACATCCCATCGAGAATGGCCTCTCGCGCCACCTCGTCGAGTTCTGGCAGGCTCGCCGCCAATTGCTGCGCGGCCCTCGCATGGCGTCGGTTGAGTGGCGCAAAACGCCGCCAGGCGGCGCCGGAAAGCGCCGAGGCCTGATCCACCGGCAGCGCCCGCGTCAGACCTGCGATCGCCGCGAAGCCTGCCGCCTCCAGCGGGTAGAGCAGCCTGTCTGAGAAGCTCGGGGACGGGGATGCAGTCAACGACACGCGGCGGCTTTCGAGCGACGGGGCGGCAGCACCTGAATCGGCTGCTCCCCGAATGCTTATTTGAAAATCGGCGACGCGCCAATCGCGGTCAACCGGCGAGCGATCGCCGGGCCGGCAGCCGCGGTGAACTGCCCATGCCCGTCCGCATGGCGAGCTTGCGCAGCGGCGAGATGCCGGCGAGCGCAATGAGACCGGCCGAGCGGAGCATGTCAGCGGGCAGGAAGCTCGTCAGCAGCGAGCGGTTGAGGAGATCGACCGCAGCAGTGCGCGTGGCGGCATCGACGCGGCGGCGTCGATCGTAGCGCTCCGCCTCGCGCGGGGCCACATCTCCGCGCAAGTCGATGCGTCCGATTTCGGCGGCGTCGCGAAAGCCGAGATTGAGCCCTTGCGCGCCGATCGGCGGGAAGGCATGAGCCGCTTCGCCCGCAAGAAGCGTTCGTCCGGTCGCGAATTTTTCCGCAATAAGTCCGCCGAGCGGGTAGGCGCCTCGCTTGCCCGCCACCGTGAAGCGCCCGAGCAGCGACTGGCATTCGCGTTCCGCGCGAAGCGCGAAATCGCCGTCATCGAGCGCGGCAAGCTCCCGCGCACGCTGCGGCGCGACCGACCAGACCACGCTCGAAAGCCGATCGCCGAGCGGCACGAGCGTGAACGGCCCCTCATTCGTGTGATACTCGGTGGAGACGTCTTCATGATCGCGCGCATGGCGAACATGGAAGGTGATGGCGGTCTGAGGATAGGTCCAGGTGCGTGTCGCGATCCCGGCCGCCTGGCGGACGGCCGAATGGCGGCCATCGGCGGCGATGACCCAGTGAGCCTCGATCGCATTGCCATTACCAAGGAGCACGGCGCGGTCGGACATGGTCTCCATGGTCGAGACCTCGGCGTCGAGGATCGTGAGGCCCGGCGTTTCAGCCGCCGCCTGCCGAAGGATGTCGACGAGGCGGGCATTCGAGATGTTCCGTCCGAAATCCGCGACGCCGAGTTCGAGAGCCCGGAACGTGACGGTCGGCGCGCGGATGAGGCCGCGCTTGGCGTCGATCATCCGAATGGCTGCGAGCGGCCAGCTTGCTTCGACGATTTTGTCCTCGAGCCCGAGGCCGTAGAGGAAGTCGAGGCTGCCGCGCATCAACGCCGCCGTGCGCCCGAGGTCGGGCGAGGGCGCCGAGCCAGCGGACCGTCCGGTGACCATCGCCACCTGCGTCCCGCCCTGCGCCAGAGCGATCGCCGAGGCAAAGCCGACAGGGCCGCCGCCGACCACCGCCACATCGAACCGTTCCTGCATCTTTTGCGCCATTACCCGCCTCCAGCGCGTCGATAGCGCATAGCCGTCCTCCTGTGGAGGCGGCAAAGCGTCAGGACGCAGCGTTCCGGCTGCGGCCAAGCAACGCAAACACCATGGAAAGCACGCATCCGGCGGCGATGCCGGCGATGAGGTTGGCAAAAACCGTCGTCGCGAGCGTCGCGCCGAGCACGGCCGCGCCCTGCCACGATTGGCTCACCTCATGCCCGATCGCCGTCCGGTCGAGCATGTTCCAGCACACGATCGTCAGCACCGCCGCCAGTGATGCCAAGGGAATAAGCGCGGCGAGCGGCGCGGCGAGCATGATGAAGCCGAGCAGGAACAGGCTGTGCAGCATTCCGGCAACCGGCGTGCGCGCCCCGGCGCGGATATTGGTCGCCGTTCGCGCGATCGCGCCGGTGACACAGATGCCGCCGAACAGGCTCGACGCCATGTTGCCGACGCCCTGTGCGACGAGTTCGGCGTTCGAGCGATGCCGACGGTTGCTCATGCCGTCCGCGACGACGGCTGAGAGCAGCGATTCGATTCCGCCGAGCAGGGCGATGAAGCAGGCATCGGGCAGGGCGGCAATCAGCGCGGTTGGACCCAAATCGGGCAATCGTGGGGCCGGCAGATGGCTCGCGATCCCGCCGAACCGCGTGCCGATCGTCTCCACCGGCAGGTGAAGCAAGAGTGCGGCGAGGGTCGACAGCGCAACACCGATGAGAAGATTGGGCCATGTGGGTCGAAAGACCCGCAGCGCGACCATGACGCCGAGCGAGGCGAGGGCCAGTGCGAGCGCCGCGATGTTCGTGGTTCCGATCGACGCCGTCAGCGCTTCAAGGCGCGGCAGAAACTCCGATGGTTCCTTGTCAGGCAGCGTCAGGCCGAAAAGGTCATGGATCTGGCTTGCGAAGATGAGAATCGCGATGCCGGCCGTGAACCCCACGATGACCGCATGTGGCATGAAGCGCATCGCGGAGCCGAGGCGCAGCATGCCGCCGATGATGAGCAGCCCGCCCGCCATGAAGGTGGAGAGCAGAAGCCCGTCGAAACCACGCCGCTCGATGATGGCGGCGACGAGCACGATGAACGCGCCGGCCGGCCCGCCGATCTGAAACCGGCTTCCGCTCAAGAGCGAGATGCAGAAGCCGCCGACGATTGCGCTGAACAGGCCGCTATCCGGTGTCGCGCCGCTGGCGATCGCCAGCGCCATCGACAGCGGCAGGGCGACGATCGCGACGGTCAGCCCGGCGACGGCGTCGGCTTTCAGCGCAGACAGGCCGTAGCCTTCTCGCAAGACGGACAGCATTTTCGGTTCGAAGCTGCCGCCGGCGCTTTGCATCGGCGGCGGCATGTCCGCGTCGACATTCATATCCGCCGAGCCCATGGCCCTCATCCCCCGAAATCCGACCCCAACGAGTTGAAGTGTCGGGAGAATCGGCTGCGCTGTCAAATGCCGTCGCAATTTGAAGGCGCTCGGTCTAGGATCGCGCCATCGGTCGATCAGACGCATCAAACGCGCATGACAACATGCAGGAGACATCATGGTGAAGGCAATTCATGTTCACGCCCATGGCGGGCCGGACGTTCTCAAATTTGACGAGGTTTCGGCGGTGGAGCCGGGCGAAGGCCAGGTTCTCGTTCGCAATCACGCTATCGGCCTCAATTACATCGACGTCTATTTCCGCTCGGGTGCCTATCCTGTTCCGCAAATGCCCTTCGTTCCGGGCAATGAGGGCGCGGGTGAGGTGCTGGCGGTCGGGCCTGGCGTGAGCGAGTTCAAGGCCGGCGATCGCGTCGCTTACCCCGGGCCGCTCGGCGCGTATGCCGAGCAGCGCGTGCTGCCCGCTGCCATGCTGGTGAAACTGCCGGATGGCGTCTCCTACGAACAGGCGGCGACCATGATGCTGAAGGGCCTCACTGCCGAGTATCTGCTCCACCGCACCTACAAGGTAAAGCCCGGCGATGTGATCCTCGTCCACGCGGCTGCCGGTGCGACCGGCCAGTTGCTCGTCCAATGGGGCAAGCATCTCGGCGCGATCGTGATCGCGACCGTCGGCAGCGACGAGAAGGGCAAGATCGCCAAATCGCTCGGCGCGGACCATGTGATCAACTACACAAACGGCGATTTCGCGCCGGCCGTGAAGGAAGCGACCAATGGGGCGCTCTGCCATGTCGTCTATGACGGCGTCGGCAAGACGACGCTGCTCGGCTCTCTCGATTGCCTGCGGCCCTTCGGCCTGCTTGCAAGCTTTGGCAGCGCCTCTGGCAATGCCGACCCGCTGAACATAGGCCTGCTCGCGGGCAAGGGTTCGCTCTATGTGACGCGTCCGACGCTGTTCACGCACATCAACAATCGCGCAACCTATGTCGAGATGGCAAAAAACCTGTTCGATGTGGTCGCATCAGGCGCGGTGAAGTCCGAGGTAACGAACAGGTTCGCGCTTGCAGATGCGGCCAAGGCGCATGCCGCGCTTGAAAGCCGGCAGACGACCGGCGCGACCGTTCTGATACCCTGATCGTGCACGGAGCCTGCGCTCCGGCGCAGGCTCAGATACGAAAGGCGAGGCGCACACCGCCCCAGTGGCGGCCGCGCACCTTGATGGGGCTATCGACCTCTTTCATGAGCACGATTTCGCCATTGCCCATGTCGCGCGCATAATTCTGGACATGAAAGGGCCGGATGTTGCGCGCGGCGGTGATACCTGGGCGATCATTGAAAATCCGCCGGTTGCGCGAATAGCGGGTGTTCCAGGCAAGGTCTCCCGGCCTTTGCGGCTTTGAATATTTGGCGTTGTGCACCGGGAGATAGCCGTTCCGGTCGATCACCGTGCAGAAATCGGGCTTGTTCGGACTGTCGAGCGCGCCTTCCAGAATGGCGGGCAGCGCCTCTTCGAGAAATGCCATGCCCTTGACCGTGAATTGTTGCGGCTGCGTGCCTTCGACCGGCTGATACTCGACATCGAACAGCGCCGCTTCGCTGATGCGCGCCTGATCGAGCCCGGCGCTGAAAGCCGCCTCGACGGCTCTTGCGATCGACATGGCATGCTCGATGATCGGACGGTGCTTCACCTCCAGATCGTCGATGTAGCGTTCCATCGCCTCGGTGAAGGCCTCGGACGCGCCGTCGAACACGCAGTGCGCGCCAAGATGGCTGAGCGTCGCGACATTGATGCCGACCTCGCCGACCCCGGTGAGCGCCAGCCTCGCCCGCCCGGGTCTCGGCGGCGGGATATCCGCGAGGGAGATGAGCACGCCCTTCTTCGAAACGTCGATCGTCCGGGTCGCGGCAGGCGCGCCACCTTGCGAGAACTGCGCGGCTATCTCGACCGGCCAGCGATCATGCTTGCGCCGGTTACCGAGATCGCTCTGGCGCAGAACGGCGACGAACGTGTTGGACAACAACGCGATCTCTTCATTCGCCTTGGCCGTGGTCGCTTCCATCACCGCGCCGTGCTTCTTCGCTTCGCTCGCTTCCTCGTCGATCATCTGCGCGATGCCGGTCACGCTCTTGATGTGCTCGGAAGCATCCGCCGCGCCCCGCGCCAGTGCGTTGACCGATTGGACCTGCTGCTCGACCGAGCTTGAGACCACGGAAAACAGCGGGTCGATCATCTCGATGGTCTGCGAGACTTCCGAAACTGACTGGATCACGCGCTCCGTGCTGGCTGTCAGCGTGTTCAGGCGCCCTTGAATGTCCTTGGAGACGAGCGCGCTCGCGTTGGCGAGATCCTTCACCTCCTGCGCGACGACCGCGAAGCCGCGCCCCGCCTCGCCGGCGCGCGCCGCCTCGATCGTCGCGTTGAGAGCCAGAAGATTGATTTTTTGAGCGATCTTGGAAATCTCGCCAACGATGGAGTGGATTTCCTGCGACGAAACCGACCAATCCTGGATCGTGTTGCGCACGGCATGCGCCATGGTCACCGCGCTTCGGGTGCATTCGTTGGCGCTCGCCACGCTGTTCGAGATTTCGCGTGCTGACGACGAGAGCTGGTCGGCCGCCGAGGCGAGCGAATAGATGTCCTGCCCGATATTGGTCGAGGCCGTGGAGAGTTCGCGCGTCTGGTCGTGGATGGCCGCCAGCGCATTGCCCGTCTCGACGCTTTCGGCCTTCACGTCGTCGGCGCTCTTGCGAACCGCCTTGAAGGCGTCCGTCAGGTCGCGCTCGATGAGATCGAGGATTTCGTGGATCGGCAGGCTGTCTGATGCAGCCTTGGCGCTGACGCTAGCCGACAGGTCGGGCGCGGCCACGAGCGCTGCTTCCGATTCGGTCAAAGTCCGACGCTTTCTCAGACCCCACATGCGCATTTCTCTCCTCGAGACATCGATAAATATGTCTCGACAAGATTAATATAACGGTAAATGCGTCGGATCCGGGCGGCAGCGTCAGACAACCACGCCATGGAGATCATAGGCGTCCGCGCGCTCGATCTTCGCCGAAACGATGTCGCCAACCCGGAGCGGACGGCGGGAGACGAGGTTCACGGCTCCGTCGATCTCCGGCGCATCCCATTTCGATCGGCCGCGTGCCGAAAAACCGCCAGCGGTCGAGACGACTTCATCGACAATGACTTGCAGCCGTTTGCCGACTCGGTTTTTGAGGATGCGCGCCGATATGGCCTGCTGTCGCTCCATGAAGCGTCGATAGCGTTCGGCCTTCACCTCGTCCGGCACGAGCGCGAGGCCGAGGTCATTGGCCGGCGCACCGCGCACCGGCTCATATTTGAAACATCCGACGCGCTCCAGCTTTGCTTCGTCCAGCCAGTCGAGCAGCAGTTCGAAATCGGCTTCCGTCTCGCCGGGGAAGCCGACGATGAAGGTCGATCTCACGCCGAGCTCCGGGCAGATCTCGCGCCAGCGCCTGATTCGGTCGAGCGTCTTCTCGGCATGGGCCGGCCGCTTCATCGCCTTAAGAACGCTCGGACTCGCGTGCTGGAAGGGAATGTCGAGATAGGGCAGCACCGCGCCCTCGGCCATGAGTTCGATAACCTGATCGACATGCGGGTAGGGGTAGACGTAGTGCATGCGAACCCACGCGCCGAGCCCGCCGAGCTCTCGCGCAAGATCGTAGAACCGCGCTTTCACGGTGCGCGCCTCGCCGCCCGCCGGCGTCCACACGCTTTCGGCGTATTTGATGTCGACGCCATAGGCGCTGGTGTCCTGCGAGATGACCAGCAGCTCCTTCACACCAGACCGCACGAGGCGCTCGGCTTCGCGCAGCACATCGGCAACCGGGCGGCTGGCGAGGTCGCCCCGCAGTTTGGGAATGATGCAGAAGGAGCAGCGATTGTTGCAGCCTTCGGAAATCTTGAGATAGGCGTAGTGGCGCGGCGTGAGCTTGATGCCTTGCTCGGGCACGAGATCGAGAAACGGATCATGCGCCGGAGGGGCGGCCTCATGCACCGCGCGCATCACGCTCTGGTAGTCCTGCGGACCGGTGATCGAAAGCACGTTCGGGTAGGCTTCGCGGATCTGCTCGGGCTCCGCTCCCATGCAGCCGGTGACGATCACCTTTCCGTTCTCGCCCATCGCGGTGCCGATCGCCTCGAGCGACTCCGCCTTGGCGCTGTCGAGAAAACCGCAGGTGTTGACGATGACGAGGTCGGCACCCTCGTGCCGCTTGGTGAGTTCATAGCCTTCGGCGCGCAGTCGGGTGATGATGCGCTCGCTGTCGACCAGCGCTTTCGGGCAGCCGAGCGAGACGAAGCTGATCTTCGGAGCGGTTTTTTCGGCGGTCGGCGTCATCGCGAGAGCGATGCCACGCTGAAGCGCTTTCTGCAATCGTCATTTGCCCGGGGGCGGCTATGCGTTGCCGGTGGGCGCGATCGTTTTGCGGCTTGCCGCCGCGCTTGCGCCCTGATTAGCTGACGCCGATGGACATGGTCGCGGGGATAAAGAGTTTGGCAGAGGCGGCATCGGCATCGGATGGCCTCATTGCGCCGCCTCAGTCACCCGCTCCGCCGCGCGATCTCTGCACGGATTGCGGCGTTTCCCGATCCTCGGACCCCAAGGCCTGCGGCCGTGCCTGCCAGTTCATCAATCCTGATTACCCCGCGCTGGAGACGCGCGTCCATGGCCGAACGCGGGATGCCGCACGGGCTGACGAAGCCTTTTTCGGGCCGTTTTCGAGCATGCACCGCGCGGCGATGAAAACACCGCTTGTCGGCGCGCAATGGACGGGGGTGACCACCCGTATCGCCGAGCGGCTGCTCGAGACCGGCATGGTCGACGCCGTGCTGACGGTGGCGCCCCACCCGGAGGACGAGTGGCAGCCGATGCCCGTCATCGTCACCAAAGCGGCTGACATGGCGCGCTGCCGCGGCATGCGCATGGGCTATGCGCCGCTGCTCGCGCTGCTCGATACGGCGCGGGCGCAAGGCTTCCGCCGCCTCGCGGTGATCGGCATCCCCTGCCAGGTCTACGCGCTCCGCGCGCTCGAGGCGGAGCTTGGGCTCGAACGGCTCTACGTCATCGGCACGCCATGTTCCGACAACACGACGACAGCCAATTTCCATCAGTTCCTGAAACTGTTATCGCCGGAACCGGATTCGATTTCTTACCTCGAATTCCGCGCCGACTATCACGTTGAACTTCGCTTTCGCGATGGCGGCGTCCGCAAAATCCCGTTTCTGAAGCTGCCGATCTCGAAGCTTCCGCCAGATTTCTTCCCGCTGACCTGCCGCACCTGCGTCGACTATACCAACACGCTCGCGGACATAACCGTTGGCTACATGGGCGGCGAGGGCGAGCAATGGCTGCTAGCCCGCAATGCGCGGGGTGAGGCGCTGCTCGATCTCGTGCGTCCAGAATTGAAACTGTCGACGCCGGGCAGCGCGGGCAAGCGCAAGAGCGCTGTCGCAGGCTTTCTGAAAAATGTCGCCCTTGCTGCCGGCGGCCTGCCCGTGCGCAGCATGCCGGACTGGCTCCGCCCGATCATGGGATGGCTGATGCCGCGCATCGGGCCGCGCGGACTGGAGTTCGCGAGAGCCCGCGTCGAGATGAAGGCGGTGGAAACGGTGCTGCATCTGCGCCGCCAGCATCCGCGCCGCATCAAGACCATGGTGCCGGACCACATCTGGCCCCTCGTCGCGCCCTACGGTCTTCTGCCGGCCGAAGACGAACGCCGCGCCGACCGAACGGAGAGCAGGAATGGATTACCGTAAGGAATTTTACGTCAAGCCTGACAGCGTCGTCGATCTTGCCAAGATCGACACCGCCTACACGGGCGACGCCGACAAGGCTGCCGCCAAGGCGCGGCTCGACGTCAACCGCCAGCGCCTGCTCGTTCACCAGACGCGGCTCTACGCCAGCGGCAAGCAGGCCGTGCTGATCTGCCTTCAGGGCATGGACGGAGCCGGCAAGGACGGCACGATCAGCAGCATCGCCTCCGGCGTCAACCCGATGGGCTGCGAGACGCACGCTTTCAAGGCGCCGTCCAGCGAGGAGCGGTCACATGACTTTCTCTGGCGCATCCACAAGGCCGTGCCGCCGAAGGGCAAGGTCGGCCTCTTCAACCGGACGCATTACGAGGCGGTGCTGGTGGAGCGCGTCAAGAAGCTCGCGCCCGAGGAAGTCTGGAAGAAGCGATACGACCAGATCCGGGAATTCGAGCAGCTTCTCACGCAGAGCGGCACGCTGGTGCTGAAATTCTTCCTCCACATCGGCAAGGCCGAGCAGCTGGAGCGCTTCCGCGACAGGCTGGAAAACCCGCTGAAGCAATGGAAGATCAGCGAGACGGACTACACCGACCGCGAGCTCTGGAGCGAGTATCAGGCGGCCTATGCGGACGCGCTCTCAAAATGCAGCCGCCCGAACGCGCCCTGGTACATCATCCCGGCGGATCGGAAATGGTTTCGCGACCTCGCCGTGTCCGAGATCATCTGCGACACGCTCGACGAGATGAAGATCGAGGACCCGCAGCCGAGTGTCGACATAGAGGCGATCCGCAAGCAATACCACGCGGCGGCAGCGAAAGGGTGAGGGGTGTCGGCGTGCCGAAGGCAGATTTTCGATCCTTCATGGCGGAAGGGGTGGGATTCGAACCCACGGAGAGCTTGCACCCTCGCCGGTTTTCAAGACCGGTTCCTTAAACCGCTCGGACACCCTTCCAGCAAATCCATCTCTGACGGCTCCGCGTAACAAATTCAAGCCTGAGGGGGCAAAAATTGGCCGTGCGTGGCGTGGGGCGTGCATCGGCGGTTGTGGTCACCTCGGGGCTTGTCGGTTCAATTCGAACGAATGGCCTTTATCATGCGCGTCCTACGCTCCCCGCTCCACCTTGCCTGTCTTGCCGCCATCATCGCAACCGCGTCGCCGGTCGCGGCTCAGCGCCTGTCCGGTCAGCAGCTCACCGGCTTCATTGCAGGCAAGCGCGTCTATCTCAAAGTGCCGCTTGGCGGCGAGATGCCGCTCTACTACGCCGCGAGCGGAAAGGTGGACGGGTCCGGTGAGGCCGTCGGCCTCGGGCGCTTCCTGAAGCCGAGCGACTCTGGCCGCTGGTGGGTCGATGGCGACCGCCTCTGCCAGAAATGGTCCACCTGGTACGACGGCAAGCCGTTCTGCTTCACGATCGACCGGACGGGCGATAGCACGATCGCCTGGGTGCGCGAAGACGGCTACGCCGGCACGGCGCGTGTGGGCGAATAGCAACACACGTCCAACTTCACCTCAGTGCGGCGCCTTCGCCACAGGACGGTCACAATCGCGCGGCGGATTGGAGCGTAGCGCTGCCGATGCGCGAACGTTCGTACTTTCTAAACCATTTTGCAAAATCGCGGCATTTGATTTAAGGCCAAGGTAACGATGGTGGCCCAAGAAGGTGCGGAGTCGAACGATGAGTGTTTCAAAACACCCAAGACCGGACACTTCAATGGCCATGCAGGCAGCAGTTTGATGAAGCGGTTCCTGGAGCCGGCTTCCCTTTCATTTGAAGACGGCGCTGCCCGTCTTGTCCTGTCGTGCGCCGGTTCCGTGCGACTGTCTCATGGTCTTGCCTGCATCGCGCTTGGGCTTCTCGCGGCCGGCTGTTCCGGCGGACCGCAACAGGTGAGCCGCCGCGGCAGTTCGGAAGTCGGCGCGTTTCCGCAGAAAAAATATGGCCCCGCGAGCCCGCGCGTCGTCGCGGACGGCGAGGCCGTGCCGAAAGGCGGCGGCCGCTATCAGGTCGGTCGCTCGTATTCGGTCGCGGGCCGCACATATGTGCCGCGCGAGATGAACGGCAACTATTCGGCGATCGGTCTCGCGTCCTGGTATGGCGAGGCCTTTCACGGTCGCCGCACGGCCAACGGCGAAATTTATGACAGCCAGTCGATCACGGCTGCGCATCCGACCATGCCGCTGCCGAGCTATGCACGTGTCACGAACCTCACCAATGGGCGCTCGATGATCGTTCGGGTGAACGATCGCGGGCCGTTCCATGGCAACCGAGTGATGGACGTCTCGCAGCGCGTCGCCGAAGCGCTCGACTTCCGGCGGCTCGGCACCGCCCGCATCAAGGTCGAGCACATGGCGCCGGCGGGTCTTGCCGGAAGCGACGACAAAAAGCTGCTTGCCTCGCTGACTATCGACGGAAAGCCGGCGAGCCTGCCGGGGCTCGACACGCAGGCCCAGGTTCAGGTCGCCTCCGCCGAGCCGGCATTCACCAGCATTCCCGCGCCGCGCGCCGTCGTGCCGGTGTCCCGGCCTGCCGCCCCAGTGCTCGCGAGCCGTCCCTCCGAGCCGGAGACCGCTGCGGCAGGCGAGGAGGATCCGACCTATCAGGCCGTTGCCGACCAGCCGGAAGCCGTCGCCGAGTCGCAAGGCGTGCAGCCTGCGCCACAGACCATCCAGGTAGCGGCCATCGCGCAACAGTCGCGCTCGCTGCTCCCAGAGCGTTCGGTGCCGTTGCCGCCGGAGCGGCCATTCGATTTCAGCGGCTCCGCGGCTGGCCAGCGCCTGTCTGCGAGCGATGTGCCGCGCGCCGGCGTACAGGTTGCTTCATCGCGGCTGAGCGCTGTCGAGCTTCCGGCAAGACGGCTCTCACCCTCTTCGCCGCTGACCAAGGTCTCTTATTTCGCGCCAGCAGACGATGTGCGCAGCACATTCGCCGGGAAGGACCCGTTTTCCGGTCTTGAAACGCAGCGCTTCTCGCCGCCCGATGCCGGCTCGCGCAAGGTCGCCGTCGGCGTGTTCCAGAACGTCGCCAACGCACAGCGCATCGTCGCTAGCCTCGGTCCCGCCCTGCATGCCCGGATGGAGACGGTCGAGATCGCTGGCCGCGTCGCCTACAAGGTCTCCGCCGGTCCGTTCGCAACCAGCGAAGACGCCGAGCGCGCGGCCACAAAGGCGAAATCCGCAGGCGCGAGCGACGCCCGCATCGTCCGCTGACGAGACCCGCCGGCCTGTTTCGCGCGCGTGAAGCCGGTTGATTTTGCAAGGGCAAGCCTGCACAGTTTGCCGATGACATCCCGTATCGCTCATATCGTTGCGCCTCTGGCGTCGCTCGCTTTGGCGCTGGCATTCGCTCCGGCGCGGGCGCAGAGTTTCCAGAGCGCGGCACCACAGGCGATCCTCTATGATGTCAATACGCGGTCGGTGCTGTTCGAGAAGGATGCCGACAAGCCGACGCCGCCGGCGAGCCTCGCCAAGGTGATGACAGCGGCCGTCGTGTTCGAGGAGATCGAAAAAGGCAGGTTGAAGCTCGATGACGAGATGGTCGTCTCCGCCTATGCCTGGCGCAAGGGCGGCGCGGTGTCGGGCAACGCGGCGATGTTCCTCACGCCGAGGCAGCGGCCGAAAGTCTCGGAGCTCATCTCGGGCATGGTCGTCGTCTCTGGCAACGATGCGGCGATCACGCTTGCCGAGGGCATCGCCGGCAGCGAGGAGAATTTCGCAAAGCTGATGAACCAGCGCGCGAAGGAGCTTGGCCTTAAGAACTCGGTGTTCGTCAATCCGACCGGTCTGCCGGAAGCAGGGCAGGCGGTGAGCATGCGCGATCTCGTCCTCATCAGCGATCACATCATCCGCGCCTATCCGCAGCTCTATCCCCTGTTTTCCCAAAAGGAGTTCACCTGGGGCAAGACCAGGCAGGCCAATCGCAACCCGCTGCTCGGCGCTGAGGCTGGCGCGGATGGGCTGCAGACCGGCAATTCGAACGAAGGCGGCTACGGGCTCGTCGGTTCCGCATCCGTCAATGGGCAGCGGCTCATCCTTGCGGTGAACGGATTGAAATCGGCGGCGGATCGGGCCGTGGAGGCGCGCAAGCTGCTGGATTGGGGCTTCCGCAGCTTCGAACCGTTCAGGCTCTTTCGTGCCGGCGCGGTGATCGAGGAGGCGAAGGTGTTCGGCGGCGCCAAATCGAGCGTGGGCCTCGTCGCGAAGGAGGATGTGGGAACGCTCGTGCCGCGCGGCGATGCAGCCAAGATGGTCGCTTCGGTAAGCTACCGCGCGCCGCTCCTCGCGCCTATCAAGGCAGGAACGGAGGTCGCGCGGCTGCGCATGCGGCGTGGCGACATCCAGGCTCTCGACGTGCCGCTCTATGCGGCGGAGGATGTCGAACGCGGTTCGCTCACCCAGCGTGCCGCCGATGGCGCGTTCGAACTCGTCACGGGCAGTTTGAGGCGGGCTGTCGCCAAGCTGTTCCAGCGTGGCCAGACGTGAGCGATTTAAAGGCGTTGACCGGTCGGTTCATCACCTTCGAGGGTGGGGAGGGAGCCGGCAAGACGACGCAGATCACGCTGCTTGCCGAGCGCCTGTCGGCCCGGGGTCTTGAAGTGTTGGTGACGCGTGAGCCCGGCGGTACGCCGGGAGCCGAGGCGATCCGCAGCCTGATCCTTTCCGGAGCGGTCAATGCGTTCGGACCGCTGACCGAAACGCTGTTGTTTTTCGCGGCGCGGCGCGATCATATCGAGAAGACCATTCGCCCGGCGCTCGACCGAGGCGCAGTCGTGCTGTGCGACCGTTTCACGGATTCGACGCGAGCTTATCAGGGTGCGCTTGGCGCGGTCGATGCCGCGACGCTCGATGCGCTCGAGACCATCGTACAGACCGGCCTCAAGCCTGACGCGACCGTGCTTATCGACATCCCGCCCGACGAAGGCCTTCGCCGGGCGGCAGTGCGGCGCGGAGCCGGTTCGGGGCTCGATCGCTTCGAGGCGGAATCGATCGCGTTCCACGACCGGGTCCGGTCCGCCTTCCTCGAGATCGCCGCCGGGGAGCCTTCCCGCGTGATCGTGGTTGCCGGCGCGCTGGACGCCGCCGCCCTTGCGCATCTGATCTGGAGCGAGCTTGGCGCGCGGTTCGCGGTGCCTGCCGTCGCAGATTCGACAGCATGAAGCCGCCGCGCCTACAGATCTTGCCGCGCCTCGGAGAGGAGAGCGAGGAGCCGGATCGCCTCGGCGACCTGCCGCATCCGCGTGAGATGCTTGATCTGGTCGGCCACCAGGAGCAGGAGCGCGACCTGCTCGACGCCTACCGCTCGGGACGGATGCATCATGCCTGGATCGTTGGCGGCGAGGAGGGGATCGGCAAGGCGACGCTCGCCTATCGCTTTGCCCGCTTCGTGCTGGCGCATCCCGACCCAACCAGCCCCAGCGTGCGCCATGCGACGACGCTCGAGGTCGACGCGGATGCGCGCGCGGCAAAACTCGTTGCGTCGCAGGCCCATCCCGACCTTGCCGTATTGAGGCGCGGGCCGACGCGGGACGGCAAATCGTTCTCCTCGGTCATTTCGGTCGAGGATATGCGCGGCATCAGCTCGCTGTTCCGCTCCACGGCCGGGGCCGGTGGCTGGCGCATCGCGATCGTCGACAGCGCGGATGACTTCAACGCCAGCAGCGCCAATGCACTGTTGAAGATGCTGGAGGAGCCGCCGGAGCGATCGATCTTCATCATCGTCTCGCATGCGCCCGGCCGCCTGATGCCGACGATCCGCTCGCGCTGCCGCACGATCTTGCTGCGGCCGCTGTCCGAGAGCGACGTGGCCCGGGTCGTTACCGGCGTCGGCGAGCCCGATGCGCCGCCTGCCGCCATCGCGCAGGCCGCTTCTCTTTCGAAAGGCTCGGTCGCGCGCGCCTTCAAGTTGCTTGACGAGGGTATGCTCGCGCTGCGGACGCGGCTGAAGGACTTGTTCGAACGCCTGCCGGCCGTGGACGACAAGGTGGCGCTTGCGCTCGCGGAAGCGACGACGAAGCGCGACGGTCTTGCGTTCGAGCAGTTCGTCGAAGCGGCAGAGGATTATCTCGGCCAGGCCGTGTCGAGCCGCGCCGCGCGGCCGGCCGCGGCCCTGCAGCCATTCGCAGAGCTGCACGAAAAGCTCAGCGCCGGTCGCCGCGAGGTCGATGCGTACAACCTCGACCGGCGTCCATTGGTGCTGGCGACCATCTCCGGCCTTGCGGAGGCGGTGCGTAAAGCCGGCGGATGACGAGACGCCGCGCACGCCTATGAGTTTTCTGAGTTCGGGGCATGGCAGAAGCGTGGGCTATGCGTTATGCCCGAGCATCGTTCGCTCTTTTCCTTTTTGCCGCGAACCTCCTATGTTGCCGCGATGAACAAGCCCAGATTTTACATCACCACCGCCATTTCCTATCCGAATGGCGTTCCGCATATCGGCCATGCCTATGAACTCATCGCGACGGACGCGATCGCGCGCTTCAAGCGGCTCGACGGCTATGACGTCTTCTTCCTGACGGGAACGGACGAGCACGGGCAGAAGATGCTGCAGACCGCCACAAAAGAAGGCATCGCGGTCGAGGCTCTCGCCGAGCGCAACGCCGCGCGCTTCCGCGAGATGGCGCATGTGCTCAACGCCTCCAACGACGATTTCATACGCACCACGGAGCCGCGCCATCACCGCGCCTCGCAGGCGTTGTGGCAGCGCATGCAGAACAATGGCGACATCTATCTTTCGAAATACGCAGGCTGGTATTCGGTCCGCGACGAGGCCTTCTTCGACGAGACCGAGACGACGCTCGCTGCCGATGGCGTGCGGTTGTCGCCCAACGGTACACCTGTCGAATGGCGCGAGGAGGACAGTTACATGTTCCGCCTCGCAAGCTATCAGGAAAAGCTCCTCGCGCTCTACGAGGCGAACCCAGGCTTCATCGCGCCGGAATCGCGGCGCAACGAGGTGCTGAGCTTCGTCAAAGGCGGGCTCAAGGATCTGTCGATCAGCCGCACCTCATTCGACTGGGGCATCAAGGTGCCGGGTGACGAGCGGCACGTGATGTATGTCTGGGTCGACGCGCTGACAAATTATTTGACCGCGACAGGCTTTCCCGACGAGGATGAGCCACGCGTCAAATACTGGCCGGCGGACGTGCATGTCATCGGCAAGGACATCGTCCGCTTCCACGCGGTCTACTGGCCGGCCTTCCTGATGTCGGCCCGCTTGCCGCTGCCGCAGCAGGTGTTCGGCCACGGCTTTCTGCTCAACAAGGGCGAGAAGATGTCGAAATCAGTCGGCAATGTCGTCGACCCGTTCGAGATGGCGGCGCATTACGGCGTCGATTCGCTGCGTTACTTCTTCCTGCGCGAGGCGACCTTCGGCCAGGACGGCAATTACAGCCATGAGGCGATCGTCAGCCGCATCAACGCCGACCTTGCCAACGATCTCGGCAATCTCGCGCAGCGCTCGCTCTCTATGATCGCCAAGAACTGCGAGGGGCGGATGCCTGAGCCGGGCGCTTTCAGCGCTGCCGACGAGACGATCCTTGCCGCCGCTTACGCCCTGCCGGACGAAGCGCGTGCCGCCATGGCGAGCCTCTCGATCCATCAGGCCGTGTCGCAGGTATGGTCGGTGGTGGCGGACACAAACCGCTATTTTGCGGCGCAGGAGCCCTGGCAGCTTCGCAAGACCGATCCCGCCCGCATGGCGACTGTGCTCTATGTTACGGCCGAGGTGCTGCGCATCATCGCCATCATGGCGCAGCCCTTCGTGCCGGCCGGCGCGTTCAAGCTGCTCGATTTGCTCAACGTCAACGACAACTTGCGGGACTTTGCTCACGCGAATGCCGATCATCGGCTGCATGGCGGCGTGGAGTTGCCGGCCCCCACCGGCATCTTCCCGCGTTACGTCGAGGCAGAAGCCAACGCAGCCGGCGTCGGCTGAGCGGAGACGTGACGAGCATGCTGATCGACACGCATTGCCATCTCGACTTTCCGGATTTCGACGCCGATCGGGCGAGCCTCATGCAGCGCGCTCGCTCGGCGGGAGTTGCACGCGTCATCACGATCTCGACGCGGGTCAAGCGCTTTTCGTCGATCGCCGCACTTGCAGAGAGTGATCCTGACATCTGGTGTACGGTCGGCACCCATCCGCTGCAGGTGCTGGACGAGACTGACGTGACCGTGGACGAACTCGTCGAACGCGCTCGCCACCCGAAATGCGTGGCGATCGGCGAGGCGGGCCTCGACTATCATTACGACCGCGCGCCGCATGACGTGCAGGCCGCGAGCTTCCGCAGGCAGATCGAGGCGGCGCGCCGCACCGGGTTGCCAATCGTCATTCATGCGCGCGACGCCGACGATGACATGGGCGACCTGCTGGAGGACGAGATGTCGCGCGGCGCATTCGCCGCCGTGCTGCATTGTTATTCCTCCGGCCCGCGCCTTGCGCGCCGAGGGCTCGATCTTGGCTTCTATCTCTCGTTTTCCGGCATCCTCACCTTCAAGTCGTCGCACGAGATCCGGCAGATCGCGGCGGATGCGCCACTCGATCGCCTGCTCGTCGAAACGGATGCGCCCTTTCTCGCGCCCGTGCCCAATCGCGGCAAGCGCAACGAGCCGGCCTACGTCGCCGATACAGCCAAAGTGCTGGCCGAGGTGAAGGGCGTCTCGCTGGCCGAGATCGCTGAACAGACGACGAAGAACGCCGAACGCCTCTTCACGCGGCTTCAGCCGGCGCGGATCGCCGAGGCGGCTGAATGAGCCTTTCGGTCGAGATCCTGGGCTGCGGCTCGTCTGGCGGCGTGCCGCGCGTCGCGCAGGGCTGGGGCGCCTGCGATCCGACGAATCCCAAGAACCGCCGCCGGCGCTGCTCCATCCTCGTCCGGCAGGCCTCGTCCGGCGGAGAGACGACCGTACTGGTCGACACCTCGCCAGACCTTCGCGATCAGCTTCTCACGGCCGGCGTAAAGCGGCTCGACGGGGTGATCTTCACCCATGAACACGCTGACCACACCCACGGCATCGACGATTTGCGACCCGTCGTCATCCAGAACCGCAGGCTGATCGACGTCTATCTCGATGAGGCGACGGCTGGCACCCTGCACACCCGCTTCCGCTACATCTTCGAGACGCCGCCCGGCAGCGAATACCCGCCGCTTGCCAAGGAGCACCGCATCCGCGCCGGCGAGACGTTCTCGATTGCGGGGCAGGGCGGCGCGGTCGCCTGCACGCCGTTCAACCTGCATCACGGCAGCATCGATGCGCTTGGCCTGAGGTTTGGCGGCATCGCCTACACCCCGGACGTCAATGCCATCCCTGACGAGAGCGTGCCGTATCTCGAGGGGCTAGACTGCTGGATCATAGACGCGCTTCGCCTGACGCCGCATCCGAGCCATTTCCGCCTTGCCGAATCGCTCGCCTGGATCGAGCGCATGAAGCCAAAGCGCGCCGTGCTGACGAACCTGCACACCGATCTCGATTATGATGCACTGGCGCGGCAGGTTCCAGCTGGCGTCGTACCGGCCTATGACGGGATGGTGGTTGAGGCTTGAAGGTGGTGAATGGGGTGGGGATCGAACCCACGACCAGAAGCTTAAAAGGCTCCTGCTCTACCACTGAGCTACCCATCCAACCGGTGTCGGGATTGTTGCCCCGAAGGTCTCAGCGACCGACGCCGATGTAGGATAACTCCGCCATTGGGTCAATGCTTGATGGGCGCGGTCGGTTCAGGCGCTTTTCGCCGCGGTCGGGCCGTCGAGATTGGCGAGCACGGAGAGCAGCGCACGATCGTGCAGCACGACCATGCGCTCCTTTGGCTTCAGCCATTTGATCGCCTCGTCGATCGTCTGCGCCTCGATCAGTTTGGCTTCAGCTAC
This sequence comes from Beijerinckiaceae bacterium, assembly GCA_019753285.1. Classification (GTDB taxonomy): domain Bacteria; phylum Pseudomonadota; class Alphaproteobacteria; order Rhizobiales; family Beijerinckiaceae; genus JAIELD01. The sequence continues at coordinate 2,249 of JAIELD010000039.1, read as the reverse complement.
GACGCGGTCCGTCTCGAACTCGCCGCGCGGGCGGGGCGGGTTTTCGGGCAGCATCGCCTCGTGCTGCGTCAGCAGGACAGGGTCGCCGTGCAGCAGGCCGAGCGGATCGCCGCTGTCGAGCCCGAGCGCCGCGAGCGACTGGCTGAGCTTGCCGGCCTCGGTGGCGATGTGCGGCGGGTTGCGTTCCTCCGGCGTCATCAGAATGTTGAAGCGCTTCAGGAACAACCCGAAGCTGAGCAGCCCCGTGACATAGGAGATCTGCACGGCCAGCACGAGGCCGATGATGGTGGGGCTCATCCACGCGAACAGCGAGGTGGCGATGAGGAAGGCTGAGAGGCCGGCCACGACGCCGAGCAGCACGTGGCTGCGATGCCGCCGCACGATGTCCTTGAACGGAATCGTCCCATCGTCGCGGCGCTGCGTGATCCAACCCGTGTCGCGGCCGACGAGGATTTCGAATACCGCGCCCGACTGGATCACCATCATGATGGGTGCGAGCAGCGCCGACATGATGATCTCGAACAGTGTGGAAAAGATAAGCACGATGAAGCCGCCGCAGGCGCGGCGCGTGCGCCCGTCGAACAGTGCGATGATCAGCCCGAACAGCTTCGGCGCGAGCAGGATCGCCATCGTGCCGCCGAACAGCATCAGCGAGCGCTCAGCGTCGAAGCGTGGCCAGGCCGGATAGAGCGAGAACTCCTCGGTGAAATATTCGGGCCTGAAATACGTGACCTGCAATGTGAGAAGGATACCGACGAGGAGCTGCAGCAGCCAGAGCGGCGAGGCGAGGTAGCTGAAGATGCCGGTGGCGAAATGCTGCCGGCTCGCCCAGTGGAACCCTCTGGAGCCAATGACGCGCGAATGCTGCAGGTTGCCCTGGCACCAGCGGCGGTCGCGCGCCGCGATGTCGATCAGGCTGGGCGGGCTCTCCTCGTACGAGCCGACGAGCCCGGGCACCATGTAGACGGCCCAGCCGGCACGGCGCATCAGCGCAGCCTCGACGAAATCATGGCTGAGGATGTGCCCGCCGAAGGGCGGCTTGCCCTTGAGGTTCGGCAGGCCGCAATGCGCGGCAAAGGCGCGCGTGCGGATGATTGCGTTATGGCCCCAGTAATTTCCGTCGCGGTGCATCCAGAGCCGCAGCCCTTCCGCGATCACCGGCCCGTAAATGCGCGCTGCGAACTGCTGCACGCGGGCGAACAGCGTGTTGCGGTTGATGATCAGCGGCAGCGTCTGGATGATGCCGGCATCCTCGTCGCGCTCCATCAGGGCGGCAAGGCCGGTGATCGCCTCGGCGCTCATCAGGCTGTCCGCATCGAGCACGAGCATGTGGTCGTAGCCGCCGCCCCAGCGCGAGACGAAATCCTCGAGATTGCCGGCTTTGCGCCCCGTGTTCTTGATGCGGTGCCGGTAGAACATGCGGATGTCAGGCGAAAGCCTTGCCCGCAGCGCGTGGAAGGCGCGCTCCTCGGCGATCCAGACCGCGGGGTCCGTCGTGTCTGAAAGCAGGAAGAAGTCGAAATGCGCGATCAGCCCGGTGCGGGCGATGTCCTCCGCGATCGCCTGCATGGCACCATAGACGCGGCTCGGCGCCTCGTTGTAGATCGGCATCATCACGGCCGTCCGCGTGCTGAGGCTGTCCGGAACCGCGATGAGGTTGCGCGGCCGGAACAGCAGCGAAACGAAGCCGAGGACGCCGTTGCAGAAGGCAAGCGCGATCCACGAAAAATTGAGCAGGAACAGCGCCCACAGCAGCCACTGTAGGAAGGTGACGCTCGAGCCGATCGAGATGACCTGATACATCTCGTAGCCGCCGATAGCGGTGACGCCGATGCCGCCTCCAAACACGATAAGGCGCGAGAGCCAGGTCACAGCGAGCGACTCGCGGCGCGAGGGCTGGCGCGTGTTGATCTCGTCCCAACTGTCGAGCGACTGGGTCGGCATCATGAGCGGCTGTTCGGCGGGCATGGCCGGGCCGGGCGTCGGAGCATGGCTCGACGACGCGGCAATCTCAGCTGCCGCCTTCAGCGGAACGACCTTGCTCGTCGGCATTGCCGCCGGATTTTTGCCTACGCCGTCCATCGATAAAGCCAGGTCTCCGTTTCGGGCTTGCCCGCCATTTCAAGAACGAGCCGCATCTCGATCAAGGTCTCGTTTCCGGTATCGAGGTCGATCAGCACGCGGGCAGTTTTGCGTTGCGGCGAATAGATCAGGCGCTGCCCCGCCGCCGATCCGCCGCTGAGGCTGAG
>JAIELD010000018.1 GCA_019753285.1 Beijerinckiaceae bacterium | reverse complement strand
CGAAGATATCCGTCGAACGCACTGAAGGCGCCAGATCGGTGTGCAGACTCTGGAGATTTAAAACATCTATGTAGTTGAGATTATAGCCGTGCGTTTTCAGCACGCCGGTCTCATTGGCGCCGACAACGTGCGGCGCGGCGATGAGAATGATGGCCAACGCCGCTGCCCATGCGGCTCTCTTGAAGGCGATGAGCCAGAGCCCCGCAGCCGTCAGCACGGCCGTTGCGATCCACCAGGCCTGACGCGCCTCCAGCGCCGCCGCCGGCATGCCGGGCAGTTCCGGGGGCAGGCCGAGCCCGGGGGCGAGCGTGAACGCGGCAAAGCCACCGAGGCCCCAGAAAAGCCCTTCGCGCCAAGTGACCGGGCGGCCGAGCAGCGCGAACGCTCCGGCCAGCATCAGCGCGAAGCCGATCCCCGTCATCACGTTGGCGAGCGCCGTGTAGGCATTGCGCTCAAGGCCATCCTTCGGCTCCCAGGCGTCAGCCTCATGGACATGGGCCGAGCCGTCGGCGTGCTGATGGACCGTGGCGGCGACAGACGCGGCGGGTGCAGGCCCAGCCTTCTTCGCCTGCTCCTCAAAGGCCTCACCCTGCTGGATCAGCGGCACGGTGCCGAGATGCTGCAGGCCGGTGACCGCAGCGCCGACGATGAGGCCGGACAAAGCGGCGGTAAAGACGATGGAGCGAAAAACGGACATGGCTCGACCTTCCCTCGCGCGGCGTCGAAGCGCCGGCGCGATCAATGCATTTTGGCGACGGGTGCGATCAGTGGCAGGGGAAGGCGTTGGAGTGGCGCGTGTCATGCGCCGCATTGTGCAGAACGCTGGCCTGCGAGAAGCCGACCATGCCGATGACGAACACGCCGAGCAGGATGGCGGCCGCGGCCTGGAGGACGACGCTGGAGCGCGAGGCCACGCCTTCGCGGCTGGCGGGTGCGGATGATGTCAAGGTCTCGGTCGGCTGCATGTCGAACTCCAATGGCGGATGATGAACGCCGCGGGCAATCAATCGAAGCCGAAACGGGAGCCAATGAGCCGCATCGAGGCCGTGCGGGATCTTGCCGCGCAGCCCATCCGCCAAACTCAGGGAGCACCCCGCCCCGGTCATGAACGTCTCGACGGCAGGTCTCCTGGCTCACGGCTTGATGTCTCGATCACGCCTTCCCGGGTTTGAGCCCAGTGGCATTCGTGAAAGAGACGCGCCGCTTACAGTTGCGGGGGCAGCCATCGCATGAGCGCCGAAAGGCGACGCCGCACGATGTTCCCTTTTGATCCCTTCTCGGGAACCGTCGACAAGAACGCTAGAGACAATATGACACGGGGTCAACAAAGGCTTGTCGATCACGCCGATGTTTGTCTGAAATCCCGGCTGGTGAGATGAAGGCTGGCGTCTGCGGCAAGCGCCCTCGTCTCAGCTTTCAATTGCGCCGCGGCCTCGAAGCGGGCGCGATGCTCCTCAAAATAGGCCAGACAGATATCGCCGGTGGGCGCGGGACCGAGCGCCTTGCGGAAGGCGAGGCGATGGATGACGCAACGCCACGAGCCGGTGAAAAATTCGAGCGCATCGATGTCGGCACGCCAACGGGCGCGCTTTTGCGGCGAGCGGATGTTGTCCGCGATGCCCTCGAGCGCCCTGACGGCCTCGACGAAGGAAAAGCCGGGAAGCTGGCCGCGCGCAAAGGTCATCTGCCGCTTGGCGTAACGCCTCGTGTCCATCTGGCCGAGCGACACGGCCTCGCTGAACGGAATGCGGCCCTGAAGGTAGGCTACGAGGTGCGGCACGCCATGCGCCTTCATGATGCCGCGATTGGCCGGCAGGCCGCGCGCCATGAGCTTTCGGACCTCGTCGAGCGCGCCTGCCTCGATCATCTCCTCGAAGCGGTGATGGATGCGCGCCTTCAGCGTCTCGCGCTCTACCGTGAGAAAGACACCGTGCCAGCGGCCGGGCGACAGCAGCGCCTGTCCGTTGGCATGGGCGCGCCAATGGGCCATCGGCCTGCCGGTCGCCAGCACCACCTCCAGCGCGCGGATGATTCTCGGCCGGTCGGCCGGCGAGAGACGCGCAGCGCTTTCGGGGTCGAGCGCTTGAAGCCGCTCATGCAGGTTCTCGCCCATCTCCGCCGCGCGCTCGAGTTCGGCGCGGATTGCGGGCGGTATCACCGGCGTCTCGACCAGACCTTGTGTCAATGCCTTGAAATAGAGGCCCGTGCCGCCGACGAAGATCGGCAGCCTGCCTTCCGCCCGCACCGCCGCGAGCACCTCGGCTGCATCCTTCACGTAATGACCGACCGTATATTCGACGCCGGCCTCGACATAGCCGTAGAGCCGATGCGGAAGCGCCGCCTCCTCCGCCGCGCTCGGCCGCGCCGACAGGATGCGAAGGTCGCGATAGATCTGCATCGAGTCGGCGTTGATGATCACGCCGTCGAACTGCTGCGCCAACGCGGCTGCGAGTGCGGATTTGCCGCTCGCCGTCGGCCCCGAAATGAGGATCGCCTCGGGTGATCCGTCCTCGCGCGCGTCGGCGCGTCCACCCGCTCCAGCGGTGAGGGTCTTGCAGGGCATGGACGTGTTGAGGGTCATCGGGCAAGGGAAAGGTCGAACGAGGGCGCGTGTCAAATCCGGCAAGGCGGGTTTCCACCTCGATGCGGAACGATTAAGGACACCGCATGTCCAAGATCGTCGAAACCGATGCGGCCGGCACGCATGTCGCCACGCTGGTCTGCAACCAGAAAGACCCCTGCCTCGGCACCGCCGCGCTCGAGGCCGCGTTGAACGGCCTGCCGAAGCCGGGCAATCAGACGTGGCTCAATGAGGGTATCGCGGCCGATGTCTTTTTTTCGCCTGAGCCCGGCGAGAACCTGAAGACGATCGAGCGCAGCGTGCGGGACGCGCTCGCGGGCCTTCCAATAGACATCATCATCCAGCCGACCGCTGTGCGGCGCAAGCGCCTGTTTCTCGCCGACATGGATTCCACCATGATCGGGCAGGAATGCATCGACGAGCTGGCTGATTTCGCAGGGTTGAAGGCGGAGGTCTCCGCCATCACCGAACGGGCGATGCGCGGCGAACTTGCCTTCGAGCCGGCACTTCGCGAGCGTGTCGCCGTGCTGAAAGGCCTGCCCGTCGGCGTGGTCGACGAAATCATCCGCGAGCGCCTGACCCTGACGCCGGGCGGCAGCGAACTTGTCGGAACCATGCGCGCGCATGGCGCCTATGCCTGCCTCGTGTCCGGGGGCTTCACCCTGTTCACCTCGCAGATCGCCCGGATGATCGGCTTCGACGAGGACAGGGCGAATACGCTGCTGGTCGAGAACGGCGCCTTTACAGGCGGCGTTGCGGAGCCCATTCTCGGCCGCGAGGCGAAGCTCGCGACACTTGTCGAGCTTCGCGGCCGGCTGGGTCTCGATCAGGCCGAGACGATGGCGGTCGGCGACGGCGCGAACGATCTTGCCATGCTGCAGGAGGCGGGGCTCGGCTTTGCCTACCACGCCAAGCCCGCCGTGGCGGAGGCGGCCCATGTCCGCATCGACCACGCCGATCTCACCGCACTTCTCTACGCGCAGGGCTATCGCGCCGACGAGTTCGTCGCGGCTACGGCCTGACGGGCAGGCTGGAGGCCGGCAATATCGTCGGCAGCTTGCCTTGCCCATCGTTCATCTCGGTCGGCTCCGAGGTGAGATCGACGCTGCGCCTCAGCGATTTGAGACCTCCGCTCCAGGTGACGACGGCCTGCGGGCCGGGCGCGCGCTCGTCCGTCGCAGGCGTGAGAGGCATGATCCGCGTCGTTGCATCGAGCCGTGCGCTCGACAGATCGAATGTCGCTTCGCTGCGGAGCAGGCCGGTTTTCGTCTCGACGATCAGCGGCCCGAATTTCAGCGAGCCGCCTGATACCGCGACCGGCATGGAGCCGGATTGGGCGATCACCGACCCTGGTTTCATGGCACCATCGAGCTGAGCGGAGAGCGTCCGCATATCGGTTGTACCGTCGGGCTTATCCTGCGCGATGGGCTGGCTCGCCTTGCGCTCGCCGAACGGCAGCATCGAGGCCATATCCGCGACCGGTCTTGGATCGACCGTGTCGAAACGGATTTCCCGCAACGCGATCGTTCCGCTTCCGTCGAGCGAGCGCACGAGTTCGGCTGGCGACCCGCCGCTCCCCTTCACGGTGATGGCGCCGTTGAGCCGCGTTGTGATCGGGAGGCTGGTGAGGCGCTGCGTTTCCACGTCCGTGAGTTGCAAGCGCATCTCGACATTGGCGCTCTGCCCGGTGCGGTCGAGCCTGAGTTCGCCGCCGATCCGCCCGCCGCCGAAGCGCACGTCGCCATGCTCGAAGCTCAATTGCTCCGGCTTGAAGCGCAGGACGAAACGCGCATCGTCAATCGAGAAATCCGGCCCGAGCGCCACGCGTTCGGTCTCCACCCACAGATCGCCGGACAGGCTCGGCGCCTCAGGCGCGGCAAAGGGCGTCACCGCCCAAAGCTCGTCCCCTGCCCGCTCGGTCGCGGGCGGCGACACGCCGAGCGGCACGGAAGCGAGCCAGCGCCCGTTGACGTAATCGGTCTTGATGCTGCCGGCGACCCGAAGCTTGTCCTCGAAATGCACCGCGATCTCGCCGCCGACCTTCGCGACCTGCTGCGCCTCTCGCCGGAACAGCGCGGTGAACTCGGTGAGAGTGATTTTTTCCAGGCCGGCGATCAGCCGTCCCTTGATGGAGGCGGAGCCATTCCGGGCCAGCAACTCGGCATTGGCGCCGATGATCTGGCCGAAACGGCGCACATCGGGCACCTCGAGAACGAGCTTGCCATCGAACGGCGCGGCCGGCGAGGTGAAGAGCAACTTGCCGTCTATCGTCATCTTCGCGGTCGCCGCCTCGGCGAGCGCCGAAATCTCGTAGCCCTTGGCGATGTTGCCCTTGGCGGAGAGATCGAGCTTGCCTGCCTCCACGCCGTTGCCAAGCACGCCGGTGAAACCGAGCTGCCTCAGCAGCTTCACCTCGTCGCCCGCGTTGAACGTGAGGTCGATCACATTCTTGCGGTCGCTCGGCCCGATCTGCCAGACGCCGGATCCGCCAAGCCTGGTCTTGTCGAGCTGGCCGTCTATGCCGAACTTCACCACCGGCTCGTCCCGATTGTCGGCAAGCGCCAGGCTCACCTCGACATCGGCCGGCGCTAGGTATTTCGCGCGCATGGCAAGCACATCCGGCAACGGGCCCGGAAACAACGACTTGAGCGTCGCCGAAAAGGCCTCCAGATCGCCGGCCTTGAGGCGCAGCCGGCCTTTCTTCTCGAGCCGTTCGATGGAGCCGCTGCCTTCAAGCCTCACGCCGCTGAAATCATCGACGACCAGTTTCTCGATCACGCGCTTGTCGTCATCGCGGTGAAAGAGCAGGGAGAGGCCGTCGAGCGAGGCGCTCTTGTAGCGGGCCGAGGTAACCTTGAGGTCGAGGTCGAGGTTCGGCGACACGAACGGCGTATCCTGGAAGGCTGCAAGCGGGAAGACGCCGAAATCGACCATGGGGCTTGTCAGCTTGACCCCGATCCGGCCGAGATCCGGCTTGATTCGGCGCACGGAGCTTGCTGCCACCGACACCTTGGCGAGCGGAAAACTGTACCGTCCATCGCCCTGGAAGATGCTGCCGCCATAGGCAATGCGCAATTTGGGCAGCCAGAGCCCTTTCGGCTCGAAGATGGCGTCGGCATCGAGCCTGACTGCGGTCGGCGGCGGCTGGTCGCCCCCGGTCTGGGGCAACTGCCCGTCGAACCAGCCAAAGAAGCGCTTCTGATCGCCGACCTCGACCATGAATCGCCCGCTGAGGATGTTGGCGACGGACAAGGTCTGTAGCGGCGTGCCCTTCATGGCCAGCGTCGCGTTGCCCGGCATGTCCGCGCGAGCGGTCTCGATCGTCCAGGCATCGTCCCTGCCGCTGGCGACGAAGCCGAAATTCTGGATGGCGTCACCGCCGGTCTTGATCGACTGCACGCCGAGATCGATGTGGAAAGACAGCTTGTTCGGCGTCGCATCCTTGTTGGTGAAGAACTCGCGGACCTCAGTGAAGGCGTCGAACGGCAGGATGACGGGCGGGTTACCGACGCCGATCAGCGTGTCGAGATCGAGCTTCGGCGAGCGAAACGCCGCCTGCACGTCGAGGTGGTCGGTGAAGGTGAGCGTGCCGTCGCCGGTGAGCACATCCTGCTGCGGCGCGGTGCCGAGCGTAAGCTCGATCGTCTCGAAGCGGGCCATATTGTCGACGAGCGTCGCGCGCGACTTGCCGCGCCAGGAGAGGCTGCGCGGCACATCGGCCGTCCAGAGCGCCACGGCTCCAATGGCGTCGGCTGTGCCCTCGAACGAAGGCCTGCCCGGCGCAACGCTCGTGCGCCCGTCGAGCACCAGGCTTGCAGAGGCCTGCTCGTCCTCGATCTGCAGGCCGAGATGCGCATCGCTCGCCTTGATGTCGTCGAGCGCGTAGCGGACCTTGAGCTGCCTTTTTTCGATCGTCACCGTGCCGTGGCCGCTGGCCGACGCCTTACGGCTCGAATAGTCGAGATCGAAGGCGAAGCCGGCGATCAGCGCGGCGGTCGTCGCGCGGCGGACTTCGCCATCGACGATGACGAGCCGAGCCGAGCCCGGAAGACCGCGCTGCGCTTCCTGCTTCAGGCCGTCGGCTGCGGCTTTGGGAGCTGCGATGATCTTCGGCGCGGCAACCTCCTGCAGCGTGACGACCGGATGCTCCAGCAGCGAGGAGGTGATGTCGATCTCGCCGAACAGCAGCGTCGAGAGCTTCAACTGAAACGTCAGCCGGTCTGCCGCGATCGAGATCGGCTGCGTCTCGTCGTCGATCTGCACCTTGGCGAGATCGATCGACGGGACGGGCAGGAGCGAGACATGTACCGGGCCACGGACCTTGACCGGCCGGCCGATCAGGCTGGAAAGTTTACCTTCAAACTCGGTTCGATAGCTCGACCAGTCGATCATCGGCGGCAGGATCGCAGCCACGGCCAGCAAAAGTAGCGCGAGACCGAGGACGGCACCGAAAACGCGGCGCATGGACAGCAAGGCGCGGAACATTCGATTCATGGCTTCGACCCTATCATTGCGGCGCGACGAAATCACGGCGTCGGCCGGTGGTGCGTGTTTTCGCTCTCGCCGTTCGGCGCGCGGCGTGCCATTCATCCAACGCCTTTCATCAAGGATTGATGCGTCAGGCATCAAAACGGTTGATTGGCGAAAGCTGCGTCGGTGGACGTACAACGAGAAAGCCTCGATTTTCCCCAAGCAGCGACGCGGCGTCGCAAGGAGGCCCTTGCCGATGGCCTCATGCTCAAGTCTCGCGAAAATCTCGGGTTTTTCCTCGCATTCGTCGGCGTCGTCATCTTTGGCGGCACGCTGCCTTTCACAAAACTAGCGGTAGCCCATCTCGATCCGTGGTTCGTCAGCGCAGGGCGCGCGGTCGTCGCAGCCATACTCGCAGGCGTTCTCCTCGTGGTCCTCAAGCGGCGGTTCCCGGCCGGCAAGCTCGGCCTGCTGATCTTCACGGCAAGCATGGTTTGCGGTCTCTTCCCCGTCTTCATGGGCCTTGGCATCCGCACCGTGCCGGCCTCGCATGGCGGCGTCGTTCTCGGCGTGATGCCGCTGCTCACCGCGGCGATCAGCGCGCTCGTCAACAAGGAACGGCCATCCCTGCAGTTCTGGCTGGCGGCGATCGCCGGGGCCTTGCTCGTCATCGGCTTTTCGCTGCGCGGTGGCGACGGAACGCTCAGCAGGGGCGACATCTTCCTCTTTTTCGCGGCGCTTTGCTCATCGGCCGGCTATGTCGGCTCGGCCCGCCTCGCTTCGGCTCTATCGGGCTGGGAGGCGATTTCCTGGTGCTGCATCGTCGCCCTGCCGGTGACGATACCCGTGGCGCTCTATACCGCGCCGGTTGCGCCGGGCCTGATCCCCGCCAGCGCCTGGATAGGCTTTGCCTATGTGGCGGCTTTCAGCATGTTCATCGGCTTCTTCGCCTGGAACGCGGGCATGGTGCTGGCGGGCGTGGCTCGCGTCAGCCAGGTACAATTGCTCCAGACCTTCGTGACGCTCGCCATCGCCATTCCGCTCAATGGCGAGCATGTCGATCTCGTCACCTGGGTGTTCGCGGTGGCCGTGGTGGCGGTGGTGCTGCTTGGCCGCAGGGCGAGGATCGAAAAAAAACCGGCAGCGTGAGCGCTACTCGGCGGCAGCCTTTGCATTTTCCGCGAGGAACTGCGCGATCGCCTTCAGCGCGCCTGCGGTCGCATCCGGCAAGCCATGCCGTCGGCCGAGCCACTGGGGATCATTGTAGCTGATCGAGACCGCGCCGGAAGCATCCTGCGCAACGAGGAACTTCATAGGCAGTTCGATGCCGATCGACTGGCTCGCCTGCATCAGCGGCGTGCCGCCCTTCGGATTGCCGAAGATGATGAGCGTGGTCGGGCGAAGGTCGAGGCCGACGCCGACCGCGTTCTGGCGATGGTCGATCTTGGCGAAGATCGTTTGCGTCCGTGCGGTGAGGCTCGCCTCCAGCTTTTTGACCGTTTCATCGAATGGATGCCTGCTAGCTACAACCACGAGGCCTTCGGGTGCGGGGTTTTGGTCGGCAGAGGCTTCACTCATGGTCACCGCTTCAGCTAAGGCGAACAGCATCGCTGCGGCAAACAGCGTCTTGAATGGCGGAAATGGCATCGGCATCTCTTGGCTTGGCGCCCGGAAGGGCCCCGGTTGCTCGATTGCAGAATGAGCGTGCAGACGAGCTCTGGCAACGACCGAGAAGCGCTCACCCCGCCGCTACACGCGGATGTGATCGCTCAGCGCATCCAGAGCACGTCGCAATGCTCGGTGATGTCGGCGGTCGTAATCTCGACGGCCCTGCCGGTCGCATCCGGCTGGAACGGCTTCAGGCCGAGGCCCGTCATCAGTGCGACGATGTCCGACACCGAATGTCCGTAGCGCCGCGCATGAGCATCGACGAGTTCGGTCTGCACCACGATCTCGGCATTGGCGGTGATCGTTTCCTTCGCGCCGCGCAGAACGGGTAGCTCGAAGCCTTCGACATCGATCTTGATGTAGTCGACGCGCGAGACGCCCTGCTCCTTGAGCAGATCGTCGACGCGCTTCACCGCGACCACGGCTCCGGTCTCCGACGAAGTCGCCACATGCGTCTCGCCGGCGTTCCGCGTGTTCGCCGCGATGCGCAGCGTCCCCGTCTCGTCGCCCACCGCGCAGTTCAGCGGCACGACGTTCCTCAAGCCGTTTCGAGCGATGTTGTCAGCGAGATAGGCATAGGTGACAGGGTTCGCCTCGATGCTCAGCACCTGCCCTGCCTCGCCGACAAGGTTGCTCGCGAACACCGAATAGACCCCGACATTCGCCCCGATGTCGATGAACACGTTAGCGGGATGCAGGCGGCGTGCGATGAAGGCCTGGAATTCGCTGTCTCGCGTGCCGGTGAGATGCACGGACAGCGATGTGAAGTTCCGCGAGGTGGATTTGAGGCGATGGCCGTCCGCGGTGACGAACTCGGCGTCGCGGTCGAGCAGTTCGAGGGTCGTCCAGTGCAGGAGCTTGGCGATGGAGGCCGTCGGCCGCTTGGCGTATGCATCAGTCCCGGCAAGCCATTGCAGACGCCATGGCAGAGAGCGGACCGGGCTTGGAATCATGCTGCGCAGGAATGACATGGGCGCTCCTGTGTCGATGGACGCTTGACGAGCCGCCTCCGACCGGCGCCGGGGGTGAAAACCGTTTGAAGGCTGGTGGCCGAAAGCCAAGAACACCACGACATTAGGCCGGGGCTTGAGGCGAAAATGCGACTTTCGCAGGGTGTGATGCAAGCGTGGTCGAGGATTTCCCGTATTGAAGCCTAATGGCCGCTTAAACCGATCGCATACGAAATCATCGGTTGCATTCTTCCGCTTTACGTATAAACATATCTTTATGTGCAGATTACAGCTCCGATAAAGATTGGTTCGATGACGGGTCAACTTTCCTTCGACAGGATGATCGCAGCGCTGGAAGCGCTGGCCGAGCCGACGCGGCTGCGGCTCGCAGCCCTCCTTTCGGAAGCCGAGCTGACGGTGACCGAGCTCACCTCGATCCTCGGGCAATCGCAGCCGCGTGTCTCGCGCCATCTGAAGCTTCTTGTCGAGGCGGGGCTGATCGAGCGTCACCGCGAGGGAGCCTGGGCCTTCTTCCGGCTTGCCGATGCGTCCGCCGCCTCGCTCGTCGCCTTCATCATGCGTGAGCTCGACGCCGGCGATCCGGTTCTCACCGCCGACCGCGCCCGCCTCGCCGAGGCGCGCGAGACCCGCGCCGCGCAGGCCGCCCATTACTTCGCAAGCCAGGCGCTCGACTGGGACAAGATCCGCGCGCTCCATATCGGCGATGCGCGTGTCGAGCAGACGATCGCGCAGCTCGTCGGCACGAAGAAGGTTCATGCCCTGCTCGATCTCGGCACCGGCACCGGCCGCATGCTCGAGGTGCTTGCCCCGCTCGCCGGCCGTGCGGTCGGCGTCGACCAGAGCCCGGCGATGCTGTCGGTTGCACGTGCCAATCTCGAGCGCGTCGGCCTGCGCAATGTCCAGCTCCGCCAGGGCGACATCTATGCCCTGCCGGTGGAGCGCGGCGCCTATGACCTCGTAATCGTGCATCAGGTGCTGCATTTCCTCGACGATCCGGCCCGGGCGCTGCGGGAAGCGGTGCGCACGCTCGCTCCAGGCGGACGGCTTGCAGTGATCGATTTCGCACCACATTCGGAGGAGGCGCTGCGCGAGCAGCATGCGCATCGCCGGCTCGGCTTCGAGCGTTCGGAGATCGAGGGCTACCTTGCCGAGGCCGGGGTCACGCCGATGGAATACCGCGCCCTGCCGCCCGGAACCGGAGCCAACGCCAAGCTCACCGTTTCGATCTGGCTCGGGCAGGATCGACGCATCCAGGGCGACGTGCCGCAGACAATGTCGCGGGTCGCCTGATCCATTTCGTTTCGACCGATACTCAAGACTGAACCATTCGAGGACCAAGAGATGTCTGAACCCATCCGCCTTTCGCGCAAGACCGGCCGCCGGCCTGTCGAGGTGTCATTCGAGTTCTTTCCACCGAAGACCGAAGACATGGAGAAGCAGCTCTGGGACAGCATTGAGCGTCTTGCGCCGCTCGGACCCGGCTTCGTTTCCGTCACCTATGGCGCGGGCGGCTCGACCCGTGAACGCACCCATTCGACGGTGAAGCGCATCGTCGACGAGACGGCCCTCAAGCCCGCGGCGCACCTCACCTGCGTCGGTGCGAGCCGCAGCGAAATCGACGACGTGATCCGTCTCTACGCCAAGGCCGGCGTCCGCCACATCGTCGCGCTGCGCGGTGATCCCGCCGGCGGTCTCGGCACTGCCTACGAGCCGCATCCGGACGGCTATGCGCAGACCTGCGACCTCGTTGCCGGCATCAAGAAGATCGGCAACTTCAAGGTGGCCGTCTCGGCCTACCCTGAAGCGCATCCTGAAAGCGCCTCGCTCGACGCTGACATTGATGCGCTGAAAGCCAAGGTCGATGCAGGCGCGGACCAGGCGATTACGCAGTTCTTTTTTGATAACGAGCTTTATTTCCGCTATCTCGACAAGGTCCGGGCGCGAGGCATCAACATCCCGATCCTGCCGGGCATCGTGCCGGTGCAGAACTTCAAGCAGACGGCGGGCTTTGCCGCACGCTGCGGCACGACCGTTCCGAACTGGCTTGCCGAACGCTTCGAGGGGCTGGAGAACGATCCTGCGACGCGCCGCCTCGTCGCAGCAGCGGTCTGCGCCGAGCAGGTGCTCGACCTGATCGACCAGGGCGTCACCGATCTCCATTTCTACACGATGAACAAGGCGGACCTCGTCCACGCCATCTGCCACCTCGTCGGCTTGCGCCCGCAGGTCGAGCAGGTCGCGGCTTGACGGGCCTCGTTATACGCTGACGGCACTTCGCCGTCATTGCGAGGAGGCGCAGCCGACGCGGCAATCCAGCCGCTGGAACACCTTCTCTGGATTGCTTCGTCACTGGCGTTCCGCGCAATGACGAAACTGGATCAAGGCTTTTGATGATGAGCACCACAATGAATAGTCCCGCCGACGGCGCAGAAGTCCTCGCAGCGCTGAACGCTGCCGCGAAAGAGCGCATTCTCATTCTCGATGGCGCGATGGGCACGCAGATCCAGGATCGCAAGTTCTCGGAAGAGCAGTTCCGCGGGGAACGTTTCAAGGATTGGTCGCACCCGCTCAAGGGCAATAACGACCTCCTGATCCTCACGCAGCCCGACGCCGTGCGCGAGATCCATCTCGAATACTTCACCGCCGGCGCGGACATCGTGGAGACGAACACCTTCTCGTCCACCACCATCGCGCAGGCCGACTATGCGATGGAGAGCCTCGCCTACGAACTCAACGTCCAGGGCGCGCGTCTTGCCCGCGAGGCTGCCGTACTGGCGCAGAAACAGGATGGCCGCCGCCGCTTCGTCGCCGGCGCGGTCGGGCCGACCAACCGCACCGCCTCCATCTCGCCGGACGTCAACAACCCGGGCTTTCGCGCAGTCTCCTTCGACGACCTCCGACTTGCCTACAAGGAGCAGATTCTCGGCCTCATCGATGGCGGTGCCGAGATCATCCTCGTCGAGACGATCTTCGACACGTTGAACGCCAAGGCGGCGCTGTTCGCGGCGGATGAAGCCTTTGGCGAGCGCGGCGTCAAGCTGCCGATCATGATCTCCGGCACGATCACCGATCTTTCGGGCCGCACCCTCTCCGGCCAGACGACGGCGGCGTTCTGGCACTCGCTGAAGCATGCCGAGCCCTTCACCATCGGCCTCAACTGCGCGCTGGGCGCCAAGGAAATGCGCGCCCACATCCAGGAGTTGTCGCGCATCGCGGACACGCTCGTCTGCGCCTACCCCAATGCCGGCTTGCCGAACGAATTCGGCATGTATGACGAAAGCCCCGAGGCGACGGCCAAGCTCGTCGGCGAGTTCGCGCGCAGCGGCTTCGTCAACATGCTCGGCGGATGCTGCGGCACGACGCCCGCGCATATCCGCGCCATTGCCGAGGCCGTGAAGGACATCAAGCCGCGCATCGTGCCGACGATCGAGCCCAGGCTGACGCTTGCCGGGCTTGAACCCTTCACGCTCGACGAGACGATCCGCTTCGTCAATGTCGGCGAGCGCACCAACGTCACGGGCTCGGCCCGCTTCCGCAAGCTGATCAAGAATGGCGAATACGCCGCCGCGCTCGATGTCGCGCGCGACCAGGTCGCGAACGGCGCGCAGGTGATCGACATCAACATGGACGAGGGCATGCTCGACAGCGAGCGTGCCATGGTCGAGTTCCTGAACCTCATCGCCGCCGAGCCGGACATCTGCCGCGTCCCGGTTATGATCGACTCGTCCAAATGGCCGATCATCGAGGCCGGCCTAAAATGCGTGCAGGGCAAGTCGATCGTCAACTCGATCTCCATGAAGGAGGGCGAGGCGGCGTTCATCGAGCAGGCGAGGAAATGCCGCGCCTATGGCGCAGCGATCGTCGTGATGGCGTTCGATGAGCAGGGTCAGGCCGATACCTTTGCCCGCAAGGCGGAGATCTGTGCCCGCGCCTACCGGATTTTGACCGAAGAGGTCGGCTTCCCGCCGGAAGACATCATCTTTGATCCGAACGTGTTCGCTGTCGCGACCGGCATCGAGGAGCACAATAATTACGGTGTCGACTTCATCAACGCGGTGGAGTTCATCAAGACGAACCTGCCGCACGCCCATATCTCGGGCGGCATCTCGAACCTGTCCTTCTCGTTCCGCGGCAATGAGCCGGTGCGCGAGGCGATGCACTCCGTGTTCCTTTTCCATGCGATCGCCAAGGGCATGGACATGGGCATCGTCAATGCCGGCCAGCTCGTCGTCTACGAGAACATCGACCCGGAACTGCGCGAACTGTGCGAAGACGTGGTGCTGAACCGACGGCCTGACGCGACCGAGCGGCTGCTCGACGCCGCGCCCAAGTTCAAGGGCGACGGGTCCGGCCAGGTCAACGTCAAGGACCTCGCCTGGCGCGAGCTTCCGACCACGAAGCGGCTCGAACATGCTCTCGTCAACGGCATCACCGAGTTCATTGAAGAAGACACCGAAGCCGCCCGCCTCGAAGCCGACAAGCCTCTGGAAGTGATCGAAGGCCCGCTGATGGACGGCATGAACGTCGTCGGCGACCTGTTCGGCTCCGGCAAGATGTTCCTGCCGCAGGTGGTGAAATCCGCCCGCGTGATGAAGCAGGCCGTCGCCTATCTGACGCCGTATCTTGAAGAGGAAAAGCGCCGCTCGGGCGCAGCGACCAAGGCTGCGAACGGCAAGATCCTGATGGCGACCGTCAAGGGCGACGTGCACGACATCGGCAAGAACATCGTCGGCGTCGTGCTCCAGTGCAACAATTACGAGGTCATCGATCTCGGCGTCATGGTGCCGGCGCAGAAGATCCTCGAGACCGCCATCGCCGAGAATGTGGACGCGATCGGGCTGTCCGGCCTCATCACGCCCTCGCTCGACGAAATGGTGCATGTGGCGAGCGAAATGGAGCGGCAGGGCTTCAAGATTCCGCTGCTGATCGGCGGGGCGACGACGAGCCGCGTCCATACGGCCGTGAAGATCCACCCGAACTATCACAGCGGGCAGGCCGTCTATGTGACCGACGCCAGCCGCGCGGTCGGCGTCGTCTCGACGCTGCTCTCGAACGACAATGGCGAGAACTACAAGGCGACGATCAAGGCCGAATACGCCAAGGTCGCCGACGCGCATGCCCGCTCGGAAAGCGACAAGCTGCGCCTGTCGCTCGAAAAGGCGCGCGCCAACGCACTGAAGCTCGACTGGGCGAATTACACGCCGCCCAAACCGAGCTTCACCGGCACGCGCACCTTCGCGACGTATGACCTCAACGAACTCGTGCCCTATATCGACTGGACGCCCTTCTTCCAGACCTGGGACATGAAGGGGCGTTTTCCGGCCATTCTGGAGGACGAGACGCAGGGCGAGGCGGCCCGGCAGCTTTACGAGGACGCGCAGGCCATGCTGAAGCGCATCGTCGAGGAGCGCTGGTTCCAGGCCAAAGCCGTGATCGGCTTCTGGCCGGCCAACACCGTTGAGGACGACATCCGCCTTTACACCGGCGAAAGCCGCAGCGAGGAGCTGGCGACCTTCTTCACCCTGCGCCAGCAGCTCTCGAAGCGCGACGGCCGGCCGAACACTGCCATGTCCGACTTCGTCGCTCCGGCCTCGAGCGGCAAGGCCGACTACATCGGCGGCTTTGTCGTGACGGCGGGCATTGGCGAAGACCGCATCTCCGAGCGTCTCAAGGGGAAGAACGACGATTACTCCTCCATCATGGCCAAAGCGCTGGCCGACCGCCTGGCGGAGGCCTTCGCCGAGCGCATGCATGAGCGCGTGCGGAAAGAATTCTGGGGCTATGCGACGGCCGAGAATTTGCAGCCGGACGAATTGATCGGCGAGCCCTATCAGGGCATCCGCCCTGCTCCCGGCTATCCGGCGCAGCCCGACCATACGGAGAAGGCAACGCTGTTCGGCCTGCTGCAGCCCGAGCGCCGCATCGGCGTGAAGCTCACCGAGAGCTTCGCGATGTGGCCGGGTGCGTCGGTCTCTGGTCTCTATCTCTCTCACCCGGAGAGCCATTATTTCGGCGTGGCGAAGGTGGAGCGCGATCAGGTCGAGGATTACGCAGCCCGCAAGGGCATGGACATCGCCGCGGTCGAGCGCTGGCTGTCGCCCATCCTCAACTACGATCCTGTGGCGTATCGGGTGGCAGCGGCGGAGTAGCGGTGTTTGTCATTCCCGCCAAAGCGCAGCTTTGAGCGTGAATCCATAGATATCCGGTGTGAGAAACAAATGGATTCCCACTCGCCCTGCGGGCGTCGGGAATGACACGTCACACCCCGCACTGATGCCTGAACACGCTCAGTTCGAGATGGCTGGCCAGAATCTCCAGCGCCTTCAACCCGACGATCGACTGGCCGGTCGCGTCGAGCGCCGGGCCCCAGGCTGCGATCGCCATCTTGCCGGGCGAGATGGCGAGAATGCCACCGCCAACGCCGCTTTTTGCCGGCAGGCCCACCCTGAACGCGAACTCGCCTGCCCCATCATACATGCCTGCCGTCGCCAGCAGCGCATTGATGCGGTCGGTCGAGGTCGGCGTCAGCACCTGGTTGCCAAAATGGTCGATGCCGCCGCGCACGAACAGCAGTCCGGCGCGCGCGAGCTGCTCGCAGGTGAGCTCGATCGCGCACTGATCGCAGTAGACGTCGAGAAGGGTCTCGACCGGGCCGGTCACCGTACCGAAGCTCTTCATCAGATAGGCGATCGACAGGTTTCGCCAGCAGGTCGCGCGTTCGCTATCACCGACCCGGTCGTTGATCTGGATCGACTGATCGCCCGCGAGCTGCCGGATGTGCTGCAGGATGGAATGCAGCGCCATCGCGGTCGAATTCATGATCCGGTCGGTGACGGCGAGCGCGCCTGCATTGACGAAGGGGTTGTAGGGCTTGCCCTTTTCCTGTTCGAGCCAGCCCAGCGAATTGAACGCGCTGTTGGTCGGCGAGCGGCCGATATGCTCCCAGACGGATTCGCCGAGCAGTTCCACCAGCAATTCCAGCGTGAACAGCTTGGAGATGCTCTGGATCGAGAACGGCTTGGCGCTTTCCCCGAAGGTGTGCATGCCGCCATCGATGGTGGTGATGCACATGCCGAACTGGTTCGGGTCTATTTCGCCAAGCTCGGGAATGTAGTCGGCGACCTTGCCCTGCCGCCAAAGCGGCAATGCCTCGACCTCGATCTGCGCAAACGCGTTGGCGAGCCGCGTTTCAAAATCGGCAACGCCCCCGTGAATCGGGACACCGCCGAGCTGCGTCGCATCAATTTGCTGCATGTGCGAAATTAGTCGCGTTTGTGACGGTTTGAAGGCTTGATCACGGCTCCAGCCGTGCTTAGCTGCCTTCCATCAACCTATACCGATCACTTGGAGAAACCAATGGCTAAGGTCGCAATTGTCTATCACTCTGGCTATGGGCACACGAAGCGCATGGCTGAATCCGTGCATGAAGGCGTCGCAAGCGTCGCAGGCGTCGAAGCGCATCTCGTCGCGATCGACGCGGAGGGTAATCTGCCGGCAGACGGCTTTGACACCCTGAAGGCGGCGGATGGCATCATCTTCGGCTCGCCGACCTACATGGGCACAGTCTCGTGGCAGTTCAAAAAGTTCGCGGATGCGAGCTCGAAGCCCTGGTACTCGCAGGAGTGGAAGGACAAGGTCGCAGCCGGCTTCACCAACTCGGCCTCGATGAACGGCGACAAGCTCTCGACGCTCCACTACATGTTCACGCTCGCGATGCAGCACGGCATGGTCTGGGTCGGCACAGGCATCATGCCGTCGAACAAGAAAAGCTCGACGCGCAATGACATCAACTATGTCGCGTCTTTCTCGGGTGCAATGGCTGCGACGCCGTCGGATGCCAGCGTCGATGAAATGCTGCCGGGTGACCTCGAGACCGCCAAGGCATTCGGCGCTCGCGTTGCGACCTTCACAAAGACGCTGAAGGGCTGACACCTCCAGAGTCAGTCTTTGCCGACGCTCCGCACCAGAGCGTGCAGCGTCTTGATGGTGGAGGCGTCCGCGACGCCGTCCACCCTCTCTGGCCGGAAATGGCGCTGAAAGGCGCGCACGACGGCTTGTGTTTCCTCATCATAGCTTCCGCTGACCTCTAGGCCGTAGCCATAGACGCCAAACAGCGCCTGCAGCGCCTCGATCGGCTGGCCGGCGTCACCCAGCGAGAAGAAACGCCCGCCTTCGATCGGCGCCGGCTCCACCCAGTGCCCGATTCCAAGGGTCGCGAGCCGCGCCCAGGGAAACTTTTCGCCGGGATCGGCCTTGCGGCGCGGCGCGATGTCGGAATGGGCAAGGATGCGCTCCGGCCGCATACGCCAGCGGGCCGCGATGTCGGCCACCAGATCGACGACCGCCTCGATCTGCACTTTCGGAAAATCGGGATAGCCGCCATCATGGCCGGGGTTGACGATCTCGATCCCGATGGAGGCCGAGTTCATGTCGGTCTCACCCTGCCAGGAGCCCTTGCCGGCGTGCCAGGCGCGGCGCGCTTCGGGCACGAGTTGGAGCACCCGCCCATCCTCGAACACGAAATAGTGGCAGGAAACCTCGGAGACCGGATTGCAGAGCCATTTGAGCGCCCCTTCGGCCGAGCCCATGCCGGTGTAGTGGAGGATCACGCTGTCAGGCTGGCGGCCGCCCTTGCGCTCGCCATGGTTGGGCGAGGCAAAAACCTTGGCGGCGACGGGGGAATCGGTTTTGGCGCGCATGCGGCAGGGGACTCGACGGGTAAACGACAAAAAGCCCGCCCTGCTTGCGGCAGGACGGGCTTGAAGGTCAACGACCTTGCAATCGATAGTCGGAGATCAATCGCGGCAGACGTAGTCGCCATAGTAGCGCGAGTAGTAGCAGCGATGCGCGCGGCGATATTCAGGCGTCGTGTTGGCGCCAATGATCGCACCACCCGCAGCGCCGATCGCAGCGCCAGCAAGCGCCCCGCCTGCGCGGCCAGTCGCGGCACCGCCGATGGCTGCTCCGGCCAGGCCGCCGAGAGCGGCGCCACCAAGAGCGCGATCACCGGGGTTGGTTGAGTCACAGGCCGTGAGGCTGAGAATGGAAAGGGCGGCCACACCCGCGGTGAAGGTCTTGCGCATTGAAATCTCCCTGGTTTTCAAAATGAGCTTCTTCAGCATAGCGGCAGATTTCGAGATTGGAAGTTACAAAATTGCCCGCCACCTGGATGCGTCAGAACCCGTGGCGCAACGTGCGGAGGTGCGCTTTGTTCCGCCCGCGGCGATAGCAATCGGAAACTCGTTAGACGGCAACCCTTATTTTGGTCGCATTTCGTCGTCAGAAGCAGCGCATTCCGGTGCCGGCCATTGTCGAAACCCGGTTTTAAGCCTCCGCCCGGATGGGCGGTTTTGTTTGATCCGATCGACCTGCCGATAGTGCCTTCGATCCGCTCTCAAAGTCAGAGCGTCCGGATTTCTCCTTCACATCCGCCTTTTAGAGGCCATGAAGAAAGGTGCACCGATGCGCGCACGCCATCTGCTTTTCATTGCAATTTCCGTCTTTTCCACCGCATCGTTCTCGGCGGCTTTCGCCGAACCCGTCCGCACCGAGATCGTCTCTCCGGCCGCTGCATCCACGGCGCAGGACGCTTCCACACAAGCAGAACCCGGCCCGATTTCTCTCCTCACCGGCCTTGAAAAGGCGCTGAAGCAGGAGCCGACGGCGAAGGTCGCGCGATCGGCAAAGGGCTCGAAGGTAAAACGCGCCGTCGATTCCAAGCAGATCACCCCGCCAGTCAATGAGGAACCGGCCGAGATCGCCGCCGAAGCTGAAAGCAAAAACAAGGAGGCCGCCGCTCCAGCGCTTGAGGCACAGTCCAGGCAGACGAAGGTGGTAAGCCTCGATCCAGCCGCAGAGGCCGTCCCACATTCGGATTCGGTGCGCTCGCTCATCGCGCATCATGCGGCCGCGAACAATATTCCGTTCGGTCTTGCCGACGCGGTGATCAAGGTCGAAAGCCGCTACAATCCGGGCGCGCGCAACGGCGTCAATCTCGGCCTCGGCCAGATCAACCTGCGGACAGCGCGCGGGCTCGGCTACAGCGGCGGCGCTGGCGGCCTGCTCAACGCCAATACCAATCTCACCTACTCGATGAAGTATCTCGCCCAGGCCTACAGGCTCTCCGGCGGCGACACGTGCGGCGCGGTGATGCGTTATCAGAACGGTACCGCCTCGACCCGCTTCACCGGCGCGAACCGCGCCTATTGCTCGAAGGTGAAGTCGCATCTCGGCGGCCTTTCCTCGCGCAAGCGCGCGGCTTGAGGCCTCGCACCTGTCCAAAAAGGTTTGACGGGCCGGCCCCATGCTCCTATCGGAGCGGGGCCAGTCGGCCGGACGGTCGCTGCCCGCAACGGCAGAGGAAAGTCCGGGCTCCACGGAAAAACGGTGCCGGATAACGCCCGGCGGGGGCGACCCCAGGGAAAGTGCCACAGAGACGATACCGCCTGACGTCCTCGGATGACAGGTAAGGGTGAAAAGGTGGGGTAAGAGCCCACCGCAATGCTGGCAACAGGATTGGCAGGGCAAACCCCACCGGGAGCAAAATCGAATAGGGGTGGCCGGCGGGCTGTCGCAAGGCAGGACCGCAGGGTTTTTCGGCCCGACCACCCGGGTTGATTGCTTGAGGCGCATGGCGACATGCGTCCCAGATGAATGACCGTCACGTCCGGGCGGCAGCGCCCGGGCCATACAGAACCCGGCTTACAGGCCGGCTGGCGCTTGCCGCTCGGCTCCTCGCCTTGACCTTCGGCCCAGTGCCGCTATAGGCACCCCTCTGCGACGGCGAGATCGCTCCGTCGCGAACGAAGGGGCAAATCGCATGCACATGTCGTCGAGCGAGAAGATGCAGGTGTTGCGGCAGGCCTATCTCTCCGCCTTCGAAAACCAGCCGCTTTCGATCCTCGACGTCGGCTCCGCCGTCATCGACACCCAGCCGAACGGAAACAAGCTGGCGCTCGCCAACCCGCGCTGGTCATACACCGGCCTCGACATCGAGCCCGGCAACAATGTCGATATCGCGGTCGAGCGGCCCTATGACTGGCGAGAGATTCCTTCGGCGGGCTATGATGTGGTGCTCTGCTCGCAGGTATTCGAACACACCGAGTTCTTCTGGATCACCATCACAGAGATCGCACGCGTGCTGAAGCCGCACGGGCTGCTGTTCCTGATCGCACCCTCCGCTGGCGTAACGCACCGCTACCCTTATGATTGCTGGCGCTTCTACGAGGACGGCTTTCCGGCGCTCGCCAAATGGGCCAACCTCGCCCTGCTGGAGAGCAACATTCAGCGCCGTCCAGTCTACAAGCGCGGCAACCAGTGGCGTGACGCGACCATGGTCGCCCAACGCCCGCTGCGCGATCCGCAGGCCGAGCGCGAGATCGCGCGGCGTGCTGCCTTCGCAAGGTCGGCCCTCTCAGGCGAGGAACCGCCGCAGATGGACGATTTGTCGCCGGAGCCCAGCATCATCGGCCCGGCGCCGGCGCGGAACGCGCTCGCGCAGCATGAAGATCGGTTGCTCGCGGCGCGTCCTTTCTCCTATAAGCTCAGGCTGATGAATCGGCATTTCCGCCGTTTGCGCAAGGTTGCGAAGACCCCGGCAGCGCTGATCATAGACCAATGAACGCGGCCCTGCCGCCAGGGCCGCGCGCGCTTCCATGATCGACGATGCTCTTGAGCCGCTGCCGATCATCGGCCTATCCGCGCTGACGACGCCGATTTTCCTCGGCCAGGATTGCAGCGCAACGATCGAGGCGCTGACGAACCGCACGGCCGAGAACCCGGCGGACGCCGCCGCGCTGCTTGATCTCGGCCTTCTCCACCAACTCTACAATCTTCAGGCCGAAGGCCTCGCCTTCCAGCGCGAGGCCCTTGCAAATGCGCGGCATTTTCGCGTGATGGGCCACGCTGCGCTCGATGCGTCCGCAGCGCGCCCCCCGGCCGATGACGCGCTCCGCGTTCTGATGCTGGTCCAGCCCGGCACGTTCCACGACAACATGCCGATCGAGTTCCTGCTCGAAACGCCGGCGCGGCCGGTCGAGCTCGAGCTCCTGTACCTGCTGCCGGACGAGCCTCTGCCGGCAGCCGTACCGGCGCACGATCTCATGATCGTCGGCATCGGCTATTCCTCGGCAAGCGAGGCGTTGCTTCTGCGCCTCCGCGACTGGCTGGCGGATTGGCCGCGACCCGTGCTCAACCGGCCGGAGGGCGTGCTGAAGACGTCCCGCAAGGCTCTGCAGGTCGAATTGCAGGATGCGCCGGGCGTCTTCGTCGCCGACATCGAAAGCCTGTCGAGAGACGACCTCGCGCAGATCGGCAGAGGCGCGGTCGAGATTGCCGATCGGCTGCCCGCCATGCAGTTCCCGATCCTGGTGCGGCCGATCGACTCCCATGCCGGCAACGACCTTGCAAAGATCGACGCGGCGGCCGCACTTGCCGACTACCTCGAGACGGCGAAGGCGGAGCGCTTCTTCATTACCGCCTTCGTCGACTACCGCGACGGCGAGGGCCTGTTCGCCAAATCGCGCGTCGTGCTGATGGAGGACAAGCCCTACCTCGCCCACCATGCGATGAACGATCACTGGATGATCCACTATCTCAATGCCGGCATGCTTGAGGACGCATCCAAACGCGACCGCGAGGCGCGGGCGATGGCTCGTTTCGATGAGGATTTCGCCCGCCGCCATACGGCAGCATTCAAGGCGATCCACCAGCGGCTCGGGCTGGACTACCTCGTCCTGGACTGCAGCGAGACGCCGGACGGCAGGCTGTTCGTGTTCGAGGCCGACACCATCATGATCGTTCACGCGATGGACCCGCCGGCGATATATCCCTACAAGAAGCCCGTCATGCGCAGGATTTTCGCGGCGTTCGAGGAGCTTCTGCGCCGCAAGACCTGCTCTGAAATCGCTGAAAAAGTGTCGACCTGATGCTCAGAACCTTCGTCAAAAGCAAGATCCACCGCGCCAAGGTCACCGGCGCGGACCTCAACTATGTCGGCTCGATCAGCATCTGCCCCGAGTTGATGAAGGCCGCCGGCATGCTCGAATACGAGTTCGTGCATGTGAACAACCTGTCGAACGGCTTCCACTGGGAAACCTACGCCATCCTCGGCGGGCCCGGCGAGATCACGCTCAACGGACCGCCCGCCCGCAATTTCTGCAAGGACGATCTCGTGGTGATCCTCACCTTGCTCAACGTGCCGGTCGGCGACGAGCACAAGGTCACGCATACAGTCGTGTTCGTCGATGGCGACAACATCATAACCGGCGTCGAGACGAAGCGGCCCGCTATCTGAGGGCCGGCGAGCCGTTTCCGACCGTGACGCCGAGGCTGAACGTCGTGTTGCGGCCGACATCGTAATTGAAGCCCGCGCCGACCGTCGCCGCCGTGCTTGCGCTGAAGGCCGGGTTCTGCGCGTTGAGGCCGGCTTCGAACGGGCTGGTGAACACGCTTCCTGCATTGTAGGCCGGCTTCACGCTCTGCACGCTGCCAGCGAGATAGGGCGTGAAGCCGCCAAGATCGTAGCCGAGCTTCAAGGTGGTCGCGTTGTAGTCGTAGCTGCCAAAGGGCGAGCGCGAGAACAGCGACCCTGCCTGCCCCGCGCTTGTCTCGATGCCGAACAGCAGCTTGTCGTCGATCGAGCCGAGCTTGTCGGCATAACGCGACACGGTGCGGCTCGTCGAAAAGTTGCTCGATCCGATCGGCGCGATCTCGAAGACCGGCGCGGCGAAGAGCTTGCTGGCTGGCGCTCCTGCGGCGGGCAGCGCGAAGGACGAGTTTGCCCCGGCATCCCGCAGCGTAAATGTCTGCCATTCGGCCGCGTCGCAGATGGATGACGTCAAGATAGATGACGTCAAGATAGATAACGTCAAGACGAGGCTGAGAACGGGCAGTGCGAGGCGCATCACGGCGGCAAATCCTGAATGACGATGCGATCAGGCTACAGCAGGCCCGGCGCAGCGTCAAAGCGGCGGCTCACAGCTTGAGCTCCCAGGTCTGGCTGACGAGATCGTGCCCGAAGGCGTGGTTCGGCTGTTCTCCCGTCAGCACGAAGCCGCGCTTCCGATAGATCGCGATCGCCGCATGCAGCACATCATGCGTCCACAGCACGATGCGGCTGTAGCCCTGCTTGCGGGAGAACGCGATAGCCTGATCGACGAGGCGCGCGCCGACGCCGAGGCCGCGCGCCGCCGGCGAAACCCACAGCATCCTCAGCTTGGCAACGTCGGCTGCCTCCTCGACGATCATCACCGAGCCGAGCATGCGTCCATCCTTCTCGGCCACCCAGCACCCTTCGCGGCCGGGCTTGAAGTTCTTGATGAAAGCCGCCGAAATCTCCGCGAGAAGGCCCTCAAATTCAATATTCCAGCCATACTCCTCGAAATAGATGCGGGCCTGATGGTGAATGATCAGGCCAAGATCGCCCACCTCGTGATCGCGCAGGGAAAAAGCGCCAGTCTTCGTCTCGTGCATCCCGTCGCCGCTCCTGAGGCATGGCCGCCCGCGCCGCATTAAAGCGGATTCTCGACGCTGCGTAACCAATCTTTAAGCTTAACGTCTTCTTATCATTCGCATGCGGAAGTGTGTGCTTCGGCGGGCGGATCGCGTGCGCTTCGACGTACGCGATACCGTACGCAAGCCCATGGAAGCGCGTTGACGCCCATATGATCCCATGCTATCCCAAATCATCCCGTTCGGTGGATCCGATCAATCCCAGGTGACTGCGACTGCGGCGTCGCAGATGCGGCGTGGGCTTGGCGGTGAGGCCACGCCGAACCGGATGCGTTTCTCGAGGTGGGCTGCCGAACATCGGCCGGAAGCTGCGGGGCTTCGGGTCGGCGGCGCTGAAGCGCGACTGCAATGCGTGGCGTCTTTTTCTCTCTTTTGTAGCGTTTTGCGTAGCGCGGAAGCTTGTTCCGGCGAGGGTCATGGAGCGTTTCGTATCCCATTTCACCAACCGCCTCGATGCGAAGGGTCGCGTATCGATCCCGGCATCCTTCAGGGCGGTGATGGCGAAGGACGGATTCGAGGGTCTTTATGTCCATCCGAGCCTGGAGGGCGCCGCACTCGATTGTGGAGGCAACGCGCTCCTGAGCGAGATAGACGGGTTGCTCGCCCGCTTTTCTCCCTACTCGGCGGAGCGCGACACATTCGCGGTGGCGCTGCTTGGCACGTCGGAAGTCCTGAAGATCGACACGGAAGGTCGCATCATCCTGACCGAAAGCCTGAAGGGCTATGCGGGGATCGGTGCGGAGGTCACCTTCGTCGGCATCGGGCACAAGTTTCAAATCTGGGAGCCGAAGGGTTTCCAGGCTCATCTCGAAGCGGCCAAGACGCGCCTGCGCGACTTGCGGCTCCTGTTGAGCGCGAAGGGTGTGCAAGGAGGATCAGCGGAATGATGACGGGTCGCGGCTCTGAAACGGGAGCCGCTGGCGGACCGGCTCGTCACATTCCCGTCCTGCTTTCCGAGGTCGTCTCCAGCCTTCGCATGAAGGCGGGTGGCGTCTATCTCGACGGCACCTTCGGCGCGGGCGGCTACACGCGCGCCATCCTCGATGCCGATCCCACTTGCAAGGTCATCGCGCTCGACCGCGACCCGGACGCTGTCATGGCTGGCTTCGCGCTGGTTCAGAAGGCGGAGGGCCGGCTTGTTCTCGTCGAAAGCGAATTCTCGGTGCTCGACGACGAGGCGCTTAAGGCAGGCTTTACCGCGCTCGACGGCGTGGTGCTCGATATCGGCGTCTCCTCGATGCAGCTCGATGAAGCCGAACGCGGCT
Source organism: Beijerinckiaceae bacterium (assembly GCA_019753285.1). Taxonomy (GTDB): domain Bacteria; phylum Pseudomonadota; class Alphaproteobacteria; order Rhizobiales; family Beijerinckiaceae; genus JAIELD01. The sequence continues at coordinate 23,916 of JAIELD010000018.1, read as the reverse complement.
TTTCGTTCCGCCATGACGGACCGCTCGACATGCGAATGGCGCAGGCCGGGACAAGCGCGGCAGACATCGTCAACGAGGCGGACGAGGCGCACCTTGCCGACATCCTCTATCATTTCGGCGAGGAGCGGAAATCGCGCCATATCGCCAAGGCCATCGTCGCAGCGCGCGGCGAGGCTCGCATCACGACGACGAAGCAGCTCGCGGACATCGTGGCCAAGGTCATCTGGCCGAAGCCCGGCCAGATCCATCCCGCGACCCGCACCTTCCAGGCGCTGCGCATTGCGGTCAACGACGAACTCGGCGAACTCGTCCGCGCGCTGCAAGCGGCCGAGCGCATCCTGAAGCCAGGCGGCGCGCTTTCGGTCGTCACGTTCCATTCGCTCGAGGACCGGATCGTCAAGCAGTTCTTCGCGTCCCGTTCGGGCAGGACAGGCGGATCGCGCTTCCAGCCGCAGGCCGAGACGGCAGCGGCCACCTTCTCGACGACGGGAAAATGGCCCGTGACCGCCACCGATGATGAAATCGCCGCCAATCCGCGCGCCCGCTCCGCCAAGCTGCGGGCCGGGATCCGCACCGATGCGCCGGCTGACGTGGCGGATGACGGGCTTGCTGCTCTCGCGACCCTGCCAGAAGCAACGCGAGGGAGACGCTGATGCTGCGTTTTCTCAACGTGCTCGCCATCGCGGCACTGATCGGTTCGGCCACCTGGGCTTATTCGGTCAAGTATGACACGATTTATTACGTCGAGCAGATCCGCAAGAAGGAGGCGAAGATCGAGCGCGAGCGCGACGCCATCGCCATTCTCAAGGCCGAGTGGCAGTTCATGACCAAACCCGGGCGGCTGCAGGCGCTCTCCGACAAGCACCTCACGCTCCAGCCGACCAAAGCCTCTCAGATCATCCGCGCCAACGAGCTGCCCGATCGCAAGAACCAGGGCGATGCCATCGCCGAGAAGCTCGAGGATCTTGGCCTCGTCACGGGCTCGACGCCCAATCAGGGGCTGAAATCCTCGGGACGCACACCGGGCAGTTCGCCCTCGGTGACCGGAACCGCAGGAGGCAAGACGCGATGAAGCTCGAGCCGCAAAAGCGCGTCCGGCCGGCGTCTGCCTGGACCCGCCTGCTCGAAACAGGCCTGCCGCCCATGGAGGCTGCGCCGGTCAGCGATGTCCGTCCGGCAGCGACCCGCGAAAGCCCGGTGAAAGCCGTCAAGATGCGGCGGCCGGCCGCAAGCCGGCTGAAGGCGCTCGGCCTCGGGCTGCTCGCGCTGATGCGCAGCCTCGCGCATGGACTCTTCTCGACCACGCTCACGAAAAGCGCTTCGAGGCTGAGGCTCGTTATGCTCGGCTTCGGCGTGATCTATGTCGCGCTCGGCGCTCGGCTCGTCCAATTCGGCATGAACCCGGACGAGCCGACGCCCTTCCGCAAGGCGATCATCGACACGCTCGGCGTCGCGCGGCCCGCAGTGCTCGACCGCAACGGCGAGTTGATGGCCTCCGACGTCAAGCTGTTCTCCGTTTTCGTCGAGCCGAAGAAGCTGATAGACATCGACGACGCCGTCGAGCTTCTGGCCGGTGTGTTTCCGGATGTCGACGACAAGGAGCTCAGGCGCAAGTTCCTGAAGCGTTCCGGCTTCGTCTGGATCAAGCGCGAAATTTCGCCGAGCCAGATGGCGCAGGTCTATCGCCTCGGGCTGCCGGGCATCGGCTTCGTACCTGAATTCAAGCGCGTCTATCCGAACGGCAACGTCGCCGCCCATGTGCTCGGCTACACAGACAAGGATAACAAGGGCATCGCGGGGATCGAGAAATACATCGATACCAGCGGGCTAAATGCGTTGAACAACCTCGGCTTCGGCGTCAGCCGCTCGGCCGAGCTCAACCCTGTCCAGCTATCGATCGACATGCGTGTCACCCATGCGATGCGCGAGGAGTTGCAGAAGGCGTTCGACAAGTTCAAGGCGAAGGCTGCTGCGGGCGCTATCGTCAACGTCAATACCGGCGAGATCGTCGCGCAGGTCTCGTTGCCCGATTATGACCCCAACAAGCCTGTCGGCGCGCAGGAGAACGACCATATCGACCGCATCACGGTCGGCCGCTACGAAATGGGCTCGACCTTCAAGGCACTGACGACCGCGATGGCGCTCGACAGCGGCAAGGTCAGCATGAGTTCGCAATTCGATGCGCGCAGCACGCTGAATTATGGCCGCTTCCGGATTCATGATTCCCACAATCTCGGCCGCTCTTTGACAGTGCCCGAAATCTTCATGCATTCGTCGAACATCGGCACGGCGCGCATGGCGCTTTCGATCGGCGTCGAGGCGCACAAGGCCTTCCTCAAGAAGATGGGCCAGCTCGACCAGATGAAGACCGAGCTGCCCGAAGGCGCGCCGCCGATCGTTCCGAAAAACTGGGGCGAGCTCAATACCATGACGATCTCCTTCGGCCATGGACTTGCCGTCACGCCGCTGCAGGCCACGATGGCGGTGGCGGCGCTCATCAATGGCGGAAACTTCATCCCGCCGACCTTTTTGAAGCGCAGCGAGGCGGAAGCGAAGAAGCTGGCCGTTCGCGTCATCAAGCCCGAGACGAGCGAGGATCTGCGCTACGTGCTCCGCCTGAACGCCGAGCGCGGCACGGCGACCCGCGCCAATATTCCCGGCTATTTCGTCGGGGCGAAGACCGGCACCGCCGAAAAGGTGGTTGGCGGCCGGTACTCGAAGAGCAAGGTGCTCTCGACCTTTATGGCGATGGCGCCGGCCGACAAGCCCAAATACATCTTCCTCGTGATCATCGACGAGCCGCAGGGCATTCCCGAAACTCATAATTTCGTCACATCGGGCTGGAATGCAGCGCCGACGGCCGGCAACATCATCGAGCGCGTCGGCCCTATGCTGGACATCACGCCACGCTTCGATCCACCCGTGCAGCCGTTTCCCTATGTGGCGCGTCTCAATCTGAAAGTGCCGCAATGAAACTGGGGCAGTTGTTTCCCGGCGCGGCGCGCGGACACCTCGCCGAGCAGGAGATCACCGGAATCACATCGGATAGCCGGGCCGTCGAGCCCGGTAATATTTTCGTCGCGGTTTCAGGCACAAAGGTCGACGGTCTGACCTTTGCGGCCGAAGCAGCACGCAAGGGCGCGATCGCGATCATCGGCGACGGCGACAAGCCGGCCGAGCTGCCGGCAGGCCTCCTCTACATGCGCGTCAATGATCCGCGCCGCGTGCTGGCGCTCACGGCCTCGGCGCTGCATCCGCGTCAGCCGGCGACCATCGTCGCCGTGACAGGCACGGCGGGGAAGACCTCGGTCGCTGATTTCACGCGCCAGATCTTCGCCACTCTCGGCCATCAGGCAGCCAGCGTCGGCACCATCGGCATCGTGACGCCCAAGGGTGCCGCCTATGGCTCGCTGACGACGCCGGACCCTGTGGCGCTGCACACCACGCTCGACAGGCTGGCGAAATCCGGCATCACGCATCTTGCCATGGAGGCCTCCTCGCACGGGCTCGATCAACGCCGTCTCGACGGCGTCAGGTTGTCGGCGGCAGCCTTCACCAATCTCGGCCGCGACCATCTCGACTATCACCCGACGATGGAGGACTACCTCAAGGCCAAGCTTCGGCTGTTCGAAGTCCTGATCAAGCCGGGCCAGCCCATCGTGGTCAACGCAGATGGCGATTATTCAGCGGAGGTGATCGTCTCCGGCTTCGCGCGCGATCTCGGCATCTTCAGCGTCGGCCGCGAAGGCATGGACCTGAAGCTGATCGATTCGAAGCCCGATCATTTCGCGCAGATGCTGACGCTGGAATTCAAGGGCCGGCGCTTCGAGGTGCGGTTGCCGCTCGTCGGCGAGTTTCAGGCCGGCAATGCGATGGTGGCGGCCGGGCTCGCCATGGTCACCGGCAATGCGCCTGAGGCCGTCATCGCGGCGCTCGGCGGGCTGAAAGGCGTCCGCGGCCGCCTCGAACTCGTCGGCGACGTGCATGGCGCGCCAGTGTTCGTCGACTATGCCCACAAGCCCGAAGCCCTCGCCCATGCGCTCGCCGCGCTCAGGCCTTTCACCACCGGAAGGCTGATCGTCGTGTTCGGCTGCGGCGGCGACCGCGACACCGGCAAGCGCCCCATCATGGGACAGATCGCCGTCAAGAACGCCGACATCGTCATCGTGACGGACGACAACCCGAGAAGCGAGAACCCAGCCTCGATCCGCGCGGCCATTCTCGCCGCAGCGCCGGGCGCAGAAGAGATCGGCGACAGGGCGCAGGCGATCCACGACGCGGCGCTGCGGCTGAGACCCGGTGATTGCCTGCTAATCGCCGGAAAGGGCCACGAGACCGGCCAGATCGTCGGGGGGAAGACCCTGCCCTTCTCCGATCATACGGTGGCGCTGGAGGCGATAGCCGCCGCGCTGGAGGTGCTGCCACCGCCCTCTCCGCCAGTTGCGTCTCGGCCTGAGCGCAAAGTCGAAGAGCGCGCAACCGCGCCTGCCCAGCCGCCCGGCTCCGCACCGGCGAAGCCTTTGCCCCAGCCGCGCAAGGCGCGCAAGCCATCCGCCGGATCGGCTCTATGGACGGGCGAGGCGCTGCAGCACATCCCGGATGTCCGCATCGCCGGGGTGATGCCTGCCGCGATCAGCGGCGTTTCGATCGATACGCGCACGCTGCAGCCGGGCGATCTCTTCGTGGCGATCAAGGGTGACCGGCTCGACGGCCATGATTATGTCGAGCGCGCCTTCGAGGCCGGCGCGACGGTTGCCCTCATCGCCGAGGATCAAAGCGCGCGGTTCAGCGGCAAGTTCGCCGATGTCGGCGCGCTGATGATGGTGCCCGATCCACTCGCGGCGCTTCAGGCGCTGGGACGCGCCGCTCGCACCCGCATGGCCGGCCGCGTGCTCGCCGTTACCGGCTCGGTCGGCAAGACCTCGACCAAGGAGGCGATGCTCCACATCCTTTCGAAACAGGGGCGTACGCACGCCTCCGTCGCATCCTACAACAATCACTGGGGCGTGCCACTCACTCTCGCCCGCATGCCGCAGGATAGCGATTTCGGCATCTTCGAGATCGGCATGAGTGCCGGCGGCGAGATCACGCCGCTGACGAAAATGGTGCGCCCGCACGTGGCACTCATCACGGCCGTCGAGGCGGTCCATCTTGCGTCCTTTTCCGGCGTGGAGGGCATAGCGGATGCCAAGGCGGAGATTTTCCTCGGGTTGGAGCCCGGTGGCACAGCGATCCTGCCGCGCGACAATCCGCATTACGAACGGTTGCTTCGCCATGCCCGAGAGGCCGGCGCGGCTCATATCGTCACCTTCGGCGAACACGCCGAAGCCGATGCGCGGCTCGTCGACGTTGCCCTGCAGCCGGGTTTCAGCAGCGTCGAGGCGCTGATCAACGGCAAGCCGATCATCTACCGGCTCGGCGCGCCCGGCCGGCACATGGTGCTCAACAGCCTTGCGATCCTCGCCGCCGTCGAGGCGCTCGGGGCCGACCTCGCCCAGGCAGGCCTCGCCCTTGCGAGCTTCGCGCCGGCGGTCGGGCGCGGCTCCCGCGCCACGCTGAAGATCAAAACCGGCAGCTTCGTGCTACTTGATGAAAGCTACAACGCCAATCCCGCCTCGATGAAGGCCGCCTTCGACGTGCTCGGCCGGGCCGCAACATCGGGGAAGGGCCGCCGCATCGCCGTGCTCGGCGACATGCTCGAACTCGGCCCGCAGGCCGAAATGCTGCATCGCAACCTTCTCGAACCCCTGAAAAGCTCGGGAATCGACCTGGTTTTTGCCTGCGGCCCGTTGATGAAAGCGCTGTTCGATGCTCTACCCGCTGCGCTCCAGGGCGGCTACGCCCTCAATTCGGAGGCGCTCGAGCAGAGCGTTTCGTCACAGGTCCAGCCCGGCGACGTGGTGATGGTCAAAGGCTCGAACGGCTCGAAGATGGGGCTGATCGTGAAGTCTCTCAAAGAGGCGCATGAGCCGATCGTCGAACCGCCGCCGGCTGATTGAGGTCCATTCATGTTCGCTTTCCTCGCAGACCTCTCAGGCGTCCTCTCACCGCTCAACGTGTTCCGCTACATCACGTTCCGCGCGGCCGCCGCCACCATCACGGCGATGTTTCTCGTCTTCATGTTCGGGCCGGCCGTGATCGCGTCGCTGCGCATCCGCCAGGGTAAGGGCCAGCCGATCCGCGAGGACGGGCCGGAAAGCCATCTCGTGAAACGCGGCACGCCGACCATGGGCGGGTTGATGATCCTCGCCGGCCTCGTCGTCACCGTGCTGCTCTGGGCCAATCTTAAATCGCCCTATGTCTGGATCACCCTGTTCGTCACGGTGGGCTTCGGCCTCATCGGCTTCTATGACGACTATCTCAAGGTCACGAAGCAGTCGCACAAGGGCTTTTCCGGACGCGCCCGCCTGCTGCTCGAATTCGCGATCGCGGCGGTCGCCTGCTACGCCATCACCAAATTCACGCTGAATTCGCAGGAGGTGCCCAATCTCGCCACCTCGGTGACGATCCCGGTCTTCAAGGGCGTGCTCATCAATCTCGGCTGGTTCTTCATTCCCTTCGCGATGTTCGTGATCGTCGCAGCCGGCAACGCCGTCAATCTGACGGACGGGCTTGACGGGCTCGCCATCGTGCCGGTCATGGTGGCGTCGGCCACCTTCGGCGTCATCGCCTATCTCTCCGGGCACGCGATCTTCTCGAGCTATCTCGGCATCAATTTCGTGCAAGGCACCGGCGAGCTTGCCGTGGTGCTCGGTGCGCTTATCGGCGCGGGCCTCGGCTTCCTCTGGTACAATGCGCCGCCGGCGCAGATCTTCATGGGCGATACGGGTTCGCTCGCCCTCGGCGGGCTTCTTGGCACCGTCGCTGTCGCGACGAAGCACGAGATCGTCTTCGCGATCGTCGGCGGGCTGTTCGTCCTCGAGGCGCTCTCCGTCGTCATCCAGGTCGCCTCGTTCAGGCTCACCGGCAAGCGCGTATTCCGCATGGCGCCGATCCACCATCATTTCGAGAAGAAAGGCTGGAAGGAACCGCAGGTCGTCATACGATTCTGGATCGTTTCGGTCGTGCTGGCCCTTGTTGGCCTCGCAACGCTGAAGCTGAGGTAGCGCGACGATGGCGAGCTTGAAGGGGGCGCGATGACCCCGGCCTCAACGTTCAAGGGCAAGCGCGTCGCGCTGTTCGGCCTCGGCGGCTCCGGCCTTGCGACAGCCGAATCGCTCAAGGCCGGCGGCGCGCAGGTCATCGCCTGGGACGATGGCGAAGCCGCGCGGCGCAAAGCCAGCGACAATGGTTTGTTCGTCTCGGACCTTGCGAGCGCGGACTGGACGACATTCGACGCACTCATCCTCGCGCCGGGCGTGCCACTGACGCATCCGGAACCCCACTGGACGGTGAAGCAGGCAAGAGCGGCCAATATCGAGATCATCGGCGATATCGAGATTTTCGCGCGCGAGCGGGCGGCGCTCGCGCCGGACGCGCCACTCGTCGCCATCACCGGCACCAACGGCAAATCAACGACGACGGCGCTGATCGCGCATCTCCTCACCATCGCCGGCCGTGACGTCCATATGGGCGGCAATATCGGCATCGCTGCCCTGTCACTGGAGCCGCCGGGGCGCAATTCCTTCGGCGAGAGCCGAGTCCATGTGCTGGAAGTCTCGACCTTCCAGATCGATCTTGCACCATCTCTTGCGCCGACCATCGGCCTGCTGCTCAACATCACGCCCGACCATATCGACCGGCACGGCACCTTCGAGAACTACGCCGCCATCAAGGAGCGGCTGATCGACCGATCGGGCACCGCCGTCGTCGCGGTCGATGACGACACCACGCGGGGTGTGGTCGCAAGGATGCGCGAGAAGGGCAAGCCGGTGATCGAGGTCTCGGCCCGGCTCAGGCTCGAGAACGGCGTCTACGCGGATGGACCGACCGCGATCTTCGCGCGGCAAGGCCGCATCCTTCCCGTCGCCAACATCGGCGGCATCGGCTCGCTGCTTGGCGCGCACAATGCACAGAACGTCGCGGCCGCGGTCGCCTGCGTCTCGCTGCTTGGCGTCGATGCGGCGACGATCCAGATGGGCCTGCGGAGCTTTCCCGGCCTCGCGCACCGCATGGAAGAGATCGGCAGGCTCGGCCGCACGCTGTTCATCAATGATTCCAAGGCGACCAACGCCGAATCCACGCGCTGGGCGCTGGAGGCGTTTGCGAGCGGCGTCTTCTGGATTCTCGGCGGCAAGCCCAAGGAGGGCGGCATCGCCTCGCTGAAGCATCTCTTCCCGCGCGTCGAGAAGGCCTATCTGATCGGCGCGGCATCGGACGAGTTCGCCGCGACACTCTCCGCCGCGCAGGTGCCATTCGAGCGCAGCGAGACGCTAGAGCACGCCGTCGAACACGCGGCGATCGACGCGGTCGGCGCGAAGGCGAAACAGCCGGTCGTTCTCCTTTCGCCGGCCTGCGCTTCCTACGACCAGTTCCCGAATTTCGAGGTCAGAGGCCGGCGCTTTCGTGACCTCTGCCTTGCCCTCCCCGATTTCGCCCCCACCCCGAAGGAGTTGAAATGATGGCCTCCCGCCTGGAACGCTCGAGCTTCGGGGAATGGCTCTGGACCGTCGACCGCTGGCTGCTCGGGGGCGTCGGCCTCCTTATGCTCTGCGGCATCCTGCTCGGCCTCGCGGGCTCCCCGCCCGTCGCCGAGCGCATTGGCTTGCCGACCTTCCATTTCGTCAACCGGCAGGTGATCTACCTCGTCCCGGCGATTGCGACGCTGCTGCTCGCCTCGTTCCTGTCGCCCCGTCATGTGAGGCGCGCCGGGCTCGTCATCTTCCTTCTGGGCCTTGCCGGCGTCGCGGCCACGCTCGTCGTCGGCGCGGACATCAAGGGCGCCCGCCGCTGGCTCCAGATTGGCCCGCTCGGCATCCAGCCGTCGGAGTTCCTGAAGCCGGCCTTCGTGATCATCGCCGCCTGGGCCTTCTCGGAAGGAGCACGCCGCAAGGACATGCCCGGCACCTGGATCGCGGTGCTGTTGCTGCTCGGCACCGTCGCGCCGCTCGTGCTGCAGCCCGATGTCGGCCAGACGACGCTGCTGATCGCCTGCTGGTGCACGTTGTTCTTTCTCGCCGGGTTGCACTGGCTCTGGGTGGTCGGCCTTGCCGGGGCGGGCGGTCTGCTTGCGCTGCTGGCCTACAAGCTGTTCCCGCATGTGACGGCGCGCGTGAACCACTTTCTTGAAAAGGGCTCGGGCGACACGTTCCAGGTGGACACGGCGCTTGAAAGCTTCACCGCCGGCGGCTGGCTCGGCAAGGGACCTGGCGAAGGCACAATCAAGCGCATCCTTCCGGACAGCCATACCGACTTCATCTTCGCGGTGACAGGCGAGGAATTCGGCATCATCGCCTGCATGGGGCTGATGAGCCTGTTCGCCTTCATCGTTCTTCGCGGGCTCTATCTTGCGCAGAAGAACGAAGACCCGTTCTGCCGCCTCGCGGCAGCCGGTCTCGTCACGCTGTTCGGCCTGCAATCGACCATCAACATGGCGGTGAACCTCAATCTCATCCCGCCGAAGGGCATGACGCTGCCCTTCGTCTCCTATGGCGGCTCGTCGCTCATCTCGTTGGCGCTCGGCATGGGCTTCCTTCTCGCCGTGACCCGTCGCCGGCCGCGCGCTGAAATCCTCGATCGCATCATCGAGCCAGAGCGCCGGGGCTTTGCCGCGCAGGCTCCGCTGGCGGGAGCAACCGTGTGATGGCCGAACCGGACGCCTCGACGATCACGCGGCCCATCCTGCTGGCGGCCGGCGGCACGGGCGGGCATCTCTTTCCCGCCGAGGCGCTGGCGCGCGAACTCGTCATGCGCGGCCATCTCGTCGAACTCGCCAGCGACGAGCGGGCGCTCCAGTTCACCGACAGGTTCCCCGCGAGCGCGCTGCACCAGATCCCCAGCGGCACGGTCACCGGCTCCAGCCTCGGCGGCAAGCTCAAGGGCGGGCTGAAGCTCCTGCGCGGCGTGCTTTCCGCCCATGTCCTGATGCGGCGCATCAGGCCGGCGATCGTCGTGGGCTTCGGCGGCTACCCGACCGTGCCGCCGGTGCTCGCCGCCGCGATGCAGGGCATCCCGACGCTCATTCACGAGCAGAACGCCGTGATGGGCCGGGCGAACCTGTTCCTGTCGAGCCGTGTGCGGGCCATCGCGACCGGCTTTCCGATGGATGAGCGGCAGTTGAAGGCCCATAAGATCAAGCAGCCCTGCATGCATGTCGGCAATCCGGTTCGCGAGGCCGTGCTGCGCGCCGCGATCATGCCGATGCCCGAGGTGATCAGCTTCGGAAAACTCTCGCTCTGCGTCTTCGGAGGCAGCCAGGGCGCGCGCATCATGAGCGAGATCGTGCCGGATGCCGTGGAACTGGTGCCACCGCACCTCAGGCACCGCCTCTCCATCGTGCAGCAGGCGCGCGAGGAGGATATTCTGCGGGTGAAGGAAACCTATTTCCGCATCGGCGTCGATGCACAGGTCAAATCGTTCTTCTCTGACCTGCCGCAGCGCATCGCCGAGAGCCATCTCGTCATCGCGCGTGGCGGCGCTTCCACGGTCGCCGAGCTTGCGGTCATCGGCCGCTCGTCCATTCTCGTGCCGCTGCCTGGCAGCCTCGATCAGGACCAGGCGGCGAACGCCCGCGTGCTCGAGAAGGCCGGCGCCGCCAAGACGATCCGCCAGCCGGAGTTCACGGCTCGCTGGCTCGCCCAGGAATTGACCTGGCGGCTCGAAAACATGCAAAGCCTCGTCGATGACGGCTATCGCGCCAAGCTGATCGGCATCCCTGATGCGGCGGCCCGCCTCGCCAATCTCGTGTTGCAGACGGCAGCCGCGCCAAGAGCAGCCGCGCCAAGACATGCCTGATCGCCCCTCCAGCGGGCGGTTCTTGAAAGACTTTACGGGAGAAGACGCATGAAGCTACCGAGCGAGCTCGGCCCCATCCATTTCGTCGGCATCGGCGGCATCGGCATGTCCGGCATCGCGGAGGTGCTGCACAATCTCGGCTACACCGTCCAGGGTTCCGATGCCTCCGACAACGCCAATGTGAAGCGTCTCAAGGACAAGGGCATCGCCTGCTTCATCGGCCACAGGGCCGAGAATCTCGGCGAGGCCGAGGTGGTCGTCGTCTCGACCGCGATCAAGCGCGACAATCCCGAATTGCTCGCCGCGCGCGAGAAGCGCCTCCCGGTCGTGCGCCGTGCCGAAATGCTGGCCGAGCTGATGCGTCTCAAGACCTGCGTCGCCGTCGCCGGCACCCATGGCAAGACGACGACGACCTCGATCGTCGCGACCCTGCTCGACGCCGGCGGCTTCGATCCCACCGTCATCAATGGCGGCATCATCAACGCCTACGGCACCAATGCGCGGCTCGGCGATGGCGAGTGGATGGTGGTGGAGGCGGACGAGAGCGACGGCACCTTCCTGAAACTGCCGGCCGACGTCGCGATCGTCACCAACATCGATCCCGAGCATCTCGACCATTTCGGCACGTTCGAGGCGATCAAGAGCGCGTTCGTCGCGTTCGTGGAGAATTTGCCGTTCTACGGCTTTGCGGTGATGTGCCTCGACCACCCGACCGTGCAGGAGCTGGTCGGCACGATCATGGACCGCCGCGTCATCACCTATGGCGTCAATCCGCAGGCCGACGTTCGTCTGCTCGACGTCGACCTCTCCGGCGGGCGCAGCCAGTTCACCGTGCTGATCCGCGACCGCAAGACCGGCACGGCCACGGTGATCGACAACCTGTCCATGCCGATGCCGGGGCACCACAATGCTCTGAACGCCACCGCCGCGATCGCCGTCGCCCACACGCTCGGCATTCCGCCCGCGACCATCGTCAAGGCGCTCGGCAGCTTCGGCGGGGTCAAGCGGCGTTTCACCAAGACGGGTGAGTGGAACGGCGCGCTGATCTTCGACGATTACGGCCACCATCCGGTCGAAATCGCCGCCGTGCTGAAGGCAGCGCGGGCCTCGACGAAAAACCAGGTGATCGCGGTGATGCAGCCGCACCGCTATACGCGGCTGTCCTCCCTGTTCAACGATTTCGCGGGCTGCTTCAACGACGCCGACACCGTCATCATCGCGCCGGTCTATGCCGCCGGCGAGGCGCCGATCGAGGGCGCCAGCCGTGACGATCTCGTCGCCGGCATCAAGGCGCGCGGCCACCGCCACGTGATGGCGCTCGAGGATGAGGGACAGCTCGCCACCCGTATCCACGAATTCGCCAAGCCAGGCGACTACGTGGTCTGCCTTGGCGCCGGCACCATCACCAACTGGGCCTATGCGCTGCCGGGCGAACTCACGGCGCTGGACGACGTCAAGCCGTGAGCTTCACCGACATCACCCCCGCGCTGAAGAGCCTGATGCCGGAGCTGCGCGGCCGACTCTTTGCCAATCAGGACATGGCCGGGCTGACCTGGTTCCGGGTCGGGGGCCCGGCGCAGGCGATGTTCGCGCCTGACGATGAGGAAGACCTCGGCTATTTCCTCGCGAAGCTGCCGAAGGAGGTGCCGCTCACGCTCGTCGGCGTCGGCTCGAACCTGATCGTGCGCGATGGCGGCATTCCCGGCGTCGTCATCCGCCTCACCCATAAGGGCTTCGGGCACGTTGAACGCGAGGACGAGGCGGGCATCAGGGCGGGCACGGCGATGCTCGATCGCAAGGTCGCGGAATTTGCCGAGCATGCCCATCTCGCCGGCCTCGAATTCTATTCGGGCATTCCCGGATCGATCGGCGGCGCGCTGCGCATGAATGCCGGTGCCAACGGCTTCGAGACCAAGGACGTGCTGAAGGAAGCGCGCGCCGTCAGCCGCAACGGCGACATCAAGATCTTCCGCAACTATCAGATGGGCTTTTCCTACCGCCATTGCGACGTCGATCCGCAATACATCTTCACCAGCGCCTTGTTTCAGGGTTTCCCCGACGCGCCCGAGGCGATCCATGCCCGCATGAAGGCAGTGCAGCACCATCGCGAAACGGTGCAGCCCATTCGCGAGAAGACGGGCGGCTCGACCTTCAAGAATCCGAAGGACATGAGCGCCTGGAAACTGATCGATGCCGCCGGCTGCCGCGGCCTCCGGGTCGGCGGCGCGCAGGTGTCCGAGTTGCACTGCAATTTCCTGATCAACACGGGCGAGGCGACCGCCGCCGACATCGAGTGCCTCGGAGAGATGGTGCGGCAGCGGGTGAAGGAGACGAGCGGCGTCGATCTGCAATGGGAGATCAAGCGCATCGGGGTGCCGAAGCCCGGCGAGACGCATCCTGATTTTGCGAAATGGGCGAGCGAGAACTGATGTTCGTATCACCTCCTTCAGCGAATGAAGCTCAAACGGCCCTCCCCCCGCTTGCGGCGGGGAGGGACGCGCCTGCATCGGCGTCAGAGCCACAATCGGCACCTCAACCAGAAAGCACGACACCATGACCAAACACGTCGCAGTCCTCATGGGCGGCTGGGTCGCCGAGCGCCCGGTATCTCTATGGTCCGGCGCGGCCTGTGCCGATGCGCTGGAGGGCAAAGGCTATCGCGTGACGCGGATCGACGTGGCGCGCGACATCGCGACGGTTCTTTCCGAGCTGAAGCCAGATGTCGCCTTCAACGCCCTGCATGGCCGCTTCGGCGAGGACGGCACGGTTCAGGGCGTGCTGGAGACGCTGCAGATTCCCTATACCCATTCAGGCGTACTGGCCTCGGCGCTTGCCATGCGGAAGGACCGGGCCAAAATGGTAATGGCGGCCGCCGGCGTTCCGGTGGCGGAAGGCATCACTGTGAGCCGGTTCGAGGTGGCGCAGCGTCATGTTATGGCGCCGCCCTATGTCGCAAAACCAGTGGCGGACGGCTCATCCTTCGGCGTCTTCATCGTCAAGGAGGGCCGCTCGCACCCGCCGCAGGAGCTCTCCGCCGGCGACTGGACGCTCGGCGACGAGATGCTGGTCGAAAGATTCGTCGACGGACGTGAGCTCACCTGCGGCGTGATGGGCGGCCAGGGCAATGCAAAAGCGCTAGGCGTGATCGAAATCCAGCACAATGTCGGCACGTTCTACGACTTCGACGCCAAATACGCGGCCGGCGGTTCGATTCACATCCTTCCCGCAAAACTTAAACCAAATATTTACCAAAAGGTTCAAGAAATGGCGGTCAAGGCACATGAGGCGCTGGGCTGCCGTGGCGTGAGCCGCGCGGACTTCAGATACGATGACGAGACGGACACGCTCATCTGTATGGAGGTCAATACACAGCCAGGCATGACGCAAACCTCTCTGGTGCCCGATATGGCAGTCCATGCCGGCATGACATTTGGTGAGTTGGTTCAATGGATGGTGGAGGACGCCTCCTTAAATCGCTAGGCGAACGGTTCGCCCCCCGGCGCGTCGCACGCGCTGCGGCGGAGCTGACGGCCCGCGAGCCGATCGTTCCGACCCTCACCGTCGATCTTCCCATGTCGCAGAACACCGCGCCGCAAGGCTTGCGGCGTTGGCTCTCGAGCCTCTCCTCCCTGCCGCGCTGGTCCGGCATGGCAGGGGCCGCCGCCCTCATCGCCGCGTCGATCACCGGCGGCGTCATCGCTGGCGGCCAGTACCAGACTTTCACGCTGCATTATGGCGGGCTCAGCGACGTCGCAGCCCGTGTCGCAGGTTTCGGCATCTCGGAAATCTCGGTCAGCGGCAACAAGGAGCTGACCCCCTCCGAGGTGATCGGCGCGACCGGCATCACGGCGGCGAACTCGCTGCCTTTCCTCGATGTCGCCAGCGTGCAGGAACGGTTGAAAGCCGTGCCGCTCATCGCCAGCGTCTCCGTGCGCAAGCTCTTTCCCAACAAGCTCGCCGTGACGATCAGCGAGCGCCAGCCCTTCGGCCTCTGGCAGAAGGACGGGAACGTCCATCTCGTCTCAGCCGATGGCACGGTGATCGACGAGATGCGCGACAACCGCTTCATGCGGCTGCCGCATGTGGTCGGGGCCGGCGCCAACAAGCGCGTCACCGAATATGCCGAAATTCTCGATAGCGTGCCGGAGATGAAGGAGCGCGTGCGCGCCGGAACGCTCGTGTCCGAGCGCCGCTGGACGCTGAAACTCAAGAACGGTGTGGACGTGAAGCTGCCCGAGACGCAGCCGGCGCAGGCGCTGCACGCGCTCGCCCGGCTAGACCAAGATTTCAACGTGCTCGGCAAGGACGTGCTGTCGATCGACCTGCGCGTGCCGGGCCGCGTCGCCTTCCGCCTGACCGAGGACGCAGCCCGCGCCCGCGCCGAGATCATGGACAAGAAGACCCAGCGGAAGGGCAAGGCATGACACCCTTCAACATGAGGCGCACGTCATGAGCACGCTCCGGCCCGGCCTCACGCCGAAGATGAAGCCGCTCTCCGCGCGGCGCAGCGCCATTTTGTCCGTGCTCGATGTCGGCACGACCAAGGTCGTCTGCCTGATCGCCAAACTCGAGCCGATGGGCGCGAGCGGCACGCTGCGCGGCCGCACGCACAAGATCCGCATCATCGGCATCGGGCACCAGCGCTCGCGCGGCCTCAAGGGCGGCGTCGTGGTCGACATGGTGGAAGCCGAAAAGGCGATCCGCCAAGCGGTCGATTCCGCCGAGCGCATGGCGGGCGTGCAGGTCGAGAGCGTCATCATCAACATGACCGGCGGCCGCATCCAGAGCCAGGGCTTCACCGGCCAGATCGTGGTGCCGAACCGCGAGATCAGCGAGAGCGACATTCACCGCGTCATCGAGGCTGCGACCGCCCACACCATCGCCAATGGCCGCTCGGTGCTGCATTCCCTGCCCATCGGCTACGGCCTCGATCAGGCGCGCGGCATCCGCGACCCCAAGGGCATGATCGGCTCGAAGCTTGCCGTCGACATGCATGTCTCGACCTGCGACACCGCTGCTGCGCGCAACCTCATGCTGGCCGTCGAGCGCGGTCATCTGCAGGTCGAAGCGATGGTCGCGACACCTTATGCGTCCGGCCTTGCGACGCTCGTCGACGACGAGGCCGAGATGGGCGTCGCCGTTGTCGATTTCGGCGGCGGCACCACCAGCGTCGGCGTGTTCTCCGGCGGGCATCTCGTCCACGCGGATGCCATCGCCGTCGGCAGCCATCACATCACCATGGACCTTGCGCGGGGCTTGACCATGCGCGTCAACGATGCCGAGCGGCTGAAGGCGATCTCCGGCTCGGCCATCGAAAGCACGGCGGACGAGCGCGAGCTTCTCTCGATCCAGCAGGTCGGCGAGGACAACCGCGATTACCCGACACAGGTGACCAAGGCCGTGTTGACCCGCATCATCAAGCCGCGCGTCGAGGAAATCCTCGAACTCGTGCGCGACCGCCTCGCAAAGTCAGGCCATGGCGCGGAGGCGGGCCGTCGCATCGTGCTGACGGGCGGCGGCGCGCAGCTCACCGGCCTTTCCGACCTCGCGCGGCGCATCGTCTCGAAGCAGGTGCGCGTGGCGCGCCCGGTCGGCGTGCAGGGCCTGCCGGATTCGGCCAAAAGCCCGGCTTTCGCCACCACGGTCGGCCTTCTCATCTACCCGCAGCTGGCGGGGATCGAACATTTCGAACCCTCCGCCCGCTCATCCATCTTCGGCCGCGCCTCGGGGGGCTATGTCGGTCGCTTCGGCTCCTGGCTGAAGGAGAGTTTTTAAAAAGATCGGCAGCTCGACGGCGGAACGTTTCTCCGCCTGAAGATCGGCCTCACCTGTATCACGCGTTCCCGCAGAGCGGCATCGAGACAAGAGAAATCAGAAAAGAGGTCGGACCATGACAATCACGCTCCACGCCCCGGACATCAGGGAATTGAAGCCGCGCATCACCGTTTTCGGCGTCGGTGGCGCTGGCGGCAACGCTGTCAACAACATGATCGAAAACCATCTCCAGGGCGTCGATTTCGTCGTGGCGAACACCGATGCGCAGGCCCTGGCGCTTGCCAAGGCCGAACGCCGCATCCAGCTCGGGCTCCAGGTGACCGAAGGCCTCGGTGCGGGTTCGCAGCCCGAAGTCGGCCGCGCCGCTGCGGAAGAGGTGATGGACGAGATCCGCGACCAGCTTCGCGGCATGAACATGGTCTTCATCGCCGCCGGCATGGGCGGCGGCACGGGAACGGGCGCGGCGCCCGTCGTCGCGCAGATTGCGCGGGAGATGGGTATCCTCACCGTCGGCGTCGTCACGAAACCGTTCAATTTCGAAGGCCAGCGCCGCCTGCGCCTTGCCGAATCGGGCGTGGTCGAACTGCAGAAATACGTCGACACGCTGATCGTCATCCCGAACCAGAACCTGTTCCGCGTCGCCAACCAGAAGACGACGTTCGCCGAAGCCTTCGCGATGGCGGACCAGGTGCTCTATTCGGGCGTCTCGTCGATTACCGACCTCATCACCCGCCCCTCGATGATCAACCTCGATTTTGCCGACGTGCGCGCCATCATGCAGGGCATGGGCAAAGCGATGATGGGCACCGGCGAGGCGTCCGGCGACAACCGCGCCATCCATGCGGCCGAAGCGGCGATCGCCAACCCGCTGCTCGACGAAGTCTCGATGAAGGGCGCGCGCGGCCTGCTGATCTCGATCACGGGCGGCCCGGACATGGTGCTCTACGAGGTGGACGAAGCAGCCACTCGCATCAAGGAAGAGGTGGACCAGGATGCCAACATCATCTTCGGCGCAAGCCAGGATGACAGCCTCGACGGCGTGATCCGCGTCTCGGTCGTCGCGACCGGCATCGATCACGAGAAGGCCAGCAACCAGGACCTTCTCGCGCAGGCCCGCGTCAGCGAGGTCGAGGAGAAGCTCCGCCAGCAGGCGAACGGCCGCACGATGCCGAGCTATCCGGTGCCGCGCCCCGCCGCGCACGCGCCGCAGCCGGTCCAGGCTCCTCCCCAGCAGGCCGCGCCCGAGCCGGTCTATGAACTGCAGACCCCGCTTGCGCCTGCTATCGAAGCGCCGCGCATGGAGGAACCGCGCGTTCCTGCGCCCGTCCAGCAGACGATCGCAGCCGCGCATGACGTCGCTCTCACTCCCGTCGCGCCCAAGGCCCCTGCCCGTCTCTTCAACGAGCCGGTCGTCGAGGAACCTGTCGTCGCCATCGAGCAGCCGCGCGAGCCGCAGGCCTTCATTCCGCCGCAGGCCGAGCGCATCACGCGCCAGGTCCGCATGCCCGACATGGCGGATCTGCCCAAACCCGGCCAGGCACAGTTGACGGCGCAGCGCCTCGGCGCGACGCAGCCGGCGGACGTGTCCGCCGACGCCAAGCGGATGACGATCTTCCAGCGCCTCGTTCATGCGGGCTTTGGCCGCCGTGAGGATGGCGAGGCAGCGCCGGCAGCCCAGCCCGTGCAGCAGCCGAGCGTTTCCCAGCCGCAGCCGAGCGCCGCGCATTCGGAATATGCACGGCGGCCGGCCGCGCCGACCCAGAACTACCGCCCGGCGCAGGGCCAGCTCGATCCGCAGGGTCGTCAGCAGCCAGCCTCGCGTTCGATCGAGGACGAACAACTCGAGATCCCTGCTTTCCTGCGGCGGCAGTCGAACTGACCCCGGTACGGAGCGGTCGCAAAGGCCGCTCCAAGGTGTTAACGCCCTCTTAACACAATTGCGGCAATTATAAGCACGCGGCGTTGACAACGCCGCGGCTGAGCAATGACATCGTATTGAAAAGACGGCATAATTCTCTGTTGCTCGCTGATCATACTTGCAGCGGATATGTGTAACAGATGGTTATGAAGCGTGATTTGAGATCGACGGCCAGATCGATCATACCGGTGAGAAATCCATCGCCATTCTAAGGCGGCAGTCGATTCGCACCCTGTTCTGATTTGGCTCTAGCGTGTGGTCAGAGTGTCAGAGTTCGTGCGTACAGAGATTTCGGGACGTCTTCCAGGCTCTCGCGATCGTCGCTGTAACAAGGACGTAGAAATTGAACCAGACCACCCTGCGCGAAGCCGTCGTGCTCGAAGACGTTGGTGTTCATAGCGGAAAGCCGGCGCGTCTGACGCTGCATCCCGCCGAAGCCAACACGGGTTACACATTCCTTCGCACTGGATTGGAGAACGGCCGTGAGCGCCTCATCAGCGCACGCCACACCGCCGTCCTCGCCACCGAACTCCAGACCGTTATTTCGGACGGTAACGGCGCATCGATCGCCACCATCGAGCATTGCCTGTCCGCTCTCGCCGGGCTCGGCGTCGACAACGCCCTGATCGAGATCGACGGCCCCGAAGTGCCGATCCTCGACGGCTCCTCGGCCCGCTTCGTCGACGCGATCGACCAGGCCGGCATCGTTCAGCTTTCGCGCCAGCGCAAGGTGCTGAAGGTCGTCAAGAAAACCCGCGTCGAGATGGGCGCGGCCTGGGCCGAACTCACGCCCGGCAACGGCTTCCGCCTCGATGTCGAGATCGATTTCAAAAATCCGATGATCGGCCGTCAACGCCGCGTCGTCGACATGTCGCCGGCCGTCTATCGCCGCGACATTTCCCGCGCCCGCACTTTCGGTTTCATGCGGGACGTGGAAAAGCTCTGGAAGGCCGGCTTCGCACGCGGAGCCTCGCTTGAAAATACGATCGCGGTCGATGAAGACCGCATCGTGAATCCGGAAGGCCTGCGCTATCGCGACGAATTCGTGCGCCACAAGGTGCTGGACGCGGTCGGTGATCTCTCGCTCGCAGGTTCCGCCATTCAGGGCACCTACAAGGCGTACATGCCCGGCCACAAGCTCAACTTCAAGATGCTAGAAGCGCTGTTCTCCGACCGCTCCGCCTATACGGTCAGCGAGACGAACACGCGCCGTGAATACGGCCAGGCCGAGGTGCTCGTCAGCAGCGCTGCCTATGGCCCGAAGATGAGTTGAGGCGAGTAGCGCCTCATCGTTTCGCAGCACGATATATTGAGATGCCGCAGGCGCGCGCTTCAACGCGCCAGACATGATTTTGCCTGCATCTTTATGCAGGTGAAGAGTTGAAGAGCGATAGGTGTGGTCCGGCTTGGATCGGCCGTGATCGAGGCCTTTGCCCCTGTTTACGGGCACGCGCTGATCCATCGGGTTTTCAGCGCTTGAAAAGAATGATAAGGACTTCGCGTTATCTTGATGAATGTTGCGCGACATCGGCGCGACCTGCCAGGGCATGGCGATAACGGCTTTTAAGGCGGCGGACTGGATGTTGAAGACTGATTTGCGTGTTTCCGTTGCGGCGCGTGGCCTGGCACTCGGCCTGCTCGGCGTGTCTCTTTCCGGCTGCGAATCCCTGTCAGGCTTCGATCCTCTTTCGCCGCTCGACAGCATCACGATCTTCAACAAGAAGGAAGAGATCGTGCCGGATACGCCGGCCGAGGTGCTGTTCAATGACGGCCTCGCCCGCATGAACCGCAAGAGCTATGGCGGTGCGGTCAAGAAATTCGCCGAAGTCGACAAGCAGTACCCGTATTCGCAATGGTCGAAGAAGGCGCTTCTCCTGACGACCTACGCGAATTACGAGGCCGGCGACTGGGCAGAGACGATCAATTCCGGTCGCCGCTACGTGCAGCTCTATCCGGCGAGCGCCGAGGCGCCATACGCGCAGTATCTGGTCGGCATGTCGTTCTACAACCAGATCCCGGATGTCGAACGCGATCAGGAGCGCACGGAAAAGGCGCTTGAAGCGTTCGACGAGCTCATCCGCAAATGGCCGAACTCCGAATACGTCGCCGACGCCAAGGAACGCGTCACCGTGACCCGCGACCAGATCGCCGGCAAGGAGATGGATATCGGACGTCACTATCTGATGAAGCGCAACTATCTTGGGGCGATCAACCGCTTCCGTGTCGTGCTCATCAAGTATCAGACGACCCGCCACTCCGAGGAGGCGTTGGCGCGCCTTGCCGAGGCCTATATGGCGCTCGGCATCGTGAACGAGGCGCAGACGGCGGGCGCGGTGCTCGGACATAATTATCCCGACAGCCAGTGGTACAAAGATACCTACAAGCTCCTGCAGTCCGGCGGCGTCGAACCGCGTGAGTCGACCGATTCCTGGATCAGCAAGGCATTCAAGGGTGTGACGCGCACTGTCGGTCTGTAACCAGCCGAGCTGATCGCGCGCGCTCCACGTCGCTTGCTAAAATCCTGCGCTGAGGCACCCGGTTTCTTCAAAAGACCGATGCGCCGTGCAATATCCCGCAAAACACGCGCCTCAGTCTGGTGTTCGTGGTGTTCAGCCTATAGTTTCAAGCCTTAGATGCTTGCCCAACTCGCCATCAAGGACATTGTGCTGATCGACCGCCTCGACGTCAGTCTCGAGGTGGGCCTCACCGTGCTCACCGGCGAGACGGGTGCCGGCAAATCGATCCTGCTCGATGCGTTCTCGCTCGCGCTCGGCGGCCGTGGCGATGGCGGGCTGGTGCGGGAGGGTGCGGGCCAAGGCCAGGTCACCGCCGTGTTCGATCTTGGCCTCGACCATCCAGCCCGCGTTGCGGCGCGCGCCGCCGACATCGACGTCGATGGCGATCTCATATTGCGCCGCGTGCAGATGAGCGACGGGCGGACCCGCGCCTTCGTCAACGACCAGCCCGTGAGCGTGCAGGTGCTGAAGACGATCGGCGCGGCGCTCGTCGAAATCCATGGCCAGCACGACGACCGCGCCCTCACCGATCCGTCCACGCACCGCGCCCTGCTCGACGCCTCCGCCGCGCTCGATGGCGACCGGCAGCAGGTGACGGCCCTGTTCGACGATCTGCGCGCCAAGGAGCGTGCGCTGCAGGCCTTGCGTGCCGAAATCGACAAGGCGCGGGCCGATGCCGATTATCTGCGCCATGCCGCGGACGAGCTTGCCAAACTCCACCCGGAGGAGGGCGAGGAGCAGCGCCTCGCCGAGCGGCGCATCGCGATGCAGCAGGCCGAAAAGGTCGCGGGCGAATTGCGCGAGGCTCATGAGATTTTCGGCGGCGAGCGCTCGGCCGTGCCAGCCATCTCGTCCGTGATGCGACGGCTGGAGCGGCGCGGGGCTCAGGCGCCCGAGCTTATCGAGCCGACGGTGAAGGCGCTCGACCAGGCGCTCATCGCGCTCGACGAGGTGCAATCGACGCTGGAAGCCGCGCTGCGCGATGCGGATTTCGACCCGAAGGAATTGGAGGAGTGCGAGGAGCGTCTGTTCGCGCTGCGAGCAGCCGCCCGCAAATACAGCGTGCCGGTCGACGATCTTTCGAAGCTCGCCGACCGCTTCGCCGATGATCTTGCAAAACTCGACGCGGGTGAACATCGCCTTGCGGCGCTTGAGACGGCGGTCATCGAGGCGCGTCAGGCCTGCCTCGATGCCGCGAAGTGTCTCTCGGCCCGGCGTCGTGACGCCGCCGCCGCGCTCGAAGCCGCCGTCAATCAGGAATTGCCGCCGCTGAAGCTGGAGCGGGCAAAATTCATCTGCCGCGTCGAAAGCAATGACGCGGTGCTGACGCCCGCAGGTATCGATCAGGTCGAGTTCTGGGTGCAGACCAACCCGGGCACCAAGCCCGGCCCGATGATGAAGGTCGCCTCCGGCGGCGAGCTTTCGCGCTTCATGCTGGCGCTGAAGGTGGTGCTTGCCGATCGCGGCTCAGCCCCCACGCTCGTCTTCGACGAGATCGACACCGGCGTCGGCGGCGCGGTGGCGGACGCCATCGGCCAGCGCTTGAAGCGTCTCGCGCGCCGGGTCCAGGTGCTCGCCGTCACCCATGCGCCGCAGGTGGCGGCCATCGCCAACCGGCATTTCCTCATCGCCAAGGAGGATGTGGCGGACGGCACGCGCGTCGCGACCCGCGTCGGCATGCTGGAGACCAAGGCGCGGCGCGAGGAGATCGCAAGGATGCTCTCCGGCGAGACGATCAGCGCCGAGGCGCGCGCAGCCGCAGAGCGTTTGTTGCAGGGAGTGTGAGGAATGCGTTCAGGGCCCTCGCCTACGGAGGTCGAGACGCTGTCGGAAAGCGCTGCGAGAGACGAGCTCGACAGGCTCGGCCGCGAAATCGCCCGGCACAATACGCTCTACCATGCGCAGGACGCGCCCGAGATATCCGACGCCGACTATGACGCGCTCCGACGCCGCTACGAGGCGATCGAGACCGCATTTCCCGAGCTGAAAAACGCCGGGAGCCAATCCGACCTCGTCGGCGCGGCCCCGTCCGAGAAATTTGCCAAGGTGCGCCATTCAGTGCCCATGCTGTCGCTCGGCAACGGCTTCAGCGATGGCGATGTCGGCGACTTCGTCGACCGTATCAGGCGGTTCCTCAATCTTCCCGACGACCGCCCGCTGACCTTCACCGCCGAGCCCAAGATCGACGGCCTTTCCTGCGCGCTCCGCTACGAGCGCGGCAAGCTCGTCGTGGCGGCGACACGCGGCGACGGCAGCGAAGGCGAAGACGTGACGGCCAATGTGCGCACGATCGCGGAAATTCCGAAGACGCTCGCCGGTGATCCGCCGGACGTGATCGAGGTGCGTGGCGAAATCTATCTGCGTCAGGACGATTTCCTCGCCCTCAACGCGCGGCAGGCCGAGAAGGGCGACAAGGTTTTCGCCAATCCGCGCAACGCGGCGGCAGGCTCGCTGCGCCAGCTCGACCCGTCGATCACCGCCAGCCGGCCCCTGCGCTACTTCGCCTATGCATGGGGCGAGGCGAGCGCCCTGCCGGCGGAGACGCAAGCCGGCATGATCGAGGCCTTTGCGCGCTACGGCTTCAAGACCAACCCGCTGACGAAGCTCTGCCGATCGGTCGAGGAGCTCATCGCGCATTACCGCGACATCGAGGCGAAGCGCGCCGGCCTTGGCTACGATATAGACGGCGTCGTCTACAAGATCGACGATCTCGAACTGCAAAGGCGGCTCGGCTTCGTCGGCCGTGCACCGCGCTGGGCGCTCGCACACAAGTTTCCCGCCGAACTCGCCTGGACGCGGCTCGAGGCCATCGAC
>JAIELD010000014.1 GCA_019753285.1 Beijerinckiaceae bacterium | reverse complement strand
GGCGGCGCTCGACATCATGATCGGGACGATTGCGCTGGCGCTGCTTTGCTTTTCCATGTTGCGGCGGGTGTGAGGCAAAACAAAAACGCCCCCGCGAAGCGGGGGCGTTGAGAATGGGTTGGCGGCTTTTTAGTTGAACAGCGCGTCGATCTCGAGCTGGTTCACATGGCCGATGTCCTCGGCCACCAGTTGCGGACCGTTGGCGAGCGCATGGTCGCCCACGGTCTCCTCTTCCTCCGCCTTCGCGGCGGCTTCGGCCGCGAGCAGGTGATCGATCGCCTGCAGACCGCCCCAGATGTCGGTAAGGCGCGAAATCTGCTTTTCGAAGAAGGAGAGCCTGTCACTGACGCGCGCGACGCGCTGGCCGGTGAGATCCTGGAAGTGGCAGGCCTCGTAGAGCCGCGAAATTTCCGCCTCGATCATCATGACGTTGGCGTCGAAACTTTCGCCCTTGGCGATCGCCTCCTTCATCATGCCGATTTCCATGTCGATTGTCTCGGCGGAGGCGAGGATGGTATTGGCGGCGGCTTCGGTCTGCGAGACGACCGCGCCAAGCTCGCCGGAGAGCTGATCCATCCCCACGGTGGAGGGCGCGCCGACATGCAGCGAGGCCATCTCCTTGCGGGTGTCGTTGATGGCGCGCTCGATGTCCTGGAGATCGGTGCGCAGCTTCAGGACTTCGGAAATCTCGCGGCGATACGCGTCGACGATATCGATCGTCACCTTGCCGGCGGGCTTCACGAGATCGCGCAGCTCGCGGATTTCCGCAAGGATCTGCTTCAACTGAGCGCTGGAGACGCCGACTGCGTCGGCCGGCGGCGGCGCACCGTTCATGAAAGCGTCGATGGTTTCGATGCGATACCGTTTTGCGGGAGCGTTCATGAGCCACGATCTGTCAAAATTTAAGCTGATCCTTTATGCCGCAGGACCGGTAAAGTTTTCCTTTCGCAGCCCAAGTCGAACGCTTTGCCATGACGTAAGGCGACATCGACGCCAATATCCGTCAGGACATCGAAACCTTCTGTTATCCTTAACGAAATTCTGTGCATTCAAAAGCAATCGGAGCGAACCGGCATCCCAAATCTTAACCAAAAGCGTTAAGCTTTGCGCGGCTATCGTCCTTGCGCAGTCGAGATTGAAATCTCCAGAACAGAAGCACCTGAGCTGGCGGACTTGTCTCGGCGACCCTGTCCCCGTTGCGTATCGGACACCGCCATGAAGCATAGAGCCTTGTTGACCAGCGCTGCCCTCGGCGCGCTGCTGACCGCAGCCCCCGCCGGCGCGCAGACCATCTATCCGCAAGCCGGCCTCGACAATCACGCGCAGCCGGAGCGCACGCAGGTTTCGGCCGGCTATGGCGGAGGCTTCATCGAGATGCTGATGACCGGCCAGGAGCCGGGCCGCCAGCCGCGCCCCTCCTACCGCGCGGACCCCTACCCCACCGCGCGGCCGGGCCAGCGCGTCGATCTCACCTACGATCCTGCGAGCGAGGATCACAGCCTCGGTCGGCCGGCCCGCGCCAATCCCGGCACGCCCGGCGGCAATGGCGCCGTCTACCCCTATCAGCGGTATCGTCGCCTTGCCTCCTACGCGCCGGTCGATACGCGCGAGGTGCCGGACCTCTACCGCAAGCAGGTGGTCGACTATGATGGCGGGCAATCCCCCGGCACGATCGTCATCGACACGCCGAACAAGTTCCTGTTCCTGGTGCAGGGCAACGGCAAGGCGCTGCGCTACGGCATCGGCGTCGGACGTCCGGGCTTCGAATGGGCCGGCGTAAAGACGGTGAGCCGCAAGGCCGAATGGCCAGGCTGGACGCCGCCGCCGGAAATGCTGAAGCGCCGTCCCGATCTGCCGCGCCACATGGCTGGCGGCCCTGAAAACCCGCTCGGCGCGCGCGCCATGTATCTCGGCTCGTCGCTTTACCGCATCCACGGCACGAACGAGCCGGGCACGATCGGCCAGTCGGTGTCATCAGGCTGCATCCGCATGACGAATGACGACGTGGTCGACCTTTATGACCGCGTGAAGGTCGGCGCGAAGGTGATCGTGCGCTGAGGCGACTTCTGTCATCCCGGGCGCGCGCAGCAAGACCCGGGATCCAGCGCTGCTCGAACATGGATCCCGGATAGCCGCATTCGCGGCTTCCGGGATGACACATCAGCCATCAGGCGTCGTAGCTGTCGCCGCCTGAATCGTAGCCGCCCGAATAGTCGCCGGCGTCCTGGATGCCGTCATCATAGGCGTCCTGCCGGGCGAGCGTCGAGTCGTCGGCCGCATCCTGCTGCGCGTCTTGATAGCCGTCATTGTATTTGTCGGCCGACTGGCTGGACGAACCGCCGAGCAGGCTTCCGCTATCCGCCGCATGCGCCGCGCCATGGTTGCCGCTGAACATGCTGCCAAGCGAATTGGCGAGCAGCATGCCACCCGCAACGCCGGCCGCCGTCGTGACAGCCGAGCCGAGGAAGCCGCCCATCATGCCTGGGCGCTGCGGCGGCTGCTGGGCCCACGGCCCGCCCTGCTGCGGCTGCTGATAGCCCTGCTGGGGTGCCTGGCCCCAAGGTCCACCCTGTTGTGGTCCACCCTGTCCGGCCTGAGCATAGCCGCCCTGGCCGCCGGGCGCTTGCGGCGCGAAACCGCGCTCGCTCGGCGAACGGGGAGTTGGTGCGCTGCCGCCGAACAGGCCCGAGAGGAATCCACCGCCGCCGGCGGGCTTTTCTTCCCGCGCCTGCTGCAATTGCTTTTCCAGCTCCTCGACGCGGAGCTGCATGTTGGTCAGCGCCTGCTCCTGCACATAGATGCTCTGCGCCATCACGTAGGGCGCATAGGGCTGCCTTGCGATCAGCTCGGCGATGTATTTCTCGGCCTCGGCATCGCGCGGCGTATTGGCGGCGTTCTTGAGGCGCTCGAAAATTCCGGAAATCACCTCGCGTTCCTGCGGGCTCATCGGCATGTCACTATCCTCCACCTGGCCTTCTGCGCGAGAAACATCCTCGGCGCGGGGCGATGAAGACATAGGAATGCGTCATGCGTTTGTCAGGGGGCGGCGTTTGAACCGGCGGCAAATATTCCAGGTGCACGGAGCCTGATGGGGCTGCGATAAAAAAAGGCGGCCGACCGGCCGCCTTCAAAACACAGGCATCAGTGTTCTACTTGATCATCCCATAGGCAGGCACGGTCAGGAATTCCTCGAAGCTCGGTGCGAGCGAGAGTTTGCGGAACAGCGCCACCGCCTCATCGAAGCGGCCCTTCGCATAGTTTTCAGGGCCGACTTCGCCCTTCACACGCTCCATCTCCTCGCCGAGCGCGTGATCGAAGAATTCCGGCGTCGCCTTCACGCCATCGAGTTCCACAGCATAGTGCACCTGCTGCCAGAGCTGCGCGCGCGAGATTTCGGCGGTCGCGGCGTCCTCCATCATGTTGTAGATCGGCACCGCGCCGCGGCCCCGGAGCCAGGCCTCGATATACTGCACGCCGATGCGGATGTTCTCGCGGAAGGTCGCCTCGGTGCGCGTGCCCTTGTGCAGTTCGACCAGATCCTTCGCCGTCACCACGACATCGTCGCGCATCACGTCGAGCTGGTTCGGCTGCGGCATCATGCGGTTGAACACCTCCATGGCGAGCGGCACCATATCGGGATGGGCGACCCAGGTACCGTCATGGCCGTTGGAGGCCTCGCGCTCCTTGTCCGCCTTCACCTTGGCGAAGGCGGCTGCATTGGCCTCCGGATTGTTCTTCACCGGAATCTGCGCCGCCATGCCACCCATCGCGAAAGCGCCGCGCTTGTGGCAGGTCTTGATCAGCAACAGCGAGTAGGCCTTGAGGAAGGCGTCTCCCATGCCGACCTGGCCGCGATCGGGCAGGATCATGTTCTCGTTCTTGGCGAACTTCTTGATGAACGAGAAGATATAGTCCCAGCGGCCGCAGTTGAGGCCGACGATGTGGTCCTTCAGCTCGAACAGGATTTCGTCCATCTCGAAGGCCGCCGGCAGCGTCTCGATCAGCACCGTCACCTTGATCGTGCCCTTGGGCAGGCCGAGCTGTTCCTGCGCATGGATAAAGACATCGTTCCAGAGCCGGGCTTCCAGATGGCTCTCGAGCTTTGGCAGATAAAAATAGGGGCCGGTGCCCTTCGAAAGCAGCGTCTTCGCATTGTGGAAGAAGTAGAGGCCGAAATCGAACAGCGAGCCGGACATCACCTCGCCATCGACAGTGACATTGCGCTCGACGAGGTGCCAGCCGCGCGGGCGGATCATCAGCACGGCAGGCTTGTCGGAGAGCTTGTAGGCCTTGCCCGTCTTCTCGTCAGTGAAATCGATCTTGTTCGCCCAGCGGTCCTTGAGGTTAAGCTGGCCTTCGACGCAGTTGGCCCAGGTCGGCGAGCTTGCATCCTCGAAATCTGCCATGAAGACCTTCGCGCCGCAGTTGAGCGCGTTGATGATCATCTTGCGGTCGACCGGCCCGGTGATCTCGACGCGGCGGTCCTGAATGTCGGCCGGTATCGCGCCGACCTTCCACGACCCTTCGCGGATGTGCTTCGTCTCGGGCAGGAAATCAGGCATCTCGCCGGCGTCGAAACGAAGCTGGCGTTCGGAGCGCAGTTTCAGCAGACGCTTGCGGGTCTCGTTGAAGCGCTTGTGCAGGTCGACAAGGAACGACATCGCGTCCGGGGTGAGGATTTCCTCGTAGCGCTTGCCCATCGCGCCGCTGATTTGCGCGTTCGAACCGATCATGTCCATGTCGTCCATCCTGTTGCCCATTTGTCGCGACTTATCCGAAATTCCGCGTCTATGCGCAATTGAACGAAAGACTGTTTCACTTATGCCTTATTGGAAACAATGCACGCCAGCTCGTCCATGGCCCAGCGCGCCATCTCCCGCACCAGCGGCGAAGCGTCGTCGAGCAGTGCCTTCGCGGCCTCGACGAGCGAAGGCTCGCCGGAGTTTCCGATCGCGATGAGAACATTGCGGATGAAGCGGTCGCGGCCTGTCCGCTTGATCGGCGAACCAGCGAACATCTTGCGAAAGGCTAAGTCGTCGAGCCCGGCAAGATCGGCAAGGCGTGGTGCCTTGAGGTCGTCACGCGCCTTCAGCTTCGCCTCACGCGCAGTTTCAGCGAACTTGTTCCAGGGGCAGACGGCGAGGCAGTCGTCGCAGCCATAGATGCGGTTGCCAATCGCCTTGCGGAATTCGAGCGGGATCTGACCCTTGTGCTCGATGGTGAGGTAGGAGATGCAGCGCCGCGAATCGAGCACATAGGGTTGCGGGAACGCGTCTGTCGGGCAAACCGAGAGGCAGCGCGTGCAGGAGCCGCAATGGTCGCGCTCAGGCTCGTCCGGCGGCAACTCCAGCGTCGTATAGATGGCGGCCAGGAACAGCCAGTTGCCGAGATCGCGGCTGACGAGCACCGTATGCTTGCCCTGCCAGCCGAGTCCGGCGGCTTGGGCGAGCGTCTTTTCGAGCACCGGGGCGGTATCGACGAATACCTTCACGCGATGCTCGCCTTGCCCGCCGCCAAGCCGGACAAGGCTCTGCGCAAGCAGTTTCAGCTTGCCTTTGATGATATCATGATAGTCGCGGTTGCGGGCATAGACCGAGATCGCGCCGCGATCCTTCCGCGCAAGCGTTTCCAGCGGGTCGTCGTCCGGCCCGTAATTGAAGCCGAGCATGATGACCGAGCGCACCTCCGGCCAGAGCGCCGTCGGCGAGCCACGCTCGGCGACGCGCGTCTCCATCCAGCCCATCTCGCCGTGGAACCCGCGCTCCAGCCAGATGCGCAGTCGCCCGGCGGCTTCAGGAATGGCATCGGGACGTGCGACGCGGGCGAGGTCGAACCCCTCGCGGCGGGCCAGCGCGACGATCTGCGCCTTCAGCGCGGCCGGGTCGAGCGTCGGGCCGTCGCTCAGAAGTCGAGATCCGCGTATAGCTCCGTCGGCGCCATGCCGGGCAGACGATCGGCGAGAAGCGTGCGGAACGAGGGCCGCGACTTCACCCGCGCGTACCACTCCTTGGCCTGAAGGTCTTCTTCCCACGGAACGTCGCCCAGATAATCGCAGACGGAGAGATGCGCCGCGGCGGCAAGATCGGCATAGGAAAGCTGCTCGCCGGCCAGCCAATTCCGCTTGCGCGCCAGAAAGCCGATATAGTGGAGATGATAGCGGATATTCTTGCGCGCCGCACGGATCGCCTTCATCTCGGGCCCTGCGCCGCCATATCCGCGGGCCTGCTCGGCGCTCATGAAGCGTTTATAGACCTTTTCCTGCACGAGATGATGGGAGACCTCGTCGAAGAACTTGACGTTGAACCAGTGGACGACACGCCGAACCTCGACGCGGTCCGCCGGCCCCTCGGGCAACAGCCGGCGCTCGCTCAAGACCAGGCCGCGCGTCTCGTCGAGATATTCGGCGATGACGGCTGAGCCCGGCACGGCGAAGCTCGAGCCCTCGACCAGCACCGGCGTGGTGCCGGCCGGGTTCAGCACGAGAAAATCGGGTCGGTGCTCCCACTGGCGCTCCTCGACCAATTCGGCCTCCATGCCGAGCTCGCCCATGACGAGGCGGATGAAGCGCGAATGCGGGCAGAAAGCATGATGAAACAAATGAGGCATGGAGGGAAAAACTCTGGCGCTCGGACGGCGCTGGCACAATCGGCGAAGGCGAAATGGAAACGGAAGGACTTATGTTTCAGCAGTGAGGCGATATAGAGCCGGCAAGGTTAACGCTCAATGTAAATCGACGCTGCGTGCGGCTATGCGTCAGCGCCGCGTTTTCAATCGGCCTCGGGCCGCGTTTTGCGCAAACTCTTCACAGTCGAGCGCTTGCCCTTGCTTTCGAGCCGCTTCACCGTGGACGCATAGGTTGGCTTCGTCGCCCGGCGCTTCACCGGCCGCACCGCCGCCTCGCGGATCATCGCGACGAGGCGCTCGACGGCCGCCGCCCGGTTGCGCTCCTGGCTGCGATGCTCCTGCGCCACGAGGATAATCACTCCATCCTGCGTCAGTTTCGAGCCAGCAAGTTTTTGAAGCCGAACGCTGACGTCGTTGGGCAGCGAAGGCGAGCGCCGCGCATCGAAGCGCAGTTGCACGGCCGAGGACACCTTGTTGACGTTCTGCCCGCCGGGGCCGGAGGCGCGCACGAAGGTTTCCTCGAGCTCGTCTTCATTGAGGAAGATGGTATCCGTGACGCGGATCATGGCTCAACAGCTCGTCTTCTCGCAGGCGCGCATGTTGGTGATCGCCCGGCGCTTGGCCGCGGCGTCGAGATAGCCCTGAAAGCCGTCATTGCCGATGATGTAGGACGGCGTCGCGACGAAGCCGAGATTTTCCCCGAGCTTGGCCGAAGCGACGAGCGCCTGCGTCACCCGATCGCTGTCAGCATCGGCAAGAAGCCGCGCGCGGTCCGCCCCTAACGCCAGCGCGGTGTCGATCGCGACATCCGCGCCAAGCTGACCCTTGCGGGCAAACAGCCGCTCATGGAAA
Organism: Beijerinckiaceae bacterium; assembly: GCA_019753285.1. GTDB lineage: Bacteria > Pseudomonadota > Alphaproteobacteria > Rhizobiales > Beijerinckiaceae > JAIELD01. Next base: position 43,012 of record JAIELD010000014.1, on the reverse strand, counting down.
TCGAGGTAGCGCGCCGCCTTCTGCATCGAGAAGGCGAGCGCCACTTTGGAGGCGAGGATCGAGGCTTCGCTCAGCACCGCGTAGTTGACGAGCACGTAATTGAGCGCCTTGTCGGCGGCGAGCAGCGGCCTGATCTCGGGCGCTGATACGCGGCAGTATGGGCAGTTGTAGTCGAAGAACTCGACGAGCGTGACGTCGCCGCCCCGTGGCCCCAGCACCACCCGGCCGTTGAGCCGCGACACCTCCGCAAGAAGCTGGCTCGGCAGGCGCGCCGCTTCCGCTGCGTGCGCGCCGCCGCCGCCAAGGCCGAACGCCAGCGCGCCGGAGAGGAAGGCGCGCCGACGCATGCCTAGTCGCTCTCGCCGGGCATGCGGATGTCTTCCGGCCGCGGCATCTTCATGATGTTGTAGCCGGCATCGACATAATGGATTTCGCCCGTGACGCCCGAGCCGAGATCGGAGAGGAAGTAAAGCGCGGCACCACCGATCTCCGCCAGCGTGACGGGGCGGCGCAGGGGCGCGTTCTTCGTCTGATAATTATAGGTGAAGCGGGCATCGTTGATGCCAGCGCCCGCGAGCGTTCGCACCGGCCCCGGCGAGAGGGCATTGACGCGGATGGCGTCGCCGCCGAGATCGGCCGCCAGGTAGCGCACGCTCGCCTCGAGCGCCGCTTTTGCCACGCCCATCACGTTGTAGTTAGGCGAGACGCGGCTCGATCCGCCATAGGTGAGCGTCAGCAGCGAACCGCCATTGGGCATGAGCCGGGCAGCGCGCTTGGCAACCTCGGTGAAGGAGAAGCAGGAGATCACCATAGTGCGGGAAAAGTTCTCGCGCGTGGTGTTGTCGACGTAGCGGCCCTTCAGCCCGGCGCGATCCGAAAAGCCGATCGCGTGCACCACGAAATCGAGCGTGCCCCATTGGCGTTCGAGCGCATCGAACACCGCATCGACCGAGCCGATATCCTCGACATCGCAGGGCAGGACCAGCTTCGCGCCAACCGATTCTGCCAGCGGCTGCACGCGCTTGCCGAGCGCCTCACCCTGAAAGGTGAAGGCAAGCTCCGCCCCGTGGCGGGACAGCATCTGCGCGATGCCCCAGGCGATCGAGTTCTGGTTCGCGACGCCCATGATGAGCCCGCGCTTGCCCTGCATCAGCGGCGTCAGTTGCAGGCCCTGCCCCAGATCACGCGTCAACATGCTTGAACACCAGAGTGGCGTTGGTGCCGCCGAAACCGAAGGAGTTTGAGAGGACAGCGCGCAGATTCTGGTTGTCCATGCGCTCCTGCACGATCGGCATGTCGGCGAAGGCGGGATCGATCTCCTCGATATGGGCGCTCTTTGCGATGAAGCCATTGTTCATCATCAAAAGCGAATAGATCGCCTCCTGCACTCCGGTCGCGCCGAGCGAATGCCCCGTCAGCGACTTGGTCGCCGAGATGGGCGGGCATTTATCGCCGGAGCCGAACACCCTACGCAGCGCCTCGATCTCCTTGAGGTCGCCAACTGGCGTCGAGGTCGCATGCGGGTTGATATAGTCGATCGGCACCTTCACGGTGGAGAGCGCCTGCTGCATGCAGCGCACCGCCCCCTCGCCGGAGGGAGCGACCATGTCGTAGCCGTCGGACGAGAGGCCATAGCCGACGATCTCGCCATAGATCTTCGCCCCGCGGGCTTTCGCCCGCTCATATTCCTCCAGCACGAGAACGCCCGCGCCGCCGGCGATCACGAAGCCGTCGCGGTTCTTGTCGTAGGCGCGGGAGGCGGTCGATGGCCGGTCGTTGAACTTCGATGACATCGCGCCCATCGCGTCGAACAGCACCGACATCGTCCAGTCGAGCTCCTCGCAGCCGCCCGCGAACATCACATCCTGCTTGCCGTACTGAATCATCTCATAAGCATTACCGATGCAATGATTGGACGTCGCGCAGGCGGACGAGATCGAATAGTTGACGCCCTTCAGCTTGAACCAGGTGGCGAGCGTGGCCGAAGCGGTCGACGACATCGCCTTGGGCACGACAAAGGGGCCGGCCTTCTTGGACGAGTTGCTCTCTCGCACCTTGTCGATCGCCTCGAGCAGCGACTTCGTCGAAGGTCCGCCCGAGCCCATGATGATGCCGGTGCGTGTGTTGACGATGTCGCTTTCGTCAAAGCCGGCGTCGGCGATGGCCTGATCCATGGCGACATGGTTCCAGGCGGTGCCCATGGCGTGGAAGCGCATCGCGCGGCGGTCCACCATTTCCTCGGCCTTGCAGGTCGGCATGCCCGCCGTGTGGGCGCGGAAGCCATGCGCGGCGAATTCCGGCTGGAAGGTGATGCCGGAGCGGGCTTCGTGAAGCGCGGAGACGACTTCCTGGGTGTTGTTGCCGATGGACGAGACGATGCCCATCCCGGTGACGACGACGCGTCGCATTATGAACTCTCCTGAAATAATCCTGTCCGTCGTCCTGTCCGACGACCGGGCTCGCGTCCGGCCGAGGATAAGGCCAGCCGGTCAGCTTGTCTTGAACAATCCGACGCGAAGGTCCTTCGCCTCGTAAATGCGCTTGCCATCGGCCTCCAGCCAGCCATCGGCGATGCCAAGCACCAGCTTCGAGCGGAAGACGCGCTTGAAGTCGATGCCGTAGACGACCTTCTTGTGGGTCGGCAGAACCTGGTCCGAGAATTTGAGTTCACCCAGCCCGAGCGCGCGACCGCGCCCCTCCGCGCCGAGCCAGCCGAGATAGAAGCCGACGAGCTGCCAGAGTGCATCGAGGCCGAGGCAGCCGGGCATGACCGGATCGCCCTGAAAATGGCAGGGAAAGAACCAGAGATCGGGCCTGATATCGAACTCGGCGAGGATATGCCCCTTGCCGTTTGCGCCGCCATCCTCACCGATCGAGGTGATGCGGTCGAACATCAGCATGGGCGGCAGGGGTAGCTGCGCGTTGCCAGGCCCGAACATCTCGCCGCGTCCGCAGGCGAGCAACTCGTCATAGCTGAAACTGGTTTTGCGTTCGGTCATTTCGCGGGTTCGATCTCCAGCAGGCGGCGAGCGGAGCGCAAGTCTCCAAAGATTGAGGCGGCGGCACAACCGCAATCGCGGCTGTTAACAGGGTTTCGGGCGACGGTCGATCCGCTTTAGGGGCTTTCGCACAAAAGCGGAATGGCCCAACTTGTCGACAAATGACGCAGTTGCGCTCTTCCGCGGCCCTCGATCGGCGTCCAGCCCCCTCGTCATTATCCGGAAATGGGAATGCAACGCGCGTTTGACGAGGTGTCGCTGCCCGGAAAGGCATTCGCGGCATCGCTTCGCGCTTGGCAAGGCGAGGCTCGGCTTGTGCTTTTCAATCTCGGGGCTTATTTCCTTCGCAAACTTTTTTATGGTAAGACCGTTTCATGAAAAGCAATCAGACCCCCGCCAGACCGTTCAGCCTGACACCCGGCGTTTCGCCCTCCGCGCCCAACGCAGCGATGGTGTCTTGCCCGGTGAACAGCCTCAAGGCCAAGCTGCGCAATTCCGGCCTTCGCCCAACCCGCCAGCGCGTTTCGCTCGGCTGGCTGCTTTTTGCGAAGGGCGATCGGCATGTGACCGCCGAACTTCTTTATGAAGAGGCCGTGCGCGCCCGCGTGCCTGTGTCGGTTGCGACCGTCTACAACACGCTGCACCAGTTCACCGAGGCCGGCCTTCTGCGCGAGGTGGCGATCGACGGTTCGAAGACGTATTTCGACACCAACGTGTCCGAGCACCACCACTTCTTCATCGAAGGCGAGAACGGCCTTGTCGACATTCCGGGCGCCCATATCGATGTCGGCATGCTGCCGGAGACGCCCGAGGGCATGGAAATCGCCCGCGTCGACGTGATCGTCAGGCTGCGCCGCAAGAGCTGACCGCAGTCTTATTTGACGATTTCGGCCGGATAGACGCCCCAAAGCTTGTCCTGACGGATATAGCCCTCATAGCCTTCGCCATGGATCTTGCACCATCTGCCGCTGCAGTTGTCGAGCAGCGACACGACGCCTAACTCCAGCTTCGCGGTCATCACACCCTCATCCTCGGCGGTCTTGAAGATCGGAACGGCGGCGCTTTTATCCTTCGCCCGCACCATAACGGTGCGGCGGCCGGACAGGCGTGAGTGATAGACCCAGCCTTCGGCCCCCTCGTAATCGCGGACGCGACGCCAGTTCTCGAACTCCGCCGTGATCTCGACCGGCAGGCCTTCCTTCTTGAAAATCCAGGTGATGGCGTGGCTCTTGCCGGGCCCCTCGCGCAACGGCGTGTCGCTCGGCTTGAGGCTCACGAACCTGGGAACCGGCAGCTTCGTCACCGGGCCGAGATTGGGGCTGGCGATCGATCCCGTCGTCTCGGGCCCGCCGGCTTTCGCCATTGGAGCCGCGGCTGCGCCTGTCATGAGCGCCGCCAGCACGGCGACCCCGATCCATCCCATTCCGCCAATACGCATGCCTGCAACCTGTCCTTCGAGAATAACGGCGACGACGCTCTGCTCCACGCGCCGAGAGGTGAAATCGCTCGCCGCGTTTGCAAAAGCTCCGCCCTTTTGAGCCGCGATCTTCTCTGATACAGCTTTGCTCGGCTGCGCGTTCGGCTCATGCCGCACCGCGCCGCAGCAGGCACAGCCGATCTTGGGATCGTATGTCGTTATGGCAGGATCACGGTTAAGGCGTGGTGAAACGGCATGGTTAACGATGATTGAAGGTCAAGGCGCAGCGAAGTGGTGCTCAAAGGCATGAATGGCAAAAAGTCCCACGTCGTGATCACGCGCAAGCTGCCGGAGGGCATCGAGGCGCGCATGCGCCAGTTGTTCGACGTGGAGTTCAACGAGACGGACACGCCCTTTACCCGTGAGGCGCTGATCGCCGCGGCGCAGCGCGCCGAGGTGCTGGTGCCGACCGTGACCGACGAGATCGACGGCGAGATCATCGCGGCGGCCGGCCCGCAACTCAAACTAATCGCGCATTTCGGCAATGGAACCGACAATATCGACGTGAAGGCCGCGCATAAACGCGGCATCGCGGTCACCAACACGCCGGGCGTGCTCACGGAGGACATGGCGGATTTCACAATGGCGCTCATCGTCGCCGTGTCGCGCCGCTTCGTCGAAGGATCGCGCGTGATCCCCGGCGGCCAATGGAGCGGCTGGGCGCCGGGCTGGATGCTGGGTCAGCGCATTTCGGGCAAACGGCTCGGCATCGTCGGCATGGGCCGCATCGGCCATGCGCTCGCCAAGCGCGCCCGCGCTTTCGGGCTGCAAATCCATTATCACAACCGCCACCCGGCCGCCGCCCGCATCGAGGAGGAGTTGCAGGCGACATACTGGGACAGCCTCGACCGCATGCTCTCCCGCATGGACATCGTCTCGGTCAACTGCCCGCACACCCCCGCCACCTTCCACCTGCTCTCGGCGCGGCGGCTGAAGCTGCTGCAGCCGCATGCGGTGCTCGTCAACACGGCGCGCGGCGAGATCGTCGACGAGGAGGCGCTGATCGAACTGCTGGAGGCTGGCGCCATCGCTGGAGCGGGGCTCGACGTCTTTACCCACGAGCCGACCGTATCTCCCCGGCTGGTCCGGCTTGCCGAAACCGGCGCGGTGACGCTGCTGCCGCATATGGGCTCGGCGACGCTGGAGGCCCGCAACGAGATGGGCGAGAAGGTGATCATCAACATCAAGACGTTTACCGATGGCCATCGTCCGCCGGACAGGGTGCTGCCGGAGCAGTGATCACGATTTTTTGAATGGCCGCCTGATCAACCCTCCAGCGCAGCCCGAGCCGCGCGGGTCCCCTCCAGCCAAGCCCCACCGGCGGTGCCCCATTGCGTCGGAGACGTCGCCTCGCCGGCAAAGAACAGCCTGCCACCGACCGGCTGCTGCAGCGCTTCGCGCGCCAGCGCCTTGCCAGGCGGCGTCACCGACCATGATCCCCGGCTTGAAGGATCGCTCCACCAGTTGGTGACATGCACGACCTCGATGCCGCGCGTCGCCTCTTCGCCGAAATGGCGCGTCAGTTCGCCGAGCGCCGCATCCCGCGCGAATATCTCGCGTTCTGAAGCACTGCCGGCGAAATCGGTCAGCAGCTTGCCGCCGACCTCGACATAATGAAAATCGCTGTTCTCGATGCGCGCGAGCAGGGAAATGTTGCGCTCGCGTCCACCCTTGAACAGGGTCAGCTGGTCGCCGCCAGCGTCGAACGGGCTGTCCCGCCAGCGGATGACCACGTGTTCGTAGGCTGCCGGCAGGAAAGCGGCGAGCGCCTGCGCTTCGCCCCGAGGCAAGGGCGGCTTGAAGGCGATCGCACCGCTCTGGAGCACCATCACCGGCGCGGTGATGATAACGCGGCTGGCGAGCACGGCCTCGCCATCCAGAAACTCGATGCGGCATGGCCCGCCCGACCAGTCGATCCGCCGAGCCGCCGCGCCGAAATGGATCGGCAGGCCTTCCGCCAGACGCTCGATCAGCGCGCCATAGCCGCCGCGGGGGAATTTGTTGCCGGCGTCCTCGACGCGGGCATAGTCGAAGGCGCTGATCTCCTCCACCGCCCTTCCTGAATAGAGGCCGTGGTTGAAGGCGATCGAATCGGTCCAGTCGCCGAGTTGCGGCAGGCAGGCGGCGACGCTGACATCGTTCCCAGCCGTCGCGAGCGCCAGCGCCCGCTCCTCGGTTTCGACCCAGGCATGGCGCAGACGCAGCGTTTCCTCGCGCGGCTGCCGCTTGCCCTCGACGTAATATGGATAGGCGTCCGGCGTTTCGATGATCGTCACGCCAAGGTCGTGGCCGAGCGGCACGAGCGGATTGACCTCCGCCATGTGCATCCAGTGCGCGCCAAGATCGATCGGCTGGCCGTCGATCTCGACCGTGTGCGCCCGGCCTCCGACCCGCGCCCGCGCTTCGAACACGGCGAAGGAGACACCGGCCTCTCGGCAGGCGCGCGCGGCAGCGATGCCCGCGCTGCCCGCGCCAATGATGGCTATGTCAAGAATTTGAGCCGGCATCGTGACCCGTCAGCCTGAAACCGGATCACCCAGCCTTTTGTTTCTCGAACTGTCCGGCCTTGCGGAAGCGATAGAGGTAAGAGGGCACGATCGCCTCGACGGCGGCCGGCCTGATGCCGAGCCCTTCGAGCGTGCGACCCTCGTCGATGGCCAGCTTCGAGACGACGTTGTCGCTCTGGAGCAGGCGAACCTGGTCGCGTGTCAGCATGGGCTTCGGCAGAAGCTCCATGAAGGTCGCCTGAAGGTTGGCAAGGGGAAAGGAGAGCGGCAGAAGCAGTCGCTGCCGGTTCGTCACCTTGAGGATGTATTCGAGAATCTCGCGGAAGCTCATGATCTCGGGCCCGCCGAGTTCATAGGTCTTTCCGGCGAGCGCCGGCGTCTCGATGAGGCAGGTGATCGCGTCGGCGACATCGCCGACGAACACAGGCTGAAACTTCGTCTCGCCGCCGCCGATCAGCGGCAGGATGGGGAGTTTCGTCGCGAGGCTGGCGAACTGGTTGAAGAAATTATCCTCAGGCCCGAAGACGATTGAAGGCCGCACCACGCTGGCGCCCGGCACGAATTCGCGGGCCGCCTCCTCGCCGCGCGCCTTGCTGCGGGCGTAATCGGAGACGGAGCCGGCGTCCGCGCCGATCGCCGACATCTGCACCAGCGTCTCGATACCGGCGTCACGGGTCGCGCGGGCGACGGCGCGCGCGCCTTCGGCCTGCACGGCCGAGAAGGTCTGCTTGCCGCCCTCGGCAAGGATGCCGACGAGGTTGACGACGGCGTCCGCACCATCGACCGCCGCCTCGACCGAGCGGCGATAGCGCAGATTGGCCTGGATCGCCTGGATCTGGTAGAAAGCGCCGAGCGGCTGGAGGTGGTTGGCAAGATCAGGCCGGCGCACGGCGACGCGGATGCGGTGGCCATGCTTGGCAAGCGCCCGGACGAGGTGGCGGCCGACGAAGCCGGAGCCGCCGAAAATCGTGATGAGTTTGGCTGTCATCATGCTGCTTTCTGACGCTGGATTGCCATGGTTCCGCCGACCTCGGCAAGGTCGAACTCATCGGCTGTATACTGCATTGGGATTCGTTTGCACCTGCTTGATGCGGCCGGCGTGGAAGTTTTGAACGCCGGGCGGACCGACCCGCATCCCAGCGATCCTTTCCGTTGACAATCGCGTGACGGACCGCCTATGACACGCCCGTTGCCCAGGTGGCGGAATTGGTAGACGCACTAGCTTCAGGTGCTAGCGCCGCGAGGCGTGAAGGTTCGAGTCCTTTCCTGGGCACCACAGATTTGAAAACCGCCCGCTGTCAAAGGCGAGGCGGTTTTGCTCTTTTGAGGCGATCCGCCCGATCCGGAGTTCCGCGTTGACCATCCGCTACCATGTCGGCGATCTGCCGGCGTTGCCAAGCTACCCGAACGGCGTGGCAATCGACACCGAAACGCTCGGCCTGAACCCATTGCGCGACCGGCTCTGCGTGGTGCAACTCTCCGGCGGCGACGGCACGGCGGATGTGGTGCAGATCGCGCGCGGCCAGACGAGCGCACCCAACCTCACCGCGCTCTTCGCCGACCACTCGGTGACAAAGCTGTTTCATTTCGCGCGCTTCGATCTTGCGAGCCTCCACCATGCATTCGGCGTGATGCCGGAGCCCGCCTATTGCACGAAGATCGCCTCGCGCCTGACGCGCACCTATACCGACCGGCACGGCCTCAAGGATCTGTTGAAGGAACTGCTCTCGATCGACATCTCGAAGCAGCAGCAATCCTCCGACTGGGGCGCCGACAGCCTCAGCGACGCGCAGCTCGCCTATGCCGCATCCGACGTGCTTCATCTTCACGCGCTGAAGGCGAAGCTCGATGCCATGCTGGCGCGCGAGGGCCGGAGCAAGATGGCGCAGGCCTGTTTCGATTTTCTGCCGACGCGTGCGCGCCTTGACCTCGCCGGCTGGCCGGAGACGGACATTTTCGCGCACAGTTAACCGTTGCGCGAGAAGACACGTGAACTATGTCTTGGAGCGGCGGGTTGCGTCAGGCTGCGGCGTTCGCCGGGCCCATGGAGCGATGTTTGAAGCTGGCGATGGCGACTGCGGATCGGACGAGAGACGGCGCTGAGGGGAGCGAGAGCTACCGCAAGCGCCAGTTGCGCGCGTTCGCCGAGGCGCGGCGGCACAGCCGGCTCGTCATGGTGCTGCGCAATGCGATCCCGGCCGTCTGCGTCGTGGCGATCGCGACGATGGTGCTGTTCACCGTGTTCGACCCGTTCCGCAAGGTGGAGACAGTGGCCGTGGTCAGCACCGAAGGGATCACCGGCTCCAAGATCACCATGCAGTTTCCCAAGCTCTCCGGCTACAAGAAGGATCTGCGCTCCTACGACGTCACGGCTGATTCGGCCGTGCAGGAGGTGAAGCGCCCGACCGTGATGGAGCTCTTCAACCCCAATGCCCGGATCGAGATCGAGAAGGACAAGTATGCGCGGGTCACGGCGGCGAGCGGGGTCTATGATTCATCGGCGGAAAAGATGAAACTCGACGGCAACGTGATGCTGAAATCTGACGCGGGATACGACATCCGCATGGAGCATGCAGACATCGACCTGAAAGCGGGAGCGATGACGAGCCAGCAGCCGGTGTCGGTGAAGATGAACACGGGATCGATCCACGCCGATACGATCGAGGTCGAGGATAGCGGCAAGGTCATTCATTTCCGCGGCCATGTTGTCACCATGTTCGACGCTGTGGATACGGCAGCAGCCGACCCGGCCAAGCGGGAGGCGGACGACCAGCCATCGGGGGCAGGCATACAATGACGATCTTACGCTCGACCATCGCAACCGGCCTCGCCGTGTCGCTCTGCCTCGCAAGCCTGCCTCAGGCCGGCGCGCAGCCCATCGCGACCAAGGCGCAGGCCGGCGAGGCGAAGACGCCTGACGCCAAGGCAGGCGAGGCAAAGGCTGCCGACGCCAAACCCGGTGACGGAAAGACCGCCCGCAAGACCGGAAGCGCCTTTGGCAATTTCGGCGCGTCGAAGGAGCCGGTGCGGATCGATGCGGGCTCGCTGCAGGTGATCGACAAGGAGCAGAAGGCGATCTACGCCGGCGACGTCGTCGCCATCCAGGGCGCGACGACGCTGCGCTGCTCGAAGCTCACCGTCTTCTACACGCAGGGCAAGGACGCAGCAGGGAAAGATGCAGCGAAGGACGCCAAGCCGAAGGAAGGCGGCGCACCCGCCGCCGGCGGCAGCTCGATCAAGAAGCTCGACTGCGAGGGCCCTGTCAGCGTCGTCTCGGCGACGCAGACCGCGACCGGCGACCATGGCGTGTTCGAGGCCGACCGCGAGATCGTCACGCTCACAGGCAATGTCGTACTCGCCGATTGCGAAAACGTGCAGCGCGGCGACAAGCTCGTCTACAACACGAAGACCGGCATCGCGAATGTGACGAATACGGGAGGGCGGCGCGTGCAAGGCGTCTTCACGCCTGGCTCCGAGGACAAGGCGGCATCGACGGCCAAGCAAACGAGCTGTAAGGATAAAAAATAACACGCCCCGGTTTCTTTCGGACCGGTCGGATTCGATCAGCAGCGCCTGCCCCTCTCATCATGCCCCTATGTTCCCCATGTCTACGGAGTTGACATCGATAGCCTGCGAGGCTGTCCGATGACGGTGAAATCACCGCCGGACCCTGCCGCGCGCAACGAGGCCGAACGCCGACTGCGGGAGGCGGTGGCGCTCGCGCAAAGCGCCGCGCGCAAGCCGCCGCAGCGCAGACTCTCGCTCGCGCAAAGGCTGCTCGCCAAAGTGCCGGGCTTCCCCGTCCCCATCGTGGAGCCGCGCGCGGCGCCCGGCAGATCGGCTCCCTCGCTGGCGCTGCAAGGCGAGCCCGATGCTGCACCGCTCCCCGCCGTGAGCCCCGTGCCGCTGCCGAAGCCGGTGGCCCGCGCCGCCATTCCCGATACCGAAGGCGTGCTCTCGGCGCGCTCGATCGGCAAGAGCTACAAGGGCCGGCAGGTCGTCAAGGATGTGAGCCTCAGCGTGCGGCGCGGCGAGGCCGTCGGGCTCCTCGGCGCGAACGGCGCCGGCAAGACGACAGCCTTCTACATGATCACCGGGCTCGTGCCAGCCGATAAGGGGCGCATCATGCTCGACGGGCACGACATCACCGGGCTGCCAATGTATCGCAGAGCCCGGCTCGGCATCGGCTACCTGCCGCAGGAGGCCTCGATCTTCCGCGGCCTCAATGTCGAGGACAACATCCGCGCCGTGCTCGAGGTCGCCGAACCCAACAGGAGCCGGCGCGAGGACGAGCTCAACGCGCTGCTGCGCGAATTCAACATCGAGAGCCTGCGCAAATCCCCCGCGACCGCCTTGTCCGGCGGCGAGCGGCGCAGGCTCGAAATCGCAAGGGCGCTCGCAGGCCGGCCGTCCTTCGTGCTGCTCGACGAACCCTTCGCCGGCATCGATCCGATCGCGGTCGGCGACATCCAGGATCTCGTCCGCCAGCTCACCTCGCGGGGCATCGGCGTGCTCATCACCGACCATAATGTGCGCGAGACGCTCGGCCTGATCGACCGGGCCTACATCATGCATTCCGGGCAGCTCCTGATGGAGGGAACGCCGGCGGAGATCATCGCCAGTCCCGATGTCCGGCGGACCTATCTTGGCGCGGATTTCAGGCTGTAGATGCATTTTTGCATCGTTTTATGAATATTAGCTCAACGATTTCAGTATTTTAACGATCATTGTATTTTGTCATGCCGCCATGCGCGAGATCGCGATTGACAAGGCTAGCTAAAATCATGCCAAGTTGTACGGCAAGATTCATGCCTCGCCCTGACAGCTCCACATGGAGCGGACGGCGAGCGCTGGATATGGCTCAGCAGCGTCCTTGAAGGCAGGTTTTTTTCGTTCATGGGTCTTGGTCCGAGGCTAGAGTTCCGGCAGAGCCAATCGCTCGTCATGACGCCGCAATTGCTGCAGGCGATCAAGCTCCTGCAGCTTTCGACCGTCGAGCTCGCGGCCTATGTCGAAGCCGAGCTCGAACGCAATCCCCTCCTCGAGCGCGTCGACGGCAGCGGTGAGGACGATGCGCCGGAGCCGGCGCGCGCCGAGCAGACGGCGGAACCCGCCGACTGGGCGGGCGACGAACTCGCCACCGACCGCACTGCGCTCGAACGCGATCTCGGCACCGAACTCGGCAACACCTTCGACAGCGACCAGCCGGCCGAGACGATCTCCCAAGTCGCCGCCGATCAGGGCAATTCGCTGGTCTGGGATGTCGGCAGCGGCGGCAAATCCGCCTCGTTCGACGATGAAGGCTCCAATCTCGAAGCCTACATCGCCGGCACCTTCACGCTGCATGACCACCTCGACAAGCAACTCGGCATGGCGGTCGACAGCCGCACCGACCATCTCATCGGCACGGTCATCATCGAGGCGATCGAGGATACGGGCTATCTCGGCGAGCCGCTCGAGGAGATCGCCGCCCGCCTCGGCGCGACGATGGCCGATGCCGAGCGCATCCTCGCCATCATCCAGACCTTCGAGCCGAGCGGCGTCGGCGCACGCTCGCTCGCCGAATGCCTCGCGATCCAGCTCCGCGAGAAGAACCGGCTCGACCCCGCCATGCAGATGATGCTCGACCATCTCGACCTGCTGGCGAAACGCGACTTTTCCGGCCTGCGCAAGCTGACCCGCGTCGATGACGAGGACCTCGCGGACATGATCGCGGAAATCCGCCATCTCGATCCCAAACCCGGCCTCATCTTCGGTTCGCGGCCCGCCGAGCCGGTGACGCCTGACGTGTTCATCCGGCAGGCGGCCGATGGAGGCTGGCATGTCGAGCTCAACAGCGACGCCCTGCCTCGCGTGCTCGCCAACAAGAGCTACTATGCCAAGATTTCCAAAGCCGCGAAGGACAGCGAGGGCAAGAGCTTCGTCGACGAGGCCTGGACCAACGCCAACTGGTTGACCCGCAGCCTCGAGCAGCGGGCGCGCACCATCCTCAAGGTTTCGAGCGAGATCGTCCGCCAGCAGGACGGCTTCTTCATGCACGGCGTGACGCATCTGCGCCCGCTGAATTTGAAGACCGTGGCCGACCAGGTCTCGCTGCACGAATCGACCATCTCGCGCGTCACCTCCAACAAGTTCATGGCGACGCCGCGCGGCATCTTCGAGATGAAGTATTTCTTCACGGCATCGATTTCGGCGATGGCGGGGGCGGAAGCCCATTCGGCGGAGGCCGTGCGATACCGCATCAAGCAGCTCATCGAGAGCGAAACGGCCGATGAAATCCTCTCGGACGACTCCCTCGTCGAGAAGCTCCGCCTGCAGGGGATCGACATTGCGAGGCGCACCGTCGCCAAGTATCGCGAGGCCTTGAGAATACCATCTTCCTCGGTGCGGCGGCGAGAGCACCAATCATTCCATAAATCTGCAAATTACTGATTTTTATTACAGATTACCTGACTTCATTTCGACTTCCGAAGCCCGCGGCAGCTCTCAAATTCGATATTGACAGTCGCGCCAAGCCGGGCGCACCCTTCATCTGCCGGCTATAAAACCAACACCGTCCGGCGGTCGAACAGGAAACGAGGTCTGACATGAGCTTGCGTGTCTCCGGAAAAAATCTCGACCTCGGCGAAGTCCTGCGAAGTCAGGCGGAGGAGCGTCTCGCGGCGGCGGTGGAGAAGTATTTCGACGGCGGATTTTCAGGCCATGTGACCGTGGAGCGCGACGGGCCCGACTTCAAGACCGAGTGCAGCGTCCATCTCGATTCCGGCTCGACGATGAACGTCAGCGCAACCGCAGGCGACGCCTATGCCAGCCTCAACCATGCGATAGACCGGATTTCCAAACAGCTCCGCCGCAACAAGCGCAAGCGCGACGACCACAGCGCCCATGTCGATGGCGGTCTGCGCGGCGCGGCGGATGACGTGTCCGATTTCGACGAGGAGGGAATTGATCCCGGCACGAGTTCTGCCCTCATCGCCGAGCCGTTGACGCAGGTGGCGGTGATGTCGATGGCGCATGCCGTCGCCGCGCTGGAGCGCAATGGCGGCGCCTCAATGCTCTTTCGCAATGTCGGCACCCGCCGCTTCAACTACATATATCGCCGCGCCGACGGACATATCGGCTGGATTGATCTTTCCGAGAATGCTACTGCAAGCCGCGATCAACCGACCGCCGCGCAATCAGACACCAGGATGAGTGCGCCGGTTTCATGAAGCGGAACCCGGAGCCCGCGATTGGGTTTCGATCGATGCTTTTGAAACATGAAGCCAGGATGGTCCGGGTTTTGCAAAGCGGGATTTCATGGCGCTCTACGAATTTTTGACGCGGGACGCGGTCGAGTCGGAGTTGCGACCTGCCGGCAAGAAGCAGTTGCTGCAGGACGTCTCCACCAAACTCGCGCCGCTCGTTCATCTTCATGAACGCGTCATTTTCGATGCGCTGATCCAGCGCGAGCGGCTGGGCTCCACAGGCATCGGCAACGGCATCGCCATCCCGCACGCCAAGTTCGCCAATCTCGCCAAGCTGACCGGCTTTTTCGTGCGCCTCGAGAAGGCGATCGACTTCGAGTCGCTCGACAGCATGCCGGTCGATCTCGTCTTCGTCCTGCTGGCTCCGGAGGGCGCTGGCGCGGACCATCTCAAGGGCCTCGCCAAGGTGGCGCGCCTGCTGCGTGACCCTGCCCGCGCTGCCAAACTGCGCCAGACGTCCGACAGGCAGGCGCTCTATTCGCTGCTCGGCGAGGAAACCACGCCAAAAGCCGCCTGACGGGCCAAGCGGACCGTCCCCGCCGACGCAGATTCAGGCAACCTTCCGTTCCAGCTTCGAGAGCCGCGCGATCGCAGCATCGAGCGTTGCGTCGCGCTTGGCGAAGCAGAAGCGGATCACAGTCGTCACCGGGTTCTCCGCATAGAAGGCGGATACGGGGATGGCCGCCACGCCGAAATCGCTGACGAGCCGCTTGCAGAAGGCCTGATCGTCGCTCTCGCCGAGCGGCTCGATATCGACCGTGACGAAATAGGTGCCGGCTCCCGGGAGCACGCGAAAGCCGAGCCCGCGCATGGCGTTCGAGAAGCGGTCGCGGCTGCGCTGGAATTCGGCCCGCATGCCGGTGAAATACGCCTCGTCCTTGCCGAGCCCGTAGGCGACAGCCGCCTGCAGGTTGGGCGGCGTGGTGAAGGTGAGGAACTGATGCGCCTTGGCAAGCACGGCGAGGAGATGCGGGGCCGCACAGACGAGGCCCACCTTCCAGCCCGTCAGCGAGAATATCTTGCCCGCCGAGCCGATCTTCACCGTGCGCTCGCGCATACCCGGCTGCGCCATCAAAGGGATGTGCTTCAGCCCATCGAACACCATATGCTCCCAGACCTCGTCGCAGACCGCGACGGCGTCGAACTCGACACAGATCCGCGCCAGCAGCGCGAGTTGCTCCGCGCCGTAGACCGTGCCCGTGGGGTTGAGCGGGTTGTTGAACAGAACCACCTTCGTGCGCGGCGAGAATGCCTGCCGCAGCATCGCCTCGTCGAAGCCCCAATGCGGCGGCCGCAGCTTGACGAATTTCGGCACGCCGCCCGCAAGCCTGACGAGAGGCAAATAGGCATCGTACATCGGCTCGAACAGCACCACCTCATCGCCGGGCTCGATTAGCGCCAGCAGCGCGCCGGCGAGTGCCTCGGTTGCGCCGGAGGTCACCATCACCTCGCGCATCGGATCGAGCTCGAGGCCCTGATGGCGGCGGTAGTGCTCGGCGATCGCCTGGCGCAACTCGGCGATGCCCATCATGGACGGGTATTGATTGTAGCCGTCGAGCGCGGCCTCCGCAGCCTTGCGCCGCACATCCTCCGGCCCCGGATCGTCAGGGAAGCCCTGGCCGAGATTGATCGCCCCGGTTTCGCGGGCGAGCTGCGACATGACCTCGAACACTGTGGTGGGCAGATTGGCGAAAAGCGGGTTCATGGCAGCGCCGGTCTTCATTGCGGGAAACAGGGTTGTAGGCGGCGACGTCCGTTTTTTCCAGCGCGATTTCGGGCTGCGGCCAACGCAGTCCGGGACACCTCCACTCCGATCGCAACTGCGCGAAGGCATGAATGCCGACGAGCCGGAACGCTGAAGGCGCAAGACGCACGAAGGACCTGACGCATGGCTCGCGCCTCAACATCGTCGGCCTGCCCGCCGACAACAAAACTCGCTCTTTCGTCTTGCATCTCTGAAACCGAGCGGCTATCAAGCGACTTCCGCGAGGCCGAGCCTCCTGGGAAGCACGCGCCCGTAGCTCAGCTGGATAGAGCATCAGACTACGAATCTGAGGGTCAGAGGTTCGAATCCTTTCGGGCGCGCCACTTCGGTACACATCTGCGAACACCTCCTGCGGCCACGACCTGCCCGGCGATGGCTTGTTCGAGGGTTGACTTGTCTCCGATGATACGGATGACATCGTCATCGACTTCGATGCGATCGACCACGGATCGGATGTAGGCCTTGCGGAAAGGTACGTCGCCCGAGGTCATATTCTCGCGCATCGTCCGCCCGAACTGCTCGATGGCCTCTGGATCGAAACTCGAAGGACCGGAAGCCTGCGCCTTAATTCGGTCGAGAGCCGTTTTCGCGCGATCGCGATCCTGTTTCAAATCGGCGAGCCGGTCTTTAAGGATCTCGTCCAGATCGGTGACGCCGTCTTCGACCATCTTGTAGAGACGCTTCAGCTTGTCTTCGGCGCTGCTGACTTCGGTCTGCAGGCTGGCGACGCGGCGATCGACCTCAAGCGCGCGTTCGGCACGTCGCGCGGCAACTGAGGCAAGGATGGCGGTCAGGCGCTCGGGACGAAACAAACGATCGACGAGGTGATCGGTCACGAGCGTATCGAGCTTGGCCATCGGGATCGAGCGCCCTTTGCAACCGGTCTTGCCCTGCCGAGCGCAGGTCGAGCAATTATAGTATTTATGCACCGTGCCCGACTTTGAAGTGCCCGTGCGGAGCGTCATGGCACCTTGGCAGGTGGCGCAGACGGCTAAACCGGTCAGCAGGATCGGCCCGGTTACGATGCGTGGTGCCGAGACATGCGGGTCTCGCTGCTTGAGCGATGCAGCCACCGCATCGAACTCTTGGCGGGAGATGATGGCTGGAACCTCGACAATCACGTGTTCGTTCGCCGGCTTTTCGCGTGTGGTCTTGGCACAACGTTTGTTGAACACCCATTGCCCGATATAAACCGGATTGGTCAGAATGGCATGCACGCCACTGACGCCAAAGCGGCCTCCCTTTCTGGTGCGATATCCAAGCTCGTTGAGACGGCAGGCGATCGCCTTGACGCCCAGCGGGCCCGATTTTCCGTCGCCGAGGCGATGGAGGGCGTAAATCAGCTTGATGGTCTCGGCTTCGACCGGATCGACGATGAGCTTTTTCTTGACCCGATTGCCGCGCTTTTCAGTCTCTTCGAGAGTATAGCCGAGCGGTAGGGGACTGCCGTTGTAGAAGCCCTGACGGGCATTCTCCTTCATTGCGCGGAGAACGTGCTTCGCGTTCTCCCGTGACTGATACTCATCAAACAGCGCAATGATCTGCCGCATCATGATTTGTGCCGGATCATCGCCCAGTTCTTGGGTGATGGAGGCCAGCCTGACGCCGGCCTTGGCGAGCTTGCGGACATACATTTCAAGACCGAAGGCGTCGCGGAAGAACCGCGAATAGGAATGGACGATGATGACGTCGAAGGGCCGATCATCGTCGAGCGCGCGTTCGATCATTTTCTGGAATTCGGTCCGGTCTTCTTCCATGCCGGATGCGCCTGCGTCGATGAACTCGGCGACGAGATTCAGGCCGCGCGCAGCACAGTGATCGAGCACTTGCTTGCGCTGATCAGGGATCGAGAGATCGCTCTCGGCCTGCCGTCCAGTCGAGACACGAAAGTAGCCGCAAGCACGGATTGAGGCCCTATCCTGTACTTCTGACCCAGAGTGATGATCCATGACCTGCCTCGTTTGACGGTTCGCATACCTGAGACAAATATATAGTATAAAGCGTATATTTTACAATTTTTTGCTTGAAATTAGTATTTTTAATCCACCGAAACCGTCAACTTCAAGCTTAATTTTTTTAAATCTTATTGTCCTGTATTAGATTGATCGCGCTAGCGTGAACGATCAACAACGCTACACCGTTGTGCAATGATATGGGAACGCGGCGCCGGGTGAGTAGCTAAGCTGACGTGTACAGTTGCATTCCCTGGCCGAGTTTTCTCATGGGCTTGCTATCGCCACTCCATCAGAGCGAACCATGGTGACTGGGCAGGTGAGAGAGTAAGAGGGCGGAGATTTTTTTCATGACAGGTTGAGGGTCGGGAGAGCGTCTCGCGGCCAGCCTGTCATGGAGGTCTCCATGCTTCAGTCAGTTTCACCTCTTGCCGGCTCGGTCATGCGTGCTGATCCACTCGATCTTTCCAGCTCAGCCGGCGCGCGAGCGTCCAGTGCGTTCAAGGTCGACATCTCGCGCGGGACAAGGCTCGGCCGCGTATCGTCGGAGTGGTTCGCCCGTCCTGATGATGAGCGCTACCTGTCGCTGTCCGCGCTGATGGCGGCGGTGAAGGGCCGCGCCGAGCGTAGCCGATCGCGGACAGTCGAAAGCGCTGCGGTGAGGGTGGAAGCAAGCCGCGCCGATCCCGAGCGGCTTGCTCTGGTGCTTCCGGGCTCTGATACTCCAGTCGCGCCGACTCATTGGAGCTTTGGGCAGTTGGCTTCGCTTGTGAATGCGCCCGCCACCTATCTTCGTCAGCTCCCTGCATCACTCGCAGCCATCAATCTGCAATATGGGCTTACCTCTCACCGGGCTGAGCAGGTCAAGACCCTCGAGACTGATGATGGCCGGGTCGAACTCCGCGCGGTCACCGGTCCCGACTATGGCCGCATCTACGACCATGAGCTGGTCGAGGCGGTCATGCGCATTGCCGGTAACGGCACCGGCGATACCAGGTGGAAGGTTCCGGGCGTGCTCGACTGGTCGACCATGACCCACAATCCGGCTGTCGAGATCTCCAAAGAGACCACGACGCTATACGCCTCCGACCGCGACGTCTTTTTGTTCCTGGTCGACGACTTCAATCCGATCGAAGCGGGTAGATTGCCGAATGGCGATCCTGACCTCTACTTCCGCGGCTTCTATTGCTGGAATTCCGAAGTCGGCGCCAAGACGCTCGGCATCGCTAGTTTTTATCTGCGAGCCGTCTGTCAGAATCGTAATCTATGGGGCGTCGAGCAGTTTGAAGAAATTACGATTCGGCATTCGAAGTTTGCGGCGTCTCGCTTTGCGCATCAGGCTGCACCTGCACTGGCGCGCTTTGCCAATTCTTCGCCTGCATCCTTCGTCGATGGCATCAAGACGGCCCGGGCCCGGATCGTCGCAAGAAGCGACGATGACCGGACCGATTTCTTGCGCAAACGCGGCTTTTCGAAAACTGACACGGCGAGGATCATCGATCGGGTGCTGATCGAGGAAGGTCATCCGCCAACGAGCATCTTCGATTTCGTCCAAGGCATCACGGCGGTTGCCCGCGACAAGCCGCATCAGGATGCCCGTCTCGACTTTGAAAACCGCGCCAAGAAGCTGCTCGATCATGTCGCTTAATTGACGACTAGTCTCCGCAGAGCGGGTCACCGTTGATCAGCATCTGTGTCGATGGGAGATGAGTGGCTGTGCCTTAACTGAAGCCTTTTTGCAGCGTCGCGCTCTTTGAGAGGAAGAGTGTGGCGCTGCACTTCGTGACGGGTGGAGGGCTGAGAGAGAGGCTTTCGGCCGCCCGTCGTGGAGTTTGAGACCATGGGTAAAGAAAAGATCACCCTGTCGTCCTCACGGGACATCCCCTTCAATAAACTCGTTCTTTCTCAGTCAAATGTGCGGCGCATCAAGGCCGGCGTTTCGATCGAGGAACTAGCCGAGGACATCGCCCGGCGTGGCCTGCTGCAGGGCTTGAACGTCCGGGCCATCGTCGATGCGGCGGGCGAACCGACCGGCATGTATGAGATTCCGGCTGGCGGGCGGCGCTACCGGGCGCTCGAACTGCTGGTCAAGCAGACGCGACTCGCCAAGACCGCTCCTGTCCCTTGCGTGATCCGCGAAGGCGGCATCGCAGAAGAAGATTCATTGGCTGAGAACGTGCAGCGCGCGCCGCTGCATCCGCTCGATCAGTTCAGGGCCTTCCTCACCCTCCGCGAAAAAGGCCAGTCGGAAGAGGAGATCGCAGCCGCCTTCTTCGTCTCGGTCACGATCGTCAAGCAGCGTTTGAAGCTGGCGTCCGTGTCGCCGAAGCTTCTCGAACTCTACGGCGAAGACGCCATGACGCTCGAACAGCTGATGGCCTTCACTGTCTCAGGCGACCATCAGCACCAAGAAGATGTGTTTGAGAAGCTCTCTCACTCGTACGACAAGCAACCCTATGCCATCCGCCGCATGCTGACGGAAAGCGCGGTGCGTGCATCCGACAAACGAGCACAGTTCGTTGGCCTCGAGCGCTATCTCGACGAAGGCGGGGTGGTCTTGCGCGATCTCTTCCAGTCCGATCAGGGTGGCTGGCTGCAGGACGTTCGGCTTCTCGACCGGCTCGTTGCCGAAAAACTGACCGAAGAAAGCGATGCCGTCCGCGCAGAGGGCTGGAAATGGATCGAAGTCGCGCCGGAGTTTCCCTATGGCCACACTTATGGACTGCGCATCATTCGCGGCGATGTCGTGCCGCTCACACCGGAAGAAGAAGCGACGATGGCTGCGCTGCAGGCCGAGGCTGCATTGATCGAACAGAAGTTTGCCGACGCCGAAGAAGTCTCCGAGGAAGCCGACCAGCGCTTGAGCGAACTCGAGACGGCGATGGAGGCCCTGGACAGCCGACCTATCGTCTTCGATCCAGCGGAGATCGCACGATCCGGGGCTTTCGTCAGCATCGATGGCGAAGGGCGTCTCAAGGTCGAGCGCGGGTTCATTAGGCCGGAGGACGAATTGCCGCTTGCTCTTACAATCGAGAGCAACGGCTCTGAAAACCAGCCAATCGACGAAGATACTGATCGCGACGATACCGCGCCGGGCGCAGCCTTGCGGCAAAGCGACCGAAACACCATCATCGTTGAAGACGCTCAACATACTGATGATGAAGCGGAGGAGGGTGATGACACATCGCCGATCTCCGACCGTTTGCTGACCGAACTTACATCTTACCGAACACTCGCTTTGCGTAAAGCTCTGGGGGACCATCCCGAAGTGGCGATCCTGGCAGCACTTCATGCGCTCTGCCTCAAGACCTTCTACCCCTATGCGCAGGATACCTGCCTCGAACTCGAGCTGAAGAGCGTCGGCTTCAGCGCACAAAGGCCGGGCCTTGCCGACAGCCTCGTCGCGAAGGCTTTGGCCGAACGTCATCAGGCCTGGCGGAATGCTCTACCCAGAGAGGCTACTGAGCTTTGGCGGGCGCTCGGAGAGTTCGACAGCGACAGCCGACAGGCACTCTTCGCGCATTGTGTCGCCCAATCCGCCAATGCTGTGCACGAGACCTGGAACAGGCGGGGGAGGGCCCTCGCTCATGCCGATCAGCTGGCGGACGCTGTCGATCTCGACATGGTCGCGACCGGTTGGGTGCCGACGGTCGATGCCTATCTAGGCCGCGTCACCAAGGCTCGCATCCTTAGTGCCATCACTGAGGCGCGCGGTGAGGAGGCTGCCAACCGGATCGCCCATATGAAAAAGGGCGAGATGGCGGCGACCGCGCAGGAGCTGTTGGCCGGCACGGGCTGGTTGCCCGAAGTGCTGAGAACGAGAGGGCAGGTAACGGTCGACGCCAGCGGCACAGCGACCACGGTCAAAGACGATACTCGCGATAATCATGATGATGCTGGTACCGACGAGGCCGCCGACATGATGGATCATCAGGTCGCCGCAGAATAGCGGCCGGCACCCTTCCAACCAGATCGTGACCAGACCCGCCGGCGACGGCGGGTCTTTTTTTGCCTGTTCATCAACGAGGCGCCGCAATGTCCCACGTTACAGCCCAACCCAGCAACCCGTCGCAGCATGACCCATGTCCAGTTCCGGATCATCGCAGTGACCGTTATGAAAGTCCGGCCCGCCTCCTGTCCCAGCGACTGGCTGAACACGCCGAGGCGGTCTGCCGACATTATCTCTCCGCTGGTCGCCGCGAGGGCCGCTACTGGATCGTTGGCGACATATACAATACGCCCGGCCGCAGCCTTTATGTGAGGTTATCGCTCGGTATCGGCGTATCTGTGGTCGGAAAGACGACAAACCGCTCGCTGCGCAGCGATCTCTCCCCGAGCGAAAGCGATCGAACGCACCATCATGCCGGCACTGGCGCGGCTGGCAAATGGACCGATGCCGCAACCGGCGAACATGGAGACCTTCTCGACCTGATTAAGATCAGCCGCCGTCTCGGATCTCTGCAGGCGACGTTTGATGAAGCACGCCGCTTTCTGGGACTGCCGCGAGAAGCTGATACCCATCCCGATCGCCGCGCGGCTTACGATGCCGTAGCTGCCGCCCGTCGTCTCTGGACTGTGTCTCAGCCGCTCAAGTGCACCCTCGCAGAGACCTATCTGAAGAAACGCGGCATCTTGCAGTTCGACGATTGCAGGTCTCTGCGCTTTCATCCGCGATGCTCCTACCGCGCGGATCGCGCCGATATCGCCCAATGCCGCAAGGCCTGGCCAGCGCTGATTGCCGCCGTGACGGACGATGATGGCAAGATCACTGGCATTCACCGTACCTGGCTCGATCCGTCCGGTACCAACAAGGCTCCGATTGCAACACCGCGCCGGTCCCTCGGCAGCATCGTCGGGCATGGCGTTCGCTTTGGCCGCTTCGACCGTTCGACCGATGTGATTGCTGCGGGCGAAGGTATCGAGACCGTGCTGTCGCTTCGCATGGCGGTCCACGCCTTGCCCTCGATTGCCGCCCTGTCAGCCGGGCATCTGGCTGCCCTGTCGTTTCCACCATCGCTCAGACGACTTTACGTCATCGAGGACAATGATGCCGCCGGCCGGCAAGCAGCCGATCGCCTTGCCGACCGAGCACGATCCGCCGGTATCGAAGCGATTTGGCTGAAACCCATGCTCGCCGATCTCAATGACGACCTTGTTCGTCTCGGGATCACCAGCCTCCGCGATAGTCTGATGCCGCATCTCCTCGCCGAGGATCGAACACGGTTTGCGGCCTGACTTGAGGGTATCAAGCAGCGTTGAGCCGGTGATCAATCGAGGATGCCGGACAATTGCAGTCAGCTGTTTCCTCGAGCCTGTGCCTCGCTCTTTAGCCTTCAAAGGAGCGATCGAAGCAGAACCGGGCCCGGCCGACAACGGCTTGCAGGCGGCTTTCTTCCCCTGCCGCTGAACAGCACGACACGTCATGACGATTAGAACGCGGCATTCCTCGCGGACGCCAAGAAAGCCGCCTGCCGCCGTCCTCCGCTGCGCTCCGGCCGCAGGAACCTTCCGACGATCATCAATGCTTTGACTTGATCCCGCGGTGCAGGCCGATCCCGGCCCCGCTCGATCCGCCCCTGGAAGGCCCGCGAAACGCGCGAGCCACCAGCAGAGGATCACGCCATGACTATCGACCATCAGTCCATCGACCATCAGTCCATCGACTTCGATCACGACCTCGACCGCCATCACGCTGGCGACCCCATGCAATCAACATCGCCAACCGCCTTCATCACGGATCGCCTCGAACTCTTCGGCTATCGTCCGACCCGTGACGAGCCCGATCCTCGCTCCGCTCCCAGTGACGATCACCTGCACGGTGCCATCGTCGAGGCTTTCGAAGCCCTCGCAGCAACTCTTGCCGATACGCGCTCCGAACCCGATCTTGCTGATCTCCTCTCTGGCATCGTCGGCACCATCCATCGCTCAGCTTCAAAGCTGCAGCGTCTCCTCGACGATAATGAAGACGCCCAGAAGCGCAGCCAGACTATCCAGGACGGCTCCGAAATCCGGTCTGTCGAACTCGAACGCCTCATCGAAGCAGGCGAAATCTTGATGGAACGCCGCGATGCCCTTGAACTCATGCGCGATCACGCTGCAGAAGCCTATCGCCATCATACCGGCTCAGACTGGCGACCACGCAGCGGCTCCAACGTCAATCATCGCACCCTCACCGCCACCATGATCGACAGCCGCGACTTCATCTCGGCGAAGCGCCGCTCCGAAATTGAAATCA
The DNA here is from genome assembly GCA_019753285.1 of Beijerinckiaceae bacterium. Lineage (GTDB taxonomy): Bacteria > Pseudomonadota > Alphaproteobacteria > Rhizobiales > Beijerinckiaceae > JAIELD01. The sequence continues at coordinate 18,830 of JAIELD010000014.1, read as the reverse complement.
TGATGCCGAAAGGCACCCGCATCGCCTTTACCGGCGGCATGGATTGCAACGATCACATGACCATCTGGGCCGCCCTCGACCGCGTGAAAGCCAAACACACCGACATGGTGCTCTTGCACGGCGGAAGCCCCAAAGGCGCCGAACTCATCGCCGCCAAGTGGGCCGAGCAACGCAAAGTTCCGCAGATCGTCTTCAAGCCCGACTGGACCCGCCACGCCAAGGCAGCTCCCTTCAAGCGCAACGATCTCTTGCTCGAAACGCTCCCTATAGGCCTCGTCGTCTTCCCGGGCTCCGGCATCAGCGACAACCTCGCCGACAAAGCGAGGCAGATGGGCATTCCACTCATGGATTTTCGGAAAGGAGGGTGAGGATGACCTTTGAATAGGCAAATACGTTTGGTTGTTTGGCCGAATTGGGGCCGGAAGCGGACTGGCAGGTTTCGGGAGGTTAAGCTAGGGAGCGGCATTCGGTTATTTGGCCCTGGCGGCCGCAAGGCTCCAATTTCTGTCATTTAGCGGTGTTTGAACTCTTTCCGGGGGCGGACGCTCATTCATCGATGTTGGCGACGTAGACCGGAGGCGGCTCGAAACTCGGCGATGCGACGGAGAATGGACGTCTCTCCAGTCTGCGCTTTAATTAACACCCACGAGTAACTCGGGCGTGATTGCTATTGCACTTGAACCACCACCCGCAACAATATGGCTCCTAGAAGTCAATGCAACTGCGCGAGAAGGGGCATGGTAGGTGGCAGATCGTGCGAGACGGAGGCGGCAGGGCTTCCTCGACCGTTTCCGGGTCGACGACGGCGCGTTGCGACCGCCCGATCGCCGCACCGGACAGGTCGGGCTCTACGAGGGGGTGGGCGACGAGGGACAAGCCGTCCTCATCAAGGTCTGGCCGCGCTCGGCCAAGCAGGACGATCGCGACATCGAGGCGATCTGGCGGCACGAGATGCGCCAGCTTCACAGGATGGCTGGACATCCCGACGCGCATGCGGTTATCGCCAAGCTGCACGACGCTGGCGAGGACAAGGACGGCTTCTACCTTGTGATCGATCCGGGCCAGCGTCGCCCGCTCGCCCCCATCCTCGAGCGCCCGCCGCGCGGTCATCGCCTTAGGCTGCCCCGCTCCCCCCAGAACCGCGACCTCATCTGGCGCAACCTTCGCCGGATCGCCTCAGCGCTCGAGGCCCTGCATTCCGAAGGGATGCTGCACCGCGACCTCGATGCTTGGTCGGTGCTCACGGCGGGTGGCGAGGAGCCTGACTTTCAGCTGACCGGTTTCGAGTGGTCAATGCGGCTGATGAGCACCGCGGCGGCGCAGAAGAGCGCTCTGCGAAAGCCCGCCGAGACCGCCTCGTTCCGCACCGACTGGCATATGTTTGGCCGTCTCACGGCGCAGCTGCTGGAAGCCGACTGGGCGAAGGTCGAGCGGCTCGACATCCCTGCCTTCAACGTCGCTGACCATCTTCGAGCCAGCGAAATTCGCCTGCTCCGCCACCTGGCAGGGTTGGAATATCTCGACCGCCTCGATGGCGAAGTCGTGGTCGACCGGATTGACCAGATCCTCACAGAGATCGCGTCAGAGGCGGCTGGGAGAGACCTCAAGCTCCATCTGGTCATTGATCTCAGGTCCACGTCAGACGTCGGCCGTGCGATCATAACCCAGCTTGGAATCGACGCGCTGTCTGCCGACACCGACACGCTCGCCCAATATGTCGAAGCCGACCTCGCTGGCGCGCCGCTGCTGCTCGGTGTGCGGCGGGAGCAGGACCGTTCGATGCGGTTGTTCCTGCGCGGCCACGACCTTCTCTACCGGATCGGTCGATACAGACCGCGCGACCAAGACGAGACCTGGGAATACGCGTTCTGCGACTCAGTCGAGCCGCGCGCGCCGGCCCCGGCTAGTCTGGTCGGCCAGATTGAGCTGCCCTTCTCCGCGCTAGATTTGATGACCCGCAACGAAGCGCCGGCGCGTTTCGCGCGCTCGCGCGGCCGCGTCCGTTCATGGGAGGAGGTAAGAGCAAAGCTCGAGGAGGTCGAGGCTCCCGCGACAGAGGAGGAGCTATTCCACAAGGCGCTGGCGCTGACCCTCGTCGTCGAGCTGCTCTTCGCGGTGACTGAGGCCTTCCCGGTCACGGCCGTACCTGCACCTAACGGCGTGGACGCGGATGCCGACGAGGAGGTGCTTTACCTCACTCCTCGTCCCGATCCGGACCGCGAAGCTCTCTCCGAGGCGCTCGATCTGAGATCGCCTGCGCACCGCCTTGTCGCGGCGCTAATCGACGACGCGGGTCGGCGGGAGGGCTGGACCCTGACCACCGGGACCGCACTCGGAGAGCGCTCGGCGCGCGATAGCGATTGGAAGTTCGATCGAGTCATCAGCTGGCCCGGCCGGCCGCAGATCTACCGCTTTACCGGCGCTAGCCGACCTGACCTCTCGGACGAACTCTATCTCGTGGCCGAAGACGCCGTCGGACGCGACGCGCAGCTCCGCCGACGCCTCAAGGCGCTCGGCGCGCTGCGCACCCACGCCGAGCTGCTCAAGGTACTGACCCGGCCGGCGCGGGAGCTGGCGCAGAGCCATGACGCACCGCTCCCGGACGCCGCGCTCGCCGATCTCGACGATTCCAAGCGTAGCGCCTTGGCCCAAATCATCGCCATCCTGCCACTGTTCCTCGTGCAAGGGCCACCCGGCGTCGGCAAGACGCGGCTCGTCCGTCAGCTGGTCAGCGGACGGTTCGCCGGCGAGGCGGCCGTCCGCCTGCTGATGAGCGCCCAGAGCAATGCCGCGGTCGACCATTTGCTGTCAGAGGTGGTACCCGAACTGATGCGGAACTCCGAAAAGCCGCTGATCGTGCGCTGTCGGTCGGGTCGGGAAGCGGAAGACCGGTCGGACCTGACCGTCCCCAAGGTGTCGCGTGCGATCTTGACCGCTATGGCGGGCAGTAACCTTGTTCAGACGGCGCGGCCGCGGCTGCGCGAGGAGATGGTGGCGCTTGAGAAGAGCGCCATCCGCGATGAACGGCCTAAAGCGCAGAGCGGCGGCCGCGCACCGGCGGGGGTGCGCAACTTCGAGGGCGTGGTTATGCGGGCGGCCAACGTCGTTTTCGCCACTACCAATTCCGCGGACCTCGAACGCTTGCTCGACGAGCGCAGCCAGTTCGACTGGACGGTGATCGAGGAGGCGGGCAAGGCAACCGGGAGCGAATTGGTCGCGCCCCAGCTCCTCTCCCATCGACGGCTGATGATAGGCGACCACAAGCAACTGCCGCCGTTCGGCTCCGCGCAGATGGTTGCGCTCCTCAGCAAGCCCGAGAGCGTCGTCAAGGCGCTGCGGCGCGGGGCCGAATATATCGGTCGCTCGCTCCGCGACGAAACCACCGAGACCATCCTCGACGAAATCGAGGAAGACGACGCGACCGCACCGGCCTTGTGCGCGCGTGCGATCGAGGCCGTGACCCTGTTCCAAAGCCTGATTCAGGCGGAGTTTGAGCGCAACCGGACGCGGAAAGGCATCACCTTTGCCGCCCGACTGAACGAGCAGCACCGGATGCATCCGGTGATCGCCGCGGTGATCGCGCGCGCCTTCTACGACGACGGCTCGGGTCCGCCGCTGATCACCCACCCGGAAGCGGTCGCGCGCTTCCGCACCGAGCCCTGCCCCATCCTTTCACAGGACGAAGAGAAGCTGCCCAGCGCGCCAATCGTGCTCGTCGACATGCCAACCCGGCAGAAGAGCGCGGGCAATGTCGTGGGCGAGCAGTCGCCGCGCTGGCACAACGCCGCCGAGCGGGACGCGATCGCGCGCATCCTGGCTCTGCTTGAAGCGCGCCCCTACGACAAGGCACCGACGCTCGCCATCTTGTCCCCGTACGCCCAGCAGGTGAAGCGCCTTGCGGAACGATTCGAGGGGGACGATCCGCTTTCGCCTGGGCGGCGTGGTTTCCGGTCCCCGACCGGCGACGACCGGTTCTGCTACACCGTCGACTCATTCCAGGGCAGCGAAGCCGATGTGACGATTGTATCGCTGGTGCGAAACAATGACCACAGCAACATCCGGAGCGCCCTCGGCTTCTTGGCGGACTTCCGGCGCATGAACGTGCAGCTCAGCCGTGCCAAGTGGCGAATGATCCTGGTCGGCGCGTTCGACTTTCTCGAAGAGGTGCTCAAAGGCGCACGGATCGATGGAAAGAGCGAGCCAATCGAGTTCCTGGGGTCGCTATTCGACAGCTTCGACAAAGCCGAAGTGGGGACTATCGTGCGACAGCCGCTTACCAAACTGGAAGGTACGTCGTGAAATCGGTGCGGGTTGCTGTCCCACTTTTTCGCGGCAAGCGCCGCTTCCACCTCGAGAAGGGCCGGCGCTGGAGCGTCGCCGAGCATATCATCCTTGCCGCCCTCGTCGAGCGGCCACGCTCCGCCGACGAGCTCGCCCGGGACGGGAGGATGCATCGCCGGCTCGCTCTTGAGATGCTGATCCGGCTGATGCGGGCGGGCTGGGTCGAGCTCCGGCCGGATGGCAGCGGTACGGTATTCCAGGCTAGTCCTGCAGGTATCGCAGCCGCCGGCCGCGTCGAGCTTCCTGTTGTCGCGCGTCCCATGTCGCGCTGGATGAACTTCGTCGTCGACCGCATAACCGGCAGCATCTTCCGACCGCGCGAGATGCCCTTCCTCCACCGCAACGCGGTGGAGGAGCGCGCCCAACGCGAACCCATCGTCTGGCTCGAGCCGCGCACGGTCGACGCGCGGTTCGAGATCCAAGATCTCGTCTCGCACCTTTTTCAGGAGGACGAGACCTTCGTCGCGCTCGATCCCGCCGGCGACCGCCTGATGGAGAGGTTCGGCCTGGTGCTGGTGCGCAACGGAAGCGTCGAAGGCCTGCCCGAGCGGGCTCCCGCCGCGCTGACTGACGCAATCCGGCAGGCGGCCGCAACTCATCGCTCGTCCGATGCCGGCCGCGCCACGACGCCCGAGTCGCGAGCAGCCTCCACAGCCGAACCCGCGCTGCTCCTCGCGCGCCCATTCACGCTCAGCGCCGACGACCTGATCGTCGGCGCGCGGGAGAACGAGGACGCGCTACTTGCGCTGCTCGGCGACGCGCGCCAGCGTGTGATAATTCACTCGACTTTCGTCAGCGAGGCCGCCTTCGCCCGGCTCAGGCCCAACCTCATCGCTGCTGCACAAGGCGGGGCGCGCGTAGACCTGCTCTGGGGAGAAAGCGACGATCCGCGCTCGTCGGGTCGCACCCGCGCTGCAGTGAGCCAACTCCGCGCGGAACTCGCCCGCACAGGCGAAGACGAGCTAATCCGGCTGCATCCCTTCTCGACCCGATCGCATGCGAAGTTCGCGATAGCCGACAGGCAGAATAAGGCACCCGTCGCGCTGGTTGGATCATGCAACTGGCTTTCGTCTGGTATGCAGTTGATCGAGGCCGCCGTCCGGCTGCACGACGCCGCGATCGTCGCCGACCTGCTATTCCAGGCCGCCGAGCTCAGCTGCGGGCGTGATGGCCACTGGACCGAGCTCACCTCTGAGCTGGCAGCCTACGCGGCGCAGCTCGCCACTCGCGCCCGCACCGATGTGAAGCCGAGCCAACCCTTCGCCCGCCTCGTGCTCGGGCCGGCGCATAAGGCGTTCGTCCTCCAGGCGAAGGCGCGAGCTGAGACGCGCATCTTCGTTACTAGCCACCGCTTTTCAATCGCGGCGCGACAGGCGGTGCTGATCCCTCTCAGTCGCTCGGCCGCTATCCACGACGAGGTCAAAGGCGTCGAAACGCGCCTGTTTTACGGTCATGAGCCCGAGGCCAACGAACCGGATCGCGCGGCGATTACGGCGGGCCTCGACATGACCGATCTCGACCTGAAGTCGCAGCTCACCCCGTCGCTGCACGCCAAGCTGCTCGGCTGGGACGCGGACGATGTGGTGATTACCAGTCAGAACTGGCTGTCTGCCGATCCGTCTGACGCGAATGTGCGGCGGGAGCTCGGCATTCACCTGCACGGTCCGGGCGTTGGGCAGCTGGTCGCGGATAAGCTGCGCGCTTGCTTCTTGCCGGCGCAGCCATGAAGAGGACTCCATGCAAAATCATCCAAGCCGTGCCACCGATCACCTTCTGTCGAAGATGTGGAAGACAAAGGGCTCGCGCTTCAACGCGCACTCCCGACTGCGCGCTAGGCATTGGGCGTCCGTCGTCGCGACCTCGATCCTGGCTATGTACCTAGTGGCACTCTCACTATATCAGCTAACCTTTGCAGATGCCCTCAGCGCGACCGAAAACAAAATTCTATCGATTGGAGGCGTCGTTGTTTCGATTTTCCTGATCATTATCACCTTGGTCGAGACCGCGCGAAATTATTTGGGCGATGCGGAGAAGATGCACCAGAGCGCCTTAGCGATCTCGGAGCTCTACAACCGTTTTCAGGCGTTAACTCTTGAGGAAGCGAACGCGCAGCGGCTGCAATTCAACGATGAGTATAGTATCGCGCTGAAAGAGAATCCGGTCGACCATAAGGACATTGACTACAAGCGTTTCACGATAAGGTCAGCCCGAGATCTAGAAATCAGCGGCTGGCGTTACGGCGGGCTCGTTGCGGAATATGCGTTTCGCTGGTTTTGTGAGTTCAGCCTTTACCTTGCGCTAATCCTCGCGCCACTGATCGGGCTTATTGTGGCCTTTTGGATGCGCTGATGCGAGACGTGGCCGAAAGCAACGCCGCCGATTGCTAACTGCGAACGGAAGGCGACTTAGGTCGAATGGACATTCGAAAACGGTCGGTCGGTTCCCCATTCGCGGCCGTAAACGCCGCATGAACAAGCGGCAGCTTTCGGGATTTCGCGCTTAGCCGGCGTATGACCGATTAGAGGGCGCAAACCGGCCGAAAATCGCGCCTCGCTGCAGAAGATTTCCCGTGTCCGATAATGCAAGATTACCGGACACGGGATTGTCGTTTCATTTGCCTTTGCGCCAGAGCGGAAGCGCACCGCGAAAATGCGTTCAGCGGAGCGCGGCGTTCAGCAGATCCGCGAGCCGTGCGGCGGCCAAGGCGGCCTGAGAGCGAGCGACATTGCGGGCGTTGGTCTCGTAATCGCGGGTGAGCTGGACGGGGTCTTTGCCGAGCGAGACCGGCGGCGCATAGGCATACTGTTTGGCGAGCGCGAAGCTTTCCTCCGCCCAATGCTGAGGATCGAGGTTCGCGGCGGCCTGAGGATCAGCTGTCAGGCTTGCCAGCCCGCCATGATCGTCTGCGTCGAAGATGGCCCCGAAGGGTGAGGAATAGCCGCCGAAGATGCGATCCCAGTAGGCATGGAGCGCAAGGGTCTCGCCGGTCGCCGGAATGACCATCTCGCTGTTGCCGCCCCGGTCGCCGTCCGGAATGGCTCGCGTTGCTCGGGCGACGGAATGCAGCGGCTGATGGAGATCGCCGACGAGATAGAGCAGCCAGACAAGATCATAGGAGCGAACGTCGTCGTTCGCGCCTGAAGTCGCAGGCAGCGCCGCGATCATGAGCTTAACCTGCGTCACCGCATCGACTGGATCGGTCCCAGGCAGCGGCGTGCCGTCGGGCGAGAAGGTGATGTCCTTGAAGAGCCAATAGGCATGCTGGTTGGTATCGGCATAGCCGATGTTCTGGCCGGCCGTGGCGCTCGTCGGACTGTCCCGGTGATAGCCATAGGGCTTTGTCTTGATATCGTCCGCCCAGGTGGCGGCGTGGACGAAGGCATAGCCCTTGGCGGTTGCCGCATCAGGCGCAGCCGCCGTCCATTTTTGATAGTCCTTATTAAGGCGCAGCAACGCGTCGGCGCGGTCTTTGACGGCCGGATCGAGATGCTTGTAGGCGACATAGGCAATCTGCATATGCCCTTCGTCCCACCAGGCCTGCGCAGGCAGGATGCTGCCGGCCGGCAGGCAGATGGCGCCCAGCGCTCGCGTGATGATTCGCATGGCATGCGCTCCTCGTGACCGTGATCAAGGCTCGAGGCTAACCCCGAGCCGCGAACGTCGCGTGACATGACGGTCAGCTGATCAATACTTTGTCACCGCAACGGCTGCTTTCACAGTGCGCAACAAAATCATTTCAGCGGCTGATTGACTCTCGCTCACATGTTTGTTCCTGATACGTTCTCACCGCTCACGAGGACGCCTATGCCGCGCAACTGCTCGATCCATCCCCAGACGCTGGAGACGCTCCGCAAGCTTCGCGAGGACCTCGCGAGCGATGAGGCGCTTGAGCGCGAGATCGACGAGCTGCTGAGCGAGTTCGATGGCTCGGCGCGCGATGTCATCCGGGCGCTTCTTCACGACCTTGACGCCATTATCGCGGATCGTGATGCATCCGTGTCGGCAGGCTACGTCCGACGCTCCCGTGGTCGTGCGCCATGAGCGCGCTCGTCTTCGTCGGACCCGTTGGCGCAAACGCCCTGACCGTGCCTTTGGTTGGCCGGCGCATTACGGCAGGCTTCCCGTCGCCGGCCGATGATTTTCTCGACGACGAGCTTGATGTCGCCGAGCTGCTGCGGCCGAATGCAGCCGCAACCTTCTTCTGGCGCGTTTCCGGCCATTCGATGGTGGAGGCCGGCATTCATGACGGCGACCTCATCGTGGTCGACCGCAGCCTGAAGCCGAGCCACGGCCGCGTAGTGCTTGTGACGATCAATGGCGAGCCAAGCCTCAAGCTCTTTGAAGATGTCGGCCGCCCGCGCCTTGCCTATGCCAACGCAGAAATGCCGGCCTTCGCCCTCGACGACATCAGCGAGGTCGAAATCTGGGGTGTCGTCACCTGGAGCCTGCACAAGCCCGAGCGCCGATAGGCATGGCGCGGGTCTACGCCCTCATCGACGGTAATTCATTCTACTGCTCCTGCGAGCGTGTGTTCGATGCGAAGCTCGCAAAGCGGCCAGTTCTGGTGCTTTCGAATAATGATGGCTGCGCCATTGCCCGCACGAGCGAAGTCAAGGCGCTCGGGATCAAGATGGGCGACCCGTATTTCAAGATCAGGAGCCTTTGCGCTCGTGAACGGGTGGCCGTGTTCTCGTCGAACTACACGCTCTACGGCGACATGAGCCGCAGGCTCAACCGCATCTACCAAGGTTGGGCACGGGAAATCGAGGTCTACTCCATCGACGAAAGTTTTCTCTATATTGCCGGCCTCGTCGACCGTGACCGCGTCGGTTACGCCAAGGATTTGAGGAGTACGGTCAAGCGATGGACAGGCATACCGACCTGCGTCGGCATCGGCCCGACCAAGACCTTGGCGAAGCTTGCGAACCACACAGCGAAGAAGAACGCTGACCTCGGCGGCGTGTGTGACTTTACTGATCCGAAGACGCGTGAGCGCCATCTGGCCGAGACTGCCATCGATAATGTCTGGGGCATTGGGCGCGCATCGACCGCCAAGCTGCTTACACTCGACATCCGCACGGTCGGCGACTTGCTCGAAGCCGATCCCAAACGCATCCGCATGGCGATGACGGTGGTCGGCGAGCGCATCATCCATGAGCTGAAAGGCGTTTCCTGCCTGCCGCTCGATGCAGTGCCCGCGCAGCGCAAGGGCCTTGCCGTGACACGCAGCTTCAGCACCGCGGTGACGGGCGAGGCGAAGATGCTGGAGGCGCTCGCTGCCTATGCGACGCGGGCCGCTGAAAAGCTCCGGCATCACGGCGTCGCCGCCGTTCAGGGCCACGTCTTCATGCATTCGAACAAGCATAATGGCGACCGACCAATCTACAGCAGCAAGCCCTTGGCGCTGCTGGAGGCAACCGCCGACACGCATGTCCTGATCGATGCGGCGGTCCATGCCGGCAAGCGCGCCTGGCGGCAGGGCTATCGCTATGCGAAGGCCGGCATCGTCCTCACCGATCTGGTCTCGGCCGATCGGATCCAGAAAAGCTTTTTCCAGACCCTTGATCGTGACGAGCGGGCGCGGCTCATGGAGGCAATCGACGCCGTCAACGCTCGCTTCGGCCGAGGCTCATTGTTCTCGGCGGCGGCAGGCATCAAGCGCGAATGGTCGACAAAGTTCGAGATGCGGTCGCCACGATACACCACGCGCTGGAACGAGCTGCCGGTTGCCAACGCCTGATGGTCCCACGCCCGACGCCGAATGTGGTCAACATTGGATTAATTAGGGTCGGCGATCCAAACCTCAGCCCTTCAGGCGCTTGTTACACTGGCTGTAATAACCGCCACCCTTCGCGATCCAATTGAGGCCACCATTGCCGCCTGAAGCCTTGTTGGCGTTATATTGATCGAGACAGGTGTGCATGCGCGCTTTGCCGGCGGATTCGCTCGCATATTTCGGCGCAACGGCTGATGGAAAGACGGCCTGTGTTGCGGCGCCCGCCGGAGCAACCGGAGCCGTCGCTTGCTTAGGTTGAGGAGTAGCGGGCGCAGGTGCCGCAGCTGATGGGGCAGCGGGAGAAGCCGGAGCCGCCGCAGGCGATGCTTCAGCGCATTGCGTCTTGCGGAAGTCGTTCCACTTCTGGCCGTTCAGCGTGTTGGCCGCCTGCGCTGCCTGATATTTGGCGCTGCATTCCTTTTGCGTGAGCGCGCTCGCAGGGGCTGCGAGGAGAATGCTAGACGCGATGAGCGCAACAGACATAGACAAACGGTAAGTGTTCATGGGGCGGCTCCTGATGACCATTGAGCAAAACTGGACGGATTGAAATTTGCTCAACGCCCAATCATTACTCAATGGTTTATGACTTCGAAATGAACGACGGAGGCAGGGATCCATTGAGCTGGTTCCATCGAAGGCAAAGGCAACGGGAGGCTGTGGACGAGATGGCCATCAGCCTGCTCTCTGACACGAACGCGGACGGTCATCCCTATTACAGGTCGCAAAGGCTTGCCGTTGCTGCGCAGGAGGAAGGACGAAGCGACGATGCTCAAGTCTATTGGCGAGCAAGCCGCAAAATCGCATCGGTTCTTGGCTATCGTCCCGGGCCAAAAGCGTATGAAGAGAGCCGGAGCGTAAAGCCCACGATGAAAATCGATGGCCGCCGGATCGTCCGCACGACGCCGTGGTGGAATCTTTGGGACTGAGACCGCATGTGCAACCTCTACGCCTCGATGACCGGACAGCGCGCGCTGATCGATTTCGTGCGCAATCCGTTCAAGGATCGCACCGGCAACCTGCCGCCTTTGCCAGGCATCTTTCCCGACACGATGGCACCCGTCATCCGCAACGCACACGATGGCCGCGAGCTGATGATGGCGCGCTGGGGCATGCCTGGCCCGCCGCAATATGGCGGCGCACCCATCACCAATATACGGAATGTGACATCACCGCATTGGCGACGCTGGCTTGGCGTCGGCAATCGCTGCGTCGTGCCGTTTACCTCGTTCTGTGAATACGCACCGACCACGCCAAAAAAAACGCCGACATGGTTCGCCTTGAGCGAAGACCGGCCGCTGGCGTTCTTTGCCGGCATCTGGGGAACATGGCACGGTACGCGCGGCACGAAGGCCAACCCGGTCGAAGGCGAGCATATTCTTTATGGTTTCCTCACGACCGATGCCAACGCCGAGGTCGCGCCAATTCATCCGAAAGCCATGCCGGTCATCCTGACGACGGCTGACGAGGTCGAGGCCTGGCTGACATTACCCACGGCAGAGGCGATGGCGCTGCAACGGCCGCTTCGTGATGGCACGCTCTCGATTGTCGCCACCGGCGATCGAAAGGACGAAGGAACCTTGGGCAGTTTGTAGCCCTTCCGTCTCGCATGAAGATCGCGACCTTCAATATCAACGGCATCATCCGCCGCCTGCCCAATCTCCTCGAATGGCTCGAGGAGACGTCACCCGATGTCGTCTGCCTACAGGAACTCAAATGCACCGACAGGCAGTTTCCGGTGAAGTATCTGAAGGACGCGGGATACGAGGCTGTATGGAAGGGTGAGAAAAGCTGGAACGGCGTTGCCATTCTGGCGAGAGGCCAGATGCCCATCGCAACCCGCTATGCCCTGCCTGGCGATGAGGATGACAAGCAGAGCCGCTATATCGAGGCGGCCGTCGATGGGGTGCTGATCGCATCCCTGTATCTCCCCAACGGCAATCCGCAGCCGGGGCCGAAGTTCGATTACAAACTGGTCTGGTTCGAGCGGCTGATCGCGCACGCCAAAACCCTTGCTGCATCCAAGGCGCCTGTGATCCTTGCGGGCGATTACAACGTGGCTCCAACCGATCTCGATATCTATCCGACCAAATCGCACGCCGATAACGCGTTGCTGCAGCCGGCCAGTCGCGACGCATTCCAGCGGTTGCTGGACGGCGGCTGGACCGATGCACTACGAAGCCTCCATCCGCATGAGCGCGTTTACACCTTCTGGGATTACATGCGGCATGCAAGGGAGCGCGACGCCGGATGGCGGCTCGACCACATGCTGCTCAGTAAAACGCTCACACCGCAATTGAAGAAGGTCGGCGTCGATCGTGTCGTGAGGGACCGTGAACATGCAAGCGACCATGCACCTTTCTGGATCCAGCTGTCATAATTTGTCAAAAGACGGCGTTGGCTTGCCCGTCGGCGAGAGCGACGTTATGCTCCGGAACTGACGGCCAGAGCATTGACTGTAGGTTCAAAACGAGTGCCCATGCGTCCCGTGCCGCGCCCGCCTCGAAAAACCCGGACCCCAGCGCGTTCGTCTGGGCCTGCCGCCGCCGAAATCCAACCGCAAGCAAACAGTCTCATCTGGGAACGGGGTAGTCTCCCATACGCCGACGGGCTGTTGATGGCCCTGGCGCACTCCATAACCGACATCGTCTATATCAAGAATCGCGTCGGCATCTTCCTATTCGCGAACGATGCGTGCCTGGCGGCTCTTGGTCGCAAGCGCGACGAGGTCATCGGGCACACCAACCGGTCCTGGATTAGCGACGAAGCGGAAGCCGCTGAGATTGACGCCCTCGACCGGCATATCATGGAGACCGGCGAGACGGTTATCAGCGAGGAGACACTTTGTAGAGGCGGGAAGACGCTGGTGCTGCGCTCCACGAAATCCCCCGTCCGCGACCCGGACGGCTCGATCGCGGGGGTGATGATCGTTTCTCACGACATAACCACCGAGGCGATCGCCTTGAAACGCCTGGGCGAAAGCGAGGCGCGCTTCAAGGCGGCGGTCGCAGCCGTGGAGGGGATCATGTGGACCAACGACGCCGAGGGAAAGATGCGGGGGCCGCAGGCGGGATGGGGCGCCCTCACCGGACAATCCGAGGAAGAATACGGCGGATTTGGTTGGTCTAAGGCCGTTCATCCCGAAGATGCACAGGCGACAATCGACGCATGGCTCGACGCCGTCGCGGCAAAACGCCCCTTCATGTTCGAACATCGCGTTCGCAGAGCCGACAATGTCTGGCGGCGCTTTGCTGTCAGGGCGATACCCGTGCTCGACGAGGAGCGCGAGATCAAGGAATGGGTCGGCGTCCATTCCGATGTGACTGAGGCACGGGAACGTGAGGAGCAGATCGGCTTTCTCATGCGCGAGCTATCGCATCGTTCGAAAAACGCGCTTGCGGTCGTCCAGTCGATCTCCCGTCAAACGGCCAAGACGTCGCGCGACCTCGATGAGTTTTACAAGCGCTTTGAGGAGCGCGTTGGCGGAATGGCGGCGTCGCTCGATCTTCTCGTCGCGCGTGATTGGCAAGGTGTCTCGATCAGGCAACTCCTTCAATCGCAGATCGGTCATTACCTCGGCGGCGACGAGCACAGGCTTGTCGCCGAAGGCCCTGATCTCCTGCTAACGGCCGATGCAACCCAGAACCTCGGGCTTGCCCTTCACGAGCTTTCGACCAATGCCGCCAAATACGGCGCTTTGTCGGTGCCCTCCGGGCTGGTCACAATCAAATGGCGCGTTCTCGACGCGAGCGCTGATGTACCGCCCCACTTCGAGATCAAGTGGCGCGAGAGCCGTGGCCCGAAAGTAAGGAAGCCTACCCGTAAGGGCTTTGGGCAGGAGGTCGTCCGACGGCTCGTCGAAAAAGCGCTATCAGGCGAGGTCAAGCTCAGCTTCCATCCGGACGGTGTGAAATGGCGCTTGTTGGTGCCAGCGGGTCAAATCCTTTCGGCAACCCCTGATTGGAGTGAGCCGGTCGACTAATCCGGAATTGTGGGGAGCCGACCGCGGACCGTCGGCTGTAGAACGGCGCGTCAGCTAAACCAGACTTGACCTGAGATAACTGTTTCGCCCCTCCTGGTGCGAGCCAGGCGAAGGAGGATTGCATAAGTTCCTGTCGTATCTGAGTGTCGCAGAGCCGGGCAATTTCATTGCAGTGTCACGCTGGGGTGACCAACTCCGGATTATGGAGATAGGACTGGGAAACGCCTTTTGCGCTCCCGCCCTTGTCTCCGCAGCCTTCAGTTCAGCATCAAGGCAGACCGTCGATACAGCGGGCTTCTGCGTGCGGACGGCTGTGCGCTTTGCTCAAACCGATCGGAAATCACTGATGACAACCAAACTTCACGACATCGTCGACACGGCCGTCGCCGCCGGTTCTTTCAAGACCCTGGTGGCCGCCGTAACGGCTGCTGACCTTGTCCCCACCTTGAAGGGCGAGGGCCCGTTCACGGTCTTTGCACCCAGTGACGATGCGTTTGCCAAGTTGCCGGCCGGCACGGTCGAGGACCTCGTCAAGCCCGAGAACAAGGCCAAGCTTACCTCGATCCTCACGTACCATGTGATGGCCGGAAAGGTGATGGCCGCCGACGTCTCCGGCAAGACGGTCGAGCCAGCCACCGTCAATGGTCAGGCGCTTCATGTCGACGGCATGCATGGCGTGACCGTCAACGGCGCCAAGGTCGTGACGGCAGACATCAACTGCACGAATGGCGTGATTCACGTCATCGACGCCGTCCTGATGCCCAAAGCCTGAACCTTTATTTGATGGGAACGTTTGATGCTCGGAGCTCGCTCCGGGCATTTTATGTATTCGGTTGGCTGCGACCGACCTGGTAGTGCCGACCGGTCGCAAAAACCTCGTTTTCCAAGTCGCCAGGCGCCGCATGAGGCGCGCTCAATACCAAAGATCGATGTGTGGCTCGCTGGCACGGTGGCCCCGCTCGCAATCAAGCGTTGATGCTTGTTCGGCGACCATCGCTCACAGGTTACCTTGTTCTTCTACAGGCACGTCTGCTTCGGGCGGATTGTACAAGCCAGCGCATTCAGGCTTCAGCACACCCCCCTCCAGACTGATGTCGTCGCGATATGCGTCATTGATGTAATCGAGGGTGTCCATGTGCCTGTCCTCAAAATACATCTGATGGACATCATCCCGGCCGGCTCCGTATACGATACGACTGACTTTACTCCAGATCATCGCCATGGTGCACATACCGCACGGCTGAAGCGTCGAATAAAGGGTCGCGCCGCGAAGATCGGAACTCTTAAGATTCGATGTCGCCTGGCGGATCGCGACCATTTCGGCATGGGCCGTCGGATCGCAACTGGTCGTGACCTCGTTCGCGCCAATGGCCAGAATTTTGCCGTCTCGAACAATGACGGCACCGATTGGCTCGTTGCCGCCGTCTCTCTTGGTGCGTGTCGCTGCGTCGAAAGCGCGGCGCATGAAGTCCTCGTCATGTGTGTTCATGAAGGTTTCTCTTGGTGGTTGGCGGATCGCACCCAACTCATGAAGAAATCTGTCGTTCCCAACAAATGCGATGCATTCTCGAGGCCTTCGCGACGTTTATTTGCGAGCAGCGACGTCGCGGTAACGTCGACCGTGTTTCATGGCGTGAAATAATTGAACTGGCCTGCAACCAACTTAGAGATAGATCGTTCTCTAGCTCGACCGTTCAAAAACCGAGCGGCCAATCCCGTATTTCAGTCAGCGCGAGACAATCATGGCCAATGACGAGCTTATCAAGCTTCACACTGCGATCATCGATGCAAGGCACGGGTATGAAGAGGCGGCTATAGATGCCGAGAGCGCTGATCTCTCGAGGCTTTCCAGGAAATGGGTGAATTGCACGACCGGCATCACGCTGAGATTCACAAACTCCTTCTCGATGCAGGAGAAAAGCCAGATGAGAACGGCTCGTTTATGCAGACGGTTCATGCCAGCATCATTTCGCTGCGGGCGAGTATCACCGGTCTAAAAAGTGCTTTGTCGTCTTTTGCGAGTGGCGAGGGGCGAATCGTCGCGATGTATAATGAGGTTCTGACCGATTTGCAGAACCCCGCGGTTGCAGCGATCCTCATCCGCCAAAAGTTCGAACTTCAGTCTCGGATTACTGATCTAAAGGCGAACGAAAGCGAGACGAGTGGCAAATTTTGATAAGATTAAAGGAAGCTGGTACTTTCAAGCGGTTCACATGCGAGCATAAGCTTAACTACGTCTCGTTTGTGCGAAACAGCCATTGCTTAAGCATTTGCTTGGCGGGCGAGGAGCTTCTTCCGCCTAATGAAAGTGGGAGGTCGATCGCAGCTTGAGGACCAGACATCAGGCTTGTGAGGCCGAGCAGCCACATAACACGCGATCGCGGTCGGCATTGAGCGCAAGGGTCTCGTCGGTTTGCGACGCCTGCTGAATCAGCAATGGTACGAGCGCTGACTCTGCTTTTGGCCTTTTCCAGCGGCTGGTTGATCAAAGTCCGCCTCTAAGCGACAAATACAAGTTTCGTATGACCAAGATGAGGCGCAAAACTGCCGGTCTGGGGCCGATGACTGACTGTCTGATCTGGAGCAGGATGCATTGCAAGCGGCCATTCCCAATGCCATTTTTTATTCGGCAGCCGCCAACCGAATTGCGTTGATAGTGATTGGAGCGCTTGCCGAGCAGATGGAAGACCGGCGCAGCGCCTGAGCGTCGACGGACAGGTATCCGATGGTCCTTCGGCACCTTGAATTCCTTCACATCTGCGGCACCTTTTTCGATGCGTTGGCTAAGCGAACTATCTCGGCGATGCGCTTTTGGCGCGTTTCGCCCGTCCTTGCGACCGTGATTGATCGCAGTAAGTTACGCCGATAGGAGGGTGCAGATCGATCGAACCAGGTCTTCGCCGCCGGCTGGGCCGCAAGCGCCGCACGAAGATCCTCAGGCACCTGCAATGCATCGACATCGGAATATGCCTCCCATGAACCGCTCGCCTTAGCGCGCGCCACGCTTGCCAGCCCAGCGGGATGTATGCGCCCTTCCCGCTCCAGCCGTGCAACGCGATCCTTGTAGCTTTTCGCCCAGGCCTGCTGGCGACGCGGCGAGATGAGTTGCATCGTGCGCGTCTCGTCTAGCTTACGGCAGAGACCGTCGACCCAGCCATGGCAAAGACGCTCGTCGATAACGTCAAGGCGGTCGACGAACTTCTCAGGCACGGTTTTCTTGTAACGCACGAGCCAGACGCTTTCCAAGCGGGTATGGTGTATCGCCAACCATGACCGTAGCTCTTCCAGGCTTTCGATCTCAACCTTTTCGAAGCGATCCGTTTCAATCATGCCATCATGATCTCGAAGGCACCGGCTTTTCAGCGTCAACCATCCACATGGGCGACAGGGCTGTGGCGATATGGCTGCGTTGGGAGCGGATTTTTAACCCGGCTGCGGCGAATACTTCAGCATAACGTGCGATTGGCATCCATTCCCCGATCAACACGCGGCCACCAGGTTTCAGCACACGCACGATCTCCAGCAGCGCGCGCTTCTGTTCAGCCTCGCCTTCAATATTGTGGATGCAGAACAGCGACAGCACGACGTCTATCGATCCGTCAGCTATAGAGAGAGTGCGTGCATCTTCGGTGAGGATTGCGACGCGGTCCTCCACGCCCTCGATCGCGACATTGGCCGCGAGTTGTTCGAGACCGCCACCGCTGAGATCCTCAGTGCGCCAGATGTCGACTGCCGTGGCGCGGCCTCTCGCCCTCAGTTTTTTTGCGGCTCCGATAAGTAGTAATCCGAGCCCAGCGCCGATGTCGAGCACCTGTTCGTCACCGCGCCAGTCGATGAGCCCGATCATATAGTCGCGCATTCGTTTCTTGCCGACGCGGCCATAGACCAGCATTGACAGACCGAGCACGACGGGAACGAGAGCGACCAGACCAAGGATCGCCGCGCTGACCCATACCGCGCCATCTGTCCAGATCATCCCGGCGGCAGACAGGCCGAGCCCGGCCGCGCCGCCAGCCAGCATGCCGATCATGATGCCTGGGGCGTCAAATCCATAATGGGCGGTCCTGGCTCGTACCTTCATGATCGACGCAACTCCTGCTAGGCTCAGTGGTCGATTAATTTCTGTACATATCTGTCCAGAATTAGCAAGGACCAAGAACATCACCTCTGACAACTCGATGCGTAGGCCGGTCGGACGGCCGCGCGATCACCTTAAACTCGACGCGATCCTGGATGCCGCCTGGAGTCTGTTTCTCTCCAAGGGCGTCGAGGCGACGAAGCTCGACGCGATCGCGCGCCACGCCGGCGTCTCGCGGGTGACGCTTTACAGCCATTTTGCCGATAAGGCGGCGCTTTTCGAGGCTACAGTCGAGCGCGAGATGGAACGGCTTGCCACAACGCAGCGGCCACTCGAGCCTGAGATAAGCCTGCGTGAAGGGCTCGTCGCTTTCGGTATCGGATTGATGGTGTTCCTGACGAGCCCTGGTCCGGTGAGCTACTACAACGCTCTCGCAAGCGAGTTGCGCCGGCATCCGCATCTGGCACGCCGTTTCTACGATCAGGGACCGGCTGTGACCTTGCGCAATCTCGCTTCGATCCTCGCATCAGCGGCCGAGCGCGGGCAGATCGCGGCCTCCGCCCTGAGCCGCCGGATCGCCGAACTCGAGGCGCTGATCGGCCAGCCGCTGCTGGCGCGCCATGCCCGGGGGGTGCGGCCGACCTTCCTGGGCGACC
>JAIELD010000003.1 GCA_019753285.1 Beijerinckiaceae bacterium | reverse complement strand
TTGCCAAACGCGCAAACCAGACCGCGATTATCTGGGAAGGCGATAACCCGGCTGATTCAAAACATATCACCTACCAGCAGTTATTTGATGATGTTTGCCGCATGGCAAATGTGCTGAAAAACCTTGGCATTAAAAAAGGCGACACGGTTACGATTTACATGCCGATGATTCCCGAAGCGGTGTTCGCAATGCTCGCCTGCGCGCGCATCGGAGCGGTGCACTCCGTGGTTTTCGGCGGCTTTGCGGCGCGTGAGCTCGCGACTCGGATCGATGACTGCCGGCCCAAGCTGATCTGCCTTGCGACATGCGGCATCGAACCGGCACGCATCGTGCCGTACAAGCCGCTCGTCGATGATGCGCTCGCCGAAGCGAGCCATCGCCCGCAGGCCGCCATCATGCTGCAACGTCCGCAATGCGGGGCCGCCCATGACGCGTTCTTTCTCGACTGGGCCGGGCTTTGCGACGAGGTCAGGGCGAGCGGCCGGCGGGCTGGATGCGTCCCGGTCAAGTCGACAGATCCGCTTTACATTCTCTATACCTCCGGCACGACCGGCAAGCCGAAGGGCGTGGTGCGCGACAATGGCGGCCATATGGTCTCGCTGCGCTGGTCTATGGCCGGGCTCTATGGCGTCCAGCCGGGCGAGGTTTTCTGGACGGCCTCCGACGTCGGCTGGGTGGTCGGCCACAGCTACATCGTCTATGCGCCGCTCCTCACCGGCTGCACCTCCGTTCTCTATGAGGGGAAGCCCGTCGGCACGCCGGACCCCGGCGCATTCTGGCGTGTGATCGCCGAACACGGCGTCACCATGCTGTTCACCGCGCCGACGGCGCTGCGGGCGATCCGCAAGGAAGACCCCGATGCCGCCCATCTCAAGCGCCACGACCTCGCGGCATTTCGCGCGCTGTTTCTCGCAGGAGAGCGCGCCGATCCGGATACGCTAGCCTGGTGCGAAACCGTGCTCAAGGTGCCCGTGATCGATCATTGGTGGCAGACCGAGACGGGCTGGCCGATCGTCGGAAACCCGATGGGTCTTGGCATGCTGCCGGTGAAGCACGGCTCGCCGACCGTGCCGATGCCGGGCTACACGATCGAGGTGCTGGACGAAGGGGGCAAGCCCGTGTCGCCCGGCGCGATGGGGTCGATCGCGATCAGGCTGCCTCTGCCGCCGGGTAACCTGCCGACGCTCTGGCAGGCGGATGAGCGCTTTTTCGAGAGCTATCTTGCAACGTTTCCCGGCTATTATTCGACCTCGGATGCCGGCTACATCGACGAGGACGGCTATGTCTTCGTCATGGGCCGCACTGACGACATCATCAATGTCGCCGGCCATCGGCTCTCCACCGGCAGCATGGAGGAGGTGCTTGCATCGCATGCTGCCGTTGCCGAATGCGCTGTGATCGGCGTGGCGGACGAACTCAAGGGCGAGGTGCCCTGCGGCTTCGTGGTGCTGAAGCGCGGCATCGAGAAGAGCGCCGCCGAGATCGAGACCGAACTCGTCAGGCTGGTGCGTGACAGGATCGGCCCGGTCGCGGCGTTCAAGCTCGCCTTCGTGGTGCAGCGCCTGCCGAAGACGCGCTCGGGCAAGATTCTGCGCGCCACCATGAAGAAGATCGCCGACAAGGCCGAATGGTCCATGCCGGCGACGATCGACGATCCGGCGATCCTTGACGAAATCACGCAGGCGCTGCGCGCCAAAGGCGTGGTCTGAGCCTCTTAGAGTCAGTTGTCGAAGTCCCGGTGCACGTCATGGACGACGACGCCGGCCCCCTCCGGCGGGATTGCGAGCCAGTCTTTCCGCTTCAGGCTGCGGCGCGTGTCTTCAAGCCCGCTCTGCCAGTGCTCGCGCATCGAAGTGCCTGAGAACTCATAATCCTTGGCGTCGCCCTCATAGGCCTTCTGCTGGTAGATGAGCTGCAGGATCGTCATCTCGGGCTGGTCGTTGAGCTCTTTCAGTCTCACCTTGTCGGCGTCGGTCAGCTTGTCCTCCGGCACCCTCGACAGCGCTTCGTAGATCTCCTGCTTCAGATCGTGGATGCGGCGGAAGACATCGGTGTTGTAGCGCGTGCGCGAGGAATACATGATGTCCTTCTGCCTCGCCATCACGTCCTGCATGTCTCTCGGCAGCGCCCCGCGTGCGCTGAAGAGATCGACCTGGAAGACGAGGCCGTTCTTGTTGTCCTCCTGCTCGAGCAGATGCTGGAGCGGTGTGTTGGAGACTATGCCGCCATCCCAGAAGTAACTTGAGCCGACCCGCACCATCGGGAAGGCCGGCGGCAGCGCGCCGCTCGCCATGATATGCTCCGGTTCGATCGTGTCGCGCGCGTTGTCGAAATAGGCAAAGTTGCCGGTGAGCACATCGACCGCGCCGACCGAGAAGCGGATCGCCTTCGAATTGATGAGCGAGAAGTCGACGAGTTCGAGCAGCGTCTCGCGGAGCGGCGCGGTGTCGTAGTAGCTCGTCGCGTTTTCAGCGCCCGCCGCCGAAAGCCAGGGCCCCGGGAATCGCGGCGTGAAGAAGCCCGGCTGGCCGAGCGTCATCGTCGCCAGCGCGCTCGTCGCGTTGCGGGCCTTGCGATAGATGTCGCCATCGGGCGTATAGGCCCAGATCGAGCGCTCGGTGATGCTCTCCCAGAACTGGCGCAGGCGGGGCAAGCGGTTCTCGATCGTGTTTCCGGCGATGATCGCCGAATTGATCGCGCCGATCGAGACGCCTGAAACCCAGTCGGGCTCGATGCCAGCCTCGTGCATCGCCTGATACACGCCGGCCTGATACGCGCCGAGCGCGCCTCCGCCCTGCAGCACCAGGGCGATGCGGTGGCAACGCTCAGGTCGCCAACCGGTCATTTCCGGGAGTGCGTCGGGTCGAATAGCTGCTGGATTGTCCATTTTCCCTCTCGATCGTTGCCGAAGCCTTGATCAGGCGCAGTGACATGGTGATGACGCGCGGCTATTGCCAAGATGCACATGCACGCCAAGGCGCGGACGCGGAGCTGTCGTATGAATGTTGCATCGCACACCTTAATTCAATCCTGTTCCAGCGTGCATGGAAGATCAGCGGACGAGGCGGCATGATGAAGGATGGTTCGATCACCGGCGGCCTTGAGCGCTCCGATATTGCGGCATTCGGCGAGGGATTGCCGGGCGCGGTTTTCGCCTACCGCTTCGACGAGCGGGGCGCGGCGTCCCAGTTGCGGCATGAGGATCCGATCCCGATCGGGCAGACAGATGCCGGCTTTGTCTGGATCCATCTCAACCTCGCGGATGAGCGGGCGCGGCAATGGCTGTCGGAAGATAGCCACATCCCGGAAGCGGCGCGCGGCTGTCTCCTCTCAGGCGACGCGCATCAGTCGCTCCACCACCGCGACGGCATGATCTGGGGCGTGTTCGTCGACGTGATGCGCGATTTCGACAGCGTGACGGATTCGATCGGCTATCTGCGCTTCGTGATGGGCGATAGCTATCTGGTCAGCGGGCGCCGTCACGCCCTCCAGTCGATCGAGACGACGCGGGAGTCCTTGTCCGCCGGACGGATGCTGCCGGGCCCGGCCGCGCTGTTCGAAACGCTCGTCGACCACGCGACGGATGGGCTTTCGCGGCTCGTCGGCGAGCTTGGCACTGAAATCGACGGCATCGAGGACCGTGTGCTCGAGAATCATTTCCACCGCGAACGCACGCTGCTTGGACCGCTGCGCCGCCGCGAGGTCGCGATCCATCGTCAACTCAGCGGCATGCTGTCGATCTTCCGCCAGCTCGAACCCTCGCTGGAGCGCTCGAGGCAGCATGACCTTCACCGCTCGGTCATACGGCTGACACAACGCATCGAGGCGTTGCATCACGAGGTCCATTCGCTGATGGGCCGCACGCGCCTGCTGCAGGAGGAGATCTCGTCGCGCATGACGACCGAGACCAACAACCTTCTTTATGCGCTCACGGTCGTAACGACCGTGCTGCTGCCGCCGACGCTCGTCACCGGCCTGTTCGGCATGAATACCGGCGGATTACCGTTGAAGGACAGCGAGTGGGGCTTCCTTGGCGCGCTGCTGATCTGCTGCGTGTCGTCAGCGGCCGTGTTCCTCATCCTACAGCTCGTGAAGCGCCGCAGCGCGTCCTGAAGCCTCGGGCTCCGATCACTCTTCGACCGGCGTGTCCGTCGATTTCAGCGTCTTCAGCTTGGCGAAGACGCTCTGGACGTCGACATCGTCCTCCTTAGCCCTCGGCTCGGACGGCGCGAAGACCGGGCCGCTCGGCTTCGGCGCGGTCGTCACCTCGGCGGGGAGCAGCGTCTGCGTGCTTTCCTCGCGGGTGGCGGGACGGTCCTTGGCGGATTTATTGACCTCGAAATCAAGGTCGATCTGCGAGCAGAGGCCGAGCGCCACCGGATCGATCGGCTGAAGGGTCGACGAATTCCAGTGCGTGCGGTTGCGGATCTGGTCGATCGTGTGCTTCGTCGTGCCGACGAGGCGCATCAGCTGCGCATCCTTCAGTTCGGGGTGGTTGCGCACCAGCCAGAGAATGGCGTTCGGCCGGTCCTGCCGGCG
This sequence comes from Beijerinckiaceae bacterium, assembly GCA_019753285.1. Lineage (GTDB taxonomy): Bacteria > Pseudomonadota > Alphaproteobacteria > Rhizobiales > Beijerinckiaceae > JAIELD01. Next base: position 50,454 of record JAIELD010000003.1, on the reverse strand, counting down.
GCTGAGCGGCGTATAGCGCGGCCCCTTTTTCTTCTTCATTTCGGGCAGACGCACCTTCGGCTCGGCGAGCTTCAGACGCATCTCCGGGTCTTTCTGGGCCGCGTCGAGCATCTCGCGCGTCAACTGTCCGTTGAGAATTGGGTTCTGTCCCTTGATGCCGGCCGCCACTTCACCATCGGCGATGCCTTTCACCTCGAGCGGGTGCAGCGTGCAGAAATCGGAAATCTGCTCGAATGTCAGCGAGGTGTTCTCCACCAGCCAGACGGCGGTCGCTTTGGGCATGAGAAGGCTGGTCACGGTCTTGATCCTCCGGCGGCGCCCTTTGACGAAAAGACGCTCGATATTCGATTCGGTCCCGGCATAAGTCTTCGCGGGCTCCGGCCGGGGAGGCCGAAGCGTCATGGTAAGACAAACATGACGGGATGCTTTGTATATAGCGCTCAATCGGCCCATTCGCAATGGAATTGCCGTGACCGGGCGTAAATATCACATCCTGAGCATCAGCTTGCCGATGTGGTCGCCCTGCTCCATCGCCGCATGGGCGCGCGAGGCGTCGCGGAAACCGAATGTCTCGTGGATGACGGGCACGATGGCACGCCGGTCGATCAGCGGCCAGACATGCTCGCGCAGCGATGCGGCGATCGCCGCCTTCATGGCGACAGGCTTCGGCCGCAGCGTGGAGCCGGTATGAACGAGCCGCTTCTGCATCAGGCGCGAGACGTCCACTTCCGGCCGCGGACCCGCCAGCGTGGCGATCTGCACGATCCGCCCGTCCATCGATGCGGCCTCGTAGTTGCGGCTGACGTAAGAGCCGCCGACCATGTCGAGAATGAGGTTGGCCCCCTCGCCGTCCGTCGCAGCCTTCACCGCCGTGACGAAATCCTCCTCGCGGTAATTGATCGCAAGCTCGGCTCCCAACCTGACGCAGGCCTCGCATTTGGCAGCGGAGCCGGCGGTGGCGATGACGCGGGCGCCGAATGCTTTTGCCATCTGGATCGCCGTGACGCCGATGCCGGACGTGCCGCCATGGACGAGAAACGATTCGCCGGCCTTGAGCCGGCCGCTGTCGAACACGTTGCTCCAGACCGTGAAAAACGTTTCCGGCAGCGAGGCGGCTTCGAGATCGGAGAGGCCATGAGGCACCGGCAGGGCGAGCGATTGATGCGCGACGGCGTATTCGGCATAGCCGCCGCCGGGCAGGAGAGCCGTGACGCGGTCGCCGAGCCTATGCCGGGTGACGTCGGGGCCAAGCGCCGCCACCGTGCCGGCGACCTCGAGGCCCGGAAAGTCCGGCGCGCCTTTGGGAGCGGGGTATTTGCCCTGGCGCTGCAGCACGTCCGGCCGATTGACGCCTGCCGCCGCGACCTTGATCAAAATCTCCTCGGCGGCCGGCGTCGGCACCGGCCTCGTTTCCGGTTGTAGAACCTCGGGCCCGCCAAATCCGTTCAGCCCGATTGCGGTCATCGTTTCAGCCCGTGCCATTCAGTGCGCCTCCATGGTTGCGTATCGGCGCAAGGTGCATCAGTTTTGGTCCCGGCGCATCCGGTCAATCACTCGGTGCGGGAAAACTGTGGGCGGCCGCGCGGCTGCCGAGGAAGGGAGCGGACCATGGCTGCCATCGATGCAGACGACCTGTCGCGACGCATGGCTGGCGTCGTCCTCGGCCAGGACCTCGACCGGTTTTCGATCGCTGAACTCGATCAGCGCATCGTATTGTTGCGGCACGAGATCGCTCGGACGGAGGCGGCGAAAGAAAAGAAACGGAGCCTCAAAAGCGCGGCCGACGACTTTTTCAAATCTCTCTGATGCATTGACCGTTTCTTAACCATTTCAGTTTAGGTTAATGGACGTCTAATCCCTCGGGATTATGAGTGGCTCCTGTTCACTCTGTTTGACGCCTCCCTGTAAACTTTCCAAGGGTCGCTCCGGCGACCCTCTTTTTTGTGCGCAACTCACGTCTGCCGTGTCGGCGGTGGTTGCGGCTGCGCGTCGTTCGCCGCATTGTCGGGGAAGAGCGGCTAGCGAGATGGCGATTGCCTGCCATGGCATCGCCCGACCGACGTTAACCTTTACAAATTATTAACGTCGCGCGATTTTGCCGCTGGCTTTATGCTTGCACCAAAGGACGCATCGGCGCTCGCGCTGTTTCAGCCTGGAACAGAATGTGAGCCTCACCGTCTCATCAGGAGCTAGATCATGCGTGAGTTGCGTCAGATTGGAAACGAAGCGGAAGCCTCCACGGTGTCGTTCGCGCAGAAAATGGTGCTGTCCGGCAACTTCAAGACGCTGTTCAGCGACGGCATGATCCTCGTCGAGGACACGGCCAGCTATCTCGACGGTGCCGGCCGCACGGAAGCACGTGATCTTTCCCGCATGGCGGCCCTCGCCTATGCCAGCGAAAGCATGCGCCTCACCACCCGGCTGATGCAGATGACCTCCTGGCTGCTGCTGCAGCGCGCCGTCAACGAAGGCGAGCTCACGCAGGAAGAGGCCGTTCAGGAACACCGCAAGGTGACGCTGAAGGTGCAGGACGTGACGCAGTCGAACGAGATGGTCGAACTGCTGCCGCTCATGCTGCAGCATCTCATCGAGCGCTCGCTGCGCCTCCAGGCGCGCATCATGAAGCTCGACGCGGTGCTTTCGGGCGAAGAGAGTTTCGAGAGCGAAGTCGCCAATCCGGTGAAGGCGCAGATCGACGCACTGCAGAGCGCCATGGCGAGAGGGCGCTTCAGCTAGCAAAATCGGCGGCCTGCATTGCCGAAGCGGTTCACAGCCGCCGCTGAAATGCGCTAAGGCGCTCAACATGAGCGAAACGCACAGCTTTCCCATCCGCGTCTATTACGAGGACACGGACTTCTCCGGCGTCGTCTACCATGCGAGCTACCTGCGCTTCATGGAGCGGGCGAGGACGGAGTTCTTGCGCGAACTCGGCGTCGACCAGCGCCGCCTGTTCATGGCGAGCCCGCCGGTCGGCTTCGCCGTGCGGCATATGGAGATCGATTTCCTGAAGGCGGCGCTGATGGATGATGAGCTCATCATCGAGACGGCGAGCGTCAATGTCGGCGGCGCGACGCTCGATCTCGAGCAGAGCGTCATGAGGGGTGCCGAGACGCTCGTCTCCGCCAAGGTGCGCATCGCCTGTGTCAGCAATGGACGCGCTTGCCGCCTGCCGGACGAGATCCGTAGCCTGTTAGGCACTTGATATCGACTGGATTGACGGGAGACAGACGAACGCCGGCCAAGCAGCCGCAGCGTTCCTTGAAGGCATCCGCCGAACTTAAGAGAAGTCTTGGACGGGCTTTTGATACCTGCGCGCAGAGTCGTGTCAGGAAAAACAGCGCAGGCGTTGAAAGAATCAACCTGCTATTAACCCTACTTGAGTCTAAAACAGATCATATGAGGTCTTGGAGCGGGCAATGAGGGCCGTGGGACGAGCCTCGCCATAGTTTGGACGTGAACGAGCGCAAGAGCATGACGCTCGTTCCGCCAGGCGGTCCACCAGCGGCGTCGCGCCAGAGGGTTATGATCATGACACCAGAATTGGTCTCTCAGACCGATTTCTCCCTGTTCGGCCTGTTCTGGCAGGCCCATTGGGTCGTGAAGCTCGTCATGCTCGGGCTGCTCGCCGCCTCGATCTGGACCTGGGCGATCATCGTCGACAAGGTGATGCTCTATCGCCGCGCCCGCCGCGCCATGGACGGATTCGAGGAGATTTTCTGGTCGGGGAAAAGCCTCGAGGAACTTTACCGCGCGCAGGCCGAGCAGCCGACGAGCGGCATGGCCTCGATCTTCGTCGCGGCGATGCGCGAATGGAAGCGCGCCTTCGAAGGCTCGGGCAGGGCGTTCCAGTCACTGCAGTCGCGCATCGACAAGGTACTCGACGTGACGATCCAGCGCGAGGTGGAGCGGCTCGAGTCGCGGCTTCTGTTTCTGGCGACGATCGGCTCGGCGGGTCCCTTCATCGGGCTGTTCGGCACAGTGTTCGGCATCATGAATTCGTTCATCGGCATCGCGGCGTCCAAGAATACCTCGCTCGCCGTCGTCGCGCCCGGCATTTCCGAAGCGCTGCTCGCCACCGCCATCGGCCTGTTCGCGGCGATTCCCGCCGTGATGGCCTACAACAAGCTGCAGGCGGACGTCTCCAAGCTGCAGGCGCGCATGGAGGGGTTTGCCGATGAGTTCTCGGCGATCCTGTCGCGGCAGATCGACGAGCGCCAGCTCGCCCACGCGGCCTAGAAGGATCAACCCGACATGGCGATGGCGCTCGGAGCAGGAGGCGGATCAGGCGGCGGGCGCAGGCGGCGCGGCAAGCGGCGCGCGCCGATCGCCGACATCAACATGACGCCGTTCATCGACGTCATCCTCGTGCTGCTCATCATCTTCATGGTCGCCGCGCCGCTTCTCACGGTCGGCGTGCCGCTCGATCTTCCGAAGACGAGCGCCGGGCAGATCAACATCGAGCAGAAGCCGCTCACCGTCTCTATCAACGAGAAGGGTCTCGTCTTCGTGCAGGACAACCAGGTCCAGGTCGCAGAACTCGCCGCGAAACTGCAGGCGGTTGCGAAGCAGGGCTTCGATGAACGCATTTATGTGCGCGGTGCGAAGACGGTCGAATATGGCCGCATCGCCGAGGTGATGTCGATCGTGACGAAGGCTGGATACAAGCGCGTCGCGCTGATCACCGAGCCGGACAACAGCTCGAAATAAACAGCGGAAAGGGTAGCGGTCGGGTTTGATGTCCTTTCGCATCTCGAAAGAAGAGCCAGGGTTCGTCCTGTCGACGGTGGCGCATGTCGCGCTGCTCGTCATCGGGCTGCTCGGGCTTGCCGATGCGAAGACCTTCGAGGACGCGCAGGAATCTGTCCCCGTCGAGATTCTCACCGAAAGTCAGTTGAAGCAAGTGACGCAGGGCGAGAAGACTGCGAAGCAGGTGCTTCCCGACGCCAAGCTCAGGGTCGACAAGGTCGCGCCCGAGCAGAAGCAGGACGATCCCGGCGAAAAGAAGCAGGAACTCGCCGCGCCGCAGCCAGCGCCGGCGCTGCCTCCCGTCCGACCCGTGGATATCGCCAAGGCCGAGCCGCAGAAGGCTGAACCGAAAAAGGCGGAGCCTGCCGAGCCGGCCAAGCCGCCGGCGCAGACTGCGTCTATCCCACCCGTCGCTTTGCCGCCCGTGCGCCCCGTCGATCTGCCGAAGCCGGAGCCTGCGAAGAAGGCCGCCGCGCAGCCTTCGCAGGATGACGAGGAGACGGACCCCGAGGCCGAGATCATCCGCCAGGCAGCCAAGAAATCGCCGATCCCGCGCAAGGAAGACGCGCCAAAGACCGATTCGAAGCTCGTCGAGCAGCAGAAGGCCGAAGAGGCGCGCAAGAAGGCAGAGGACGCCAAGAAGGAAGAGGCGCGCAAGCTCGCCGAACTGAAGAAGGCGGAGGAGCAGAAGCAGGCCGCCGAGGCGAAGGCGAAAGCGGACGCCGAGGCAAGGAAGCTCGCTGAAGCAAAGCAGGCCGACGAGCAGCGCAAAGCCGAGGAGCAGAAGCAGGCTGAAGCAAAGAAGGCTGCTGAGTTGAAGAAGATCGCCGACGCCAAGGCTGCTGAGGCAAAGGCCGCCGCTGCGGCCGATGCGGCGGCTGACGCTGCCGCTGATGCGGCCGAAAAGGCAAAGGCTGAGGCGAAAGCGAAAGCCGAGGCTGAAGCCAGGAAGAAAGCGCTCGCGGCCAAGGCGGCGGCGGAGGCCGAAGCCAAGCGGCAGGCTGAATTCAACAAGCTGTTGAAGGCGAAGCTCGCGGCGAGTGCGGCGGCCAATGGTGGCAATGGCCAGCAACTGCCGAGCGATCGGCTGGCGAGCGCGACAGGCTCGACCGGCGCGCAGGTGAACCGCAACCCATCGAGCCTCGGCGCGCCCAGCGCGACCGGCGCGAAGCTTAACCCCGCCGAGCGTGCGGGCCTCAGCGAAGCGGTCGCCGATCAGGTGAGCCCCAAAGTGTCCTATACGGGCGACAAGCCCAAGGTGCTGCCGCAGTTCAAGGTCACTGTCGGCCGTGACGGCTCGCTGATCGGCCAGCCGCAGCTTGCCAACTCGTCAAACGACCCGAGTTTCCAGGCCCTTGCGGCCGCGGGAGCGCGCGCCATCAGGGCCGCCGCACCGTTCAGGATCGAGGCCAGATACGCCCCGACCTATGAGGACTGGAAGAACATGATCATCCAAATCAATCCGGATTATTAGCACCATGCCCATCAAGACGATTTTGAAGGCCGCCTGTGTCGCGGTTGCCGCCGCGCTGTCGCCGCTTGCCTTTGTGGGCCAGGCGCACGCCGAACTGTTCGTCGACGTGCGCGGCGGGAATTTCCAGCCGCTGCCCATCGCGATCGTCGATTTCGGCGGTGATCCGCAAGGTATTCAGGTGGCGGGCGTCATCACCAACAATCTGTCGCGCTCGGGTCTCTTCGTGCCGCTCGACAAAGCTAAATTTCCCGAAAGCCAGCTCGATTTTGATTCCAACCCCAATTTCGCCGCCTGGAAGGCGACAGGCGTGCAGGCACTCATCACCGGCCGCGTGACCCGCGAGGGCGGCAAGCTGAAAGCACAGTTCCGGCTCTGGGACGTGACCTCCGGCCAGCAGACGATCGGTCAGCAATATTTCACCGATCCGCAAAGCTGGCGCCGGGTCGCGCACATCATTTCCGACGCTGTCTACACCAAGGTGACCGGCGACAAGGGCTTCTTCGACACGCGCATCGTCTATGTCGACGAGACGGGTCCCAAGGACAAGCGCCGCAAGCGCCTCGCGATCATCGACCAGGACGGAGCGAACTTCAAGGCGCTCTCCAATGGCGACAGCCTCGTGGTGACGCCCCGCTTCTCGCCCAACAGCCAGGAAGTCGCCTACATGGCGTTCGGCGGCGGCGACCCGAAGGTCTACAAGCTCGATGTGGCGAGCGGACGTCGCGATGTCGTCGGCAATTTCCCCGGCATGAGCTTCGCGCCGCGCTTCTCGCCGGATGGCAGCCGCATCGTGATGAGCCTGCAGGAGGGCGGCAACTCCAACATCTACGTCACGGGGGCCAATGGCGGCGCACCGCAGCGCCTCACCAGCACGTCCGCGATCGACACCTCGCCGTCCTATTCGCCCGACGGCAGCCAGATCGTGTTCGAAAGCGATCGCGGCGGCGGCCAGCAGATCTATGTGATGGGCGCGGATGGGTCCGGCCAGAAGCGCATCTCGTTCGGTGGGGGCAATTATTCGACCCCCGTCTGGAGCCCCAAGGGCGATCTCATCGCCTTCACCAAGCAGAGCGGCAGCACCTTTGCGATCGGTGTGATGAAGCCTGACGGATCGGGCGAGAAGATCCTCGCCGAGGGCTTCCACAATGAGGGGCCGACCTGGGCGCCCAATGGCCGCTACATCATGTTCTTCCGTGACCCGAGCGGTTCGGGCGGGCCGAAACTTCACATGGTCGATGTCAACGGCCGGGTGGACGTTCCGGTGCCGACCCCGGGCTATGCGTCCGACCCCGCCTGGTCGCCGCTCCTCACCGATCTTCGCCAGTAGAGCCCGTTTGAGCGGCGCTGGAAGCAGCGATGTTGGCCAACGCCGCAATTTGGCTTAAGTGTTCGTTCACCAAAACCGCAATGCTTCGATTGCGACGTATCATATTAAGGCATCGGCAAGGTTGACAAAACCTTCGCTTAACGAACTCGGCGCTAGGTATCGGCTCAATAGTTGTTGATGAGAGGAGTGGGCGAATGCGTTCGTCATTGGTGTCTTTGAAAATGCTCAAGATCGCGGCCTTCACAGCCGTGGCGCTTTCGCTCGGCGCATGTTCGAAGGACCCGACCGCCGGCGACCTCAGCGCAGCCGGCGCAGGGGCGCAGACCCCGGGCTCGATCCAGGATTTCGTCGTCAATGTCGGCGACCGCGTGCTGTTCGAGACCGACTCCTCCGAGCTCACCGCCATTGCCCAGACGACGCTCGACAAGCAGTCGCAGTGGCTGAACCGCTATCCGCGCTACGCGTTCACCGTCGAGGGTCATGCCGACGAGCGCGGCACGCGCGAATACAACTTCGCGCTCGGTGCACGCCGGGCCGAGGCAGCCAAGAACTATCTGATCGCCCGCGGCGTCAACGCCTCGCGCATCAAGACCATCTCCTACGGCAAGGAGCGTCCGGTCGCGGTCTGCGACGACATCTCCTGCTGGTCGCAGAATCGGCGCGCCGTCACGGTGCTGGGCGGCGGGGCCGGCTCCTGAGCCGTTTTTCAACGCGCGGCGTCGCCCCTTGAGGGCGATCCGCCGATTTGATATCCAGCGGCGCCGTTCAGGCGCCGTTGTGCTTTTGGCGTCGATAATGCATGTGACGAGCCCGGCCGGATATGGCAGGGCGTTTGCGGTTCGATGGTGATGACGACGATGATGCAGCGCGCGATCCGATTTATACTGACCAGTACCCTCCTCGCCCTGCTTGCGGTTGCCGCGCCGCTGCGCGGCGCCCATGCGCAGGATGCGGCCGAATTGCTGCTCCGGCTCGACAAGCTCGAGGCTGAAAACCGCCGCCTCAACGGACAGATCGAGCAGCTTCAGTTCCAGACGCGCCGCCAGGAAGACCAGTTGAAGCGTTTCCAGGCCGATGCCGATCTGCGCTTCAAGGATCTCGAGGGTGGCAAGCCCGCCTCGCCTCGGCCAGCCGCGCCGCCGACCGTGACGCCGCAGAAGCGCTCGGAGGCGGACGAACTCTATCCGACAGCGCCCGTCAGCCCCCAGGTTGGGGCCGCCCCCTCTGGTGGTTATCTCGGCACGCCCGGCAACATCGCTTCCAGCACCGCCGGTCTCGCGCCCGGCCCGCGCCCGCTCGGCAGCGGCACCGGAACGCTCAGCGACCGGCCGGTGCGGCCCTCCGTCAATCCCAACGCCTCCATCATCGACGATGACGCGCCCGTGCCGCTCAGTCGTTCGCCGGGTGGCGCGCCGCCGCGCTACACGCCCGGCCAGACGGCCTCGATCCCGACCGGCAGCGCCAGGGATGTGTTCGAAGTGGGTCGTGGCGCGCTCGATCGTGGCGAGTTCGCGCAGGCGGAACTCGCCTTCCGCGAGCTCCTGCGCGCGCATCCGAAGGACAAGCTCGTTCCGGAGGCGACGTTCGGCCTTGGAGAAAGTTATTTCTCGCGCCGCAAATACACCGAGGCGGCAGAGCAATACCTTAATCTCACCACGCAGTATGGCCAGTCGGCCCGCGCGCCTGAAGGCATGCTCAAGCTCGGCATGAGCCTCAGGGCGCTCGGCTCCGCGCAGGAGGCCTGCGCGACGCTCGGCGAAGTGCTGCGCCGCTATCCGAACGCCAATGGCAGCGTGAAGGCGGCGGTCTCGCGCGAGCGGTCGCGGGCCAAATGTGCCGGCTGAAACCGAAGAACCCACCATTGATGAGCTAGACGGCAGGGCCGTCGGCGCGACGGAGGCCGAGACGCTGTTCGGCCCGTTTGCCGGCCAGCGCATCGTGCTCGCGGTTTCGGGCGGTCCTGATTCCATGGCGATGATGCATCTGGCGGCTGCGGCCGCGCCGGCGCTGCGCATGACGCTGGTCGTGGCGACGGTCGATCATGGTTTGCGGCCGGACTCTGCCGCCGACGCCGCTTTCGTGAGGCAGCACGCCGAGAAGCTCGGCTTTTCCTGCGCCGTCCTCCATTGGCAGGGCGGCAAGCCTGCGACGCGTATCCAGGAACTGGCGCGCGAGGCGCGCTACCGTCTTCTTGTCGATCATGCGCGCGAGGTGAACGCCCCTGTGCTGATCACCGCGCACACGCTCGACGACCAGGCCGAGACGATCCTGTTCCGCATGGCGCGGGGGTCGGGCCTTGGTGGGCTCGTCGGCATGCGGGCCTGCGTCAGGCGGAACGGCGTGAGCCATGCCCGCCCGCTGCTCGGCGTGCCGAAGCTGCGGCTCATCGAGACGTGCCGAACATGGGCGGTCCCCTACCGTGCCGACGCGTCCAACGCCAATGTCGATTATGCGCGGGTGCGCTGGCGGGCGCTCATGCCGATGCTTGCCGAAGAAGGGCTGACCGCGGAACGGCTCCAACGCTTGTCGAACCGCCTCGCCCGCGCGGACGCCGCCCTGGCGGCCCGGGCGGATACGGTCATCCTCGCCGCGCGGCGCGAGATTGCAGCCCATCCCGGCAAAAGCGGCTATGACGCCGCCATCATCGCCGCGGAGCCGATCGAGATCGTCATCCGCATTGTCGGGTTCCTGATCGAGCGGATGAGAGACACCGCGGCCGATGTGGACGGCACGGCGTCGTTCCAGCACGTGCCGCTCTCGCGGCTGGAGGCTCTGGCCGAGGCTTTTCAGGCGGCGATGCTCGGCGGCCGGCCGCTTCGGCGAACGCTGGCCGGCCTCGTCTTCGACCATGCGGGTGGCGTCTTTTCGATCGACACGGCTCCGCCGCGGAGAAGCCGCAAACCTTTGCTCCTGTGAACGGGCGGTCGCGCGAGTTTCATTAGCCTCGCGAGGCTCGTCTGGCGCTCGTCTTGGCGTTCATCCTCGTCTTGGCATTCATCATCTTCATCCCTACATAAGGTCGCAGATTGGTTTATTCGTTTGTTTCATGCTACGTTTCAGGCCAGTCTAGTCGTCTGTATTCCTGCACGGAATCTGTCATCGAGCGTGGTGTCTAGCGTTCCCGTCTATCAATCCCATGGTTGGATCGTCTTGTAATGAACCCGAATGTCCGTAATTTTTCGCTTTGGATCATCATTCTCGTACTCGTTCTGGCGCTTGTCACGCTGTTCCAGAACCAGGGTGGCCGCGAAAGCGGCAAGGAGATTCAGTATTCGGAATTCCTGAACAAGGTGGACGCCGGATCGGTCCAGTCGGTGACGATCACCGGCCAGCAGATCGAGGGCACCTACGTTACGGGCGGCGATTTCACCACTTTCTCGCCCTATGACAACAAGCTCGTCGAACGTCTCCGCGAGAAGCACGTCAACTTCCGCGCCCGCTCTGCGAATGCCGATACGCCCTGGTACATGGTGTTCCTGTTGAACTGGCTGCCGCTCATCTTCCTCGTCGGCATCTTCATCTTCATGTCGCGCCAGATGCAGAACGGTGCAGGCCGGGCCATGGGCTTCGGCAAGTCGAAGGCCAAGCTGCTGACGGAGGCGCATGGCCGCGTCACCTTCGAGGATGTCGCTGGCATCGACGAGGCGAAGCAGGACCTGCAGGAGATCGTCGAGTTTTTGAAGGATCCGCAGAAGTTCCAGCGCCTCGGCGGTCGCATTCCGCGCGGCGTGCTGCTCGTCGGCCCCCCCGGCACGGGTAAGACGCTGACGGCGCGAGCCGTGGCGGGCGAGGCAAACGTGCCATTCTTCACGATTTCCGGCTCGGACTTCGTCGAGATGTTCGTCGGCGTCGGCGCGAGCCGCGTCCGCGACATGTTCGAGCAGGCGAAGAAGAACTCGCCCTGCATTATCTTCATCGACGAGATCGACGCGGTCGGCCGCCATCGCGGTGCCGGCCTCGGCGGCGGCAATGACGAGCGCGAGCAGACGCTCAACCAGTTGCTTGTCGAGATGGACGGCTTCGAGGCCAATGAGGGCGTTATCATCATCGCGGCGACCAACCGTCCCGACGTGCTCGATCCGGCCTTGCTGCGTCCCGGCCGCTTCGACCGCCAGATCACGGTCTCCAATCCCGACATCGTCGGCCGCGAGAAGATCCTCAAGGTCCATGTCCGCAAGGTGCCGCTGGCACCGGATGTAGACCTCAAAAAGATCGCCCGGGGCACGCCCGGCTTCTCCGGCGCGGACCTCATGAACCTCGTCAACGAGGCGGCTCTTCTGGCCGCGAGGCGTTCGCGCCGGCTCGTCACGGCGACGGAGTTCGACGACGCCAAGGACAAGATCATGATGGGCGCGGAGCGCCGCATGGTGATGACGGACGAAGAGCGCAAGCTGACAGCCTATCACGAGGCCGGCCACGCCATCGTCGCGCTCAACGTGCCGGCATCCTACCCGATCCACAAGGCGACGATCATTCCGCGCGGCCGGGCGCTCGGCATGGTGCAGTATCTGCCCGAACGCGATGAGGTTTCGCAGCGCTACGAGCAGTTGACCTCGATGCTCGCCATGGCGATGGGCGGACGCGTGGCCGAGGAGATCTTCTTCGGCGATGAGAAAGTCACGTCCGGCGCGTCGAGCGACATCCAGCAGGTGACGCGCATTGCCCGGATGATGGTGACGCGCTTCGGCTTCTCGCGGGAACTCGGCACGGTCGCCTATGGCGAAAACCAGGACGAGGTCTTCCTCGGCATGTCGATGGGCCGCACGCAGGCGATCTCCGAGGCGACCAGCCAGAAGATCGACAGCGAAATCCGCCGTCTCGTCGATGAGGGCTATCAGGAAGCGCGCCGCATCATCACGGAGAAAAAGCAGGACATGATCACGCTCGGCGAGGCGCTGCTCGAATACGAGACGCTGACGGGCGACGAGATCAAGGACCTGCTCAACGGCATTCCGCCGAAGCGCGACGACCCGGATGAGATGCACACGCCGCGCGGCTCTGCCGTGCCGAGCGCGGGCGCAACCCGTCCGCGGCCGGACGCCGGGCTCGAGCCGCAGCCTCAGGTCTGACGCTGTCTGAACGCAAAACGAAAAGCCCGGCTCGTCCGGGCTTTTTTGTTTTGCAGCTTTTTCATGAAACGTTACCGTGTTTGGTAACCGTTTCTGCTATTCTTGCGTGCAGTGCCGTTTCGGCAGCGACAGGCGGCATCGCCGTTCGCAGCCGGGCGTTCGGCGTTTTCTAGGAGAGATGTGTGCGCAAATATTTCGGCACCGATGGAATCAGGGGCCGCGCCAATGGCGTCATCACGCCGGAACTGGCGCTGAAAGTCGGACAGGCGACCGGTCTCGTGTTCAAGCGCGGCGACCATCGCCACCGCGTCGTCATCGGCAAGGATACGCGTCTCTCCGGCTACATGATCGAGAACGCCATGACGGCGGGTTTTCTCTCCGTTGGCGTGGACGTGCTGGTGCTTGGCCCCATGCCGACCCCGGCTGTCGCCATGCTCACGCGCTCGATGCGCGCCGATGTCGGTGTGATGATCTCCGCCTCGCACAACCTTTACGAAGACAACGGGATCAAGCTGTTCGGCCCGGATGGCTTCAAGCTCAATGACGAGATCGAATCCGAGATCGAAGCGCTGCTCGACATGGACCTTGGCGTGAAGCTCGCCAAATCGCCGGTGCTCGGCCGCGCCAAGCGCGTCGACAGCGCCCATGCCCGCTATGTCGAGTTCGCCAAGCGCACGCTGCCGCGCACCATCTCGTTCGAGGGTCTCCGCATCGTGATCGATTGCGCCAATGGCGCAGGCTACAAAGTCGCGCCGGAAGCTCTGTGGGAACTCGGCGCGGAGGTGGTCGTCATCGGCGCGGAGCCGGACGGCTTCAACATCAACCGCGATGTCGGCTCGACCTCGCCCGATGCGCTTATCCGCAAGGTGCGCGAGATCCGCGCCGATGTCGGCATCGCGCTCGATGGCGACGCCGATCGCGTCCTGCTGGTCGATGAAAAAGGGCAGGCGGTCGATGGCGACCAGCTCATGGCCGTCGTGGCGAAAAGCTGGCGCGACGATGGGCGGCTGTCCCAGCCCGGCATCGTCTCGACGATCATGTCCAATCTCGGCCTCGAACGGCATCTCGAAAGCCTTGGCCTGTCGATGGCGCGCACGGCGGTCGGCGACCGCTACGTGCTCGAATACATGCGCGAGCATGGCTACAACATTGGCGGCGAGCAGTCCGGTCACCTCATCATGAGCGATTACTCGACGACCGGCGACGGGCTGATCGCCGCGCTCCAGGTGCTCGCCGTGGTGCGCAAGGAGGGTCGCTCCGTCAGCGAGGTCTGCCATCGCTTCGAGCCGCTGCCGCAGATCCTGAAGAATGTGCGCTTCCGCTCCGGCCAGCCGCTGGCGCAGGATGCTGTCGTGACGGCGATCGAGGATGCAAAGAAGCGGCTCGGCAATGGCGGCCGCCTCGTCATCCGGCCATCCGGCACCGAGCCCTTGATTCGCGTGATGGGCGAGGGCGACAATCGCGACCTCGTCGAACGTGTCGTCGACGACGTGGTCGAGGCGCTGACCAAGGCCGCTTGACGCCGCGACGCTCGGAAGCCGCAGCGCTAAGGCTGCTCCGCCTTCCATCAAGCGTCGGCCTGTCGCAAACACCGCGCGGGGACCTCCCCAAAGACGCAAGGTCAACGCTCGTGTGTGGCATCGCTGCATGGCCGTACAGTAGAGATTAAGCTTAATTATTAGGGTTAAGTCACTTTTAAGACTTCGATGAGAAAGTCCGTCTCGTCACGAAATTCAGTGGTCCGCACGTTGTCGGCGGCCGTGTTCGACGAGAAGGACATCTCATGCGCAGCTCAAAGACTCTCGCCATCGCCGGCGCCGCCATAGCCGGCCTGGCCATGGTCTCGGCCAAATCCGCGGTCGCAGGCGATCTCGCGCCGCCGCCAATCCTCCCGCCGGCTCCGGTCGTCGAGACTCTCTGCTGCACCAATGAAGCAGGCTGGTATCTGCGCGGCGACATCAGCGTCGGTGCCAACGTTTCCGACAAACACTCGCTTCGCACCACGCCGGCCTCGGCGACCGCCTCCGGCGTCGTCGGCTACAATGACGATCTCGGCGCTTCGGTCGCTGGCGGCGTCGGCGTCGGCTATGCGGTCAATAGCTGGCTGCGCTTCGACGGCACGGTCGAATATCGCGGCGGCAGCAAGCTTTCATCCGTCGACTATTACGGCCCCAACGCCGCGAACGGCTTCACGACCGGCAAGGATTTCTACAGCGGCAACGTCTCGTCCGTCGTCGGCCTTGTCAACGGCTACGTCGATCTTGGCACCTGGTACTGCCTTACGCCCTATATCGGCGGCGGCGTCGGCGTCGCCTACAACCGGATCGATGGCTTCACCGACATCGGCTACAGCGTCCCCGTTCCTCCCGGCGGCACCGCCGGCGCTTACTATAAGGGTGGCACATCGACCAACTTCGCCTGGGCGCTCATGGCCGGCGTCAGCTATGATGTGACCTCCAACCTGAAGCTTGATCTCGGCTACCGCTATCTCAACCTCGGCAAGGCCCAGACGGGCAGCTCGGTGCCTCAGTTCGGACCGCCGACCTACGTCTACACGCAGAAGGACATCCAGAGCCACGATGTTCGTCTCGGCATGCGCTGGATCTTCGCGGACAAGAGCGCACCGCCACCGCCATCCTATGGTTCCGCACCGATCGTTCGCAAGTATTGAGACCAATTTCAGTCACCCAATACTGATATCCGTCAAAAAACGCAGGCTCTCGAGCCTGCGTTTTTTTATGCGCCCGGATCGCGCCGTAACCCAATATTAAGGTTAACGCATCATGATCTTCATAATCCGGGAGATGAAATCCCCGGCTCGTGTGGAGAGTTTGATGAGGCAGATTTCAAAGTTCGTCGTCGTCGGTTTCGCAGCAGCCTGCTGCGGCGGGCACTCGGCCATGGCCGCCGATTTCTTCGGGTCTGCGCTGCGCGGCTCGATCGCGCCTCCGGCTTACCAGGAAGCCTCTCCTTGGGACGGCTTCTACGTCGGCGGCTCCGCTGCCTACAGCTCCGGAGATTTCAAGCCTCGCACCAGCGGCTATTCCGTCGTCGCGCCGCAATTGAACGGAACGGCGTTCGACGCGGCGGCCAATCTTAATACGCAGCTCTCGCCGCGAAATACGAGCGCCAGCGACGGCGCTTACGGCGGCTTTGTCGGCTATAACACGACGTGGGAGGATGTGGTGCTCGGCATCGAGGCCGACTATCAGCGCACCAACCTCAAGGCCGGCAGCACAATTTCGATCGGGCGGCAGGTGATCGATTCGCTCGGCGTCAACGACAGCTACACGGCCAATTCACAGATCGCTTCCAACATCACCGACATCGCGACAGTGCGGGGCCGCGTCGGCTACGCGTTTGGCGATGCGCTGCCGTATCTGACGCTTGGCGTCGGGATCATCCACGGCAAGTCGTCCGTCAACACGACGATCGATGTGTCCGGCGTCGATACGGCGACGCCGCCGGTCTATCAGCCCTTCACCGCGCACTACCAGGGCGGTTACCGCAACCGCGACAAGTGGGCGGTCGGCCTCGCCGCCGGAGCCGGCGTCGATTATGCGTTGACCCGCTCGATCTTCCTGCGCGCCGAGTATCAATATCTGCGCTTCACGTCCTTTGACGGCACCGAGGTAAACCTCAACAATGCGAAAGTAGGGGTGGCCGCAAAGTTCTAACATTCTGAAATATAAGCCTGAAACGACGCAGCCCTCGCGGCTGCGTTTTCGCGTCAAGCCCCCGGTCGTAAGATAGCGTTTGACGATTCCCCCGCTCTCGACTATCCCCGACGGCGGGACATCTCCCCCCAACGGGAGGCGCCCATCTGCAAGGATGGTTAGATATGACGACGATGATGCCGGCTGCGAAGCCGAAGAACGCCCATTTTTCTTCCGGACCCTGCGCGAAGCGCCCTGGCTGGACCCACCAATCTCTTTCTGATGCCGTGCTCGGCCGGTCGCACCGGGCGAAGATCGGAAAAGCGAAGCTTAAGCTCGCGATCGATCTGACCCGCGAGGTGCTTGGTGTGCCTGCGGATTACCGCATCGGCATCGTTCCGGCATCTGACACCGGCGCGGTCGAGATGGCCATGTGGTCGCTGCTCGGCGCCCGTCCGGTCGACATGGTCGCCTGGGAGTCCTTTGGTTCGACCTGGGTCTCGGATGTCGTCAAGCAGTTGAAGCTCGCCGACGCCCGTACCATCAAGGCAGGCTATGGCGACATTGCCGATCTCGCAGCGGTCGACACCAAGACCCGTGATGTCGTCTTCACCTGGAACGGCACCACCTCGGGCGTACGCGTGCCGAATGCCGACTGGATCGCCGCCGACCGCGAAGGCCTGACGATCTGCGACGCTACCTCTGCCGCTTTTGCGCAGGCGCTCGATTGGCCGAAGCTCGATGTCGTGACCTTCTCCTGGCAGAAGGTGCTCGGCGGCGAGGCGGCTCATGGCATGCTCATCCTGTCGCCGCGCGCCGTGCAGCGGCTCGAAACGTATACGCCGGCCTGGCCGATGCCGAAGATCTTCCAGCTGACGAAAGCCGGCAAGCTGATCGAGGGCATTTTCGAGGGTGAGACGATCAACACGCCGTCCATGCTCTGCGTCGAGGACTATCTCGACGCGCTCGGCTGGGCGAAATCGATCGGCGGTCTCAATGCGCTGATCGCCCGCGCTGACGCCAATCTCGCGGCGATCGAAGCCTGGGTCGAAAAAAGCCAGTGGGCGGGCTTTCTCGCAAGGACGAAGGAGACGCGCTCCAACACCAGCGTCTGCCTTTCCATCGTCGATCCCGACGTCACCGGCAAGGGCCCGGACGCCGTGGCGGCCGTCGCCAAGACGCTCGTTGCGCTGCTCGACAAGCAGGGTGTCGCCTATGACATCGGTGCCTATCGCGATGCCCCTCCGGGCCTGCGCATCTGGTGCGGCGCGACCGTGGAAACGGCGGATGTCGAGGCTCTGACGCATTGGCTCGACTGGGCCTATGCGACCGCCAAGGCGGACCTTTCCAAGGCTGCTTGACCCAACCTGTCTGCCGTCCTTGCGAGAAGCGCAATCGATGCGGCGATCCATCAGCTTTGTCTGGATTGCTTCGTTCGCGCTCGCAATGACGGGTCACCCATCCACCCATTTCGAGGATTGAACTCATGACCGCCAAACCCCGCGTTCTCATTTCCGACGCCCTCTCACCCGCCGCCGTGCAGATCTTCAAGGATCGCGGCATCGATGTCGTGTTCGACGCCTCGCTCGGCAAGGACAAGGACAAGCTCGCCGCGATGATCGGCGAGTTCGACGGCCTCGCCATCCGGTCCGCCACCAAGGTGACGGCCAAGCTGCTCGAAGGGGCAACGAAGCTCAAAGTGATCGGGCGCGCCGGTATCGGCGTCGACAATGTCGATATTCCTGCCGCCACCGCCAAGGGCGTGATCGTCATGAACACGCCGTTCGGCAACTCGATCACGACGGCCGAGCACGCCATCGCTCTGATGTTCGCGACAGCCCGCCAGATACCGGAAGCGAACGCCTCGACCCATGAAGGCAAATGGGAGAAAAACCGCTTCCTCGGTGTCGAGGTGACGTCGAAGACGCTCGGCATCATCGGCTGCGGCAATATTGGCTCGATCGTGGCGCGCAAGGCGCTCGGCCTCGAGATGAAGGTGATCGGCTTCGATCCGTTCCTCACGGTCGAGAGGGCCGAGGAACTCGGCATCGAAAAGGTGGAACTCGACGAGCTTCTCGCCCGCGCCGATTTCATCACGCTGCACACGCCGCTCACCGAGAAGACGAAGAACATCCTTTCCCGTGCCAACCTCGCCAAGACGAAGAAGGGCGTGCGCATCATCAATTGTGCGCGCGGCGGCCTCGTCGATGAGGAGGCACTGGCCGACGCGCTGAAGAGCGGCCATGTGGCGGGAGCCGGTTTCGACGTGTTTGCCGAGGAGCCGGCGACGACAAACGTGCTGTTCAACCTCCCGAACGTCATCGTGACGCCACATCTCGGCGCTGCAACGACCGAAGCGCAGGAGAATGTCGCGCTGCAGGTCGCCGAGCAGATGTCGGATTATCTGCTGCGCGGTGCGATCTCCAACGCGATCAACTTCCCGTCGATCACAGCCGAGGAAGCGCCCCGCATCCGGCCGTTCGTCGCGCTGGCCGAGCGTCTCGGCTCGTTCCTCGGCCAGATGACGGAGGCTGCGATCAAGGGCATCCGCATCGAGTACGAGGGTGCGGTCGCAGAACTCAACACGCGCGCGCTGAACGCTGCTGCGATTGCGGGCGTGCTGCGGCCGTTCATGCCGGACGTCAATCTCGTCAATGCGCCGGTGGTTGCGCGCGACAAGGGCATCGCCTTTGAAGAGGTGAAGCGCGAAAGCGCCGGCAATGTCGAGAGCCTCATTCGCATCACTGTCGACGGCCAGGACATGCCGCGCCACGCAGCCGGAACGGTGTTCCAGGACGGCAAGCCGCGCGTCATTGAAATTCGGGGCATCACCGTCGATGCCGAGTTCGCGCCGCACATGATCTATGTGCGCAACGCCGACAAGCCCGGCTTCATCGGCAAGTTCGGCTCCGTGCTGGGCGATGCGGGCGTCAACGTCGCGACCTTCAGCCTCGGCCGCGAGACACAGGGCGGCGACGCGATCTGCTTCGCGGCGGTCGACGAGGCGATCAGCGCCGAGACGCTGGCTGCGATCGAGAGCATCCCGATGGTGAAGCGCGCCCGGCGGCTGCACTTCGCTTGATCCAGATCCTTACAACCTTCGCCGTTCGGCGATAAAGATGCCGCCGAGCACCAGCACGAGCGACAGGGCGTGATGCAGCCCGAAGCGCTCGTGCAGGAGGAGAACCGCGAGCAGCGACCCCAGCACCGGCGTCAGATTGAGAAAGATGCCTACGCGGCCCGCGCCCATCAGCTCCACGCCGCGGATGAAGAAGATCTGCCCGAGCATGGAGGGAAAGATCGAGATGTAGAGCAGGATGAGCCAGCCCTTTGGCGTCGGCATCATCGCAGCGCCGCTGGCGTATTCCACCGCGAGCATCGGAATCGAGGTGAGAAAGGCGGCGACGGAGATGAAGACAAAGAAGCTGATCATGCTCGTCTTCGGCCGATCGCTGATGGCGAGCGTGTAGATCGCCGAGAAGATGCAGGCAATCAGCATCATCAGGTCACCCACATTGACGCTGAGCGCTGCCATTGCGCCAATATCGCCCTTGGTGGCGATGACGAGGATGCCGATCAGCGAGAAGACGAGCCCGACCATCTGCATCGGCGTCACGGGAAGATGCCGCCACAGCACGGTGCCGATGAGCACGAAAACCGGAATCGCGCTCTGGATGATCGACAGGTTGATGCCGCTGGTGAGATGAGCGGAATAGTAGAAGACGGCGTTGAAGATGGTGAAGCCGCAGAGCGCCATGACGATGAAGAACAGCCAGTGCCTGCGGACGGCTGGCCATTCGGCGAGCGCGGCGCGCCCGGCGAAGAGGCTGAGCACCAGGCAGGTGATGAGCCAGCGCAGGCAGGTGATGACCATGGGAGACATTTCGCCGACCGCGAGGCGGCCCGCGACCGTGTTTCCGCCCCACATCAGCGTTGTGAGGACCATCAGCACGATGGGACGGTCGTAGAGCGCCTTGCGGAACAGTTTTTGCAAATGAGATGCTTTCAGGCGAAATCCGCTGCGGGATGGAGCAAAACCCTGCTCGTTGCGCTATGAGGCAGGTGCGTAGGGTGAACCTTCTCTCTATAAGCGGATTTGGTCGGCAGTGGATCGGTCTCCGACCCCGATTTGAGGGTTGGATCGACGAGATGGGCAAGTCATTGAAACGGGAAAGTCATGGCGCTGAAATTTCTGGTCGTTGACGGCAATGTCAGGGAAACGCGCGAGCGTCACAAACAGTCCTACGGACGAACGCCGAGCGAATCCTACGCCCATGTTCTTACCACCCTCGCGCCGGATGCCCAATGCGACATCGCCTTTCCGGCTGACGAAGGCGCCAATCTTCCGGACAGCGCCGGCCTCGACATTTATGACGGCGTCGTCCTCACCGGCTCGGCCCTGCATCTCTGGGACATGCAGCCGGAGGTCGAGCGGCAGGTCGATCTTGCCCGTGCGGTCTTTCATTCCTGCGTACCGTTCTTCGGCTCCTGCTGGGGCTTGCAGGTGGCGACCGTCGCTGCGGGCGGCGACGTGCAGAAGAATCCGGCCGGGCGCGAGGTCGGGTTCGCCCGAAACATCGTCAAGACGGACGCCGGCATGACGCACCCGCTGCTGACCGGACGGCCGCTGGCGTTCGATGCGCCGTGCGTCCATCTCGATGCAGTGATGGCGGTGCCGAAAGGCACCAAGATCCTCGCCTCCAACGCGATGACGCCGGTCCAGGCAGCGGAGATCACGATGAATGGCGGCACGTTCTGGGGTGTGCAGTATCATCCGGAGTTCACGCTGAAGCATCTCGGCGTGATCATCGAACGCAACGCCGCGAGTCTTGCCGAAAACGGCTTCTTCCAGACCGTGGAGGATGGCGAACGCTATGCGGCCGATCTGAAGACCTTGAACGAGGACCGCCAGCGGACCGACATCGCCTGGCGCTACGGCCTTGGGCGGGAGATCGTCGAGGACGAACTGCGGCTCACGGAAGTGCGCAATTTCATCGAGTTGAGAGTTCGGCCGGAAAAGTCGCGGCGCGGCCGGGCCTGAGCTGCCTGAGGCGCGCAAGCGGCGCGCGACGCCAAGCTTCGGACGTAAAAAACGCATAATCTGGCGGTGCTGTCTCATGGAGGCGCAAAACTTCCGATCGACGGGGGCCGGCGCGCTCCATCGAGGGGGACTTCACCATGCGAATCGTTTCGACCAGCCGTACGGCCATCATCGGCGGTCTGCTCATCCTGTCGGGCGGCGTCGATGCCGCCGAGATCGACGCTGCGTCGAGGATCGAGGCGGTGACGGTCTACCCGGATGGCGCGTCCGTCACACGGCGGATCGAGGCGGAGATCGGCCCGGGCTCGTCGACGCTCATCATCAAGGATCTGCCGTCCTCGATCGATCCTTTGTCGCTCCGGGTGGAGGGGAGCGCCGATGCGCCGTTGTCGATCGCATCAGTCGATACGCGCGTCGTTCCGGGCCAGGCTGGCACGCCGAACGACGTCACGGTGAGGCTGGAAGGCCTGCGTCGCGAGCAGATGGCGCTGCAGGGCCGGATCGAAGCGGCGGAAGCGCGGAAGAGCGCCATCCAGCGTTATGCCCAGTCGGGACCGGAGGCGCTGGCTGAAAAGGGCAAGCCGCTCGACACCGCCGACTGGAGCAAGGCCTGGATCGCTATCGGCGACGGTATGGAGGCCGCCAATGAACGGCTTGTGAACCTGCGCGCGGATGCCCAGCGCCTCGAAGCGGAGATTCAGGCGATCGGCCGCGCGCAAGGGCCGGGCGGCATTCGCGCGCCGGGTTTCGAGGCCCGCATCGCGCTCGATGCCGGCGCAGCCGCCAAGGCGAAGCTGACGCTTTCCTATCAGGTTCGCGGAGCGCGCTGGACGCCGCTCTACGACGCACGTCTGGTGACGACGGGAGACAAGCCGAAGATGGAATTCACCCGCCGCGCCGCCATCACGCAGCGCACGGGCGAGGATTGGCAGGGCGTTGCGCTCCGCGTTTCGACGACGAGGCTCAACCGAGGCACGAGCGCGCCCGCCGTCAACACCAGCCTTGTAACGCTGCGCGACGTCAACCCGCCCGATGTCGAGATATTGGCGAGGAAGGATTTCCGCGCAGCACCCCTCCCGCCGGCCGCGCCCGTGCCGCAAGCTGCCTTGCCGGAGCCGCTTCGCGAGGCCGCCGGCACGGCAAAGCCCTCGGTGGCGATCGGCGAAAACGTAACGACGATCGAAGCGGGCTCCTACCAGGCGAACTTCGCGGTCGCGGACGCCGTTTCCGTCGCGACCGATGGCACCGAGAAGCTCGTCTCGCTGACCCGCCAGACGCTGGAGCCGGATGTCGCGATCAAGGTCGCGCCGTCGCTCGACCAGACGGCGTATCTCGAAGCGGCGTTCGTCAATGGCGAGGAGGCGCCGCTGTTGCCGGCGCGGGTGATGATCCATCGTGACGGCGTGTTCATCGGGCAGGGCGCGCTGTCCTTCGTCGCCTCCGGCGACCGGGCCACGCTCGGTTTCGGCGCGGATGATGCGGTGAAGGTGAGCCGCGTGCCGGTCAAGCGCCGCGAGAACGACGGCGGATTCTTCGGGCAGAACCGCATCGACGTGCAGGATTACAAGACGACGACGCGCAACCTTCATGCCTTCCCGGTGAAACTCACCGTGGTCGACAGGCTGCCGGTTTCCGAAAATGCCGCCATCGTGGTGGAGCCGCTGCCGACCAACACGCCGCCGACTGACAAGCTCGTCGATGACAAGCGCGGCGTCCTCAGCTGGACCTACGAATTGAAACCCTCCGAAACGCGGGAGATCAGGCTCGGCCGCCGCATCCGCTGGCCTGCGGACCGCGAGATCATCTTCAGCCGGGAGGGTGCGCCGCAGGCGCGCGGTTGATCCGCGATCGATCCGCCGTTCGGTGTGAATGCCGAGCCGGCTTCCGACATAGGCGCTTTACCGCCTCCCTGCTTTGTCTTAATAACCATCCGCAAGCCCCGGCCTTGTGCCGGGGTTTTTGCGTCTCAATCAAGTCAGCCGAGAAACGGATCGATGACGAACGTCGTGGTTGTGGGCGCCCAATGGGGCGATGAAGGCAAGGGCAAGATCGTCGACTGGCTGTCCGAGCAGGCCGATGTCGTGGTCCGCTTCCAGGGCGGGCACAATGCCGGGCATACGCTGGTGATCGACGGCACGGTCTACAAGCTCAGCCTTCTGCCCTCCGGCATCGTTCGGCCTGGCAAGCTTTCCATCATCGGCAACGGCGTCGTGGTCGATCCCTGGGCTTTCGCCAGGGAAGTCGAGCGGCTGGAAGCGCAAGGGCTGAAAATCAGCCGCGAGAATCTGCGCATCGCCGACAATGCCTGCCTGATCCTGCCGCTGCACGGCGAACTCGACAGCTTCCGCGAGAACGCGGCCGGCGCCAGCAATTCCGACACGAAGATCGGCACGACGAAGCGCGGTATAGGGCCCGCCTATGAGGACAAGGTCGGCCGCCGTGCGATCCGCGTCTCCGATCTCGTGGATCGGGACGGCCTGCCGCGCAAGATCGCGCGTCTCCTCGCCCATCACAACGCGCTGCGGCGCGGCCTCGGCATCGAGGAAGTCGACGGTCGGGCGTTGCTCGCCGAGCTTGAGGCGATCGCTCCCAGGATCGTGCCTTTCGTGGATACGGTCTGGTCACTGCTCGACGACATCCGCCGCTCAGGCAAGCGCATGCTGTTTGAGGGGGCGCAGGGCGCGCTGCTCGACGTCGACCACGGCACCTATCCCTACGTCACCTCGTCTAACACCGTCGCTGGGCAGGCGGCGAGCGGTTCTGGCCTTGGGCCCGGCGCCATCGGCTATGTGCTCGGCATCGCGAAGGCCTATACGACACGGGTCGGAGAGGGGCCGTTCCCGACCGAACTCACCGACGAAACGGGCAAGCTCATTGGCGAGCGCGGCCATGAATTCGGCACCGTGACGGGCAGGGCCCGCCGCTGCGGCTGGTTCGATGCGGTGCTGGTGCGCCAGACGGTGCGTACGTCCGGCATCAACGGCATCGCCCTCACCAAGCTCGACATCCTCGACGGATTCAAGGAGATCAAGGTCTGCGTCGGCTATCGCGTCAATGGCCGCGAGATCGACCACCTGCCGGCCGGCGAGGCCGCGCAGGCCCAGATCGAGCCCATCTATGAAACGATCGAGGGCTGGGACGGCACCACCGTCAATGCCCGCTCATGGGCGGACCTGCCGGCGCAGGCGATCAAATATGTCCGCCGGGTCGAGGAACTGATCGGTGCGCCGGTGGCCGTGCTCTCGACCAGCCCCGAAAGGGACGACACCATTCTGATGCACAACCCTTTTGAGGGTTGAACATTGATCCCGATCCAGAAATATTCGCACTGAAATGGCCGATTATTTTCCGCTCATCAGCCGCGCCGTCGAGGCGCTGCCCAATCGGGGGACGCCGGAACAGCGGCAGGCGATCTATGACCGTGCGCGAGACGCACTCGGCCGGCAATTGCGCGCTGCGGAGCCGCCGCTGCCTGAAGCCCATGTCGAGCGCGAGCGTCATCAACTCGAGGAGGCTGTGCTGCGGCTCGAAGCCGAGCTCGCACAGCAGACGGCGGATGCCTATAATCCCGTCATCGAGCCGCCGGCGCGCCCGTCCGAGCCGAGCTCCGTCCGGCTTCAGGCGCCGCCGGAACGGGCCAGCGAGCCGCCGCCGGCTGCCGAAGGGCCGCGCCGCCCACGCGTGCCGTTCGCTGGCGAGGAGCCGGTGCGCCCACGCCGCCGGAACTATGTTGGCATGGCACTCGCAGCCGGCTTTCCCATCATGATCGGCATCGGCGTCGCGGCGTATATCCTGCGCGACAATCCCGATACGCTGACGAGGCTTGCGCGATCCGCCAACGCCAAGCAGGCCGCTTCCGTGACGCCCGGCAAGACAGCCTCCGCAAACGAGGACGCTCGGCCTGCGACCGTCACGCCGCCGCCGGAGCCAGCGATCCCCGTCGCCGTGCGCGCCTCGCTGTTCGAGGAGAGCGCGACCAATCCGCAGCAGCGGATCGAGCGGCGCGGCGCCGTGGTGTGGCGGGTGGAGCCTGACGCCGTGGAGCAGGGCGCGCCTAGCGTGCCGCGGATCAAGGGCGAGATCGAGATCCCCGATCTGAAGCTGCAGGTGGAATTCATCATCCGCCGCAATGCCGATCCGACCTTCCCCGCCTCGCATACGCTCAATCTGCGCTTCATTCCGATCGGCGATGGCGCTCCGACCGTCAAGTCGATCAGCCTGCCTGAATTCCGAGAGGATGCGCTGCAAAAAGGGCCGATCCTGCAGGGCGGCAACGTTCCCGTGCAGGACAACGAATTCCTCGTGGCGCTTCTCAACGGCGAGCCGGTGCAGAGCACCAACATCGACCTCCTGAAGCGGCCTGGCTGGCTGTTCTTCGAATTGCGCTTCGCGGACGGTCGCCGCGGCGAACTCATCTTCGAAAAGGGCGTTGCCGGCGAACGCGCCTTCGATGATGCCTTCCACGCCTGGGGACAGTAGCGGGCGCATACGAAAAAGCCCCGGACGAGCCGGGGCTTTCTTCTCATTCAGTCTCGTTCGATCAGGCCGCGCGCGCTTCCAGCAACTGCGTGGTGCGCAACACGGCGACCTGGAGCTTTTCGAGCGCACGGGTCTCGATCTGGCGGACACGCTCGCGCGATACGCCGAACTCTTCCGAAAGCTCTTCGAGCGTGATCGGGTCTTCGGCAAGCTTCCTCGCTTCGATGATGCGGCGCTCGCGCGGGTTGAGCGAGGACATCGCCTCCATCAGCGCAATGTGCCGGTTTTCGCCCTCCTCGCTATCGACGAGCAGGCTCTCCTGCGTCGCGCGCTGATCGACCAGCATGTCCTGCCACTCGCCGCTCTCGCCATCATCGCGCATCGGCGCATTGAGAGACGCGTCGCCGTTGAGGCGGCGATTCATCTCGATCACCTCGCGCTCCTCGACGCCGAGCTTGGTCGCGATGACCTTGATCTGGTCAGGCTTGAGATCGCCCTCGCCGAGTGCCGAGATCTGGCTCTTCGCTTTCCGCAGATTGAAGAACAGCTTCTTCTGGTTGGCGGTCGTGCCCATCTTGACGAGCGACCAGGAGCGCAACACGTATTCCTGGATCGATGCCTTGATCCACCACATGGCGTAGGTGGCGAGACGGAACCCGCGATCCGGGTCGAAGCGCTTGACCGCCTGCATCAGGCCGATATTGCCTTCAGAGATCACCTCGCCGACCGGCAGACCGTAGCCGCGGTAGCCCATGGCGATCTTGACGACGAGCCGGAGATGCGACGTGACAAGCTTGTGTGCGGCCTTGGCATCATCATGCTCAAGGTAGCGCTTCGACAGCATGTATTCTTCGTCAGGTTTCAGAACCGGAAATTTCTTGATTTCCGTAAAATAACGAGACAGCCCGGAATCGGCTGCGATTGCCGGTAGAGCAGCAACACTCATTGTCATCCTCCTTTGGGTTCCCAAAATCGGCGAACCCATTGCGGTCACTCAACGCCAACCGCCATACGCACATCATACAACGAAATGACTGTGGTGGAAAAGGGGCATTCGCTGCCCGCCCCGTCTGGATGCCGCCAGAGCCATCCCGCTTCACATATACGCGGCAGCCCTATCAGCTGGATTGGCCCAAAGCCGCCTTTAGGCGCAGGAGGTCCGGCGGCAGCGGACTTTCAAACACCATCTCCTCGCCGGTTGCCGGATGCTCGAAGCCAAGCAGCGCAGCATGAAGCGCCTGGCGCCGACCGAGCAGCGAAAGCGCATCGCGCGCCTCGACGCCAAGATGCCCGGCTTTGGTCTTGAAGCCCGAGCCATAGGCCATGTCCGCGAGGAGCGGATGCCCGATCGAGGCCATGTGCACCCTGATTTGATGGGTGCGCCCGGTTTCCAGACGGCATTCTACGAGGCTCGCGACGGCGGGCCGCGCACCGCCCGGCTGCTTTTCGCCCTCATAGGTTTCGAGCAGGCTGAAATGGGTGATCGCCTCGCGGCCACGGCCCTCCGGCACCACGACGATCTTCTCGCGATTGTGGTGGCTGCGCTCGAGATTGGCGTCGATCGTGCCGTTCGGCCGGTTCGGCGCACCCCAGACAAAGGCAAGATAGGCCCGCTGGAGAGGGCCGGTGCGGCCATGATCGGCGAATTGCGCTGCCAGCTTCTGATGCGCGCGGTCGGTCTTGGCAACGACGAGCAGTCCACTCGTGTCCTTGTCGATCCGGTGGACGATGCCTGGCCGCTTTACCCCGCCGATGCCGGACAGGCTGTCGCCGCAATGGGCGAGCAGCGCATTGACGAGCGTGCCGTCCTGATGGCCCGCCGCCGGATGCACGACGAGGCCGGCCGGCTTGTCGATGACGACGAGATGGGCATCCTCGAACACCACGCTCAAGGGAATGGGCTCGGGCCTCGGCTCCGCCGCGACCGGTTCCGGAAGGATAAGCACGATCGGCTCTCCGGCCCGCAGCTTGCGGCTCGGATCGGGCGCGGGGCTGCCGCCGATCGTCAGGTGTCCGGCGAGTATGAGGTCTTTCAGCCGGCTGCGCGAAATATCCGGCAGGCGCAGGCTTAGCGCCTTGTCGAGCCGCAGGCCCGCCTCTGCCTCCGCCACGGCGAATGAGAGGACAGGCTCTTCGAGGTCCGTATCGGGATCGTCGGACAGGGGCTGGCCGATCATCGGAAGGCTGCTTTCGAGTTTGCTGTTCATCCGCAGCATCTAGCATAGAATTCGCCGTACGCTCATCGGAAGCGCGGTCCACCGCTCAGGATGCGCGCGATCCGCCGCAGGCGTCACCCTCGTAATAATGCCTTGCCGCTTTCAGGCCAGCCTCGTATAGGGGATGTTACCCGCACGCACGGGCCTTCGCATCTCACGATGCCCGCTCCCATCGTCTAGCGGTCCAGGACGTCGCCCTCTCACGGCGAAAACAGGGGTTCGATTCCCCTTGGGAGCACCATTTCGCTATTGACCGTCGAGCGCGATCTCGATCCGGCTCCAGATTGGCAATCCGTGTTTTCAGACTGCCGTCCAGTTCGATGACGCCTTTTCGAGCCATCGGCTCGAAGGCGCACAGCGCGAAAGCAAAAGCGGCTTTGCAATTCGTTCTGGTCGCCGCAAACGATTGTGTTTCAGTTCACCCTTGGGTGCGGTTCGCGCCGCATCCGGCTCGGCGCAACGTCGATCTTGCAGACACTCGCCCACATGTTGTTGTGCTGGTGGCTTCTGTTATCGGAGATGAAGTCGAGCGACAGTTCCTTGCCGAGGAAGGCAAGCTGGTCATAGCTATCGATCAGCATGTCGGCCGCCATGATGATGCGCTCGCGCATGCGGTGATAATCGATGAGCGCATTGGCGCCTGGCTCGTCAGGATCGGATATTCGATCGAGCAGGCGATAGGCGGCGAGCGCCTTTTCGACAGCGTCGGCGGCTTGCGAGATTTGCGCATATTCAACCGGGAACTTGAGCTTCAGCAACGCCGCGAGGTTGGCGGCAAGCTCGAGATCCGTGCAGCGACGATCCATGTAGGATTTCTTGTAGTCCAGCGAGCGAATGAACAGCGCGATGATCTCATCCGCTGTCGCCTTCTCGAAGCGGAACATCAGGCCACCGAGACTACGATGCAGATACCAGGCCCGCAGATCCTCGAGCTCGGCGAGCGGGCTCTGGGTGACCCGCTCTTCGGGGTAATTGGTGAAGAAGCCGAGACACTCATCTATCGAGCCGAAATTGGCTCTCCGCAGCAGGCGGTTCTTGAATTCAGTGTCGCCGGCTGCTCGGAAGGTCTCGTCGTAATAACCGAAGCGTTTATGGATATCCGCTCGATAAAGGCAGCCGACATAGCTCATGTAGCAGCATTCGAGCAAATGATCGTCCTTGGTTTCGAACTGCCGACGGTAGATCATGATATCGTTGACGAAAGCGCAGCTCATATCGACGTCCTGAACGACCGCATCGCTCACGACCCAGTCGATCGAGGGGTTTGCGTCAAGATAGTCGGCCATTCTGTCATAGGCATCGGCGCGATTGCTTTCATCGACGCCCATGAAGGAGAAGTACTTGCCCCTCGCGACTTGAATACCGCGATTCCAGGCTTTCTGGATCGTCTCCCGATCCCTGGAGCGGACATAGACGATGCTGAGCCATGCTGGCAGCGTCGAACGTGTTTCGATTTCGGACTTGATCCAGTCGCCTGTTCCATCGAGCGAATTGCTGTCGACGATGACGAGATCGACCGTTTGGCGGGAGGCGGCGGTGAGGTTCTTCAGCGTTTCAAGGAAAATGCCGATCTTGTTGACGCCGTTATAGACCGAGACGATGATGGAGACGCGCGGCTTGTCGATGGTGCGCCGATCGACGATCTCCGCCGCCTCCGAGGCCGCCCAGCTGAGAAGCTTCTGTTCATGCGTCGAGAGGTAGTTGAAAATCTGCTGCGCCGTGCCATCACCATAGAGCAGTCGCGCTGCCTGTGCCTCCTGGACGTAGCCTGACCTTTCAAGCAGCGCCGCCGTCGACTCGGCAAGGACGAGGTCCTTGGTGCCGCTGAGACGCATGGCTCTGAGATTATAGGTGGCGCACAGCACGTCATTGCCGCGCTTGCGCTCGAGTTCCGCTGCAAACCGATAGGCGGCGACGCGGTCGCCGGAAAAATTGTGTCGGTTTAGGCGTTTTAAAATTTCATCGCTGCTAGGAGCGAAGGTCGAACCGCGCCATTCGATGGTCCGAGCCTGTGCAACATCGTCGGCGAGGTCCATCGACACCTGGAAAACGTTGGTCAGGGCAGGGCTGGCGATGGCGCCAGCTCTTTCTTGACTTTCGACACCGTGAAGCGAGCCGCCGCTTTTCAGGAAATGCAGCAGGGCATTTTCCGACGCCCCCAGCTTGTTGCGCGCGCGATAGTCGCCTGGATCGAAATCCGGATGCGGCCGCCGATTTTCGGCAGCGCCATGGGCAGCATAATGGACCAGCGGGTTGAAATTCGCCTGCACCACGTCCGGATAGGTTTCCAGATACCAACGGCCATCGAAAGCAGCATTCGGCTTGCGGTTCTCCCGGGCACCAAATTCCATATAATGTTCGAATGGGTCCATCCCACTGGCCCCGACGTCCCGGTACCGGTCAAGATACCAGTCGGCATCGAATAGCATCCGCGCCTTTTCGAGCAATGTATCGGCTGGCGCCGCTTCGGTCGCTGCGGGTCGCAGGTCGGCCGAGGGTGTCTTAGAATTCCTCTTCTGAACGATCTTCCGTTCGAATGCCGCAAGTTGACCGCTGGTCGGAACGAATGAACTTATTGTCGGTGCCTTAGCGCGGCCAAGGACCGTAGCCAGGGTTCTCGTCAGGACATTGATGCTGTCGGCTTTTGCCGTTTGGACCAATCGCGGGAACTGCCACGAGATCTGGCCGAATGTGTCGTTCAGAAGGTCGCGTAATTTGACATCAGTTTTGCTGGCGGACGAATAGACGGCGTCGATCCTCTCGCCACAAGGTTTGGGCTCGGCTGTCTTCAAATAAGCCCGCAATGCAGTCCGACGCTCATCGTATTGATCAATTGCATGCGTGAATGTGGCAAGGTCAGACGCGGCGCTCGTGCCGATCGTGTCGTGAGGAATGCCCGGATAGGCTGCATGGAGGTAGTCGAGCACGCCGCATTCCGTGCTGATGATGCAGGGGCAGCCATTCAACAGCGCTTCCAGCGCCGAGAGGTTGAAGGTGTCGAGGCGCGACGGGAACACCGCGATCAGGCGCTCCGATTGAAATATTTCGATCAGTGCCTGCCTCGGGTGGATTTCGAAGCTGATATCGATCCCGAGCCAGGCAGCCATCTTCTTCAGTTGGTCGGTTGAATCGACGCCCTCTATGGAGACCGGAGGCCCAAACATCCTGACACGCCCGAAACTGCTGCGATCGAGCTTGGAGACGATGTCGAGGAAAACGTCCGGTCCTTTCCATTTTTCCTGCCGGCCAATGAAGACGAGGTCCGGCTTTTCGCTCTTGCGGCCCGATGGTTTCG
Organism: Beijerinckiaceae bacterium; assembly: GCA_019753285.1. Taxonomy (GTDB): domain Bacteria; phylum Pseudomonadota; class Alphaproteobacteria; order Rhizobiales; family Beijerinckiaceae; genus JAIELD01. The sequence goes on along the minus strand of JAIELD010000003.1, from coordinate 19,151 downwards.
GGGAAGCGGGAAGCTTTGGAAACTGGAAAATCTGCCCGGGATCGAGGAGATGGACAGGCATCTCGAGGCGGGCTGCAACATCCTCGACATATCGCGCGCCGATGCCGTAGCGAAGGTCGACGACGCGCACCAGCAGGTCTTCGTAATATCTGAGATTTTCAAGATCGCCGCTGAATGGCAGCCAATTGTCCGCAAGCGCCATGCTCAGCGTGCCGTGCATGGAGAGGACGAAGCGACCCACCTTGATGTTCAGATACTTGCAGATCGCCGGCACGAAAGCGGCAAAGGGGAGGTAATCGGGGATCTCGAGCATGTCGAGATCATGGCCGTGGAAACACTGGATCAGGTCCATGAGATCGAGCAGGTCGGATTGCCGTCCGTCCAGGCTGACACCGTTGGGTGTATTGATCTGCGAAAGGTCCAGCGTATGGCAATATCGCTGCCAGTAATTGACAAGCGGCAGCGGAATGAAATTTCCCACTGCCTTGGCGGTCTCGTCACGACTTGGAAACAAGTATGTGTAGGAGGTCGATTCGATCAAGTTTCGGAAAAACGTTTGCCCCCCGCCGATGGCAGAACTCAAATCCGCCTGCAAAACTCCGACAATCATAAAGCCCCCAGGGTCGCCGATACCTTTTGAATTCACGGCTTAGCTAAACAAATCGATAATATCAACCGACAGAGGCGCTTGATGATAGTGCGACGGTGAGAAAGAGTTAACGCTAACGAATACCTAAACGACGACGCTCGGCCTGCGGCTATTCTTGATAACAGGGCCGTGTTTCAATTGGCCGCAGCAGTTACGCGCATAGCCGTGCAACGAAGTGTCCGGCGTTGTGAAATGTGCGATACCGCCCGGCGGCCGCCGCTGCGTCATGCGCGAGGCTGTCAAAGGCGCTCACCACGTCGGCGATGGCGTTCACAATGGATCGTGCGTCCTTTTCACGACAGAGACGTCCGGCCCCGTTTGCGCCGAGTTCCGACGCCATCCAGGTGCCTTCGGAGCAGATGACGATCTTGCCGGCGCATACAGCTTCGACGAACACTCCCGAAGTGCGCAAAGCGTAGACCGACGACCAGTATGGCAGGATCACGACATCGACGCTTGCCAGTTGAGACCAGTATTCGTTGGAGGCCATGGCGCTAAGCAAAAATCTTACGTTGCGAGGCGCGTCCTCGATAAAGGTCGACAAGGCCGGTTCGATGCCGGGTCCGGGATCATTTGCTTGCAGAACGAATTCGATCGGCCGCTCCGACGCCATGGGAGCGATCGATGTGATCGCGCTGAGAACGTCGAGGAAGCCCTTGTCGAGTCTCGGATTGCCGAAGCAGCCGAACCGGATGGGCCTTTTTCCTGGTTTTGCCGTCCGCTCCATCAAACTGGTTGGCAAGTCCTCTGGCAATGACCTGACCGGAATGGGCAAGACCTCGACCGGGATATGTGTGAGGCGGCCATATGCTTCGGCCAGCATTGCGCTGTCGCTGGCGAGACGGATTTTACGCCGGCCTGCCAACTGTTCCAGCTTTCGAAAGGCGCGCGTCGCAAGCGGCGAGGAATAGAGTTCAGGTTCATAGCGCAACAGCAGCACCAGCGACACGTTTCTTGCCAATTCGGCGTGTTGCGCGAACCATGCCCAGCCCATCAACTGTTTCGCCGTGATCATGTGCCCGAAGATCACGCTGCCATCGGCGATAGGCGTTTTGTCGATTGCTCGAACGAGATCGAAATGAAACTGGCGGTTGGATTGCAGGATGTCCTCGTTCGACCAGGGGGCATTGCCAGGGCTGATCGCCCACATATCCAGCCTGAAGCTCGGCATGATTTTGGCGTCGGCCAAGACCGCCGCGTCGCCCCAATACTTTGAAAGGATGATGGGTCTTCGACCGGCCAACAGCGCGGCATCCGCCGTACGCATGTCGTAATCATGGTGGTGGCCGAGAAAACCATCGAGCGATTGGTCGACGATCACGAGGTCGCATGCCTCGCTCGATTGCGTCTTATGGAGATGATTGACGCTGGGGGGCATGGCTTCAGAGCAAACAAACGGAGCAGTGGGTGTCCGACGGCCATCGGACCACAAGGCGATGGGTCGCAATTGACTTAATTTAAAGCAGCATCCAGCAAGCTATTGTGCATGCGCGGCTTTTGGTCAACAAGTCTCGTCTGAACGCTGTGATCATGGATTTGAAGCCGTTCGCGCAAGGATAGAGCCTGAGTCCGGATCGATTTGTATGAACGCGTTGGTAGTGATTTCCTCGGGCACCACGAGGCGCGAACGAGCCCGGTTGCTTGCTTCGGGCTTATTCGATCCTGAATTCTACCTCGCTTCCAACCGCGATCTTGCACAGGCAAGGGTTGATCCGCTTGAGCATTATCTTCGGATCGGCTGGCGTGAAGGGCGGCAGCCATCGACCGAATTCGACGCACAGGCATATCTCGATGCCAACCCTGACTTGGCCGAGGCGGGTGTGAACCCGCTCATCCATTGGATTGAATGTGGCAAGGCTGAGAACCGACCGCGTTCGAAGCCACACGGAGAGCGCTGGCATCGGGAGCGCTTGCTCATCCGCGAGTCCGGTCTTTTCGACCCAGATTACTATCTGGCGGGAAGCCCGGATATTCGGGCACAGTCCGATCTTGTCGGTCACTATCTTATGGAAGGCTGGCGCGAGGGGCGGCAGCCCTCGGCAGAATTCGATGCCGATGCGTATCTAGGCGCTTACCCCGACGTCGCGAAAGAGGGTATCAACCCGCTGCTGCACTGGATCGAAACCGGGAGAGGAGAAGGCCGCAAGCTGCCGCCCTGCCCCTTGCCTCGGGAGGAACGGGCCGGTGTCGTGCGAAGAATTCGCGAAAGCGGTTGGTTTGATGCGGCTTTCTATCAGAGGCAGGCGCCCTGGCTCCATTCGACCGGCGGCGATCCGGTCCTCCATTACCTTCTTCACGGGTTCAAGAGCTTTCTCGAACCATCGCCCCGGCTGTCGATGCAGGCTTATCTTGCGCGAAGCCCCGAACTGAGAAAAAGCAGGCGCAATCCGCTGCTTCATTTTCTCGACAATGGCGCCCCTCTTCAAGAAGCCGGTGTGACCACCGATGCCATTTGGCTGTCTGCGCCGAACAAGCCGACGCTTCCGGTCGATGTCGTTCGACACGATGTCATGGCAGCGATCGCTTTTGGAAGCCGGTTCAAATCAACATACCGTCCTGCGGCAGAGTTGCATCGGGATGCTCTTGCCAGTCTTGCCCGCAGCACACTCGGAGAGGGCCTGAACGCGGCATCGTCGATCGCCATCATATTGGTCCAGTCGACGCACGTGGAGACGCTGCTTGATTGTCTCGATTCGATCGCGAACCATGCCACTCGAGCCACGATCCATGTCGCGCTGATCGATGCCGTGACGCCAACTCCATCCGATGCGAGCACGCCGGATTTTTCCTCTGTGCCGTGGCTGAGCATCGTTCCGCCCGATGAGGCGAAGATCGCAAGCTGGGTCGAACGAAGGAAGCCCGATTTCGTGCTCCGTCTCGACGGCGTCTCCCGTCTCGGCCATGGCTCCATCGATCGCATGATCGATAGTTTCGCTGCGTCGCCCGAGGTCATGGCGGTCATTCCGCGGATTTTGCGGTGTCAGACGCCGGGTCCGGTCAACGAACCCTCGGTCGTTGGAGAGATCGACGCCAATTCTCCCGACGCCTGTCTCGCTCATTTGTCGAGGGTGGAGCGCGAGACGCCCAACATGGCGGTCAGGGCGTCCGCTTGGGACCGCTACCGGCAGGGGGGGGTGGTCGGGTTTTTCGGCGCTCTATCAACCGCTCTCGATCATGCTCGAGCTAAAGCCTTCGTTGATCGGCGGCATAACCGACGAGCTGCCCGGCAAGCCAACCGCGACTGCATCGATGCTTCCAGCCTCTGGAGACATCGCGGCGCATAGGCCACGGCTGCTGGTGCTCGACGCCCTGACGCCGACGCCTGACATGGATTCCGGGTCCTTCATTACGGTCAAAATGCTGGAGGCGTTCCGGCAGCTTGGCCTCGATGTGAGTTTCTTCGCGACTTATGCGTCCGCGTGGGACAGGAAATATGCCGCAGCGCTCCAGGCCAACGGCATTCGATGCCTTTATGCGCCCTATTTCACGAGCGTCGCACAGGTCGTCCAGACGTTGCAATTCGACTACGTGCTTGCTTATCGGGTGTCGGTCATTCATCCGCATCTTGAGGTTATTCGGCGGCATGCCCCGATGGCGAAGGTCATTTTTCATAACGTCGATCTGCATTATCTGCGTGCAGAACGCGAGGCGAAATTGACGGGATCACTGGCGGCGCAGGACGAGGCCGCGCGCCTGAAAATGATGGAACTGGAGATGTTCGCGCAGGTCGATTGCAGCATCGTCCATACGGCGATCGAGAAGACCCTCGTGACAGAGCAGGTTCCGCTGAACAACATCGTGGAGTTTCCCTACGTCGCCGGCGTCCGACGAAGCGCGGTGCCATTCGAAACGCGGCGGGACATCATGTTCCTCGGTGGCTACGCTCACTCACCCAATGTCGATGCGGTGCAGTTTTTCGTTGCCGAGGTCTGGCCCAAACTGCTCCGAATGCTGCCGCCAGACGCTCGCTTCCTGATTGTCGGTGCGTCGCCGACCGTCGCTATCGAGGCTCTCGCGAGTGAACGCATCATCGTCACAGGGATGGTCGAGGATCTTGGACCCTGGTTCGATCGCGCCCGCGTCTTCGTGGCGCCACTGCGCTATGGCGCCGGCATCAAGGGCAAGTTCATCCAAAGTCTCGCGCACGGTTTGCCCTCGGTAGCAACCACGATAGCCGCCGAAGGCATCGGCCTCGATGATGGACACCATTACATCATGGCAGACGAACCCGAGGCCATGGCGGCTGCGGTGACCGAACTCTACGAGGACGAAGCTCTGTGGAGCCACATGCAGGAGGCGGGCTACGCCTTCGTGGAAGAGAATTTCTCCTGGGCGCGGTGTCTCGAAATCTGCAGCGCTGTGCTTTCGACAGCCGACGAAACATGGACAAGACGCCAAGAGCGATCGCGAACTGAAACAGGGATCACTCGCCCTCGCATGAAAGCATCTGGCGAAATGGCATCTGTCAGGTCATTCTCATCGCCAAGCGTCAACGAGACGATCCGCTAGCCCCGGAATACATCGAACGTGCTGTCCCTGTTATGGCTCGGATAGATGAGCTGCGAGCCGCCATGATCGACCTTGATCGGTATGACGGCGCGCGGTGCCACCGCCTGCTTTAATCCTTCAAGCTTTTCCGGCGCGATCAGTGTCAGGAAGAAGCCTCCCCCGCCGGCGCCGCATAGTTTGGCGCCATAGGCTCCGGCGGACTGGATGATCTTAAAAAGATCATCGATTTCCGTCGTGGTCACGCTGTCGGAGAGCGATCGCTTGATGTGCCAGGTTTCGTTCAGCATGTCGCCGAGTTCCTCGATCGCCGAGGGTCCCCCGGTCTCGAGAATGCCGACAGCCTTGCCGACCTGTTCGTAAAGTTGCGACAGCGGCTTGTCGATGCGTTTGGATTTCGTCGCTTCGATCTGGGCTTCGACGACTGCGGTGGCTCTGCGGGCAATGCCGGTGTGAACGAGGACCATCGAGGCATCGAGCCTCAGTAGCGTATGGGCCAGAATTTGCACGGGCGAAAGACTGAACTTGCCCTTGGAAAGATCGAACCGGTTGATGCCGCCGAACGTTGCGTGCAGCTGATCCTGCACGCCGACATTCTCTCGCAGGAGTTCGCGCTCGACGAAGATGGCGGATTTCGCGAGGTCGATCCGTGTCGAGGGGCGACGGGTCAACGCATGAATGACGTTGAGGAAGCCAACCGTGAACGACGAGGAGGAGCCGAGCCCGCTCCCCGTCGATGGCAGGTCGGACATGATGTTGATGTCCAGCCGGTCCTTGACGTCATAATGCTTCAGCACCTGCCGAACGACCGGGTGGTTGATCTCGTCGATCGTCTTGACGTGCTCGAGCTTCGAATAGGACAGGCGATAATTATAGTCCTGAAAGGCCGTCAGCCGGATGACGCCGAGATGGATGTATTTGTCGATCGCGAAGCCGACCACGGCTCCAGGATGTCTGTCGAAATACTCGGGATAATCCGTGCCGCCGCCAAAAAGACTGACGCGCAGCGGCGTCCGTGTGACATAAAGCATGCAGGACCTGTCGGGGTGGAGACGGATTGGCGTTTGATCGCGTGGAACCGCGTTATCGCGAGTTCCTGAGCGGCTTGCAAGCATGTCACGAACGGGGCTGGCGCGCAGGATCGCCAGGATTAGACGATCTGCCGCTTTTGTCTTAAAGACGCAGCGGGTTCAAAAAAATGCAGCGCTCGATGCTTCTTCCTGTCATCCCACATGTTCAATAGGCGGGCCTCGTCACCAAGAAGCGGCAACGGCGCCGATGGACGCGCCGCATCGCTGCTGAGAGCCAAGACATGGGTGATGCGCGATGCGCTCCCTTTCTGGGCCGATATCGGGTTTGATCAGCGCACCTCGTCCTTTCATGAACGCCTCGATTTTTCCGGTGTGCCGATCGGGGATGCGCCGCGCCGCACCATGGCGCAATGCCGGCAGATCTACGTCTATGCCCATGCCCATGAGCTTGGCTGGTCGGATCAAGGTGCCGACCGGGCGATGCGAGCCGTGCATTCGCTCATCTCGCGGCACTGGTCGCCTGATGGCGCGCGAGGCTGGGTCTTTTCGATAAGGCCCGATGGCAAGGTGCATGATCCGCGCCGGGATACCTATGCGCATGCCTTCGTGTTGCTTGGATTGGCCTGGGCCTACCGCATCGATCCGTCGCAGAAGCTCCTCGACCTCGCGGATCAGACGCTGGCCATAATCGATACGCTGCTTGCGGCCGAGGATCATGGCGGCTTCACGGACGGCGTCCCGCGGCCTGACGCCCTCAGGCGGCAAAATCCGCACATGCATCTCTTCGAGGCCAATCTCGCCTGGTTCGAGGCGTCGGGCGAGGCGCGGTTCCTTGCAAGGGCGGGTGAAATCTTCGGTCTGTTCACGACGCGGTTTTTCGATCCTGAACGCGGCGCGCTGCTCGAATATTTCGATGATCGATGGCGGCCCGCCGCAGGCCAGGCTGGAACAATATGCGAGCCGGGCCATCATTTCGAATGGGTCTGGCTTCTCCTCAAGTTTTCACGCCTCTCTGGTCGCAGCGTCTCGCGCTATACTGGCGCGTTGTTCGACCATGCCGAGGCGTTCGGACGTGGCGAGAACGGTCTTCTCTACGATGAGGTTTGCACCAGCGGAACGCTGATCAAGGGCTCGCAGCGCTGCTGGCCGCATACCGAGGCGGTGAAGGCGATCGCGGCGCTTCACGAGGCGGGCGTTGTGTCACCCCGAAGCAATCATCGTGAGCACGCTGCCGCCTATCTCGATTGCCTGATGGATCACTATCTCGGCCGCCCGTTCGCTGGCGGGTGGATCGATCACTATAACGCCGATGGCACGCCAAAGGTCGATTTCGTGCCGTCAAGCACGCTCTACCACGCGTTTCTGGCCATCGCGGAAGCGGACCGCGTCTTCAGCGCTCTGCCCGCCTGATCGCTGGCCAAGGACCTGCTGGAAACTCGGCGATCGCCTCGGCAAGTGACGCAGCGCGCGAGATGGCGAAAGTGTCGGAAGAGAGCTCGCCAATGGCGGCGATTTCCGCCGCATCGGAGCCATAGCCGGTAGCGACGAGCGTTCCGCCGCGTAAACCGGCCGCACGGCCTGCTTGCAAGTCGGTCGCGCGATCCCCGATCACCCATGACCGTCCGAGATCGGCGCCGAGATCCGTCCGCGCCGCCTCGATCATTCCGGGGTTCGGCTTGCGCCAGGGGTGGTTGGCGACTGCGTATCCTGCCTTGCCGTGCTCGTGATAGGCGCAGGCATAGACCGCATCGATAGCTGCTCCGTGCCGCGCGAGCTGGCGGTGCATCTCGTCCTGCACGGCCATGAAGTTGTCCCACGTGAAGATGTCCCGCCCGACGCCGGCCTGGTTCGTAATGAGAACGATCGGGACGCCCTGCAGGTTGAGGCGTGCGATCGCCTCGCCCGCGCCCTGCGTCAACGCCACGTCCGCGACTGATCGCAGATAGTGGCGTTCCTCGACGACCGCACCGTCGCGGTCGAGAAAGAGCGCGGAACGCCCAGCCTCCACCGGCCGTCGGATCTCGGCCCAGAGTCCTTCCGAGCGTAGCAAGTGTTGGAAGGAGCTGGTGCTCAAGGAACTGGGACCGTATTCTGGTCGATGAGGAAGGAAGCGGCTCGGCAATAGCGACTTCGGTCGGCGTGCGCAACGGGTGTCTCTTTGCAGCGTATGAAGAGCCTGGTCTACACGACTTTCCGGTGTTCGGAAGGCGCGTTTCCTGCCATGGAGACCTCAGTTGCAGCTAAAGCACGGAGCGGGGCATGCAGATCACCACCATCGTTCTGGCGGGCGGGCGGGGAACGCGCATCGCGCATCTTACCGGGGAGCGCCCGAAGCCGCTGGTGGAGGTGCGCGGCCGCCCCTTTCTCGATTGGCTGACCCATTATCTGATGCGCGCCGGCCTTCGTGATTTCGTGTTCTCCGCCGGCTTCAAGGCCGAGCAGATCGAGAGCTGGTGCGCGGGCTTCGAGGCGGGCGCTCAGTCGAGAGGTGAGATATCGGTAAATGTGGTGCGGGAAGACATGCCGCTCGGAACAGGCGGCGCAGTGTTGGCCTGCCTTGACCATTGCGATGATTGGCTGCTGGCGCTTAACGGCGACTCGCTGGCGCTGTTCGACCTCGATCGCCTGCTTTCCATCGCAGGCAAGCCGAACATGGACGGAGCCGTGGTCGGTCTCCCGATCGACGACGCCAGCCGCTACGGCTCGCTCGACGTCGACGCGGACGGCTACTTGCGCGGTTTTCACGAAAAACGCGCCGGCTCCGGCATAATCAATGCCGGTTTCTATCTGCTGCGGAAGAGTCTCCTGCTGCCGCACCGCCGGGACGGCCAGATGAGCATGGAGACCGAATTTTTGCCTGCCTTGCTCCAAGCCGGGGCGCGGCTTCGGGTCGTCGATGCGGGCGCAGCGCCGTTCATCGACATCGGCACGCCGGAGACGCTGCTCGCCGCCGACCGGTTCATCGCCCGGCACGAGGCGCTGTTCGCGATGCCCGAGGTTCAGACGTTGCCGTAGACGCTGTTGCGCAGCATGCGGTAGCCGACGAGAAGTTCTGCGATGCCGCGGTCGAGCGACCACGCTGTGCTGAAGCCCGTCGCCTCGAGCTTGGCATTGGAGACGATGTAGTCGCGCTTGTCCGGATCCTCGCCGATCGGAGCCTCCAGATAGGTGAAGGCTGGGACGTGCTGCTTGATGCGCTCGCAGAGCTCGAGCTTCGACAGGTTGGCGTCGGACAGGCCGACATTATAGGCTTGGCCGGTCATGGTCTGATAGTGCTCGAGCCCATGCAGGAAGGCGCGGGCGATGTCGCGGATGTGGATGTAGTTGCGCTTGAAGTGCCCCTCGAAGATGACCACGGCGCGATCGGTCACCGCCCGCCAGGTGAAATCGTTGACGAGCAGATCGATGCGCATGCGCGGCGCCATGCCGAATACGGTGGCGAGGCGGAAGGTGACGCCATTGCCTGAATCGAGGATCGCGCGCTCGGCTTCGACTTTCGAGGTGCCATAAAGCGAGATCGGCTTCAACGGCGTCTCCTCGGTGCAGAACTGCCCCTTCTCGCCGACGCCATAGCCCGAATTCGTCGTCGGATAGATGATGCGCTGGTTCTTCGAGAGCTTGCTGGCCAGCATACGGACGGCATCGGAATTCGTCGTCTGTGCGTTAAGGGGGTCGCTTTTGCACAGCGGCGCGCCGACGAGAGCCGCGAGCGGCACGAAAATGTCGTGCTTGGCCACAAGCGCCGTGATCAGCGCCTCGTCGCGCACGTCGCCTTTCACCACTGCAAAGTCAGGGTGCGCGCAGTTGAGCACAAGCACGGTGTCGCCCCGATCGAACCGGTCGAGCGCCGTGACGGCATATCCGTTCGCCAGCAGTTCCGGTACGAGAATGGAGCCGATATAGCCGGCAGCGCCCGTCACGAGCACGCGTTGCTTGGTCATAAAACAATCTTTCAAACTGTCCGAGGGGCCTGGAAAACCCGTCCCCGCGTACTGGCTTTCCGCAAACCGGTCAACAAAGCCATTTCAGACAATAAACCAATAATAAGATTAAAAACCTAATTCTCTTGAAATTAGGCTTTTGGTCTGATACGGTCTTGGCACAAGGAGACCGAAATGGCGAACGACAAGACGACGCTTCTGGCATTGCCGTATCTGGCCGCGGCTCAGTCGCAAAAGCATGTCACCCACAACGACGCGCTTCGCATGCTCGATGTGCTCGTTCAGCTTTCTGCGAAGAGCGCGTCGCTTGCCGCGCCGCCCAGCACTCCTGCCGATGGCGACCGATACATCGTGCCGTCTGGTGCGAGCGGAGCCTTCGCAGGCCAGGCTATGAAGATCGCCGCCTATCAGGACGGTGCCTGGAATTTCTTTTCCCCAAGCGCCGGCTGGATCGCTTACGTGCTCGATGCGTCGGTTTTGCGCTGCTTCGATGGTGCGGCCTGGCAGATCATCTCTGCGATACCGACAAATGTCCCGTTGCTTGGTATCAATGCGACAGCGGATTTGACCAGCCGCCTTGCCGTGTCGGCGGCCTCGACGCTGCTCAATCACGCGGGCAATGGACATCAGCTAAAACTCAACAAGGCGTCGGCGGCCGATACGGCGAGCCTGCTCTACCAAACCGGCTTTTCTGGCCGGGCCGAGATGGGCCTTGCCGGCGATGACGGCTTCCATCTCAAGGTCAGCGCCGACGGCGCGAGCTGGCGCGAGGCGCTGACGGTCGACCGCGCCAGCGGCATCGTCAGCTTCCCGCAAGGAGCCATCGGGACGCCGATCAGCCAGAACCTGCTCATCAACAGCGATTTCCTTGTCAATCAGCGAGGGTTTGGTGGTGGCGCGCTCGCGGGCGGCGCTTATGGCTTCGATCGATGGAAGGCGGGCGCAGGAGGAGCCACGCTGTCGCGCTCGGGCCTCGTCGTCACGTTGAGCGCCGGGACCATCGCGCAGGTGATCGAGCCATCCGTTTTTGGCGAGACTTCGTTCGCGAGCCGGACACTCACCTTGAGTGCGGGCTCGCTGTCCGGCGGTTCGCTTTCAGTGACGCTCGGCAGCGCAAGCGGCGTTCTTGCGGCTGGCCAGAGCCTGTCTCTCTCCACGGCGGCCGGCGATACCGGCAACCTCGCACTCACCCTGGCGATTGCCAGCGGCACGCCGGCTTTCTCCCGGCTGCGGCTCGAATGGGGCGCGATCGCAACGGGGTGGACGTCGCGCCCCGCACCACTCGAAATGGTTCTCTGTCAGCGCTATTACGAGACATCCGTGCCAGCCGGCCAGCCGCCGGCGAGCTACGCCCCGGGGGCCGGAAACGGTTCGATTTATGTGGCGGCGAGCGGCTCTGCGGGATCGGTGACGCAACTGCGCTACCTCGTCCCGAAACGCGTGGCACCGACGGTCACGATCCGAGACGGCGCGGCGAACGCGAACAAGATCTCTGTCTATAATGGTGCCTGGCTGAACAACTACGCCTTCACAGGCACGCTGGGCGCGACCGACAAGGGCCTGTCACTGCAGCAGAACAATGCGGGCGTAACCGGTGTCACCTTCGATTTTTCAGTGGAAGCTGAACTTTGACAACTATCGTTCTATCGTTACCCCGCCGCAGCCTGCTGATGCTGCGCCAACTCTGGTATCGGTCAAGAAGCGTGGTGACGACCAATCTCGATCTTTGACTTGGTTGGACTGCTGAAGCGATCATATGTGTGTGAACCACATGGCTCCCCCGCCCTTCCAGAAATCGTTGCCCAGACCGAAATCGAGCATCGGTCTTTCGAACTGGCTCTGGAACGCGTCGTCGCGGCACATGAACGCGGTCGCGGCGATTGGAACGATCCTTTCCTTGCGACCCATCAAATAGACCGCGAGCATGTAGGCTTCGTTCCAGTACCAGTTGACGAACATCGTGTCATAATCCCAAGGCAACGGGATGTCGTGGATATGCACGATCACGCCGGGTTTCAGCCTTGGCAATATGTCGATGAAGAACACCGTTACGTCCGAGTTCATGAAACTGCGGTGTGAGCCGTCGAAAAACAGGATGTCGTTCGGCTCGAGTGTGTCGAAGATGGTCAGGTCGCAGGTCTCAAGGCCGTCCCGAATGATGTGGTCGCAAATGGAGTCGATCTTCGCTCTTGGCTGCGGATCGATCGACGTAATCACGGTGTCAAGGCCGCCATCCTTGATCGATTTATAAGCGTAGCATGTCGTGACGCCCGAGCCGATCTCTAGATAGCGCTTTGGCCGGTATTTCTGGATGATCGTATAAAGTGTCACGGCGTCGAACGGGCAGTATGGCACGCCGCGCCATGCCGGCAGCGGCAGATTGGCTTCGTCGAAATCAAGTGGAATGTCGGCAAGGTTTCGAACCTTGTCCCGCATCAGATCGAAAAGCGCTTCATAATCGTGGGTGAACGTCTTGAACCAGGCGTTGAGCTCGGGAATGGGCGGCTTGAGGGTTCCCCAGCGTGGCTGCAAATCGCGGGAGGGCTGGTACTCCAGCGGAATGGCGTACTGCGAATAAGGCGTCCCCGGCAGTATGCTCAGATGTCGTTCAGGCTGCGATAATTCCACCGTTCCCTCGGATGCATCTTTTGTCACTGCCGTTTTCAGCGCAGTAATGTTGATTTTGGCGTTAGCAAGTTCTTCCGACAGGTAAGATACCTGGCTTTTCAAGTACTCGACTGTTTCCTTCAAAACTACCAGATCATAGTCTGCAGACATGCTCATTTCATGATTCCCAATATATTTCTTGAAGCGAAAATATTTGATGAACCTACTTAACGTAATAGTGCGAGTCAGCTCGTAAAGCACACCGGCCCGCGAGATCGAGCGGTTGTTGGAGCTAGAACATCACTGGCGGCCGCACGGCGTCAAAGCTCGGATAGCGATAAAAAGTGCAGCCATTCCAGCCAAAACTTGGATCGCTGCCGGCTATGAACTGAATGTATGGCGTGACGAGGCAGGGCGTGCGTAAAGCGAAAGTCCAGTCACGGTACGTCTCCGCCATCAATTTGGAATAGGTGTGATAACGCATCACACGTCCCCGATCGGTGTCGATGCCGGCAAATATCTCGTTGTCGGTCCCGTCCGCTTTGAACTCCGTCTTGCAGAGATAACGGCCTGCCTGCAATTCAATGTGTGTGGTCAGCGACACGTCGCCATTTGCGAGAATAGTGAAGTCTTCCGCCGGCAAGTGAGCGACTTTGACCGGCTCGCTGACGTTCACATATGGATCACCTGCTGATTTATCCTTATGAATGAAGAGGATATTGCAGATGCCGATCCCTGCATCGAAGTCTGCTGCACTGTTTATGCGTCGGTAGTTGGAAAGGTCGATTGCGATATACCCTGCGGCAAGAAGCAGTTCATGGCAGCGCATGTCGCTTGGGCTTTGCTCTAGAATGAGCCCTGGGCGCCCGACGGTAAGGATGCCGCTCATTCCTTTCAAAGCATCGAACTCCGCTCCTTCGATGTCCATCTTGATGAATTTCGGCATCAGGCCGGTTTCGGCGACGAAATCGTCGAGCGCCAGGGTCTCGACCTGATAGCTCGCGCCGCCTTCGGCACCGTGATCATTATAGATGGAATCGTTGAGATGCGTGCCTGGGAACAGCGTCACGAGCTGATGTGAAGTATGGTAGACGGCACGATAGAAGAGCTGGACGTTCGTCAGGCCACCCGAGACGATGTTGTGGTGGGTCTTGTTGATGATGCGAGGGCTCGCCTCAAACGAGCAGACCACTCCGCGCGGGCCGACGTGGCGGGACATCACCATCGTCAGCGCGCCGGCATTCGCGCCGACATCGAAGACAATGTCTCCTGGCCGGCAATAATCCCGCAGCACTATCTGAACGGTCTGCTCCCAGTAATTCGGTTCCCAGAATTTCGGGATCGGGAAGCTGTCGGCTGCGGCGTGGCTTATCGAAAGTGGCGTGTCCGTCATGTCGGCCCTTTGAGCGGTTGCTCGTTTCTCAGTGTGTTCTATCCGCGTCTGAAGCGACCGGCGTGGCGGTTTTTTCGTCCCGAACCACCCGTCGCACGCCCTCCACAAGCCCCACCTTCGGCTGCCAGCCAGTCTTGGCCAGAAACCGGCTGCAATCCAGCGTCTTGTAGTTCGCGCCAGCAAAACTTCCTGGCGGATAACAAAGCTCCGCCTGCCAGTCGAGCGCGTCGATCACGGCCCGGGCGGACTGGTCTATCGTCACCGGCGCGTTCGAGCCGCAATTCAACAGGCAGTTTTCGAATGCCGCGTCCGCCGCGAGGATCGCCTCCATCTGATCGTCCACATAGAGGAGGTCGCGCACCGTGCCTGGCGTGCCCCAGACGGTGAAGACATCCTTGCCCTCGGCCTTCTCCTGCAGCGCGCGGTGGATCATGCCGGTCATGAAATGGCTGCGGTCGGGTGCGGTGTGGTCATGCGGGCCGTAGATCGTCGAGAGGCAGAGATGAAGATACCGCAGCCCGTATTCATGGGCATAGGTTTCGCTCCCCACTGCCAGCATCTGCTTGGCGAGCGCATAGCCACGCACGCTTTTGTGCACATGACCGCCCTGAAAGGCCTCCTCCGGCAGAGGCTTGTCGGATTCAGGATAGGCGCAGGACGAGCCGGTCGAAACCAGCTTCGCCTGCGGCTGGTAGAGCCGCCAGCACTCAAGAACGTTGAGGTGGATGTTGGCGTTTTCAAACAGCAGGCTGCCGGGAATGTCGTATTGCACCTGCCCGGTGCGCTGATGCGTGATGAGGTGCAGAATGCGCGTCGCCTTCGGCGCTTCCTGAAAGGCGCGCTCGACGTTGGAGCGCACACTGAAATCGCCAGCGCTCTTGCCGATCGGATGGGACGGCCAGCCACGCTCCGCAAAATACCGGCAGAAATGCCTGCCCAGAAAACCGTCCGCGCCGAGGATCAGAGTCATGTCGCTCATGCGTGCCGCCTGTACCAGTCGATCGTTGGCGGGAAGCCTTCCAGCGGCGAACGCAAGACGAAATCGGGAAACAGGCGCTGGAGCTTCGCGGTGCTCATGCGGCGGACCGCGACGCCGCCGGACGCGGAATTATCGACGACGATCGTCTTCTCCTGCCCGCTTGCCGCCACGGCGGCTTCGGCCAGCGCCCGCACGGTGATGGTCTTGCCATTGCCGAGGTTAAGGCTGTCATGATGACCTTCGAGAGCAAGCGAGCGCTTGAAGACCTCCGCCACGTCGCCCGCATAGACGAAGTCGCGTTCGGCGTCCGGATTGCCTCTCACAAGAAAATCCGGGCCGTGTTCCAGCGCGCGCAGCGCGAAGGCCGTCGCGACATGGGCCGCCGTGATGTCGGTCGTGTCGTATGGGCCGTAGGGGTTCGACAGGCGGAAGCTCAGCGTATGGACGCCATGGTTGCGGCGGTAATGCTCGGCGATGATTTCGCCCCATCGCTTCGACCAGGCATAGGCTGCCTCGCCCTCATGCGGCCAGTCGTTCCAGGTGAACGGTCGCTCATCGTCGAGCACGTCGAAAAAGGACGGGTAGACCGCCGCGCTGCTCGCCTGCCGCACCTCGGTGATGCCGCGCGCCGCCGCGAAGGCGTAGACCGCGTTGGTGATGCGCAGGTTCTCGTCGAGTATGCGTGGCTGGTCGGCGCGAAAGGTCGCCGCGTTGTATCGCATCGCCGCGACATGGATGATCGCGGTGCGCCGAGGCAGGGCCGGCAGCGCATCGAGGCCGGCAAGACGCACCGTGCTGGTGCTGCCCGGGACGTCCTGCGATTGTCCCGTCACGGCGACGAGTTGCTCGACCGTGCCGCTCAACGCATCGACGATGTTGCGCCCGACGAAGCCCGAAGCGCCGACGACGATGACACACTCCGGCGCTCCACTCGTGGGCGATGTGCTCATGCCGCTTTCGCTTTTCCGATGACCTTGAGCTCGGGCACAGGCACGATGAACTCGCCGCCGCCCTCGAGATAGGCATGCTCGCGCTTCACGAATTCATCGATGAAATTCCAGGCGAGCACGAGGAATGCGTCGGGCTTTGCGCCGGTCTCGTCGATGATCGGCAACCGCGAACCGGGCATCATCATGCCGACCTTCATCGGATTGCGCTCGGTCGCATACTGGACGAGCTCCGGCGTGATTCCGAAGCTGTTGAGCAGGGTTGCGCCCTTGGCCGGCGCGCCAAAGGCGTAGACGGAGCGACCTTCCTGCCTGTAGCGCTGCAACAGTGCGAGGAGCTTGTCACGCAGTTCCCAAACGCGCTCGGCAAATCGCCGATAGGTGGCGAGTTCGCCATAGCCCTTCTCGCGCTCGATGTCCTGCTGGCGCGCGATGCTCGGCTGGATCGGATGCTTGCCGGGCAGGCCGACATGGACTTCGAGCGAGCCGCCATGGATCGGCACGACCGAAACGTCGAACGCTTCGAGGCCATGCCGCGCGAAAAGGGCCGTGATCGACTTCAGCGTGTAATAGACGAGATGCTCGTGATAGACCTGATCGAAGGCGACATTGTCGATCATGCCGCCGAGATAGATCGCCTGTACGACGAAGACGCCGTCCGGCTCGATGAGCCGCTTGATGCCGGCAACGACGCTGTGCAGTTCCTCAAGATGAAAGAACACGCCGGCGGCCGTGACCAGATCGGCGGGCCCCTGTGCCGCGAGGATTTCCTCGGCCACGGCCTCGTTGAAAAAACGGGTCAAGGTCGGGACGCCATTGGCCACGGCAAGCGCGGTTACGTTGGCGGCGGGGTCGATGCCGAGCACCTTCATGCCGAGCGGCTGATACTGTTTCAGCCAGGTGCCGTCATTGCTGCCGATATCGACGATCTTGGAGCCCGGCTTCAGGCCATAGGTCGCGACGAGGCGTTCGGCCGACTCCTTGAAGTGCGCGACAAGCGTCTTTGTCGTGCCTGATACGTAAGGATAGTCGGTGAACATCTCCTCCTTGGGGATCGTGTGGTCGATCTGCACGAGCGTACAATCGTCGCAAAAGCCGAGGCGAAGCGGAAAATATGGCTCGCGCTGGCTTGCCTTGTTCGGGGGAATGAGCCGGTTACAATGCGGCTGATCGCCAAGATCCAGAAAAAACGTGATGTTTTTGCTTCCACATCCGCGGCATGCGAGTTCTTGCTGCACTGATTTCCCTCGATTTTCAGGTCATCTTGTGTGGAAGAGTAAAAGCTGTGTCAAGCAGCGCGCCGCCTTGACGATGTCATGATCGAGGCAGCCGCCTCGAAGACTGCAAATGAAGCCGTGCCATGCCGTCGCCGTCCATGACACGTGTGCTCAGTCTGGCGATTTGTCCTCGACTGGAACGCTTTTGCGACCTTCCGCGCGTCCGGTAACGACGTAGTGGGCGAGCGGATTGATGCAGGCGCGGGCAATGTCGGCATACGTCTTGAGATAAGCCGCGCCGTCGAATGACGGATGCGGGCTCCAGCCGCGGTAGCCGCCTTCGAGATTGTAGTGAACGAGCGGGATCTCGTCTGGCGCGAAATGGTCGCCGTAACGCTCCAGATAGAAGGCGGTGTCGAACAGCGGATGCGGATCGTTCACTCGGCCATGCGCAAGGAAATGACGGATCGCGCTCGTCTGCCGCGGTAGGCCGTATCGCTGCCGGTACCAATTGGCGTCGAACAGCGGATGCGGATTTCGTCCCTCCAGATCCCCATGGTCGATGAAATGCAGCAGAGGGTTGATGCCGGCTGCCGCAACGTCGGGATAGGCGGCCAGATACCAGCGCGTGTCGAAGAGCGGATGCGGATCCTGGAACTCGGCCGCGCCGATCGTGATGAAATGCCCGAACGCTCCAGGCCCGCTCTCGATCGCATCGGGCGTCGCGTTGAAATAATGGGTTTCGTCGAACAGATAAGGCGTCATCGGTGGCCGTCGGCTTTGAGGTCTCGATCCCATGCGTTGCCGGTCTTGGCAAGGTGTGATGTGCCGAACGCCAGAATGATCAGGGCTTCGTGGCGAACCAGATCACATGCTTTGGGCCCTTGCCGTTGTCCCGGGCGCGAACGCTCGCTTCTTCAACCCTGAAGCCGGCGCGGCGGAGCCTAGTCCCGAATGCTGCATCCGGCGCCGCAGACCAGATCGCGAGAATGCCGCCGTGCTTCAGCGACCGGTTCGCCGCGCCAAGTCCTGTCGTGGTATAGAGCCAGCCATTGTTGTCGCGCGTGAGGCCGTCCGGCCCGTTATCGACGTCGAGCAGGATCGTGTCGTACCGATCGTCCGAATTGCGGATCGGATCGGCGACGTCACCTTCAAAGAGCTGCACGCGCCTATCGTCCAGACAGCCTGCCGCGATCTTCGCCATCGGCCCGCGCGCCCATTCGATGATGCCTGGAACGAGTTCCGCCACGGTGATTTCGGCTGCATCGTCGAGCACGCCGAGCGCGGCGCGCAAGGTGAAGCCCATGCCATAGCCGCCGATCAGCCAGCGCTGGGCGTTTCGTTTGCCGAGGCGCTCATGCGTCATCAGGGCAAGGGCGTTTTCCGAGCCGCTCATCCGTGTGCTCATGAGCTCGTTGCGATCGAGCACGATCATGAAATCACCGCCGCGGCGAAAAAGCCGCAGTTCCTCGCCGCCGGGGATTGCGGCCGTACCGATCAGTTCTCGCGGCTGCATGGGGGTCTCGCGACACGAATGGAATGGGTTTGAGTGCTAGAGCATGGCGTCGAGGCAGCAAAGGCCTTTTGCGCACAAATCCCTTTTGCTGCGGGAAGGGAGCCTTTAGGGTCACCGCCGAACGGCGGCACGAAAGATGCCTGCCGAAAGCATCGATTTTCGAGGGACTTTTCACTTGGCCGATCATTCCGCTGACATTCAGATATCCGTGGCGCAGCTCAAGGAGCGGATCGTCGGCAAGCTCACCTATTCGCTGGGCAAGACACCCGGCGTCGCAAAGCCGCATGACTGGTTGACCGCCGGCATCCTCGCGCTGCGCGAGGATGTGATCGATGTCTGGCATCGCTCCACGCAGAAGAGTTATG
>JAIELD010000007.1 GCA_019753285.1 Beijerinckiaceae bacterium | reverse complement strand
GATGATCACGACGATCACGGTGGCGATGACGACGAGGCTGCGCTGAAGGGCGGCAACGAGCGGCTTGTTGACGCGTGAACTGTCAGAGCCAGTCTCGTCGGAAACGGCCAGAGCCAGAATACGGACGATCGTCAGCAGCAGCCATGCCGTGAGGACGGCATAGAGGAAGCTGAAATAGACGTCGAAGGCGAGAAAGATGATCGACAGCGTCCAGATCACCCAGGTGGTCACGGCCATCGTGCCGCCAAGCAGCAGGATCGTCGCCTCATGGCCTGGCATTGCCTTGCTGAGCTGCCGCAGCGCCTGAATGAAGAACGCGATCGACAATGTGCCGACCAGAAGCGCAGTCGCCTGCGCAGACTCGGTGCTGACGCCGTAGCGGCGGAAAAATGGCACGATCGTCATGAAGCCGATGATGACGCCAAGCGACAGATAGGCCGTCCGCACGATGCGTTTGGCCTCGAACGTGCCAACCGGCAGAAGCCTGATTTCCGGCATGTCCGGACGCAGGAGGACAAGAACCAGCATCGTCGTGAGACGCCAGCGCACGACCAGCCACAGCAGCTCGAAGCCTGCCTCATTGTCGGCATTTGGGCCGGTCAGGACGGTCGCTGCCGCGAGCGCCGCAAGACCGAAAGCGACGCCGATGCCGCCAAGCTCGAAGGCGAGCCTCCGGAGAGCCTTCCAGAAGATCGACCCCCCAAGGGCCGAGAAGCGTCGGCAAAGAAGGCGCGGCAGGATGTCGGCCGCGCCGATCATGGCCGCGAGAAACAGCCATAGACGAACGTCGCCGAAACTATTCTGCAGCGCAGAGGAATCGGAAAAGAAGATCTTCTTGAACGCCGTCGCCCATTCGCCTGGCGCGCGATAGGAGCCGGAGAGAACTGTGGTGGCCTTGTCGAGCGTCCGGGTCAGGCGGTGCACGATGTGTTCCATCACACCGCCCATGGCGCTTGACGACATCGGCCCGCCTTCGCTGCTTTGCGCGACTGCAACTGCCGAGAGGGCGGCAAGCCATGCAACCGTGGCAGCACCGAGGAAACGCCAGTTTTTCATCAATTCGTTTCCACGCTCCCGCGCCTCTTCAATGCGCCCTTCGGCAAGCATGTTAGCATCTGCGTGCCTAAAGAACAGCGAAGCACGCAGGCGCAGTCTGGCGAACGCTGCTCCCATTCCATCAATATCCGGTGAATTTTACGTGAAATCGAGCGGATCGCCGCCCGGTGATTGTCATGCTCGGGAAAAATCTGCACAAGCACGAGCCTGAGCGAGACTGAAAGCCAAGGCCACGATCGACCATGAACATGCAAACGCACATTGGAGCAGGCGGCGCCTTGATGGCTGCCCTCATCGATCGAACGGCGACGATAGGCGTGATCGGGCTCGGATATGTCGGCTTTCCACTCGCGCTTGCCGCAGCGAAGGCGGGCTTCAGAACGATCGGCTTCGACATCAACGAGGCCCGCGTCGTGGACATCAGCCAGAAGCGCCAGGTCATCAAATACATTCCGGCGGAAGCGAGTGCGGAGGCCATCGACGCCGGCCGTTTGCTCGCGACGTGCGACTTCGATCGCCTTGCCGAAGCGGATGCCATTCTCATCTGCGTGCCGACGCCGCTCACGCGGCATCGCGAGCCTGACCTCTCCTATGTCCAGAAGACGACCACGGCCATAGCCGAGCGTTTGAGGGCCGGGCAGCTCATCGTTCTGGAATCGACCACCTACCCCGGAACCACGGCCGAAATCGTCAAGCCCATCCTCGACGAAGCAGGACGGCGATCGGGCCTCGTGGATGGGCAAGACTTCTTCATCGCATTCTCACCGGAGCGCGAAGACCCCGGCAACGCCCAGTTCGCAACCGCGACCATCCCCAAGGTGGTCGGCGCGGACCATCCGCAAGCCCTTGCCCTTGCCGACGCGCTCTACCGTCAGCTCGTCGTCAGCACGGTTCCGGTTTCGAGCGCGGCGACGGCGGAGGCCGTGAAGCTGACCGAAAACATCTTCCGTGCGGTCAACATCGCGCTCGTCAACGAGTTGAAGGGCGTTTACGCGGCCATGGGTGTCGATGTGTGGGAAGTGATCGACGCAGCCAAGACCAAACCCTTCGGCTTCATGCCATTCTACCCGGGACCGGGCCTCGGCGGCCACTGCATCCCTATCGATCCGTTTTACCTCACCTGGAAAGCGCGCGAGTTCGGCATCGAGACGCGTTTCATCAATCTCGCCGGCGAAATCAACGCGCAGATGCCGCTACTCGTGGTCGACAAGCTTCGCCTCGCCCTCGATCAGGCAAGCGGACGCGGACTCAACGGCACATCGATCCTGATGATCGGCGCGGCCTACAAGAAGAACGTCGACGACATCCGTGAGAGCCCTGCCCTTGCCCTGATGGAGATGCTCGAACAGGCAGGCGCCAAAGTCGCGTTCTTCGATCCGCTGGTGCCCGTCATTCCGATGACGCGCGAGCATTCCGCGCTGGCTGGCCGCGCCTCGATCGATTTGACCTCCGCCACGGTCGCGGTCCACGATGCCGTGCTGATCGTCACTGATCATGACGAGATCGATTACGATCTCATCGTCGCCAACGCGCGTCTCATCGTCGACACCCGCAATGCCTGCGCGCGGCGAAGCTTGACGCATCCCCGTCTGTTCAAGGCCTGAACCAGACTGTCACCGGCCCGTTACGGAACCAATATACCGCCATCCTGTTGATATTGATAAGCTTGAAGCCGATCATGTGATTGGCACGGATCACGCTTTACTGTCAGACTAAACGTCGTGAATATCTTCTCGTTCATTGCTGGCGGTCGAATTTCTACCTGCCGGCGTCGAATTGAACGTGGATCGTGAGCCTATCGGAGCATCTGTGCAGGGAAACATTCTGTCCATCGAAGAGCTGAGCATCGCCTTCGCGCTGCATGGGCAGCAGAACGAGGTCGTCAGAAAAGTCTCCTTCCGCATTCCCGCAGGCAAGACCGTAGCCCTCGTCGGCGAATCGGGTTCGGGAAAATCCGTCATCTCCCAGGCGATCATGGGCCTGCTGCCGAAGGCCGGCGGCATCACGCATGGCCGCATCCTGTTTCGCAAATCGGCGCATGGCGAAGATGCCTCCAAGGGGCAGATTGTCGACATCGCCGGCTTCGAACGCGACGGCGAGGATATTCGGGACCTGCGCGGCGATCATATCGGCATGATCTTTCAGGAGCCGATGTCATCGCTTTCACCCGTGCACACCATCGGCGACCAGATCGAGGAAGCACTGCAGTTGCATCGGCCCGTGCCCAAGGACCAGGCGCGCGCCAAGACGGAGGAAATGCTGAAGCTCGTCGGTTTCCGCGATCCGCATGCCTCGTACGACAAATATTCTTTCGAGCTTTCAGGCGGACTGCGTCAGCGCGCGATGCTGGCCATGGCGTTGATCTGCCGCCCTGCCCTCCTCATCGCCGACGAGCCGACGACGGCGCTCGATGTGACGATCCAGGCGCAGGTCCTCGACCTGATGCGGTCGCTCCAGAACGAGTTCGGCATGGCGATCCTGCTGATCACGCATGATCTCGGCATCGTCGCCAACCTGGCCGACGAGGTGGTGGTGATCTACCATGGCGAGATCATGGAGGCGGGTACGGTGGAGGACATCTTCCGCAATCCGCAGCACCCTTATCTGAAAGCGCTGATCCGCGCACTTCCGCAATTCGACATGAAGCCCGGCGAGCGCCTCGTTGCCCTGCGCGACGCCAAGCAGGATCTCGGCGCGCTGGTCGGCACCCGCAGGCACGCGCCTGCGGCGACCGCCTCCGACGTCATTCTCTCCGTGCGGAATCTGCGCAAGACCTATGGCAGCCGCAAGGCCGGATGGTTCGGCGCCTCCTCGGCAGGGGTCGTCGCGGTTGACGACGTGTCTTTCGACATCAAGCGCGGCGAGTGCCTCGGCCTCGTCGGCGAGAGCGGCAGCGGCAAGACGACGGTGAGCAAGCTCATGATGCGCGCCGTGAAGCCGGACAGCGGATCGATCGTGTTCAACAGCGGCAGCGAAGCCATCGACCTCATGGCGCTCGATGAGGAACGGTTGCGCGCATTCCGGCCGAAGATGCAGATGATCTTCCAGGACCCGGTCAGTTCGCTTTCGCCGCGCATGACCGTGCTCAACATCATCCGCGAGCCGATGGAGATCCATGGCGACGGCACGCCGGAGGAGCAGACCCGTCGCGTCACCGAATTGATGAGCGCCGTCGGCCTCGATCCGCGCTTCCTCAACCGATATCCTCACAGCTTTTCCGGCGGGCAGCGCCAGCGCATCGGCATCGCTCGCGCGCTCGCGCTCAACCCCGAGCTGATCGTCTGCGACGAGCCCGTCTCCGCGCTCGATGTGTCGGTCCAGGCGCAAATCCTCAACCTTCTGAAGGACCTGCAGAAGGAGCTCGGTCTCACCTACATGTTCATTTCGCATAACCTCGCCGTGGTAGACTACATGGCGAACCGCATCGCCGTGATGGCCCATGGCCGCATCGTCGAGATCGCACCGCGACATGCGCTGTTCAACCGGCCGATGCACCCCTACACCCGCGCGCTCCTGAAAGCCGTGCCGTTCGCCGATCTCGATCGGCCGCTCGACTTCAACTACCTGTCGCGCGGCTCGGCATCGGACACGCGGCTCTGGGGGCCTGCCTTCGTCGAGGAAGCAGGCGGAACGAGCCTCGGCAGCCTCGATCTCGGCGATGGGCACTTCGTGCTCGCCAAACCCAACGCCGACCTCAAGGATTTGCAGGCATGAGCGGGGTTGAGAAGAGCTGGGGCCTGCTCCTTCGCGCGGCGGCGCTCTGCTCGGCGCTGCTGTTCGCAGGCGTAGCTCACGCGGCGGCTGAGTTCACGGAGACGCCGTTCTTCGCCAAAGCCGTCGCGGCCAAGGAATTGCCGCCGGTCGTGGAGCGCGTGCCGCTCTCGCCCCGCGTCATCGACATGCGCGCGCTCGGCAAGACGCCCGGAAAGCATGGCGGCTCGTTGAAGCTGCTGATGGGCGACCAGCGCGACATCCGGATGATGACGATCTACGGCTACACGCGGCTGATGACCTACAACGAGAAGCTCGAGATCGTCCCGGACGTGCTCGAAAAGCTCGATGTCGAGGATGGCCGTATCTTCACGCTGCATCTGCGCAAGGGGCACAGATGGTCTGACGGGCACCCGTTCACCGCCGAGGATTTCCGCTACTATTGGGAAGACGTCGCGAACAACAAGCGTCTTTCCGCGAGCGGGCCGCCTCTGGCGCTCGTGCCCGGAGGCAAGGCGCCGAAATTCGAGATCATAGACCAGGAGACCGTGCGCTATACCTGGGAGACGCCGAATCCGCTCTTCGTCCCGGCGCTCGCAGACGCACAGCCGACCTACATCTACATGCCGTCGCACTACTTGCGGCAATTCCACCAGAAATACGCCAAGCCGGACGATCTCGCGGCGCTGGTCAAGGCCTCACGGCTCCGAGACTGGGGCGCGATGCATGAGCGGATGGCAAGGCAGTACCGGCCTGAAAACCCGGACCTTCCGACGCTGGACGCCTGGCGCAACCGCACGACGCCGCCGGCCGAGCAATTCCTGTTCGAGCGTAACCCCTATTATCATCGCGTCGACAGCGAGGGCCGGCAGCTTCCCTATATCGACTCCGTCCGGCTCTCGCTTGGCTCCACAGCTCTCATCCCGGCCAAGGTGGGCGGCGGCGAGAGCGATCTCCAGGCCCGCTATCTGCGCTTCGACAACTATACGTTCCTGAAGGATGCCGAGAAACGGAACGGCCAGAAGGTTCGTCTCTGGGACCGCAGCCAGGGTGCCTATGTCGCGATCTATCCCAATCTCAACACGACCGACGAGACTTTCCGGACCTTGATGCGCGACGTCAGGTTCAGACGCGCCTTTTCTCTCGGCATCAACCGCCACGACATCAACAACGTCATCTTCTTTGGGCTCGGGCGCGAGGCACAGAATACCGTGCTCCCGGAAAGCCCGCTCTACAAGGAGGCCTATGACAAGGCCTACACGCGCTACGATCCCGCCGAAGCGAACCGCCTGCTCGACGAGATCGGCCTCACAAAGCGCGACCTGGAGGGCACGCGCCTCCTGCCCGATGGCCGCAAGCTCGAAATCCTCATTGAAAGTTCGGGCGACAGCACCGAGGAAACCGATGTGCTCGAGCTCCTGCATTCGGATTTTGAAAAGCTCGGCATCCGCATCCTCAACCGGTCTCTCCAGCTCGACATCCTGCGCAAGCGCATCCGCTCCGGGCAGACCGTGATGTCGGTCTCGATCGGCATAGACAATGCTGTCCCGACCTCCGAGAACCCGCCCGATGCGCTCGCTCCGACGGAAGAATCACAGTTCCAATGGTCGATGTGGGGGCAGTATGTCGAGACGAACGGCATGACCGGCCAGAAGATCGACATGCCGGAGGTTGCTGAGCTCGACCGACTGCGGCGGGAATGGCGTCAGTCGAAAACCAGCGAAGAGCGGCGCGCCATCTGGGAGAAGATGCTGACCATCAACGCGGACCAGCTCTTCTCGATCGGCATCGTCAACGACGTGCCGCAACCCGTCGTCGTCACCAACCGGCTGAGGAACGTGCCCGAAAAAGGGCTCTACGGCTTTCAGCCCAGCGCGTTCTTCGGCATATACATGCCGGATACGTTCTGGTTTGCCGACGCAGCGGCCAACTGATGCGCGGCGCGGCATCGACCATCCAGCCGGAACGGCTGGAGCGACAGACCTGAGGATTTCGAAAGGCCGACCATGCTCCTGCGCTACATCCTACGCCGGCTGATGATCATGATCCCGACGCTGCTGGTCACGAGCATGCTGATCTTCGCCATCATGGAGATGCCGCCTGGCAATTATTTCGACACCTACGCAGCCGAGATGGCCGCGCAGGGCGAGCGTGCCGATCTGCGTCAGCTCGAGTTCCTCAAAAAGGAATACGGCTTCGACCAGCCGCCGATCATCCGCTACGCGCGCTGGATCGGCGGCTTTCTCCATGGCGATTTCGGCTATTCGTTCGAATATCAGATGGCGGTGAAGGACGTGGTCGGTGATCGCCTCTATCTCACCATGCTGGTCTCGTTCTGCACGATCATATTCACATGGGCCATCGCCTTCCCGATCGGCATCTATTCGGCGACGCATCAATATAGCTGGGGCGATTACGGTCTCACCTTCATCGGCCTGCTCGGCATCGCGATCCCGCATTTCCTGCTCGCCCTCGTGTTCATCTACTTCGCGAACGTCTGGTTCGGGTTGTCGATCGGGGGCCTGATGGACCCGCAATATTTCAACCAGCCGATGAGTTGGGACAAGTTCGTCTCTATCCTGCAGCACCTGTGGATCCCGGTCATCATCATCGGAGCCGGCGGTACGGGCAGCATGATCCGCTCGGTGCGCGCCAATCTGCTCGATGAATTGCAGAAGCAGTATTACACCACGGCACGCGCCAAGGGCCTGCATCCGCGGAAAGCCTTGCTGAAATACCCGCTGCGCATGGCGCTCAACTTCTTCGTGTCGGACATCGGCAGCATTCTGCCCTCGATCGTCTCCGGGGCGGAACTCACGGCCATCGTGCTTTCGCTGCAGACCACAGGTCCGCTGCTGGTGCGGGCCTTGCAGACGCAGGATATGTACCTTGCCGGCTCGTTCCTGATGTTCCTCGCCTTGCTCACCGTGATCGGCGTCCTGATCTCCGACATCGCGCTCGCATTCCTCGACCCGCGCATCAGGCTTCAGGGAGGGAGCGTCAAATGAACGTCATGCCTCCAGCCGGACCGCTCGGCTCCGGACCGCTGCCCCATTACGTTTCCAACGCGCCGTTCGATCCGAAGGCTGCGGAAAAGCTGAGCCCGGCGCAGGAGCGCATCTACCTCGCCTCGCAATGGCAGCTCATGTGGATCAAGTTCAAGCGTCACAGGCTTGCGCTCGTCTCCGGCGCATTCCTGCTCGCGCTCTACCTCATGATCCTCGTCTGCGAGGTCCTTGCGCCCTATGAGAACCAGTCGCGGCATACGGACTTCATCCGCGCGCCCCCGCAGTCGCTGCACATCTTCGACAATGGCACGCTCAGGTCGCCGTTCGTCTATGGCTATGTCTACAAGCTCAACCTCGAAAACCTGAAGCGCGAATACACCGTCGATACGAACCAGGTGCATCCGATCCGCTTTTTCTGCTCGGGCGACAGCTATCGCTTCTGGGGCCTGTTCACGGCCGATTTCCACCTCGTCTGCCCGGCGAAGGATGGACAGATGTTCCTGCTGGGCACGGATCGGCTCGGACGCGACATGCTTTCGCGCATCATCTACGGCGCGCGCATTTCGCTCACCGTCGGGCTCATCGGTATCTTCATCAGCTTTGGCCTCGGCATCCTGCTCGGAGGGCTGGCGGGCTACTATGGCGGCACCTTCGACATGCTGACCCAGCGCGCGATCGAAATCGTGCACTCGCTGCCGCATATCCCGATCTGGCTGGCGCTCGCCTCGGTCATTCCGGCGAGCTGGAGCCCGATCCTCGTCTATTTCGCGATCACGATCATTCTCGGCCTCATGGACTGGACGGGCCTCGCGCGCTCGGTTCGCTCCAAGCTTCTGGCGCTTCGCGAGGAAGATTACGTGCTGGCGGCGCAGTTGATGGGCGCGCGCACGCCACGAATCGTCGGGCGGCATCTGATACCCGGCTTCATGAGCCATCTCATCGCTTCTGCGACCATCACGATCCCCAAGATGATCCTCGGCGAAACGGCTTTGAGCTTCCTTGGCCTTGGGCTTCGTCCGCCGATCACCAGTTGGGGCGTGATGCTGAACGAGGCGCAGAACATCAACGTCGTGGCGCTTTATCCCTGGCTGATGATCCCGGTCGTGCCGGTCATCCTCGTCATCCTCGCCTTCAACTTCTTCGGCGACGGCCTGCGTGACGCAGCCGACCCCTACCACTGATACGGGGGCGGAGATCGCTCTCGACATCGCCTTCTACTGCCCTTTGAAGCACCCGGACGACCCGGTGCCGTCGGGCGACCGCACCATGGCGCGGTTGCTGATCGAGGCGCTGCGCCGTTCCGGCCACCATGTCGAGATCGTCTCGCGGCTGCGCAGCTTCTCGCCGAATCCCGACCCGGATCGTCTGTCCGCGCTGGAGGAGATTGCCGCGCGCGAGGCCTCGACGATCTTGCACGATTGGCACGCCCAGGATCGAATGCCGGACCTCTGGATCAGCTATCACCCTTATTACAAGTCGCCTGACCTGATCGGCCCGGCGATCATATCGAAGACCGGCCTCCCCTACGTCACGATCGAGGCGAGCCACGCCGGCAAGCGAAGCCGGGACGGCTGGCGGGCCTGGCAATCGCATGTCGAGCGCGCACTCGACTGCGCGGCGCTCAACATCGCCATCACCCCGCGCGACAGGGCAGGGCTTGAGGCCTACCTCGGCTCCGATGACAAACTCGCCCTTCTGCCACCCTTCATCGACGCGGTAACAGACCGACGCGCATCGTCGAGCCATGACCACCCCGTCCGCTTGGTCACGGTCGGGATGATGCGGGCGGGCGACAAACTGAAGAGCTATCGGTTTCTCGCCGCAGCGCTGTCAGAGCTGACCGCGCTTGCGTGGCATCTCGACATCATCGGCGATGGCCCTGCCCGCGCCGAGGTCGAAGCAGCATTGGCGTCCATTCCGGCTGGCAGAGTGACCTGGCATGGCGCGCTGCCGCGCGATCAGGTTCTCGAATGCCTGGCAAGCGCCGACCTCTACCTCTGGCCAGGCTTCAACGAGGCTTACGGCCTTGCCTATCTGGAAGCGCAGGCAGCCGGCCTCCCGGTCGTGGCGCTTGACGTGGGAGGGATCGGCAGCGTCGTCGAAAACGGCAGGACAGGGCTTCTGATCGCCGAAGTGGGCATTGCCGAAGAGACGCTGCGGCGCTACCGCTCGGCAATCATGTCGCTCATCAACGACCAAGACAAACGATTGACCTTTTCCCGCGCAGCTTCGGAGTTCGTCCGCTCGGAGCGGACGGTCGAGATCGCAGCGCTGCGTCTTGACGCGCTCCTTGGGCTCGTCGTCTTCGCGCGCCATGTCGGCGTTCATGCCTGAGATCCCCTGGCAAGCCCTTTGCCGCAGGCTAGACCGCTGCGCCGCGGAAGGCCGGACCGTCACCTTCTGGCTCCGCGACGACGACGCAGTGGAGCCGACCGTAGCGCTCGATCGGCTGTGCGCTCTGACGGGACACCATGCCGTTCCATTGTTGCTGGCGATCATCCCGAAGCACGCCGGCTCGCCCTTGCGGGACTATCTTGCAGCTCAAACGCATGTGTCCCCCTGCCAGCATGGCTTCAGCCATCGCAACCACGCTCCGCCGCCGGAACGCGCCCGGGAACTCGGTGTCCATCGCCCGCTCGATGCGGTGCTTGGCGAGCTTGCGCTTGGCCGTGAGACGTTGAAGGCGCTGTTCGGCGACAGGCTGGCGAACGTTCTCGTGCCGCCCTGGAACCGGATCGACGACGAGATCGTCCCAGCCTTGCCACAGCTCGGCTTTACCGCCATCTCGCGCTTCGGCTACGAGCGATGCCGTTTTCAGGCGGGGCTGGTTTTTGTGAATTCGGACATTGACATCATCAACTGGCGGGATGGGCGCAGAGGGCGCAGCGTTGCCGATCTCGTCGGCAAGATCGAAGCTGCGATCGACACCACAGGGGGAACCGATCATCCGATCGGCATCCTCGCTCATCATCTCGCTCATGACGAGGCGGCATGGAGCTTCCTGAGCGGCCTGTTCGCCGCCACCGCCCAGCATACGGCCGCCCGCTGGGCAACCTTTGATGAGTGCGCCGCTCTGGTCGGCACCGCCTGATCAGGCCGATACTTCCTTGCTTTTCAGCGCCGCGAACTCATGCGCCGTCGTCGACAGCTTTTCCGCAAGATTCTGCATGATGCACAGACCCATGTCGGGCGAGTTGCGCACGAGATCGCAGAACTGCCCCTTCTTGATCTGAAGCACCTCGACATGGGTCGCGGCCGTCACGGTGGCGGTTCTGATCTGATTGGTGAGAAGCGAGGTTTCGCCGACCATGTCATATTTGCCGAGGCGCGCGATATGCACCTCCTTGCCGTCGATCGGCAGGCTGATATCGACCTCGCCTTCCATGATTACGAACGCCGAATCTCCGTCGTCGCCTTCGCGGAACAGATAATCTCCCTCGTCGTAGGAGAAGCGCGGCGCGGTGAATGCGAGCAGCCTGAGGCGACGGGAGTCCACAGCGGAGAAAAACGGAACCCGCCGCAATGCTTCAAGATCGTCTTTCAAAAGGGCCATGTCGATCTTCCCTTTGTTTCTCTGTCAAGACTAGCGAAGATCATGCCACCTTCGCTTCGACTTGCTCATCGACCTTCGCGTCTTCTATGAAATCACCATCAGTCGACTTTTTCAACCGTTCGGAGGGAGTCTTGTTCCCATCGGCCGCTTCGCTAAGCGTATCGCTGACCAGCACGCCATGCTCCATCGTCAGCACGCGCTCGAAGCGGTTTGCAAAGCGCGGATCGGCAAGCGACCAGATGATGCCAAAACCATCCTCGCCGTTGCTGGGACAAGCGCGGTCGAGCAGATTGTTGAGGATCGCCGTCTGACTTTGCGAGTCTAGGCTCGACAGGGCGCGGCTTGCCACAAGAACCCTCGGCCGGCGCAAGATCGCGCGCGCGAGAGCCAGCTTCTGCCGCTGGCCGGAGTTGAGCCGCTTGCCGCCATTGCCGATATTGAAGCTGAGGCCGATCTTGAACATGAACTGATGAAGGTTCAGCTCTTCGAGCACATCGGCCACCATCTGGTTGACGCGGGTGTCGGCATCCGCAACGCCGTAGACGACGCGGCCAAACAGCAGATTGTCGAGCACGGTTGCCTGCAGGCTGAACACATCGGGGTTGTAAATGGCGACGTCCGACTGCTCCTGGCCAAGAGCCGCGATCATTTCCTCCCGCACCTTGACGACCTTGGCGCGGAGCTCGTCATCGAGCGCGCCGAGACGGTCACGCGGTTCGACATAGCCAAAGGCGACATCGAGGAAACGCACGCGATCAGCTTCCGCGGCATGACGGAAATCGGCTTTGGCCACGCGCTTAAGCGCCAACCGGTAATTGGGCAGCTGGGCAGGACTGATCAGCTGCACGTCGCGAAACATGGTGTCGTCGCCCGAAATATCGGCAAAGAGATCGACAAGCGTCCGCGCGATGTCCTTCCCCGTCTCGAACAGGATTTCGTCGAGCTGATGCGCGGCGAGCGCCTTGCGAACCGTCTCGTTCGCCGCCAGGACCGGAAATTTGAAATCGTCGCTGATGGGAGTACCGAACAGGATATTCTCTGCGATGGTCGCCTGATGGCTGTAGGCAGCACGATCGAAAGGCTCGACGAGCTTCTTTTTCTTATTCCCGGCCAGCCGCTCCTTCAGCAGCATGCGAGCGTGGAGCAGCTTATCGATTTCCTCGGGCGCCGGCTCGTCGACGAACCGTTCATTGACGCCGAAGCCGACGATCTCATCATCGAAATCGACGATTTTCGTCGCTTCGGCGAGGCAAGCCGGCAGGTCTTCGGGTCCCTTGATGCGCAGCGCCGCATAATCGATCCAGTCCTTGTCCGGATCGATATGAAAGGCGTTCTGGCGTGCGATGCGCCGTGCTTCGCGCTTGCTCGCTGTCGTCGCCTCGTCAGGCGCGTCACCTGCATGCCTCAACCCATAGAGGAGCGCGTCCTGAATGGTCGATTGCTGGAAGAAGGTGTCCGGCCCGACATAGGATACCCGGCGTCCGGTGACGGCATGCGGCCATTCATCGAGGTTGCGTCCGCCAAGATGGATATGCCCTGCGGAGATCGGCATCAGCCTAGCGATCGTCTCGACCAGCGCGTCCCCGCCGCTGCCATGGGGCCCGATCACCGCGACGTGCTCGTCCATCCGCAACGTGAGCGAAAGACCCTGGATGATCCGGCTGCCGGCGCTGTCGGTGACCGAAAGATTCGAGATCACGATCTCGCCGTTCATGTCGGCCGTATCGTCCTTGGCGTGCGAATGCTCGATGATCTCGACATGGCCCGACATGGTGAACTGCTCGATCACCTGCTGGTATTTGATTTCGACATCCATGCGCTCCTGATCCCAGTCGATCAGCTCCTTCACCGGACCCGGCAGGTCCTTGTACGCGCTGATGACCGCGACGAGCTGCCCGATGTCGAGCGTGCCCTTGATCGCGAGATAGCCACCGACCGTGTAGAACAGGAAGGGCGTGAACTGCGCGATCATGTTGTTGAGAAACTTGACGAAGAACTTCCAGCGATAGAGCGCGTAGCGGATGATGAAGATCTTGTTGAGCTGCGCCGAGACGTCCCATTTCTGATAGGCGAACGTGTCGTTGATGATGACGTTCGGCATGTCCTCGACGATTTCGCCGATGCGGCCGGCGAGGGCGCGCGCGGTCAACTGCCGCTGTCGACCGAGTTCGAGCTGGCGGCGGCGAAGGCGCGGGATGATGATGCCCTGAACGGCGACCAGCGCCAGCGCGATCATGCCGAGCAGCATGTTCTGCAGCACGATGAAGGCCAGCGCCGTGATGATCTGGCCGCCGAGGAAGACCGGCTGCACGAAGGCGTCCCCGATGAAGCCACCCATCGGCTCCACCTCATCCTTGATCATGGTGGCGATTTCAGCCGGCTTCACGCGCCGGAATTCGCCGAGCGGAAAATGCAACACGCGCTCGAACAGCTCGAACCGAAAGAGCTGCAGCATGCGCTCGCCAAGCTGGCCCTTGAACGTGTTGATGTAGAACTTGAACAAGCCGCTGACGATGACGAGCAGCAGGAACACGCCGCTGAGCACATAGAGCGCGCTCATGCGCTCGAGTTCGAAACCCTGGAAAAGGTCGTAATGGCCATGAAACGGCAGCCAGTCCGGCACGTCGAATTGCAGGTGGAAGTATCGCTGGACCGCGCCTTCCTTTTCAAAACCCTTGCCCTGGATCGGACCGTTTATGATGTATTTGGGCAAGTCCAGCAGGACGAAGGTCGCCGGCATCGATGCGATGATGACGGCGAGGATCCAAAGCTGTTCGCGCTTGGTGCGGCTCCAGATATAGCGGAACAGCCGCTGCTCCATCGTATGGTCAGCCGGCGCCGCTTCGTTTCGGCTTATAGACAAGAAAATATCTTTCTGAAAATTCGGACTGCCGCAGCTGAACGTCTTCAATCTGCAGCTTGACGCGCACCAATTCTTCGAGAGTGCCCCGGCCGACGAGCTCCGGGAACTGTTCGCTCGAACGATCGCGGGCGACCGGATAATCTATAATAACGATTTTGGCCTGATCAACCCACCGGATCAGCCTTGGATCGATCGCGCCTTGCCGCCCGAAAGGCTTCAACGACAGGCCAAGGATGACGAGCCCGTATTCGCCGGGCTCCGGTTCAAGCGTCACAGCCTGGAACTTGGCCTGGATGTATTCGACATGGCACGGTTCGCCATTGAGGCGTTCGGCTCGGAACGGCTCGATCTTGGGATCGATCACTGTTACGGCTTTTGGATGATGCGTGAGGAAGCGAGCGATCGGCAGCCCCGCCCCCCCGATCTCGATCACGGTCTCGCATTCCCGCAGGAAATGGGCGGCCATGACCTGCCGAACGGGTGAGCCGGGCCCCGACAGATGGGGCAGCAGCACGCCATCGGCGCTCGTTTGTAATTGCATGGAATCCATCATGGCGATGTGCGATGAACGCATTGAAATCTATGACGCGCCGCTCTCGATCGGCGTGTGGCGGAGCCCGTCGCGGCGACTTGGCATCAAGGCGAGATGAATGTCCAGATCGAACTTCCAGATCGAATATCCATGACTGAGCCCGGGTCCTTCGATACCGATTTCGTGTTCGATATCCTGCGCGGCGTCGCCGCCTTCACGAGGAACGACGTCGTCGCCAACCTTGCGACGACGGTCGCCCGATTTCCGCGTCCTGACCTTGCGGTCGCCTTCAACCAGAAGCAGATCGCCAGCAAGGCCTGGCTGCGCGACAGCCTGTTCGACACGCTTGGCGGCGCATTTGAGCACATCTGGGTGCTGGGCGGCTGGTATGGCGTGTTGTCCGCCCTGCTGTTCGACGACCCACGCTTCTCGATCGGAGGTATCGACAGCATCGACGTCGATCCCGGCTGCGTCAGCGTCGCCGAAAGCCTCAACGCCGCGATGACGGCGAACGGCCGTTTCAAGGCCATCACGGCCGACATGGAGACCTTGTCCTATCATGAAGCGGCGCCGACGCTCGTCATCAATACGAGTTGCGAACATGTCGCCGATCTCAGCGTGGCGCTCGGCCGGATGCCAGCGGGCATGAAGGTGGTCCTTCAATCGAACAATTACCGCCGCGAACCCGACCATGTGAGCTGCGTGGACAGTCTCGACGAATTCGAGGATCAGGCAAGGCTTGCCAAGGTGCTGTTCCGCGGCCAACTCGTGACGAAGAACTACACGCGCTTCATGCTGATCGGAGAGCGCTGAGCAGAATGCGGGTTGTCTCCTGCGCGCCGTCGAGCCTCACATCGGTTCCTGCGGGGTATGCCCGTTTCTGTTCCAGCGCCGCCGTTACCGCAGCGGCGAGGCTCGCGGGATCGAGCGCATCCTCGCTCACCATCACCGCAAGGCCGCGCTCGGCCAGCATCTGCGCGCGTCGCGTCTGTTCCGTTTCGCCCCCGGCGGCAAATGGCACGAGCACCGCCGCACAGCCGGCGCCGAGAATATCGGCCACGGTGTTGTAACCGGCTTGCGAGACCGACACGCGCGCCCTGCGCAGCCTTTGCGCGAGATTCGGCACGAAGCGTTCGAGGGTCACGCCGCCGGCGTAGCTCCGGGCTTTGTCGAAGGCTGCGGCGGGCATGTTGGGCCCTGTCGCGACCAGCCAGCGCAGGCCACGGAAAGCGTCATGCAAGCTGGCTTCAAGCGCCGCGTGGATCAGAGCCTCACCGACCGCGCCGCCGCCGACCGAGACGATGATGTCATGGGTCTCCCCCGTCTGCTCGTCCGTGACGGTCGAGCCCACCATTCCGGTGTAGACAATTTTGTCCGCAAAACGGGTCGCGAGCGGAAACGTCTCCTCCAGCCGCACCGCCTCTGCCGAGCCATGCACCAGCACGAGATCGAAGTACGGGTCGACGAGCGCGGCGGTTTCCTCCGCCCTCCCCGGCTTTTTCTGCTCCTGCAGAATGTCGCGGATCGACGAGGCGATGAGGACATGCCGAGACTGCGACCGCGCAAGGTCCAGAAGAGGTAGAAGCTCGAAGCGCATCTGGCGGCGGCCGAACGGAAACGCCTCGATCAGCAGGGCGTCAGGCGCAAATTCTGCAAACAGCGTGAGGAGATGGTCGCGGCGCTTGGTCCGGTCGCTGTCTTCGAACGGCGAACCGTCCTCATGGACGAGTTGCCCGAACCCGTCCTCGCCGGCCTTCACCGGTGTGAGCTGGACGAGGCGCGCCCCGCCAAGGTCCAGGCCCGGCACTGGCGTCCCGCCGGACGCGACAACGACCTCGAACCGCTCGGACAAGGCAGCGGCGATGCGCGAAATCCGCATCAGATGGCCGATGCCGAGCAGATGCTGGACGTAGACGAGGATACGCGGCCTCGCCCCCGCCGGAGATGGGCTCATTCGGCCGGTTCCGGCCGCAGCGTCTGGGCCGTGTCCGTTGCTTCGAGGCTGGATGCCCCGAACAGCGCCATCAACCGCGCGATACCCTCCTCGTGGCCGAACATCGCATGCACCTTGCGCCCTCCGGCCTTGCCGAGCTTGATGCGCAGCACCGGATCGCGAATGAGCCGTTCGATCGCGCGGGCGAGACCCTGAACATCCTCCGGCGGCACCAGCAGGCCGGTGACGTCGTGCTCGATGAGCTCCGGAATCGCAGACACGGCGGTCGAAACGACAGCGAGGGACTGGCTCTGCGCCTCGACGATCACGTTGGGCAATCCATCCCTGTCGCCGTCATCGGCGACGCGGCAGGGCAGCACGAAGAGATCAGCCTCGCGATAGGCAGCCAGCACGCGATCCTGCGCCTGCGGGCCGCGCCAGTCGATGCGCTGCGACAGGCCGAGCCGCGCGGCCTGCGCCTGCAAATCGGCAAGGCGCTCGCCGCCGCCGATGTGAACGAGGCTCCAGGCGATCTCCTTCGGCAACGCCGCGAGCGCGTCGAGCAGCAGGTCGAAGCCCTTCTTGTCGACTGCCCTGCCGACACTGAGAAGGCTTACAGGCGCGGCACCATCGAGCCCGTCGCGCATATGCTTCGGCATGGCGAGCGGCGGAAAGCGATGCCGGTCGAAGCCGTGATAGATGAGGCGGACGGGGTTGTCGCCCGGCGCGAGCCTGTTGAGTTCAGCCGCGCCCGCCGCTGTGCAGGTCACGGCCCAGCGCGTGCCGGCGAGCTTCTCGCGCAGATCCCAATCCCTGCTCGTCCATATGTCCTTCGCATGCGCCGAGCACGACCATGGCAATCCGGTGATGAGGCTCGCGTAGCGGCAGACCGATGCCGGCGTATGGATGAAATGGGCATGGAGCGCCCGCACACCGGGCTGCATCTCGCCGGCAAGAACCAGCGCCTGCCCGAAGCGCCGCACCCGGTTCGCCGTCCTGTCGCGGGCGAGATCACGCATGAAGGCGAGCGTCGCGGTCGCGAGGCCGGGTTTGCCAAGACAGCGCCAGAGGCCGCGAAGCACCCTTGCAGGATCATCGCGCAGATATTCCGGCAGATAGGAGACCGGCGCCCGCACCTCCGCATGGACGGGATGCGTCTGGCGATCGGTCGGGCGGCGCAGTGCAACGATTGCGATGTCGAGTCCGGCGCGCTCCAGCCCCAAGATCTCCTGGGCGATGAAGGTTTCGGAGAGGCGCGGATACCCTTTGAGGACGAAAACGACCCTGCCCGTCATGTATCGCGGTGCCGGCCGCCGGCGATGACGCGTAGCGCCGGCTCGCGATGCTTCACCGCGTCGAAGACGAGATCGCTGATCTTCCTGAGGCCAGTCATGTCCGCCTGATACTCAGGCTCGCTCGCCTTGCCCCGGCGGGACAGCGCGTGCAGGGCCGCCGCCATCAGGCGCGGATCGTCGGCCTTCTCCGGGTGCAGCATGTCAACGAGACCGAGTTCGGCCGCGCGCCTCGCGCGGATGAACTGCTCCTGCCGCGGATGGACGCGCGGAACCAGCAAGGCGTTCTTGTTCAGCGAAAGGATCTCGCAGAACGTATTGTACCCGCCCATGCTGACCACGGCGGCGCAATCATCCATCAGCGCCTCCATGCGATTGTCGAAATCGACGATCGACAAAGCTGGAATCGAGGCAGCGCGGCTGCGGATGTCTTCCCGATCCTCGGTGCTCATGAACGGTCCGAGCACGAGCAGGGCGGGCTTGGTCAGCGTCGGATCATGCGCATAGGCGCCGACCACCTGCCGGAAGAGGTCCGCTCCATCGCCGCCGCCGCCTGCGGTCACCAGCAGCCCGTCCTCCGGGATGGTCACCGCCCCGCGCGAGGGCGAGATTGGAATATCGCGATGGAGATAGCCGGTCCAGCGCACTCTCTGCCGGATGCTCTGCGAAACCTGGAGCCCCTCCAGCGGATCCCAGAAATCCTGCGGCCCGTAGACCCAGAGCTGGTCGAAGAATGTCTCGATCTTCGCCATCATGCCCTTGCGCTCCCACTCCGCCTCGAGCAGATGCGGCGCATCCATGACGTCGCGCAGGCCGAGCGCGAGGATGCAGCCATGGGATTTGAGGAAGGACAGGGTCGGCTTCAACTCTTCATGAAGGCCGAACGGCTCCTTGTCGACGATCATGATGTCCGGCTTGAACGACTGCGCCGTGCAGAGGATCAGCGCTTTGCGGAGTTCTATGGTCTCGGCGATGTCGATATGCTCGTTGATGGAGGTGTATTCTCCGTTGTAGAGCTTGATGACGCTCGGCACCTTCACGAAATCCACGCGAGCCCGAAAATCGAAGGCGCCGGCGATCTGCGAACCGCAGACGATCAGCACATGCAGGCCCTTGAACTGATCGACGAGCGCATGGGCGATAGCGCGGCACCGCCGCAAATGCCCGAGCCCAAAGGAATCATGGCTGTAGATCAGCACCCGCACGCCATCGAGGCGGCTGGCGGAAATTCCTCCGTCAGGCAAGCGTCGGTCGTTGAATGACGGCGGGTTCATGCCGGAGCCTTATCGAGTAATGACGATGCGATCACAACTGCCCGGCATCGTCGAACGCATTTTAAAAAACAACATCTTCGCCTGTCTGCGAGACTAACACGCGATCGATATCAAACTCTTGACGCTCCAAAATCCAATCACTTTTGCTCCGCATCGCTCGAAGCGCGGCCAGGACACGGCTCCACGCCTGTTTATTAGACGAGTGCGGCGACCTCGATCAACTCACGGTGCGCCAATTCACGTCGGCAGCAGCAAATTTGCTGCCGTTTTTCGTCATCTCAGACGAACTGAGCATGTATTTGGCCCGTTTTGCGTGCGCCAAAAGGCTTGTGTGTGCTTTCGAATAGGGATTTATTGCCTGCAACAAAAGTCTGGGAGGACACATGAAGCGATTTCTCTTGACCGCGCTGGCAGCGATTGCGCTCGGCCAGGCGCAGCCGGCGCGCGCAGCCGACACTTTCATCAACATCCTGACCGGTGGCACATCCGGCGTCTACTATCCGCTCGGCGTGGCTCTTTCCAAAATCTACACCGACAAGATCAGCGGCACGCGCCCCTCCGTCCAGGCAACCAAGGCTTCCGTGGAGAACCTCACGCTCCTGCAGAGCGGCAAGGGCGAGATCGCCTTCACGCTTGGCGACTCCCTGGCGCTCGGCTGGGCCGGAGACGCCGAGGCCGGCTTCAAGGGCAAGCTCGACAAGCTGCGCGGCGTCGCCGCCATCTACCCGAACTATATTCAAGTCGTCGCGTCGAAATCGAGCGGGATCAAGACGCTCGCCGACCTCAAGGGCAAGCGGCTTTCGGTCGGCGCCCCGAAATCCGGCACGGAGCTCAACGCCCGAACGATCCTCGCGGCTGCCGGCATCCAGTATTCGGACCTCGGCAAGGTCGAATACCTGCCCTTCGCAGAGTCGGTCGAGCTGATGAAGAACCGCCAGCTCGACGCGACGCTCCAATCTGCTGGCCTCGGCGTCGCGGCCATCCGCGACCTCGCCAGCGCGGTCGAGATCAACGTCGTCTCGATCCCGGCTGCGGTCGTCGACAAGATCGGCGCGCCCTACGTCAAGGCGACCATTCCAGCCGATACGTATACCGGCCAGAGCGAGGCCGTGCCGGCGGCCGCCGTCGTCAACTATCTCGTAACGAGGGCAGACCTGTCGGATGACATCGTCTACGCGATGACGAAAACGCTGTTTGAGTCCTCGGCCGACCTCATCGCCGCGCACCAGGCCGCCAAGGCGATCAGCCTCGAGCACGCGCAGGATGGCATGCCCGTGCCGCTGCACCCGGGCGCGGCGCGGTTCTACAAGGAAAAAGGGCTCCTGAAGTAGGGCATGAGCGGGACAGCAAGCTTGACGAAGAGGCCGACCTCCTTTGAACACGGCACCACAACCAGCGCGCGAGACCGTAGCTTCGCCTGACGAAACGCTTGATCTCGGCCACGCCATCAAGCCGCCGGACACTGACCCGGAGCACGGTTTGCCGGCTGGCTTCGGCGCGGGCCTGCAGGGACGGGTGCTGTTCCTTATTGCGCTCTGCTTCTCCGCATTCCAGCTCTTCACCGCCGTCTACGCGATTTTCCCGAGCCAGATCATCCGCGCCGCCCATGTGGCGTTTCTCGTGCTCGTCGCATCCGCGCTCATCGCCAATCACCGAAGCACGGGCCGGGCCGGGCTTGTCTTCGGCTGGGCGATCGGCATCGTCGGCTTTCTCGCCAATATCTATCAATGGGTCTTCTACAACGACCTGATCGCCCGAGCGGGCGACCTGACCGAACTCGACTTCGGCGTCGGCGTCGTGAGCCTCGTCATCCTTTTCGTCGTGGCGTGGCGGCTGCTCGGCATCGCCCTTCCGATCGTCACGGGCATCTTCCTCGCATATGCCCTGTTCGGCCACCTGCTCCCTGCCCCGTTCGATCATCGGCCCTTCGACATCGCGCAGATCGTCGATCAGATGGCGTTCGGCACCGAGGGCATCTACGCGACGCCGACCGCGGTTTCGGCGACCTACATCTTCCTCTTCATCCTGTTCGGCGCTTTCCTCGAACGGGCCGGCATGATCCAGCTTTTCAACGATGTGGCGATGGGCGCCGTCGGCCAGTCGCGCGGCGGTCCGGCGAAGGTCGCCGTCGTCTCGTCCGCCTTCATGGGCATGATATCCGGCTCGGGAATTGCCAATGTCGTGACGGTCGGCCAGTTCACGATCCCGCTGATGAAGCGCTTCGGCTACAAATCCGCCTTTGCCGGCGGGGTCGAGGCCACGGCCTCGATGGGCGGCCAGATCATGCCGCCGGTGATGGGCGCGGTGGCCTTCATCATGGCCGAGACGCTGAATATTTCCTATGCCGAGGTCGCGAAGGCAGCGGTCATCCCCGCCTTTCTCTATTTCGCCTCGGCATTCTGGATGGTGCATCTGGAGGCCGGCCGCCTCGGGCTCATCGGCCTTCCGCGCGACCAGTTGCCGAGCGCCATGAAGGCGCTGAAGCAGCGCTGGCCGCTGCTGCTGCCGCTGGGCGCGCTGATCTATCTGCTATTCGCCGGCTACACCCCGCTGTTTGCCGGCGCGGTTTCTCTCGCGTTGACGGTCGTGCTGATCCTCGCCGCTCCGGTGTCGCTGAAGCTGCCGGACGGCGCTGCCCGGATCATCTTCTGGGTCGTGCTCGGGATCGCCTGCGCGGGCCTGTTCCGCGACGAGTTCAGGATCGGGAGCGTCAAGCTGCAAGGCGTCGAGGTCGTGCTCATCATCGTGCTAGCGCTGGTGCTGGCCAATCTGGCGATCAAGGGCGGCCGCGAGACCTTGGCGCTCTGCCGGGATTCGCTCGCGGAAGGCGCGCGTCAGGCGCTGCCGGTCGGCGTCGCCTGCGCCATCGTCGGCATCGTGATCGGCACGATGACCTTGACCGGCATCGCAACGATCTTCGGCAACTGGATCGTCTCGATCGGCGAAGGCAGCTTGTTTGCCTCGCTGGTGCTGACGATGATCACCTGCCTCGTTCTCGGCATGGGCATCCCGACGATACCGACCTACATCATCACCTCCTCGCTGGCCGCCCCGGCGCTGCTGAAGCTCGGCGTGCCCCTGCTCGTCAGCCACATGTTCGTGTTCTATTTCGGCATCATCGCCGACCTTACGCCTCCGGTGGCGCTTGCGGCATTCGCCGCCGCACCGATCGCCAAGGAGAGCGGCCTCAAGATTTCGGTCCAGGCGGTGAGGATCGCGATGGCTGGCTTCGTCATTCCCTATATCGCCGTCTACGATCCGGCGCTCATGCTGCAGACAGCGCAAGGCCAGCCGCTTTCATTGGTGGCGGTCGCCGGCATATTCATCTCGACATTGGTAGCCATCGGGCTTTGGGGCGCCGCCTCTATCGGATATTTCACGCGGCCGCTCGGTCCTGGCGCACGCCTCATTGCCGTCCTTGCCGCCACGCTGATCGTCGGTTCCGTTCCGTTGTCGCGTTTTGGCGGAATGAACCTCGATCCGCTGATCCTGAAAAGCGCCGGAATCGCTATCGCGATCGCGATGCTGGCCGTCAACCAGCTCGCGGGCCGGCCGAAAATCGCCGCGTCGCCCACCAAGCAATCGGCCTGAGCGGATGGCGCTGTGCATTGCTGCGGCAGCCTCGATCACCCGGATCGCGGCCTTGAGCTTCACGCTCTCCTGGACGCATTCGGTGCAGAAAACGATCTGGGAGGAAGACTGGCAGGTGTCGGCCGGCCGCCTCCACCTCATCGAGGCGCGGATCGAGAGCACCGGAGCGGGAATGGAGATGCCTGAGAGCGCGGTCTTCGACGGCAAGGTGTGGCGCTGGAAGCCAACGATCGCTCCCCTGCCCGAACTGCAGCTCCGCCGATCGGACGCCGTGCCGGAAGGCTACCGCCTCTGCGCGGATGGCCGCTGCCGCGCCATAGCCGACGCCGGCGAGGCTGCCGACATCATTGTTTTGTCGTCCTGCCCCTGAGCGCCCGCCACGTGCTTGACGGAACGAGGCTGAGAACCGATACCTAACAACAAAACAATCAAGGGAGAGCATTGAATGAAATCCGGATCGAAAAGGCATTTCGCGCCCGTGTCACGACGCGCCTTCGTCGGCGCCCTCGTCGGCGCGGCCTTTTTTGCGAGCGCCGCCGAGGCGCAGGTGCCGGCAGGCTACCCTGCCGACTACGCCAAGATCATCGAGGATGCGAAGAAGGAAGGCAGCGTCAAGGTCTACGCAACGACGGATGCCAAGGCTGCCTCGCCGCTGATCAAGGATTTCGAAGCCCTCTACGGCATCAAGGTCGAGTATAACGACCTCAATTCGACCGAACTCTACAACCGGTTCATCGCTGAATCCGCCTCGAGCAGCGGCACGGCGGACGTGACCTGGTCATCGGCGCCCGATCTCCAGGTCAAGCTCGTGGCAGACGGCCTCGCCGTCGCCTACGCCTCGCCGGAAGTCGACAAACTGCCGAAATGGGCGGTGTTCAACAATCAGGCCTACGGCACGACTTACGAGCCCATGGTCATCGTCTACAACAAGAGCCAGATGCCGGCGGGGGACACCTTCACCGACCACACGAGTCTTGCAAAGCTGCTCACGGCCAAGGCAGATGTCTACAAGGGCAAGGTCACGGCCTATGACCCGGAGCGCTCCGGCGTCGGCTTTCTCATGATGAACCGCGACGTCGTTGCCGATCCGAAGGTGTGGGACCTCTTCAACGCGTTCGGCAAGGCCGAGAGCAAATACTACACGAGCGCCGGC
Organism: Beijerinckiaceae bacterium; assembly: GCA_019753285.1. Lineage (GTDB taxonomy): Bacteria > Pseudomonadota > Alphaproteobacteria > Rhizobiales > Beijerinckiaceae > JAIELD01. The sequence goes on along the minus strand of JAIELD010000007.1, from coordinate 31,117 downwards.
GCGATGATCGAGAAGGTGGGCTCGGGCGAGCATTTGATCGCCTACAACATCTTTGCCTCCTATGCCGCTCTCCAGACCAAGAAGAACCCCAATCTCGGCGTCATCTACCCGAGCGACTTCACGCTGGTTGCGACGCGCGTCGCCTTCATCCCAACCAAGGCGAACCACCCGAACGCCGGCAAGCTCTTCCTCGACTATCTGCTGTCAAAGCGTGGCCAGACGATCGTGGCGAAGGCCGAACTCTTCTCGATCCGCGACGATGTCGAGGGTGCGGCGACCGCCAAGGCCGTCAACGAGAAGATCGGCGCGACCGCCCGGCCGATTCCCGTCAGCAACGAGTTGCTCGGCACGCTCGAGCAATCAAAGCGCCTCGAATTCCTCAACAAGTGGCAAGCCTCGCAGAAGAAGTAGCCGGACGGCACCGTCCCTTTTTGAGCGCGTATCGGGTGGAGTGAAAGCCAGTGCCAATCGGAATCATGCGGCGGCTGGTGCTGGCGATCATGGGGCTCATGATCCTCGCGCCCATTGGCATCATGGTCTATCAGAGCTTCCTCGACGCGCCGTTCTTCGATGCGAACGCGAAGTTCTCGCTCTGGGCCTATCGGTTCGTCCTAGCCGAACCTGATTTCTGGAAGGCGTTGACCACGACGGCGCTGCTGGCGGTCGGCATGACGGCCATCGCGGTGCCACTCGGCGCGCTGCTCGCCTTTCTCATCACCCGCACGGACATGCCGGGACGAAGCTGGGTCGAGCCGCTGCTGCTCGTGCCGATCTTCCTCTCCCCGCTTGTCCTCGCGTTCGGATATGTGGTCTCGATGGGTCCGGTCGGCTTCATCACCGTCTGGTGGAAGAGCGCGTTCGGAAGCGAGTTCTGGAACATCTACTCGTTTTCGGCGCTGATCCTGATTGCGGGGCTCACACACGCCCCCCATGTCTACCTCTATGCATCCTCTGCGCTGCGGGCGCTCCCTGGCGACCTCGAGGAGGCAGCCCGCATGACCGGCGCGACTCCGCGCCGCGTCGCGTCGGATGTCTCCATTCCGATGATCCGCCCCGCCCTGGCCTTTTCGGGCGTGCTGATCTTCTTCCTCGGTTTCGAGGTGTTCGGCCTGCCGCTCATCCTCGGCGATCCGCAGGGCCTGCTCGTTCTCTCGACCTACCTCTACAAGCTCACCAACAAGCTCGGCGTGCCGTCCTATCAGTTGATGGCGGTCGTGGTGATGGTGATCCTCCTGATCGCGCTGCCGCTCGTTCTCCTGCAGCGCATCCTCCTGCGCACCGCGCAGCGCTATGTCTCGGTGCGCGGCAAGGCGGTGCGCACCAATCTCGTCCGCCTCGGCCAGTGGCGCTGGCCGGCCTTCGGCCTCATTGCAATCTGGTTCATCGGTACGGTGCTGATCCCGATGATGGGCCTCATCCTGCGGTCCTTCGTCTCGAGCTGGGGCCTCGGCATCAATCTGTTCGACGTGCTCACGCTCGATAATTACGTTGAGCTTTTCGATGATACCGAGGTTGTCCATGCGATCATCAATACGGTCCTCATCGCCACGGTGGGCGGCGCGCTCTCCGTCGGCTGCTATGTGCTGATCGCTCTCGCACAGCATCGCTGGCGCTCGGGCTGGACGCGCATTTCGGATTATCTCGTCATGCTGCCGCGCGCGATGCCGGGCGTCGTCGCAGGTCTCGCCATCTTCTGGATCTTCCTGTTCGTCACGCCGCTGACGCCGCTGCGCACCACGCTGTTCGCGGTCTGGATCGCCTACACCCTCGTCTGGCTAGCCTACGGGCTGCGCCTCGTTCAAAGCTCGCTTTTGCAGGTCGCACCTGAACTTGAGGAGGCGGCGCGGGTCGTGGGCGCGAAGGAGGGCCGCGCGATGCGCGACATCACCCTGCCCCTCATCAAGAACGGCATGGTCGCAGCCTGGATGCTGATCGTGCTGATCTTCGTGCGTGAATATTCCACGGCCGTCTATCTGCTCGGGCCTGGCACGGAGGTGATCGGCTCGCTCGTCGTCTCGCGCTGGGGCGGCGGCGCGGTCGATCTCGTCACGGCGCTCTCCTGCGTCAACGTCGTTCTCATCACAGTAGGCTTGCTCGTCGCAATCCGCTCCGGAGTGAAGCTGCATGGCTGAACTGGTCGTCGAACATCTCAAGATTCGCCTCGGCGGCATCGAGATCCTGAAGGATGTCTCCCTCGAATTGAACCGGGGCGAGATCACCGCCCTGCTCGGCCCGTCCGGCTCCGGCAAGACCACGCTGCTGCGCTCGGTCGCGGGGCTGGAGCAACCCTATGACGGGCGCATTCTCGTCGGCGGCAAGCCGGTCTTCGACGGAGCGAAGTCTCTGAACGTTCCGACCGAGGCGCGCGGCCTTGGCTTCGTGTTCCAGTCCTATGCGCTCTGGCCGAACCGCACCGTCGAGGCCAACGTCGCCTACGCCTTGAAGCTGCGCGGCGTCGCGGCCTCCGAGCAGGCGACGCGCGTTGCCAAGACGCTCGACAGCCTCGGGCTCGGCAAGCTCGGGCATCGCTATCCGCACGAACTCTCCGGCGGGCAGCAACAACGCGTCGCCATCGCGCGCTCGCTCGTCTACCAGCCGACCGTCGTTCTCCTCGACGAACCTCTTTCCAACCTCGACGCCAAGCTGCGCGAGGAGGCCCGCGCTTTCTTGAAAGAACTCATCATGCGCGAGAACCTCGCGGCCTTGATGGTGACGCACGATCAGGCCGAAGCGCTTGCCGTCGCCAACAAGATCCTGCTCCTCAATGGTGGTTATGTGGAGCAGGCCGGAACGCCGGAGGAGATGTACGGCGCGCCAAAGACCTTGTTCACTGCAGAATTCATGGGTTCGAACAACCGGCTCAACGGCACGATCAAAACCGTTTCAGGCCAGCGGGCGGCACTCGACGTTGCCGGCACGGCGTTCGATGGCATGGCGCGTTGCGGCGACAAGCCTGGCGGCGCGGAAGGATCAGGGGTGATCCGCCTCGAAGCCGTTCACCTCGTCGAAGGCGCCGGCGCCAACCGTATGCAGTTCGAGCTGGTGACCTCGATGTTCCTCGGCTCGCACTGGGAGCACGTCTTCCGCGGTCACGGGCTCAACGTGCGCGCGCATCATCGCGGCGCGCTCCAGCCCGGGCAGCACTGGCTCGAATTCCCGGCCGAGCAGCTCTGGATCTTCTAGGCTTTCAGTAAGGCAGACCGACGTAATTCTCGGCGAGCGCCGTCTGTGCGGCGCGTGACGAGAACAGGTACTGGAGTTCTGCCGCCTGCATGCGCGCCTCGAAGCTGTCCTCATCGTGGAACTTGTGCAGCATGCTCGTCATCCACCATGAGAAGCGCTCGGCCTTCCACACTCGCGCCAGCGCGGTATCGGAATAGCTGTCGAGCAGCGCGCGCGAGCCATCGCGATAGAAGGCCGACAGCGCCCTCGACAGGTAGTGAATGTCCGATACGGCGAGGTTCAGTCCCTTGGCGCCTGTTGGCGGCACGATGTGCGCCGCATCGCCGGCGAGAAACAGATTGCGGTACCGCATCGGCGTCGCAACGAAACTTCTGAGCGGAGCGATGCTCTTTTCGATCGCAGGCCCGGTCACGATCGATGCCGCAAGCTCTGGACCGAGGCGCAGCTTCAACTCGTCCCAGACCCGCTCGTCCGGCCAGTTTTCGAGCTTCTCGTCGAGCGCGCACTGGATGTAATAGCGGCTGCGCGTCTCGGACCGCATCGAGGCGAGTGCAAAGCCGCGCTCGTGATTGGCGTAGACGAGTTCATGCGCGCAAGGCGGGACATCCGCGAGAATGCCGAGCCAGCCGAACGGATAGACACGCTCATAGGTTTTCAGGATTTCGGCCGGCAGGCTTTGCCGGCTGACGCCATGGAAGCCGTCGCACCCCGCAATGAAATCGCAGCGAAGCTGATGCGGCGCACCGTCGACCACGTAGTGCAGCAGAGGCTTCTCGCCCTCCTCGTTTTCGATCGTGACGCCTTCGACGGACCAGACGAGCGGTGCGCCGGAGCGAAGCCTCGCCTCGATCAGGTCCTTCGTCACCTCCGTTTGGCCATAGACGGTGACCGTCTTGCCGACGAGGCCTTCAAAATCGATCCGCTGCCGCCGCGTCCCGAGCGCGATCTCTGTGCCGGAATGGACGAGCCCCTCACGGTGAAGGCGATCGCCGACGCCAGCCTCCTCCAGCATCGAGACGGTTCCGTTTTCAAGGACGCCGGCCCTGATCCGCCCCTCGACATAAGCGCGATCGCGCCGTTCGAGAACGACGCTGTCGACGCCCGCCTTGCGCAGCAATTCACCAAGGAGAAGCCCCGCCGGGCCGCCGCCTATGATGCCTATTTGTGCAGTCTCGCTGATGGCCATCAAATCACTTTCAGGACGCGCCAGACGAGACGCCTCGCCAAATCCGGCTTGCTGTTCGATAGTATGCAAATCATCGGGAATTTGAAGGAGATAATGCAGGAAGCGAAGATCGCATCTCAGCCGGAGCGAGACCTGAGCAACCTGTGTTCATGATTGCAATTTTACTGTCATGCCCGATAAAATCATGGCATGAGCGCCAACGGGCGGATCGCATCCCCCGGTCTTGAGGAGCATCGTTTGGACCTCGCAAAGCGCGCCTACGACCATACGTTTCGCATCGACCCGATCATCCGCTCGCTGCTCGACACGGACTTCTACAAGCTCCTGATGCTGCAGATGATCCTGAAGAAGCATCCACGCACCAAGGTCACCTTCAGCCTCATCAACCGCACCCGCTCGATCCGCATCGCGGAGGAGATCGACGAGGGCGAGTTGCGCAGGCAGCTCGATCATGCGCGGACGCTGCGTCTGACCCAGCAGGAGATCACCTATCTGCGCGGGAACACCTTCTATGGCCGACTTGCCATGTTTACGCCGGACACCATCGAATGGTTCTCGAAATTCCGCTTGCCCGAATACGAGCTGACCAAGGAAGACGGCCAATTCACCCTGCGCTTTCACGGTCTTTGGGCCGAGACCAGCCTCTGGGAGGTTCCAGCCCTCTCCATCATCAACGAGCTGCGCGCCCGCACGGCGTTGAAGACGATGAGCCGGTTCGAGCTCGACATCCTCTATTCGCGCGGCAAGGCTAAGCTGTGGTCGAAGGTGGAGCGTCTGCGCGCCATCCGGGATCGCGGCCCGCTCACGCTTGGCGATTTCGGCACGCGCCGGCGGCACGGCTTCCTCTGGCAAAAATGGTGCTGCGAGGCGCTGATGGAAGGTCTCGGCGCGTCGTTCAACGGAACCTCCAACGTTCGGCTCGCCATGGAGCTTGGCCTTGAGGCGATCGGTACCAACGCGCATGAGCTGCCGATGGTCTATGCCGCGCTGGCGGAAGACGACGTGGCGCTCAAGAACTCGCGCTACAAGGTGCTGGAGGACTGGAACGAAATCTACGCGCCCGGCCTCAAAATCCTGCTCCCCGACGCATATGGAACCACCTCGTTCCTCACGGAAGCCCCGGCATGGGTCGCCTCGTGGAGCGGCGCGCGCCCCGACTCCAAGGACCCGATCACGGCGGGAGACGAGTTGATCCAGTGGTGGGCGCGCAACGGCGAGAACCCGGAAGAGAAACTGATCATTCTTTCCGACGGGCTCGACATCGACTCGATCGAGCATACGGCGACCTATTTCCGCAATCGCGTCCGCCTTGCCTACGGCTGGGGCACGAATTTCACCAATGATTTCGCCGGCTGCGCCGCCACCGACCATCCTGGCCTCAAATCGATTTCGCTCGTCTGCAAGGCGGTGGAGGCGAATGGCCGCCCGACCGTCAAGCTCTCGGACAATCCATTGAAGGCTACGGGGCCGGCGGACGAGGTCGAGCGCTATCGCCGCATCTTCGGCACGGCAGGCATGGCTCCGCACGACGTCAAGGTCTGAGCGGTCGTTCTCCCGGTTGCGGCACGCCGCCTTCTGCGCTCATGATGCGTGCAACGAAGCGTCGGCTCGAGGGAGGCCCAGATGGATAACGCCGGCTATGCGACGCATGACGTCTACAACCAGTCCGGCACGCTGGCCGATGTCGATCTCTTCTCGAACGACATGGCGCTGCGCGAGGCCTGCCGCGCATTCGGGGCGGATTGGGCCGAGGACCGCCTGCGGAAAACCGGCGGGATCGTCGGCTCCGCCCATGTCCAGCAACTTGCCCGCGACGCCAATCGGAGCCCGCCGGAGCTGAGAACCCACGACCGCTTCGGCAACAGGATCGACGAGGTCCACTTCCATCCGGCCTGGCACGAACTGATGAGCTTAGCCTTCGGCAGCGAGGCGCATTCGCTCGCCTGGACCGAGCCCCGGCGCGGATCGCATGTCGCGCGAGGCATCCTCTCCTACCTCTGGAATCAGGGGGAGAACGGCGTCTGCTGTCCCCTCAGCATGACATTCGCCTCCGTTTCGGCGCTCCGGCACGCGCCGAACCTGTTCGATCGATGGAAGCCGCAGATTTTGAGCGACCGCCACGATCCGCGCCAGCGCGTCGCGGAAGGCAAGAGCGGCCTCACCGTCGGGATGGCGATGACCGAAAAGCAATGCGGCTCGGATTTGCGCCAGACGCAGACCGTGGCCAAACCGGCTTCGGCGGACAACGGCCCCGGCTCCCTCTGGCTGCTCACCGGACACAAATGGTTCTTTTCCGTGCCGCAGTCGGATTTGTTCCTGACGCTCGCGCGGACGCCGAACGGCATCTCCTGCTTTCTCGCCAGAGGCTGGCTGCCGGACGGGCGGCGCAATCGCCTTAAGCTGCAGCGCCTCAAGGAGAAATGCGGCAACCGCTCCAACGCCTCGTCCGAGGTAGAATTCCATGGTCTAGAAGCCGAGCTCATCGGCGAGGAAGGGCGAGGCATCCGAGCCATTCTGGAAATGGCCCATCTCACCCGCATGGAATGCGCGATCAGCGCGGCGGGGCTGATGCGTCAAGCCGTCAGCCAGGCGATCCATCATGTCAGCCATCGCGTCGCCTTTCAGCGTCGGCTCGTCGATCAGCCGCTGATGGCGCAGGTTGTCGCCGACCTCGCTCTCGAAGCGGAGGCGGCGATGTGGATGGGCCTCAGGCTCGCGGCAACGCTCGATGCGCACGATGAGGCCGAGCAGCGGCTGGGGCGCGTGGCGATCCCCATGGCGAAATACTGGGCCTGCAAGCGCACGCCGGCGGTGGTGGCCGAAGCTCTCGAATGCCATGGCGGCAACGGCTTCATCGAGGATCATCTGATGGCGCGGCTGTATCGCGAAGCGCCGCTCAACGGCATCTGGGAAGGCTCCGGCAACGTCATCTGCCTCGATGTGGCGCGCGCCCTGCGCTCCGACCCCGAGGCAGCCGAGGTGTTTCTCCAGGAATTGCACACCGTGAAAGGCTTCGACCGGTGGCTCGACGCAGCGGTCGGCGGTCTTGCTGACAGCCTGCCGAAGCTCACGCGGGACGAGGCCTCCGCCCGCTCCGTCGTGGAGGACATGGCGAACGCCTTCCAGGCGATGCTGATGCTGCGGCATGCGCCGGCCGACGTGGCGGAGGCCTTCTGCGCAACGCGGCTTGGCAGCGGACGGCACGGCGCGTTCGGCGGCAGCGGCGTCATGTTGCCCGCGCAATCGATTATCGATCGGGCGCGTGTCACGAACTGACGATTCGGACGGATGACGTCCGGAATGAGCCCGCTATCGCAGGCGAAGACATGGTGAAACGCAGAAGCATCTGCCTTAGTGTCGGTTGGCGCTTCAACCGGGCGCCTTGCCGGGCACTCCGATCGACCGATGACCCTCCGATGCCAGGAAAGGCTCATGGACCAGCAACACCAAAGCCCCTTGATCGGAACGGCCCTGGTCGGCGGCACGGCGTCCGGTAGCGTCCTTTCAACCAACGTCGAGCTCAGTTTCTGGGGCGGAGTTCACCCTCAGACGAGTATGATCGTCGATCGCCATCACCCGCTCGCCGGCGAGCGCATCGAAGGGCGCATCCTCGTCATGCCTGGCGGCCGGGGCTCCTGCTCCGCGAGCGGCGTGATGCTGGAGCTTCTCCTCAACGGAATGGCGCCGGCGGCGATGTTGTTCGAACGCGAGGAGGATATTCTGACGCTCGGTGTGCTCGTCGCACGGGAGCTATTCGGCCGGTCCATCCCCGTCGTCACGCTGTCGCCCGACGATTTTGCGATGGCGCGCGAGGCCAAATGGGCAAGCATAGACGGCCACCATGTCTGGCTCGACGGCGGCGATGCAATTTCGGACCATGACCGTGGCTCTCATCGAAGCCCGCCGCAGCTCGGCCAGGAGGTTGCGCTTAGCGAAAACGACAAGGCGAGGCTTGACGGCCGGCACGGCGAGGCCGTCCGCTCGGCCATGCGGATCATCCTCGATATCGCCCGGCTGCAAGGCGCGAGCCGCTTGATCGATGTGAGCCAGGTGCATATCGACGCCTGCATCTATACCGGCCCGGCTTCGCTCGCCTTCGCGGAGCGCCTTCGTGAGCTTGGCGGGCGCGTTGCCGTGCCGACGACGCTGAACGCCATTTCCGTCGACCGCGAAGGCTGGCGCGCGCAAGGGCTGGAGCCTGCTTTCGGCGAACCGGCGAGCCGCCTCGCGGACACCTATGTGGACATGGGAGCGCGCCCCACCTTCACCTGCGCGCCTTACCTCCTCGACACCGCGCCCGGAGCCGGCGAGCAGATAGCCTGGTCGGAGTCGAACGCCGTCGTGTTCGCCAACAGCGTGCTCGGCGCACGGACGATGAAATACCCCGACCTCCTCGACGCGTGCATCGCGCTCACCGGCCGTGCGCCGCTTGCGGGCCCGCATGTAGAGGCCAATCGCCGGGCAACGCTGCGTGTCGATTTGGCTGGGTTCGAGACCATCGATGACAGTTTCTACCCCCTGCTCGGGTATCGGATCGGCGAATTGGCAGGTCCGCGCATACCCATTGTCACGGGCCTTCAGCGGTTTTCGCCGAGCCTCGACGATCTCAAAGCATTCGGCGCCGCCTTTGCGACGACGTCGAGTGCTCCGATGTTCCATCTCGATGGCGTGACGCCGGAAGCCGGCCGAAAAGCGGACCCCTCCGCACCCGATTGCGAGCTGCAATCGATCACGGTCGCTCCGCAGGACCTGAGAGAGACGTGGGACACGCTGAACGGCGCGGTGGAGCCGGCGGTGGAGTTGGTGGCTTTGGGCAACCCGCATTTCTCCTACACGGAAGTCGAACGGCTCGCCACGCTCTGCCGTGGCCGGACGAAGCACAGGGACGTATCGCTCATCATCACGACCGGGCGATCCGTGCTCGCCCGGGCGTCGGACGCAGGGCTCGCAGCCGAGTTGGAAGCCTTCGGCGCAACGTTCGTAACGGACACATGCTGGTGCATGATCACCGAGCCGATTATTCCGGCAGGGACCCGGGCGATCATGACGAATTCAGCGAAATACGCCCATTATGGTCCCGGCCTCACAGGGCGGCGGTTTCAATTGGGGTCGCTGCTGGCTTGCGTTGATGCGGCATGCACCGGCCATCACGACAAGAGGCCGCCAGCCTGGCTGCACAATTGAAGACAGCAAGGCTGGGGTCTACCGAGCCTCTTTGCGCTCAATGGCGTGCGCCCTCAGCCAAATCATGTCGAACAAGCGGGAATGAAAGAATTGGTCGGAGTGATAGGATTCGAACCTACGACCCCGTCGTCCCGAACGACGTGCGCTACCAGACTGCGCTACACTCCGAACCGGGCGGGACCATACTCATATGGCTCCCGCTCCGCAAGGCCGTTGGAGCGCTGCATCGAACGAATTGTCTCTACGATCCCGGCATGCGCCGCCCTGCATCGATTTGGCGGGTTGCGGCCCTGCCCGCCTTTGTCTATGTACGCGTTTAACGTTGGCATGCGCCTCTGGCGCATGACTGCGCAGATTGGGGCGTAGCCAAGCGGTAAGGCAGTGGATTTTGATTCCGCCATGCCCAGGTTCGAATCCTGGCGCCCCAGCCATTTCTCCGAGAGCTTTGTTATTGCTGGTTTAATCTGGTTTTCGTACCGAGATACACCCATTTTAAGCATCGTTCGGTGAGATTTTTCGGCGATTTCCTGTGAGGCTTTTTAGGCGTTGTCGAGACTAATCAGGGCCCTCATCGCGGCGCCTTGGACGCGACGCGGCTTCAGCGCGATTTGATGCCGACCAGTCGTCGCTCCGTGCTCTGAAGCAGTTCACTTTACGGCCAGGCCTCACCGCGCTTTCTAAGGCCGCTTCGCGATGTTCCTACGGCTCATGCGCGCATCGCAGAACCTGCGAGCCGCCACCCGATTTGCGGCAGCCTGTCGGATCCGAAAAATCCTTCGCCATCGAAGATAATGTAGGGCGATCCGCAGACTCCATCGGCGATAGCATGATCGACGGCCTGCGCGAGACGCTGACGCCCGACCGCTCCGTCTATCGCCTCGCTTATGGCTGCTGGATCGCAGCCCTCACCAAAATCCAGCGCCCGGAGCCCTTCCGGCGTCGAGATATCTTCTCCCCGCACGAACAAGGCGTCGAACAGTGAATGCGTAAGCGACCTCGCCGCTTCAGGACGTTTGGACGTGAGCGCGTAATAGAGCCGAGCAGCGTGATGGGATGAAAACGGCAGCGTTTCGGGGTGGATGTAAGGCACGCCGTGAAACGATGCGGAGCGGACCATGTCCACGCGATAGTAATCGCGCTTGACTGGAGCTTCGAATGGCGAGCCGATGCCATGCGCCTTGAGCACCGCCCAGAGCAGCACCGGCCGATATTCGATCGTCCGGCCATGCTGCCTGGCAAGCGCTTCCAGCGGCCGCAACGCGAAATAGCTGTAGGGCGAGGCGAAGTCGAAATAGAAACGGATCGCGCTGCTCATCGCTTCAGAATCGGAACACGCCATAGCCCGGCTGCCCGAGCGGCGCATTCAGCGATACGGAAATCGCGATTCCAAGCGCATTGCGCGTATCGACCGGATCGATCATGCCGTCATCCCACAATTCGGAAGTCGCGTAGTAGGCCGATAGTTGCTGCTGATAGGCTTTCCGCGTTTCCTGCCACAGCCGTTCGATCTCGCGCTCGTCGACCGTACCGCCATTGCGCTTCATCTGATTGAGTTTGACCTCGGCAAGCGTGTTGGCGGCCTGATCGCCACCCATGACGCCGATCTGATGATTGGGCCAGCTGAACAGCATCCGGCCGTCGAACGCCCGGCCGCACATGCCGTAATTGCCCGCACCGAAGGAGCCGTTGCACATCACCGTGAACTTTGGCACGTGCGAGCAGCTCTGCGCCATGATCATCTTGGCACCATCCTTGGTGATGCCACGGCGCTCGTACTCGCGGCCGATCATGTAGCCGGTGATGTTCTGGAGGAAAACCAGTGGCGTGTTGTTCTGATTGCAAAGCTCGATGAAATGCGCGCCCTTGAGCGAAGAATCGTTAAACAGCACACCGTTATTGGCGAGGATCCCGACCTTGTAGCCCCAGATATTGGCGTAACCGCAGACGAGCGTGGTGCCATAGTGAGGCTGGTACTCATGAAAACGGCTTCCATCGACGATGCGGGCGATGATCTCGCGCATGTCGAATGACGTCTTGATGTCATCGGGCACGATGCCGTAGAGCTCTGCCGGGTCGTAGGCAGGATCTTCCGGCTCATCTTGCTGGATCTTCCATTTACCGGGGCGATCCCACTGCGAAACGATTTCGCGACCTATGTGGATGGCCTCGTCCTCATCGGCAGCAGCATAATCGCAAGTGCCCGAGACGCTCGTGTGCATGTCTGCCCCGCCAAGCTCCTCGACGGTGACGTCCTCACCCGTCGCGGCGCGCACCAATGGCGGGCCGCCGAGAAACACCGCTCCCGTGCCGCGCACGATGACGTTATAATCGGAGAGTGCCGGAATGTAAGCACCGCCCGCCGTGCAATGCCCCATCACGAGCGCGAGTTGCTTCACGCCCATTTTCGAGAGCAAAGACTGATTGCGGAAAATTCGTCCCGCCATGTACTTGTCCGGGAAAACTTCGGACTGCAGCTGCAGGAAGCCACCAGCCGAGTCGCACAGATGCACAACCGGCAGCCGGTTCTCCATTGCGATGTCGAGTGCGCGGACAATTTTTTTCGCCGTCAGCGGATACCAGGCACCGCCCTTCACCGTCGGGTCATCGGCCCGGATCATCACTTCCCGGCCGCAGACCACACCAATGCCGACTATGGCGCTCGCCGATGGCGAGTCGCCGCCATAAGCCATATTGGCCGCAAGCGATGAGAGTTCGAGGAATGGCGTGCCAGGGTCGAGAAGCTTTTCGACGCGCTCGCGCGGTCTCATCTTCTTCTGCTTGGCAAGCCGTTCAAGGTCTCGCGCTGGCCGGATGCTGCGCGCCGCCTCCTGCTTCTCGCGAAACGCCGCGACGATTGCCCGGTTATGCGCATCGTTGCGCCGAAAGGTAGCGCTGGAGACGTTGATCAGGGATTGTATCCGGCGCATCGATCAGGCCTCCTCGGCCAACGGTTCGAGCGACACGATCACCTCATCCTTTTCGAAGCTGTCGCCAAGCGTCCGCTCGATCGTCGCGATCACACCATCGCGCGGTGAGACAAGCGCGGTTTGCAGCTTCATGCTTTCAATCGTGACCACCGTCTCTCCGCGCGAAACCGTTTCGCCGACCGCCTTGTGCACCGATATGATCGCTCCGGGCATCGGAGCCTTGATGCTGTCCTGCGCCGCGCCCGCGTTTGCGCCCGTTGCACGGACATCCGCCAGCTTGACCTCGACGCTTCGGCCATAGAGACGCAGGAATTGCGACTCTCCTGCCGCTGCGCGCACGAACTCGACGGAGTCGCCATCGATAACGAGCGCCTGCCGACCAACCCCTGGCGAACTTCGCCCTCTGACCTCGTGGTCACGCCCGTTCACCCGCAATACGAGCTGCGGTCTACGGCGGACGACGGTGACCTCGTGTTTTTGACCGTCGATGAGAAGCATGAACGCCACCGCCTAGTTCCTCCACGGCCCGATGGTGGCGAAAGGCTCAGGCGTTTCGAACGCAAGGGCGTCGAACTCCTTAAAGCCCAGCACGGCAGCGATGATCGTATGGTCGAGTTCGACGTCGGACGGAGCGGTCGCCAAAAGCGCGCTGCGATGTTCGGCGACGAAGCCGGTATGGAGATCGCCGGCGCGGAAAGCCTGATGCCCGAGCACCGCGGCGAGATAATCGGCATTGGTCTTGACGCCAAGCAGCGTCAACTCGTTCAAGGCCTTGATCGACCGCTCGATGGCTGTGTTCCGATCCGGTCCGTGGACAACGAGTTTCGCGAGCATCGGATCGAAGTCCGTGGTGATCCGCTGCTTCAGATCGAGTGCGTTCTCGAAGCGCAAGTAATCCGCCGCCGGCACATCGAGCCACTGAATGACACCTGTTTCCGGCAGGAAATCCCGCGCAGGATCTTCGGCGCAAATTCTGCACTCGATGGCATGCCCACTTCGCCGTACCTTGTCCTGCGTCAGCGGAAGGCCATATCCAGCAGCGATCTCGATCTGCGTGCGCACGAGGTCGAGCCCTGTGATCATCTCCGTCACCGGATGTTCGACCTGCAAACGCGTGTTCATTTCGAGAAAGAAAAAGCGACCATCGGCACCGAGAATGAACTCGACAGTGCCGGCGTTCTGGTAGTTAGCCGCCGAGACGAGGCGCACCGCAGCAGCGCACATTTCGTCACACGCCGACTCTGGCAGATTGGCGGCAGGCGCTTCCTCGATGATTTTCTGGAATCGCCGCTGCACCGAACACTCACGTTCGAAAAGGTGGATCGCTCCACCCTTGCCGTCGCCCAGAACCTGCACTTCGATATGGCGCGGACGCTCCACATAGAGTTCGGCATAGACGCGGCCATCGCCGAAATAGCGTTGCGCTTCGCTTGCGGCGATCCGTGCGGCATCAGCCAGTTCGGCAGCCGAGCGCACGATGCTCATGCCCTTGCCGCCACCTCCCGCCGCGGCCTTGATGAGCAAAGGAAAACCGATGCGCGCCGCCTCTTGCGCAAAGGTGTCGATATCCTGCGTCGGCATCACCGAGGGGGCGACCGGCACGCCATGCGCGGCTGCAAAGCTGCGGGCGGAAATCTTGTCGCCCATCAAGGCGATGGTCTCCGCATTCGGCCCGATGAACGTCAGGCCTGCATCTGCCACGGCTCGCGCAAAGGCGGCGTTTTCCGACAGGAAGCCATAACCTGGATGGATCGCGTCGGCATTCACCGAGCGAGCGGCGGCGATGATTGCGTTCGCGTCCAGATGGGCGGCGATCGGCGTCTCGCCTGCAATTTCGACGGCTTCGTCTGCCATGCGGACATGCCTGGCATTCGCCTCGACCCTGTGATGAATGGCGACGGAGGCAATCTGCATCGCATTCAACGTCCGGATCACGCGGCAGGCGATTTCACCACGGTTGGCGATCAAGATTTTTCGGAATGGAACGGTGTTGCCGGCGGTCCTGGCTGGCGCGAGCGGAGAGTTCATTGACGGTCTCCGCTATCGCCGAAGTCCTGAAGCCATCCGCCAGGCAAAAGCCAGTCGCTGGGCACCTCGATCGGAAAATCCATCAAAACCTGCGCCATCGCCTTGCCCTGCGGATCATGCCGCAATGAGGCAACACCTCCGCCGCTCAACGCCTCGTGCAGGAGAAAATTAAAGCCGCCGATCCCGGGCCATTCGAAGCGCTCCACCCTGCCCTTCACGTAATGGGAAAAGTAGCTCAAGACCCTGTCACCGGTCAGCTGTTGGCGCAGCATGGGCAGAAATTCGGACTTGCGCGCAAACACGGCGATGTTGGCGCTGTCGCCCTTGTCTCCGCTGCGGCCAAAAGCCATCGCAATCAGGGGCACCGCGCTCGTCCGGCCTGACATTGCGGCAGGTTCGGCCAGTGGGCGAATATCCTCCCGTGGCACAGGTGCACCTGACGGAAGGTAACTCGCAACAGCAATCATCGCATCGCCCAGTGATACGGCCACCGATACGTCAGCCTTGTCGGCGAGGAACGAAAACAGCCTGATGACCGGCTGCGGCTCTGGCCTGCCGCCGGCAAAACCGGTTAGCCCCTGCGCCATCGCGGTCGCGGCGGGATAGATCTCGCGCGCGAAAATTTGCAGCGCGTCCCGACTTTCATGCCGCACGCCGATTTTCAAAATGACCTCGCGTGCGTCTGCCGCACGGCTCTGAGCGCCATAGCTCGCCTCCGAGCCGAGGACCTCGACCAATTCCTCGCTGAAGGGATCGAACCCCGCTTCGCGCATCAGTCGGTTCGAGCGGCGGAGGATCGCCGCACCGACCGCCTGTGCCTTCATTACGGCTTCACGCCCGGCAATCATCATCGTCACGCTGGACCGGTAGCCGTCCGGATAAGTCGCGCTCACTTTGTAAGCAGCCGTCGGTGGCAACCCCCTTGCGCCCGAAATGCGCACGCGGTCAGCGCCGACCTGCTCGAGATGAAGGTGCGACCAGTCGCAAACGACGTCCGGAAGAATATAGGCTTTCGGATCGCCGACTTCATAGGCGATCTGCTCGGCCACGATCGCCGGAGTGACAGCTCCGCCCGTTCCGGCCGGCTTGCTGATTTCGAAACACCCATCCGCACCGCATTCGGCGATCGGAAAGCCCATATCGTCCCAGCGATCCGCGACGGCGCGCCAGTCGGTTGTCACCCCGCCAGTCGCCTGTACGCCGCATTCGAGCACGTGGCCGACGAGACTGCCGGCTGAAAGCCGGTCCAAATCGGTCTCTGTCCACCCAAACTCGTGAATGAGCGGCCCAAGCGCCAGCGCCGAGTCGACGCATCGACCTGTAAGGACGATGTCCGCGCCAGCGTCCAGCGCGGCCGCGATCGGAAAGGCGCCGAGATAGGCGTTGACGCTCGTCAACCGCTCGGGAAACGGCGCGCCGGAAAACATTTCGGTCACGCCGCGGCGACGGTAGCGCTCGACCTCGGCCGAAAGATCGTCGCCATGAACAACGGCAATCTTGAGCTTGATGCCAGTCTCGCGAAACAAGGCTTCAAGAGCCGCACGGCATCCTTCGGGATTGACGCCCCCTGCATTTGTGACCACGCGGATGCGCTTCTGCTCGATTTCCCTGGCAAGCGGCGTCATGACCATGGTCACGAAGTCGGTCGCGAAGCCCAATGTCGGGCTCTTCGCCTTCATCCGCGCAAGGATCGACATGGTGATTTCGGCAAGATAGTCGAGCACCAGATAATCGATGGCACCCGACCGAACGAGTTGCTTCGGCCCTTCCGGACTATCACCCCAGAAGCCTGCGCCGCAGCCGATGCGAACCGATTCTTTCATGCCAGCGTCACTCCGCCGTCCAGTTGGCAGCGCGCTTTTCGTTGAACGCGGCGAAGCCTTCCCGGGCATCTTTCGTGCGCGCCATGTTGGCGAGCATGAATTGGGCGTATTCAAGCGCCGCGTCCGTCGACATCTCGCGGATTTTTGCAAGCGCCTGCTTGCCGAGGCGGATGCCGGTCGGCGATTTGCCCGTCACACGCTCGACGAGCCAATCGATCTTCGCATCGAGTTCCGCAGCGGGAACGGCATAATTCACGACGCTGGCAACCGTCGGGTCGCCTGCCTTGATTGGCTCGCCGGTGAGGCAGAATTCCATCATCAGGCGATAAGGCATGACGCGGAGCAGAAACGGCAGGATCATCATCGGAAACAGGCCGACCTTCACTTCGCTCACGCCGAGCAGCGCGTCCTCGCGCGCGACGACGAGATCGCAAGCGCAGGCAAGTCCGAAGCCTCCAGCAAGCGCATGGCCGTTGAGACGCGCGATGATCGGCAGACGGCAGGCGTCCATGCGGCGAAGGAGCCGGACGACATAGTGGCGCGGGTCGGCGGCGTCGATGACGAACGGCGTGCCGTCAGCGCCCGGCTGAAGATCGCCGCCAGCGCAAAAGGCCTTGTCGCCGGCGCCGGTCAGAATGATCGCACGAACGGATCGATCGGCTTCGGCTTCGTCGAGGCCCGCGACGATCGCAGCCGCAACCGTCTCGTTCAGCGCGTTGCGCCGTGCCTCGCGGTTGATGGTGATGGTCAAAACCGCGCCGTTGCGCGTCTTGAGTACCTGATCCGCCACGTTTCCAGTCCCGACATGCGCCCATCAAATCAGGGCGTCGATGTCGTCCAAATGATTTCAATTCATCAGCGATGTCAATTACGACCAGTCATCAAAATATGCGAATCGATATCCTCAAACAAAGATAAGCTGCGGCATGATTTACCGTTGACAGTTGTCGGCCAAGGTTGATGAAATACACTCATTAAAACATGATTGGATCGAACCGTTCAGCGACGACATGTCGCGATGATCGAATCCAGCGGGAGGACATACCGGTGACAATGCCCAGCGTCAGCCTGCTCGGTGATAACCGCGCCAACGCCTTCGACCTCGATGACGATCAGCGCGTCATTCTCGACCAGGCCGACCGGTTCGCGCGCAACGAGCTCTACTCCCTCTCGGAGCGAATGGATGCTGATGAATGGTGGCCGGAGGACGCCTTTCCGAAAATCGGAGCGAACGGCCTGTTCGGCGTTACGATCCCGGAAGAGTATGGCGGCGCGGGTCTCGATCTCGTCTCGGCAGGCTTGGTGCTCCAGGGCTTCAGCCGCTGGAACCATGCCATGGCTTTGGCCTGGGTGGCGCATGACAATCTCTGCGCCAACAACATCTATCGCAACGGCAACGAGATGCAGCGCCGCAAATATCTGCCGGACCTCTGCGCAGGCAAGACGATCGGTGCGCTCGGCTTGACGGAACCCGGAGCCGGCTCCGATGCGCTTGGCTCAATGCGCACGACCGCCCGCCGCGATGGCGATCATTACGTGCTGAACGGCAGCAAGATCTACATCACCAACGGGCCGGTCGCCGACGTGCTGCTCGTCTATGCGAAGACGGACAAGGACAAGGGCGCGAAGGGCATTTCCGCCTTCATCATCGAAAAGGATTTCCCCGGCTTCAAGGTCGCGCAAAAGCTCGAGAAGATGGGCTATCGCGGCAGCCAGACCGGAGAGCTCGTGTTCGAAGATTGCCGAGTGCCGGCCGAGAACATGGTGGGGCCCGAAAATGGCGGCGTCGGCATCGTCATGAGCGGGCTCGATCTCGAACGCGCGATGATCTCCCCCCTTTGCCTCGGCATCGCGGAACGCGCGCTCGAACTTTCGATTGAACACGCCCAGATGCGCCAGCAGTTCGGCAAGCCGATCGGCTCGTTTCAGATGGTGCAGTCGATGCTGGCGGAGATGTACGTCGCCGTCGAGACGATGCGCACGTTCACCTATCGCACGCTCGCGGCGGCGGCTCCGCTTGAAGTCGGCGGCGGCGGGCGCGGCGACATTCACATGCTCACTGCCGCCTCGGTGATGTATGCAGCGGAAGCCTGCCATACCGTGCTCGACAAGGCCGTGCAGGTTCATGGCGGCATTGGCTATATCTGGGATTCGGAGATCAACCGGCTGTATCGCTCGATCAAACTGCTCGAAATCGGAGCCGGAACCACTGAAGTGCGCAAGATGATCATATCCGGCGAGCTTCTGAAGGGCATGAAGCGTCATGGCTGAGCCCGCTCGCTTCGGTCTGACCGATCAGCAGCTCGCGACGCATCCTACGATCTATGGCGAAACGGCCTATACGGGCCGCACCGTCCTTATTTCCGGCGGTGCCGGCGGTATCGGTCGGGCCGCTGGCTGGCTGCTGGGGCGGCTGGGAGCGAAGGTAATCCTCGCCGGCCGCAGCGCTGAAAAGCTTGCCGAGGCGACTGCCGCCATGCGCGCCTACGGTCTCTCCGTCAGCCATCACACGGTCGACATTCGCGATCCGGACAGCGTCGACGCGCTGTTCCAGACCGTGAAGGCCGCTGGCGGCATCGATATCCTCATCAACAGTGCAGGCGGCCAGTTTCCGCAGGCGGCAATCGATTTCTCGTCACGAGGCTGGAACGCGGTGGTCAACACCAACCTGACCGGCACCTGGACGATGATGCAGGCCGCGGCCCAGCACTGGCGCGATGCGCAGCGGCCTGGCAGCATCGTATCGATCGTCGTCGTTACGGAGCACGGCCTTCACGGTGTCGCTCATACCATCGCGGCCCGGTCGGGCGTTATTGGGCTCACCCGCGCGCTTGCCGTCGAATGGGCGCCGCTCGGCATTCGTGTCAATTGCATCGCCCCCGGCGTGATCGAAACACCCGGCTGGAAAGTCTATGATGCAAAGGCAATCGAGCAGTATCCGCGTTCGAATCCGATGATGCGCAACGGTTCGACGTTCGAGGTTGCCGAAGCCTGCGCCTATCTCGCCGGCCCGGGTGCCGCGTTTGTTACCGGCGAGGTTTTGCACGTCGCCGGCGGATCGCAACTCTGGGGCGAGACCTGGACGATCGATCGCCCTGATTATTTCCAAGGTTGAGGCCGGGTTGCACGCAGCCAGAGGAGAGATGGATGTCGCCGCTCGTCGAAGGCCAGACTTTCACCACCGCCGGCCGAACGATCGGCGAAGGAGACATCAACCTGTTTGCCGGCCTCGTCGGCGATTTCACGCCGATCCATGTCGATGAGACCTTCGCACAGACCACCATTCACGGCGCGCGGATCGCGCATGGCCCACACACCATGTCGACGGCGATCGGCCTCTTCACGCAGATGAACGTGCTTGGGGAGCGCGTGATCGGTTTGCTCAACCTGAATTGGGATTTCTCGGGCGCGGTGAAGATCGGCGACACCGTGCGCTCTCGGGTGACGATCGAAAGCCTCCGGGCGACCTCGAAGCCAGGCCGCAATGTTGGCATCTTCGCATTCGAAGTGCTGAACCAGCGCGACGAGCCGATCCAGCTTGGCCGCCTGACAGTGCTGCTGCGCGCTGACGAGCCGAACAGGCCCTATGAGGCGCATGACGTCTCAGGTGAGTAGATGACGATAGAGAGCCTCCATTTCATGCCGAAGGATTTTTCCCGTCGTGCTGCGCGGAAAGTCTTCGAACCGAACGAAATGCACCGCCTTGGGTCGCTTGTAGCCGGCTAATGATGCGCGACAAAGACGATCGACCTCGAGGTCCGTCAGCGATTCATCGGCCCGTGCGACGAAGGCGACAGGCACCTCGCCCCATGTGGGATCGGCCTTGCGGACGACCACTGCGTCGCCAATGCGCGCATCCGCCAGCAAAACGCGTTCGATCTCTGCCGGGTAGATGTTTTCACCGCCAGATTTGATCATGTACTTGGCGCGGTCGACAAAATCATAGCTGCCATCGGCGTTGCGGCGGAACAGATCGCCCATGCGAAACCAGCCATTTGCAAAATCGCGGGCGTTGGTCGCATCGGCATTCCAGTAGCCGCTGAAAACCGTCGGTCCGCGAACGGCCGCCTCTCCTGGCTCGCCATTGGGCACCTCATTGCCGCCGGGATCGACGAGCCGCAAATCGCAGAGCGTACTTTTCCGCTTCGATAACCTTTCAGGGACGACGCCTGGCGGTATCAGGACGGCAGAGGCTGGAGGCAGACCGGTCTCGGTCGAGCCGAAACTGTTGAGATAAGGCGCGTTGGCGAGGCCCGACAATTGGGCGACAAGCGCCTTCGGCACGAGATCCGCCATCGCGCCGATCGCTCGCACGCTCCTGACGCGGCGCTTGCCCGTCTTCAATAGCTCGACGACAGGCTCGATCGAGCCCGGCATGAGCAATACCCAGCCTAGCAGTTCGCGCTCCATGATCGAGACGATCCTCTCGGCATCGAAGCCATCGATCACGAACACTGTTGCGCCGGACATCAGCGCCCCAAGGAGCTGGTCGGTCGAGCCCATGTGGAACATGGGCGCCCAGGCGATGAAGCCGTCCTGCTCCGTCGCGCGTAAATCAAGACGAAGGACGATGTTGCGGGCTATTTCGGCGCGATGGCTGATCGCCGCGCCCTTGGGAAGGCCGGTCGTACCGCTGGTATAGAGGATGATGAGCGGGTCCTCGCCGTCGACCGGCATCGGTGAAGCAGGTTCAGCCGTTTCGATCAGCCGGTCATGATCGCGCTCGATGACGATAATCGGCACGTCGATCGCCAGCGCCTCTGCCCGCTCCGCGAACCGCACGGAGGCGACGATGAGCGCGGGCGAGACGAGCGTTACGCAGTGGCGCAATTCATCAGGGACGAGCCGCCAGTTCTGGCAGGCGACAATCGCGCCAATGAAGGCAGCGGCCAGCTGAATTTCGATGTATTCATAGCGATTTTCGGACAGGAGCGCGATGCGTGCTCCACGAGCGACGCCAAGGCGAAGCAGCGCTCCGGCCAGCTTGCGCACCCGCCGATCGAGCGCGCCGTAGCTTATCTGCATCTCGCCCTGTTCTATGGCGATCGCATGCGGGTTGCAGGCGACCTGCGCGGCGAACAATTCATAGACGGTAAGGCTGCCTGCTCGCCGAATGTCGACGCCGACGCCAGCTTGCCGCGTTTCATCCATACACGCCTCCCGAAAGTGCGAGCAGGTCTGCGCCTGCCTTCGCCACTAGACGTTCACTTTCTCCAACCGCGCAACGGCCTGTTCGAGCCTCAGCATCAGATTGTCGTCCGGCGGCGCCGGCCCTGCATCCGAACGCTTTTCCAGACCGGCGAAGACGAGTTCGATGATCATGTCCGCGACCTCGCCGGGATCATAATCGCCTTCACCGCGAAGATAGGCCCATGTGCGATGCTCAACGCAACCGTAGATGAAATCACGAATGAGCCGCAGAGAAATATCGCTGCGAAGCTCACCGGCCGTCACGCCCTCCTGAATGATGTCCAGCGTGCGACGGGTGTATTTGCGGTTGAGGTCGTGAACGGCGGTCTGGCTGTAATCCTGCCCCGAGCGAATGATCTGCAACATCAAATGGCAGAGTGCAGGCTCGTCATGGATGGTCTTGAGATGCCGCCAAACCATGTACCGCAATCGGTTGCGCGTGCCTCCGATGCCAGCGAGTTGCTGGTCGTAATCAGACAGCATGTCCTCATACCAATCTTCGATGACCTTGACCAAAAGGTCGCGCTTATTCTCGAAATATCGGTAGATGCTGCCTTCGACGACATCGGCTCGCACAGCAATGTCGGACAGCAAGGCATCCTCATACCCTTTCTCGACAAATACCGCCCGGGCGGCCTGCATGATCTCTGCAATGCGCTGTTCGCGAGGCAGGCGCACAACCTGGCGGCGGCTTTGGATCGCAGTCATGACGATGCGTTAACAGGAACGGCGAAGGAAGGCGTGCGCTTTTCGCGAAACGCTGCCATGCCCTCGTTCCAATCGGCGCTTGCGGCTGCGCGCTCGACAGCGACAATGGCGATTTCATCGGCTTCGCCTTCGCCTGCGGTTTCGCAAGCATAGATCGCCCGTTTGGCGACGGCCAGTGCGGCCGGGCTGCAGACGAGCAGTCGCCGTGCAAGCGCAACCGCCGCGTCCGCCAGTTGATTGTCGTCGTGCACCGATGTGACGAGACCGGCCGCAAGCGCCTGTTCGGCCGACCACGGTTCGGCGAGGAGGATCATCTCGATAGCCTTGGCGCGCCCGACCATCTTGGCCAGCAACTGCACACCTCCGCCTCCAGGCACGGCGCCGAGCCGCGTTTCAGTGAGGCCGATGCGGGCCGACCGCGCCATCAGGCGGAAATCGCAGGCAAGCGCCAGCTCGTAACCGCCGCCAAAAGCAAAGCCGTTGATGGCCGCGATGCTGATGAACGATCCCTCGCGCAACTTGGCGAAGGTATCGAGAATGGCCTTCACATAGACACGGCCGATGCGTTCTGGTTTCCCCGCCAACTCGGATGAAGGATCGGTGAAATAGCGGATGTGGGCGCCAGAGCAGAACGCTCTGCCCTCGCCAGTGACGATCACGACGCGGGCTGACTTTTCCTTTGCCTCCTTGAGCGCTGCATCGAGATCCGCAACCATCTCCAACGTCAGTGTATTGAGTTCGGCTCCGCGAGCGAGCGTGATGCAAGCGACATCAGGCAACACCCATTCAAGCCGAGCCGACAACTCAGGAACGCATTGATCTTTCATCGGTTTTTCTTCTTTGTATTGTCGACTTCTGGCGTCGCCGGCAGACAAAATCCTCGTTGACAAATGCGCCAAGCTCGTCGTTAATAAAGATCATTCATCATTCTGCGGTCATGCGCAAGTATCTCCGATAAGGATACAGCGGGCCCTCCAGAAGATGAAGATTTGTCGGAGGAGACAAGTTGATTCGCGAGGTTCAGCCGGTGGAGCCTGCCTCCCCAGCAGCGCTTGTTCGCAAGCCTTGCCAGCCTGAACGCGTTTGCCCGACATCGTCTGACCGCTCCTTGATGGACCGCGTTCATCAGCGCCTCCGGAGCCCGTCGCTGCGGAGGTTGCGATGCTGGCGCTGAGCAATCTCCAGGTCTTCTACGACAAATCGATCGAGGCGGTACGCGACGTTTCGCTCGAGGTGCCCGCGGGCCGCATCGTCGCGCTGCTCGGCTCGAACGGCGCCGGCAAATCCACCATTCTCAAAGCGATCTCGGGCGTGCTCTCGCAGGAAGATGGCGCGATCAGCAGCGGCGCCATCCATCTCGAAGGCGACATCATCTCCGATAAAAGCCCCAGGGCCATCATCGAGCGTGGGTTGCTGCAGGTGCCGGAAGGCCGCGCGTTGTTCGCAACGCTGACCGTCGAGGAGAATCTCGTCATGGGTGGCTTCACGCGCACTCGCGCGGAAGTCAACGAAGGGCTTGACCGCATCTATGCGCTTTTTCCCAGGGTCAAGGAGCGCAAGTCTCAGATCGCCGGGTATCTTTCGGGCGGGGAGCAGCAAATGGTGGCGATCGGGCGGGCGCTCATGGGCCGCCCGCGCCTGCTGATGCTCGACGAGCCGTCGCTTGGGCTCGCGCCCCAAATCGTCGATGCGATTTTTGAAACGATTATCACCCTCAATCGAGAGTCGGCCCTCACTGTCCTGCTTGTCGAGCAAAACGCGCAGCTTGCTCTTCAGGTCGCATCTTATGGCTACATCATCGAAAACGGGCGCATCGTGTTGGACGGATCGGCTGAAAAGCTCGCCGCCAATGACGATGTGCAGGAATTCTATCTGGGTTTCTCCGGCGGAGCGCGCAAAAGCATGCGCGACGTCAAGCATTACAAACGGCGCAAACGGTGGTTGTCATGACCGCCTTGCTGCAACTCGAGGGCGTCACCAAACGGTTCGGCGGCCTGGTCGCCGTCAACGACGTGAGCCTCACGGTCGAGCGCGGCGAAATTTACAGCCTGATCGGGCCTAACGGCGCTGGCAAGACCACCTTGTTCAACCTGATCAGCGCAGTCCTGCGCCCGACATCAGGCCGCATCGTGTTTGACGGGCAGGATCTCACGCAGAAGCCGACCTATGCGCTGGCGAAACTCGGCATCGCCCGCACCTTTCAGAACCTCGCGGTCTTCAAACACGAGACGGTCATCAACAATCTGCTTGTCGGCATGCACGCGCATTTGCGCAGCGATCCGCTTTCCGCCGCATTCTTCTGGGGACGGGCTCGGAAGGAAGAGCTGAAGGCGCGTGAGCGGGTGGAGGAGATCATCGAATTCCTCGAAATCGAGGAAATTCGCGATCAGGCCGTCGGAACGCTGTCCTATGGGCTGCAAAAGCGGGTTGAGCTCGGACGGGCGCTTGCCATTTCGCCCAAGCTCCTGCTGCTGGACGAAATGGTGTCGGGCATGAACCTCGAGGAGCGGGAGGACATTGCCCGCTTCATCCTCGATCTCAAGGATGAGCTTGGCGTCACGGTGCTCATGGTCGAGCACGACATGGGCATCGTGATGGATATTTCCGACCATGTCTGCGTCGTCAATTACGGCAGGAAGATAGCGGAGGGCACGCCGACGGAGGTCGCGGCTGATCCGGCGGTCATCGAAGCGTATCTCGGCAAGAGGAGAGCCGCCTGATGCTGGATCGCGCCGGGATCGCCAGCATGACCATGCCACAAATCCTGAAGGCCCGGGCGGCCGAGCATGGCGACAGGATCGCGCTGCGCAAGAAAGATCGCGGGCTCTGGCGGCGAACGAACTGGCAGGGCTATTACGGCACGGCACGGCAGTTCGCCGTCGGCCTTTACGCTCTCGGCTTCCGCGCAGGCGACCGCCTCGCCATTGCCAGCGACGACACGCCGGAATGGTTCTACGCCGATCTTGCCGCACAGATGCTGGGAGGCGCCGGGCTCGGCATTTATCCGACCAATCCCTGGCCGGAGCTTCAATACATCGTCGGACACTCCCGCTCGAAGATCATCGTGTGCGGGGATCAGGAACAAACGGACAAGGTACTTGACGCGCGTAGAAACGAGAGCGGCTTGCCCGACCTCTCGACGATCATCTGCGTCGATATGAAGGGCATGCGCCACTACAAGGACGACGGCCTGCTCTCCTTCGACGCGGTTCTGGCTCTTGGGCGCGAGCACGAAGACGAATTCGGACATCTCGTCGACGCGGCGCTGGAGGCTGGCCAGCCGGATGACGTGGCGATCGTCGTCTACACGTCCGGCACCACCGGAAACCCAAAGGGCGCGCTGCTGAGCCACCGCAACATGCTGCACTCGGCGGCGGAAACTGCATCGATCCACGGCCTGAACGCGAGCAGCTACTCCGTATTGTGTTATCTGCCGCTCTGCCACGTCGCCGAGCGCAGCTTCTCGACAGTCATGCAGCTGGTCACCGGATGTTCCGTCAGCTTCGCTGAATCGGTGGATACGGTCGTCGTCAATCTGCGCGAGATTGCACCGCTCGGCTTTCTTGGCGTGCCACGCATCTGGGAAAAGATGCAGCAAAGCATCCTCTATCGCGTCGCCGACACGACGCCGTTCCAGCGCCGCGTCTTCGAAGCCTGCATCGCCTGGGGCCGCCCGATTGCGCTGCGTCGCACCGAAAACGGAGGCCGGTTCGCCTCTGTTTTGGATAGATTGGGCTTCGAACTGCTCTGGCTCATCTGCTTCCGTAGCCTGCAGCACTTTCTCGGCATCAACAAGGTGCGCTGCGGCTTCTGTGGCGGCGC
Organism: Beijerinckiaceae bacterium; assembly: GCA_019753285.1. Lineage (GTDB taxonomy): Bacteria > Pseudomonadota > Alphaproteobacteria > Rhizobiales > Beijerinckiaceae > JAIELD01. The sequence goes on along the minus strand of JAIELD010000007.1, from coordinate 5,066 downwards.
GACCGTTTCGCCAGAAGTGCTTCTGTTTTTCTGGACGATTGGCGTGCCCGTCTACCAGATCTACGGCATGACGGAGAGCGCCGGCGTCTGCAATGCGCAACGCGCGGGTGCCACGAGCCTTGGGTGCTCCGGCCCGGCGATCAGCGGTGTCGACCAGCGGCTTGGGCCCGACGGAGAGCTGCTGGTGAAGGGTCCCAGCGTTTTCAAGGGATATCTTTTCGACGCGGAGGCCTCAGCCCGCGCCATCGTCGATGGCTGGCTTCACACCGGCGACATCGTGGAGGTCGTCGGCAACGACGAAATCCGCGTGCTTGACCGCAAGAAGGACATCCTCATCACCTCCGGCGGAAAGAACATCACGCCGTCGCTTATCGAAAACGCGCTGAAGGACTCGCCCTACATTCGCGAGGCGATCCTGCTCGGCGATGGCCGCCACTATCTTGCGGCGCTCATCCAGATCGATCTCGAGACGACAGGCAAGTGGGCGCAGGCGCAAAACATCCAGTATACGACCTATCGCACGCTCGCCGGGCACGAAAAGGTGCGCCAACTCGTCGATAGCGAGGTCAAACGAGTGAACGACCGTTTCGCCCGGGTCGAGAACATTCGCAAATTCATCATTCTCGGCAAGGAACTCGATCATGATGACGGCGAACTGACCGCGACGATGAAGGTGCGTCGCAAGTCGATCGAGCAGAAGTTTCAGGAAGAGATCGCAGCCATCTATGGAGATGCCGCCTGATGGACTTTCTCCTGCTGCTCATCGCGACCGGTCTCGTCTCGGGCGCAGCCTATGGCCTCATCGCCATGGGTTTTGCCTTGATCTATAAATCGACAGGCGTCGTCAATTTCGCGCAGGGCGAACTGGTGATGCTGACGGCCTACATCGCCTTCAGCCTCTCCAATACGCTGCACCTCTCGTTCCTGCCCTTGGTGTTGGTGACGGTTCCGATCTCGATGGCGGTCGGGCTCGTCCTCGAGCGCGTCTTCATTCGCCCCATGCTGGGCGAGCCGATATTCGCGATCGTCATGGCGACGGTCGGTCTCGCGGTCATCCTGCGCGGGTTCATCATCATCGTCTGGGGCTCCCAACCTTTCAATTTCGACGCCGGTATTTCGTCGACCGTGGTCATGATCGGCACCATCCCGTTCTATCCGGCGCAACTCTATCTCATTGCGGCTCTCGCCTTGGTCGTGCTGGCGATGTGGCTCTTCCTGCGCTTCAGCCGTTACGGCATCGCGATGCGGGCGGTCGCGGCAAACGAAACGGCCGCCATGCTGGTCGGCGTCAGCGTGAGCCGTATTCATGCGCTTGCGTGGATGCTGTCCGCCGGCATTGCGGCGATTGCCGGGCTGCTGTTTGCGGCGAACTTCAAGCTCGCGCCCGACATCTGGTTCCAGGGCCTGCGATCATTCCCGGCGGTCATTCTCGGCGGCATGGACTCGGTCGTCGGCGCAGCGGCAGGCGGGCTGATCATCGGAGTGATCGAAAACCTGTCACAAGGTTATGTCGGCGAAGGCATGCGCGAGATCGCCGGCTTCATCGTCATCATTCTCGTGCTGATGGTACGGCCCTTCGGGCTGTACGGCAGCCGCGACATAGAGCGGGTCTGAGCGATGCGAACCGGCCATTTCAAGGAAAGTCCAAGCCAACTGATCGCGCTCAGCGACAGCAAGGTCGTCTGGGGCTGGGTCGGCGGCCTGCTTTGCCTGATGCTGGCGATGCCGTACCTCGTCGGCGTTTATGGGCTGACGCTGGTGGTGTCTGCGCTCATTGCGGTCATCGGCGCGGTCGCCCTCAACATGCTGACCGGTCAGACAGGGCTGATATCGCTTGGTCAGGCCGGCTTTCTCGCCGTCGGCGCATACGCCAATGCGATCCTGCTCACCGATTACGCGTGGCCGGTCTGGCTGACGCTCCCGGCAGCCGGCCTGACTTCAGCCGCCATCAGCATCCTTGTCGGCGTGCCATCGCTGCGGCTGAAAGGCTTGTACCTCGCGATCACGACGCTGGCCTTCTCCTTCATCATCAACCACGTCATCCTTTATGCCGAGGCTTTGACGCATGGGCCCAATGGCGTCTTCGTCAAGGGTGCGCGGATGTTCGGCTTCGATGTCCAGAAGGGCTTACCGCTTTATTATCTTGCGCTGGCCCTTACCGTCGCCACGGTGCTGGCCGGGCTGAACCTGTCCCGTACGCGCATCGGGCGTGCCTGGCTGGCGATCCGCGATCATGACATCGCGGCACGGGTCATGGGTATCGATCTCGTTCGCTACAAGCTGCTTGCCTTCGCGATCAGCTCGTTTTTCGTCGGCATCGCGGGGGCGCTCATGTCGTTGCAAATCCGCTTCGTGAACGTCGATGTCTTCGCCCTCATCCTGTCGATCGAGGCGTTAGCCATCATCATTCTCGGCGGCCTTGGTTCGGTGGCAGGCGCGGTCCTCGGAGCGGTCTTCCTGTCGTTCCTTCCGGAAGGGCTGCGTTTGTTCTTTGCGCTCGTCGCGGACCCGAATTCGACCTTCTACACCAATTACGTCTATGAAATCCGTGGCATCGCCTACGGCGCGGTGATTGTCTTCGCCCTCCGCTTCAAACCTGAAGGATTGATCGGCATCTGGCGGGACGCGCGAAAATATTGGAGCAACTGGCCGCTCGCATACTAAAAAAACAAGGGGAGGACGTCATGAAGAAAACAACGCTTACCTGTGCCGCACTGCTGCTTTCCGCCACCGCCTACGCCGCCGATCCCGGCGTGTCCGATACGGAGATCAAGATCGGCGACGTCAACATCATGACGGGCCCTGCGGCCTTCGTCGGCAAGGGCTTTTCGATCGGCACCAAGATCGCCGCTGGCGAAATCAACGCTGCCGGCGGCATCAACGGCCGCAAGATCGTCGTTATCACGGAAGATGACGGCTATGTCCCCGCCCGCTCCTTCCAGGCACTGACCAAGCTGCTCGAGGTCGACAAGATCTTCGCGCTCAACGGCACGTCCGGCACCGCCAACGTGCTGGCTATGATGCCGCTCATTACCGAGAACAATCTCCCGACGATCGTGACGCAGGCACCGGCGGCGCTCGTCTATACGCCTGTTCGTCCGTCCGTTTTCACCTTTGGCGCGAGCTATGAAGACGCATTCTATGCGCAGCTCAAATACATCCACGACAATCTCGCCGCAAAGGACGCCGTCTACGGCATCATTCGGCAGGACGATGATTTCGGCAAGGAAGTCGAGGCAGGCTTCGACCGGGCGGTGAAGGAATTCGGCGTGACCGCGCCGGTGCGCGTACGCTTCAAGAAAGGCACGAACAACTTCTCGGCGGAGATGGCGCAGATGAAGCAGGCCGGTGTGACCGTGCTCGCCAATGGCGGCATCTTCGCCGGAGCCGCCAACATTCTTTCCGAAGCGCGCAAGCTCGACATGAACATCCAGTCGGCGGGCGTCTGGAGCGAAGGCATCCCAGCCTCCGCCGCGCTCTCGGCGCCTGCAGGCTATAACTTCCTCGTTGGCGATTACGTCTCGCTGGTCGGTCCTGCAAACGACAAGTTCAAGCTGCTCGCCAAGAAGTACGCTTCGGACGAAGAGATCGCCGCCATCAGCCGTTACACCTATGTTTCATATATCGGATTGAAGACGATGGCCGAGGCGATGCGGCTCTGCGGCAAGGATCTGACCCGCGCCTGCACGATCGAAAAGCTGAAGGGCTTGAAAAACTTCGATACGGGCGGCCTCAGCGCGCCAGTCAGCTTCGACAATCCCAAACAGCTTTCGGGCACTTCGGTCGGCGTTTACCAGTATGACGCCAAGGAGCGCACGTTCAAGGCGCTGGCCGATTTCAAGCAGTATTGATGAGCCCTGAGGCCCCGCTGCAGAGCGGAGGCCTCTCCGACTTCCGGAACCAAAGCGATGCCCATTCCCACCGCTTTCGCCAACCGCCTGAGCGTTCCGGTCGTCGCGGCGCCGATGTTCCTGATTTCTGGGCCGGACCTTGTGGTCGGCTGTTGCCGATCCGGTGTCGTCGGCAGCTTTCCGGCCCTGAACCAGCGCAGCAGCGCAGGCTATGCCGACTGGCTCGACGAGATCGCCGGCCGCCTTGATGGCTCTTCAGCGCCGTATGGCGTCAATCTCGTCGTCCACCGCAGCAATCCGAGGCTTGAAGCCGATCTTGCCATCACGGTCGCGCGCAAGGTGCCGCTGGTCATCACTTCGCTTGGCCTCAACCATGATCTGATCAAGGCGGTGCAAGCCTATGGCGGGCTTGTCTTTCACGATGTGACCAATCTGAAATTCGCAGCCAAGGCGGCAGATGCCGGCGTCGACGGGCTGATTGCCGTCACTGCCGGGGCCGGCGCGCATGCGGGCACCATCAGCCCTTTTGCGGCTCTCCAGGAAATTCGCGCACTCTTCGACGGTGTGTTGCTGCTCGGCGGCGCGATCAGCACCGGCGCGCAAGTCGCGGCCGCCCGGCTTATGGGCGCAGACATGGCTTATCTCGGTACGCGCTTCATCGCCACGCAGGAAAGTTTGGCAATCCCGCGTCAGAAGCAGATGCTGGTTGACTCAACCGCAGCCGACATCGTCTACACCCCTGCGGTCAGCGGGGTTCCCGGCAATTTCCTCAGGCAAAGCATCGTCGCTGCCGGTCGTGATCCCGATAATCTGACCCCTCCTGACAAGCTCGACTTTGGCACGAGCAGTCCCAAAGCCTGGAAAGACATCTGGGCCGCTGGCCAAGGGGTCGGCAGTATCGAAAGCATTCCCAGCGTCCATGCACTCTGCAGCCAGCTCGCTGCGGACTACGAGGCCGCGCTGGCATCGGCGGATCGGTTCAGCTGCAAGTAGGTCGTCGTCTTGCTGGCGGTGACCGTCGGCTTGGCGGTCGGATTTGGGCTGATGGCGCTGCTCTTCAACGGCAGCCGCACGGGATGGCACCTCATTGGGACTTGCCGTCCGCCGAGGAGAATGAGCCGCGCCTACTGCCTCGCGCCCGCCGTCCCGTCAGCTCGGCTGAACAGCCCTTCGCTCGCCTTCGAGCAGAGGCTTCAGCCGAACGAGTTCGCCTGC
>JAIELD010000010.1 GCA_019753285.1 Beijerinckiaceae bacterium | reverse complement strand
GAGTTGTCCCGTACTGAAAGGAATATTCCCACGTGTTCCTCACCCGTCTGCCACTCCCCTTGCGGGGCGTTCGACTTGCATGTGTTAAGCCTGCCGCCAGCGTTCGTTCTGAGCCAGGATCAAACTCTCAAGTTAGATATAAGAAGTTTGAACCGGCTTAGTCACTAGTTTCTTGACGGAGTGCACTTAATGACGACCCTTGCGGATCGACATGCGTGTGTACACTCACCGAAACGTATGACCGCCGAAGTCTTGTATCTGACTGCCGTTTCCCTCTTGCGAAGGTAGAAGCAGTCCGCAAGGACTCCGCCGTCTACGTTTCTCTTTCTCGTCTTCAATTTTCAAACAGCAGCGAAAAATACTCTGTCTGGCTTTTGAACCAGTGACTTAACTCGACGTTATGTCAGAGAATGTTTCGGTGACGGCGGGGCCGGTGCGGCGCCGCGTCGATGTGTGGGTTCTAATCCCAGCCCCCAAAACTGTCAACACCTTGTCACAACAAAACGCAAAATTTTGTGCCTGCAATGCGCAAGAACGCGATTATGGCAAGGTTATCAATATTTTAGCCCGAAAATTTTCTGCCTTCGCTTTGAGCGCGCTGCCCAACGATGCATCAATGCGATGGGCGGCACAGCGAATGGTCGAGGCAGGTCGGGTCCTTGCGTTCCACAGAACCGCGCCATGACGCCCAATGTTCCCGTTTCGCGCAAAAGGGTCATACAAGAGCGTGTCATCGGGCTGAACCAGTGGCCGTCGACCTGCCATGCGTGGCACTATATATGGGGCGCTCTATATATAAGGCGCTCTCAACCGCACATCATCCACGCGACGCCTTCCACGCGGTCAGCCGATCGACGGTCTGCTCCGAGAGCGCTCTTGCATGGGTTGTGTTCTGGCCGAAACCCTGCTTCAGAGAGTGTTGCACGCACTTCTGTTCCACCTTAAATTGCCCGCAATGTGAAGTGACACAGGCTCCATGCATCGCGACTCTCCCAGCATCGATCTTGGTTTCGAACCGCCGCTCGATTTCACTGGGCATGATTCCGATCCGACCGTGTCGCACCGCGTCAATATTCGCTGGTTGCTCGGCACCGTTCTGACCGCGGTTTTCGGCGCGACGCTGATGGGTATCGCGGTGATGGGCACGGCGGAACGCAAGATCGCCCGCGCTGTCGACATTCCGGCAAGCCCGCCAGACATCAAGCCGGTCCGCGTCGCAGGCAGCATCCGCCGGGCGGATCGCCTCACCCAGGCGGTGGATATCGCGTCCGCCAAACGCACCTTCCGCCTGCCGACGACGCTCAAGGTCGGCGACAAGGAAATCATCAAGACGCGCAGCTACACCCGCGTCGCGACAGGGCTGCTGCTGATCGGCTCGACCGCAACAGACGATCTTCCTGCCTTCAACCCGCTGCAACTGATCTCCGAGGCCAACAACAATCGCGGATTTGACCGCCTGTCGGTCGGTAGCGAGCCCAATGCCCGCGTTTCGATGACGACCGCCGATCTCGCCGCGGTCGATCCCCACGCGTTCAACGATCTCAGCCTCGGCGAAGAAGCCGCCGCGGCGCAGGCCAGAGAGGCGGCGGCGCAGTCTCCGCGCACCCCGCTCGCGCTCGCCACGCCGCAAATCCTGCTCGCCAAGGCCCTTCGCTCGCCCCTTGCCGAGACATCGGCGTTGGCGCTCGCGCCGCAGGCGGAGAACCCGTTCTCGAAGATCGAGGTCAGGCTGTTCCAGGAGAACGTCTCCGCCATCCGCAAGAGCGCAGCCTCCGATCCGCATTACATGAACGAAGAGCGCGTCGTGCCGGTGCGAAAGGGGGAGTCGGTCGAGGCAGCCCTGAAGGCGGCGGGCGCGCCGGCGCTCCAGGCGCGCGAGGCGGCGCTGGCGCTCGTCTCGTCGTCAAAGCAGCGCCCGGTCGTCGAGGGCGATCGATTGAAGCTGACCTTCGCCGGCCTCGACACGCGGCCAGCGAAGGATCTCGTCAAGCTCTCGCTCTATGGCGAAAAAGATGTCGAGGCGATCGTCGGTCTCAAGGATGATGGCAGCTACAGCGCTGTCCCGCTTCTGAAGCCCGACCTCACCGTCAACACCGAGCCGGAGGGTGAGGACGACGAAAGCGCGCTCTCGGTCTTCAACAGCATCTATGAAACCGCGCTGAAGCAGGGCGTGCCCCGCTTCCTCATCGACGAGCTGGTGCGCGTCTATTCCTATGACGTCGATTTCCAGCGCAAGGTGCAGGGCGGCGACTCGATCGAGTTCTTCTATGCCGAGCCGGAGGATGGCGACCAGGGCCGCGGCGAACTCCTCTATGCGGCGATCACGCTCGGCAGCGAGAAGAAGGTGTTCTACCGCTTCCAGACGACGGACGACAACGCGATCGACTTCTACGACCCGCAGGGCCGCTCGGCACGCAAGTTCCTGCTGCGTATGCCGATGGCTGCCGGCCAGCTCCGCTCCGGCTTCGGCTGGCGCCGCCATCCGGTGCTCGGCTACGCCAAGATGCATACGGGAACGGATTGGGCCAACAAGGTCGGCACACCCATCCTCGCCGCCGGCAACGGCACCGTCATCAAGTCGGGCTGGACGTCAGGCTACGGCAACCATGTCGAGATCGAGCATCTCAACGGCTACATCACCACTTATTCGCACATGTCGGCCTATGGGCGCGGCGTCGAGGTCGGAGCCAAGGTGCGTCAGGGCCAGATCATCGGCTATCTTGGCTCGACAGGCCTGTCGACAGGCCCGCATCTGCACTACGAGGTCATCGTCAACGACAATTTCGTGGACCCGATGGCGATCAAGCTGCCGCGCGGCCGCGAACTTGACGGCAAGTCGCTCGCCGACTTCAAGCGCGAAAAGGAACGGATCGAGCAGCTGATCCAGAAATCGCCGGGCCGCACCAATCTGGCTCAAGCTGACTCTGCCAGCGCCTCGCGCTAGATCAGGCTATGCGGCGTCGATCTGAGGCACGCCGTTGAGCACCGTGTCGAAACCAAGCGCGGTGACGATCTCACTGAGCTCGCGTACCGTGAAGGGCTTGGCGAGATAGGCGTCCGCGCCCGCCTCGAAGAAGGCATTGCTGTGCTCGCTGCCGATATGGCCGGTGAGCGCCATGATTCTGGGTTCTTCCCCGCAAGATGGGTGGGCGCGCAGTTGCCGCACGAGATCGACACCATCCTCGCCATCGAGGTTACGATCGATCGTGATGAGGTCGAATGCCCGGCCTTCCAGCGCGCAGAGCGCTTCCGCTCCGTTCACTGCCTCGACGACGCAAAAACCGAGGAACGTCAGCAGCGTCGTGACGATCCTGCGGCCGGTGCGGCTGTCGTCCACGATAAGCGCCGTGTGCCGGGGCGTTTCCCCAGCCGCTGCGCTCATGCCTTGCATTGGCCTGCTCACGGGATAGTCTCCGCTGTCTTCGAACGACGCCGTCCTGTCAAAGGCTCGGCGGGCGTTGTGGTTCCGAACGTTTTCCTACTGGAGAAACGCGGCGAATGCCTTAATGGGCTCAGGCGTCCACCGATTTATAGCGTGTGACAGTAATCAATGTCTTAAGTATTGATTCTGTTAGCAAATTTTGTCATCCAAAAGTCTAAGGAACCCCGGTGCACCGTATCGTTGAGACAGAGGACGACGTCGCGGAGGGAATCCACCATTTGCGGCTCGTCGACGACAAGATGGCGGGCATCGTCGACCTTGCCGGCACCTTGCCGTTGCGCCGCCGCGAGCCGGGGCTCGAAGGGCTCCTTTCCATCATCGTCTCGCAGCAGCTCTCCGTCGCCTCGGCACGCGCCATCTGGGCGAAGGTCAAGGACCGCCTCGCTCCGTTCGACGCGGGCCGCCTCGCCATTTTACACGATGACGATTTCCGCATCTGCGGTCTTTCCGCGCCGAAGATCAGAACAATCCGTTCGATCGCCGACGCGGTTGGCTCCGGCGCGCTCGATCTTAACGCGCTCGGCGCCATGACCGCCGACGAGGCGCATGCCGCGATGGTGACGGTCAAGGGCATCGGTCCGTGGACGGCCGACGTCTACCTGATGTTTTGCCTCGGATATGCGGACGCCTTCGCGGCAGGCGACCTCGCGCTTCAGGAGGCGGTACGGATCGGCTACGGGTTCGAAGCCCGCCCGAGCGTCAAGGAACTCGTCGAACACGCCGAGCGCTGGCGGCCATGGCGCTCGGTCGCAGCGCGAGCGCTATGGGCCTACTATAATGTGGTGAAGTCACGGGCCGGCATCGGCGCTTGATCTGGTGCGCGGTTCGGTGTTTCAAGCCTTGCCATATCAGCCACGGAACCACGGACGACGCCATGCCCCATTCTGATCTGCCAAAGCTCGACGGACCGCGGATAGCCCCGCTTTCCGGCATCACGAAAAGCCTCGTCGTGCTGCTGCATGGCTACGGCGCCGACGGAAACGATCTCATCGATCTCGGGCGGAGTTGGCGGGACATCCTGCCTGACGCGGCCTTCGTATCGCCGAATGCGCCTCAGCCCTGCGCCATGTCGCCGATGGGGCGGCAATGGTTCGGCCTCACCATGCGCAACACCGAAGAGCGCTGGATCGGCGTCAACGAGGCGCGCCCGGCTCTCGATGCCTTTCTGGACGCCGAGCTCGAAAGACATGGTCTCGATGATGCGCGGCTGGCGCTGGTCGGGTTCAGCCAGGGCACGATGATGGCGCTGCATGTCGGCCTCCGCCGCAGGAAGCCGCCAGCCTGCATCGTCGGCTATTCCGGCCTGCTCGTCCTGCGCGACGACAGTCTCGAAAGCCTCACGCACGAGATGACCGGCATGCCGCCGGTGCTTCTCGTTCATGGCGACCGCGACGAGGTCATCCCCGTCGAGGCGCTCAGCATGGCGCGCGACGCGCTCGCTGCATCCGCTGTCCCCGTCGAGTGGCATGTCTCGCGCGGCGTCGGCCACGGCATCGACGGGGAGGGTCTGCGCCAGGCGGGGCGTTTCCTCGCTCAGCACCTCAATTCGTCAGTAGCCTGATTTTGCGCCCGGCTGCGCCGCCATCTGCTTCGCGCCGCCAAGTTCGGCCGCGATGCCGAGGCTGAGATAGCTCTGATCCGTGCCTGCCGTGACGATGTCATAGCCGCGCGCCGCAAGCTCGGCGGCGCGGGCAGCGTTGGGCGCGAAGGTCGCAGCGATCTTTCCAAGCCGGCGCGCGATCGCAAGGACGTGGGTCAACGCGGCGTCGACATCGGGGTGCACCGTATCGATGCGCGCCCCGTCGAGCAGCGAGATCGAAAGGTCGCTCGGCCCGATGAGAAAACCGTCAATGCCCGGCACGCTCAAAATATCTTCGGCGATCGTCAGCGCCTCGCGCGTCTCGATCATCGCGATCGACAGTGTGAAGCCGTTCGCGGCCTTGAAATAGCTGTCGCGGTCGAGCCCTGAGAGCGTGATCGCCCGGTTGGGGCCCCAGCTCCGCTCACCCTGCGGCGGAAACTTGATGAAGGACGCAAAGGTACGCGCATCCTCGACCGTATTGATCATCGGGGCGATGATGCCGCACGCCCCCGCGTCGCAAAGCTGCGATGCGTCGGCGAAATTCCCGACCCCGATGCGCGGAAGCGTCGGGATGTCGTAGAGCGCCGCCGCCGCGATGCACTGGAACATGCTCTCGCGGGTGTGATGGCCATGCTGGCCGTCGAGAACGATCACGTCGAAGCCGTGCTGGGCGATTGCCTCGACCACGACCGGATTGGCGATGGTGCTCCAGGCCGCGTAACTGGGTTTGCCTGAACGAAGCTTCGCCGCGCAAGCCCCCATCAATCCGCCAGACGTTTTGACATCCCGGCCCACAATCCCCATCTGACGTTCTCCCAGCGCGGCGACTGCCGCCATTCTTATTCGCTTGTGCTCGACTGTCGGCCGCGATCGGCCGGCTGTCAAACGCCTTGTCGGACGGAGCTAAGCGTTCTCGATCGCGCCGGCCTACATCACGACGCTTTACCCTCCCGATGCCCGAACGTTGTATAACATCCGGTTTTGGACTAAGGAGAGCTAGTCGTCTGCAAGCCGTCCCCCGGCGCGCGTTCGATGTCGCCAGCCGGCGCTCAACAGAATACGGAGCCTCGGCTTTCTCATGGACTTCAACAAAATACGGTATATCCCGATGAACCGCCGCCGTCGCATCTACGAAGGCAAGGCGAAGGTGCTCTATGAAGGGCCCGAGCCTGGAACGCTCATCCAGCATTTCAAGGATGACGCGACCGCCTTCAACGCTCAGAAACATGAAATCATTGACGGCAAGGGTGTCCTGAACAACCGCATCTCCGAATACATGTTCACGAACCTGAACAATATCGGCGTGCCGACACACTTCATCAAGCGACTCAACATGCGCGAGCAATTGATCCGCGAAGTCGAGATCATACCGCTCGAGGTGGTGGTGAGGAATGTCGCGGCCGGATCGCTTTCGAAGCGCCTCGGCATCGAGGAAGGCACGCAGCTTCCGCGCTCGATCATCGAGTTCTACTACAAGAACGACGCGCTTGGCGATCCGATGGTCTCCGAGGAGCACATCACGGCTTTCGGCTGGGCCAACCCGCAGGAGATCGACGATGTCATGGCGCTCGCCATCCGCGTCAACGATTTCCTCACCGGACTTTTCCTCGGCGTCGGCATTCGCCTCGTCGACTTCAAGATCGAGACCGGGCGTCTGTTCGAAGGCGACATGATGCGCATCGTCGTCGCTGACGAGATTTCGCCGGACAGCTGCCGCCTCTGGGACATCAAGTCGAACGACAAGATGGACAAGGACCGCTTCCGCCAGGACATGGGCGGCCTCGTCGAGGCCTACACGGAAGTCGCCAAGCGCCTCGGCATCCTCACCGAAAGCGAGAACGTCATCCATACGGGTCCCAAACTCGTCCAGTGATATTGCCTGTCCGGCGCGGGGGAAAGCGCGCCGCCGCGATTGCGGATCAGGGCAAAAGTGATTAAGCGGAGGCCATCAGGCCTCCGTTTTTTTATGCGGGCGCCCATCCTTGGTGAGGACCGTCCATGAAAGCCCGCATCACCGTGACCCTCAAGACCGGCGTGCTCGACCCGCAGGGCAAGGCCATCGAGGGCGCGCTTAAATCCTTCGGCATCGAGGGCATCGGCTCCGTGCGGCAGGGCAAGGTGTTCGACGTTGAAATGGCGGATGGCGTCGATGCCGACAATGCTCAGACCGTCTTGAAGCAGGCATGCGAGAAGCTGCTCGCCAATACGGTGGTCGAAAATTACCGCATCGAAATACTCTAATTCAGTTGTTGGAGAAAAACATGAGGGCGTTAGTCATCGCTTGCTTGCTTGCCCTGCCAGTAATGGGCTGTCAGTCACAGCAGACAGGCGTCAAAACTCTTGCTGCAACCGGTGAGACGTTTGAAGAACCGGCCAAAGCAGGGCAAACTAAGATTAGGCTGGCTAACGTCGATCGTGATCGTTGGACGTCGAGGCTCGAACCCGTTGGTGGTGGGCAGCAAACAGTTTATGTCTGCAAACCCCTTGCTTGCTCAACTCAAACGGTCGTCATTTTCAAACGTATTGCAAGTCCAACTCGAAATCCTGACCCCGTAGCACTGGACAAACTGCTAGCAGCCATTCGTGCGAAGGCAGAAAGTGACGGCGCTACGTTTGTGTCAGAAAAACGGACAACGATTAAAGGATTTCCAGCGCTTCAAAGCGAATACAAACGAACCATCAATGACAAAACGCTTTACACCGCTGAAACAATCATTTTTTCGGGAGGTATAAGTTCGTCGATTGTCGGTGCATCGTCTGATGCTGCAGCGGCAAAACGATATCGCGACGAGTTTGTATCGAAGTATCAGGTTAATGACGGTGGTTCGCTATCTACCGTTACCTCTGCCGAATGAAGTAGATTTACATGCACGCAGCTGTCATCGTCTTTCCGGGCTCCAATCGCGAACGCGACATCGGCCGGGCGCTCCAAAAAGGCGGCGCCAAAGTCAGCTATGTCTGGCACGCGGAGCATGCGCTGCCGGCAGGCACCGACCTTGCCGTTCTGCCCGGCGGTTTTGCCTATGGCGATTATCTGCGCTGCGGGGCCATCGCCGCCCGCGCCCATGCGATGGACGCCGTGCGTGCCCATGCCGAGCGCGGCGGCTTCGTTCTTGGCGTCTGCAACGGATTTCAGGTCCTGTGCGAATCAGGCCTTCTGCCGGGCATCCTGATGCGCAACGCCGAACTCAGATTCACTTGCCGCTTCCAGCATCTGCGCGTCGAGCGGAACGACACGGCCTTCACGCTCGATTATGCGCGCCACCAAGCTATCGAAGTCTGCGTCGCTCATGGCGAGGGCAATTACGTCGCCGACAGCGCGACCATAGACCGGCTGGAGCGCGAGGGCCTCATCGCATTCCGCTATTGCGACGCTGATGGCGTAGTCGATAGCCGATCGAACCCGAACGGCGCGACCAACGGCATCGCCGGCATCTATTCGGACAATCTTAGGGTGCTGGGGTTGATGCCGCATCCCGAAAACCTGATCGATCCGCTCATCGGCGGCACGGACGGACTCGCCATGTTCACGAGTCTCGCCCGCGAGGCCGTTCCGGCCTGATCACTTTTTAGCCTCGACCTGGCCTTGCATTGTCGGATCGCGTTGACCGTCGATGCGCCATGCGCAACTCTCCTTGCTTAACGTAAGGTTAAGTGCGTCATGCGTCAGCGTCGCCATGGCTTGGCGGTTTTCTCGGCAGCGCTGGCGTTCCTAGCGACCGCCGAGCCGCCGTCTGTTCGCGCGGGCGCATGGACCTTGCCGAAGGACACCGGGCTGGTCATCGGCTCGCTCGGCTGGACGCAGAACGAAACGTCCTTCTTCAGCCGAAACCCCAATCCGAATGCCTCCCGCTTCATCAAAAGGGAGGCGCGGGTCTATGTCGAATACGGCGTGACCGACTGGCTGACGGCCATCATACAGCCCGAAGCGCTCAACCAGCACCTCAACGCGCCCAACCGGGCTGTCTATGGCGGTCTCGGCTATTCGCGCTTCGCGCTGAAGGCGAGGGTATTCGAGCAATCCGCCTTCGTCGTCTCGGTGCAAGGCCAGTTGGCCGTACCGCCGCCCTCCGATCAGCCGAACCGGGCGCAACTCGGCAATACCGGTCCGGAGACGGATTGGCGAATCAACGCGGGATACGGCTTCGAATTATGGTCGAAGCCCGCCTTCGCCGATGTCTCCGGCGGTTATCGGACGCGCAGCGGCCGCCCCGCGAGCGAATGGCGGTTCGATCTTGCCTTCGGAATCCGACCGGTCGAGACATGGCTGATCCTGCTGCAATGCTTCAACGCGGTTTCGGATGGCGCTGGCACTGGCGGATTTCCGCAACAATCGAGCTCCAAGCTGCAGTTGAGCATAGTCCATGACATCGACAAGCACTGGTCGGTGCAGATCGGCCTGCTCCAAACCGTGGCGAGCCGCCGCGTCGGCACCGAAACCGGCGTGATCGGCGCGGTGTGGCGCCGTTTCTGACGCGCGGCCCGCGCCTAGCGTGAGGCCTCGCACCAGCTTTGCCGCTTGCCCCCCTGATAGGGCCGGGCAAGGCCGCGCTCGACGAGACTCGCGCCGAGGTCCGCCCCGGATGCGTCAACGATGCGCGCGAGAACCCGCGTTCCATATTTGTCGTAGCCGACTTCGCTTAGGAACACCTCGCCGCGCGCGAGCAGATCGGCGAGAAACTGCTTTGCCGCCTCCGCCTTGAGGAGTTCATCCTCGCAGCGGGCCCGAAGCTCCGGCGCATCGATGCCCCGCATCCGCACCCGCGTCGTGACATCCTGCCCGAGCCAGATCGATACACGCATCTCGACCGTGTCGCCATCGATCACCCGCAGCGGCTTGGCGGCGAAGAGGCTGCGCAGCGGCTTGGCGGGCAAGGACGGCCTTGCCTCGACGACCGACTCGGATGGTGCCTGTGCATCTGTCGCTTCCGCCGGCGCTTTCGACGGTCGGCTGGAAAAGGCCGTCGCGGCTACGATCGAAACGACGAACACGAGCGCGACGAGTAACGGAACCGCTCTGTAAAAGGCGGTCACGGGCGGCAGGCGAATCGATGAGACGGGGCGAGGCATACCCCATCAAATACGAAAAAATATCCTAATACAAGACTATAATCCTTTTTTATCCTTCCGTTAGGTCATATAAGGCGTCTTAGGAAAAATCGCTTGCGATTCCTTTGACTTCCCAATCGTCGTAGCGCACGGGATCGAGGCCGCCGCGGCCATCGATCTCCCGCGTTTTGGCGAGTTCCGCCTGCTTGGCTTCGAGAATGGCGCGGCGGGCTTTTGCCTCCGCCAGCGCGCGCTCTGCGGCCGGGCTCAATGGTTTCGGCGTCGCGGTGGCATTGTCGCTGGCGGCTGGGGGCGTATCGGTCATTGTGTCCTGTCCTCGAGGCTTCCATGTAAGGCGCGTCGCCAAAAAATCCAGCATTCGCTTTTGCCGCGCCCGGCTGATATCGAGCCCCATGCAGAGTTTCAGCGCAGAGATGCTCGTCGCCCGCGTGCTTTACCGTGACGACGACATGATCGTGATCGACAAGCCGGCCGGCATCGCCGTGCATAAGGGCGGTGGAAGTGGCGCGAACCTAGAGGCGCTGTTTCCCGCCCTCGCCTTCGGCATGGCGCGCAGCCCGGCGCTGGCCCATCGGCTCGACCGCGAGACATCAGGATGCCTCCTGCTCGGCCGCCACCGCAAGGCGCTCGCCCATCTCGGCAAGCTGTTCCAGCGCGGCGAGATTGCAAAGACCTATTGGGCCGTCGTCGTCGGCGTGCCGCCGGATGACGGGCGGATCGATCTCCCGCTCGCCCGTCGCTCCGCCGACAAGCGAAGCTGGGTGATGCGCGCCGCGCCGGACGGCGACCCATCCACGACCCTCTTCAGGACGCTTGGCCGTCATGACGGGCTTGCCTGGCTCGAACTGACGCCGCTCACGGGCCGGACCCACCAGTTGCGCGTCCACTGCGCGGCGAGCGGCTTTCCGATCGCGGGCGACGAGCTTTACGGCGGCGACACGGCGCGGGCCGCCGCGAGACGAATCCACCTTCATGCCCGCCGCATCGTGATTCCCCGGCGAAAAGGCCAAGCCGCGCTTGCGGTCGAGGCTCCTTTACCTGAACATATGGAAACGCTATTCGGGGCCTGCGGTCATGCCGTTCCCGAGCCAGCACGAGAGATCGACACCGCATTTGAAGTTCACACCACGAGCTGAGCCGAGACCCCGACCCGCCGCCGGAGCGAAACTCGAGCCGAAACACCGTCATCGCACGCCGGACAAGGAGCCCGGCCTTCAGGCTCGCCGCATTGCAGCCGCGGTGCTTGGCGATGTCGTGCAGCGCCGGCTCGCTCTCGACGACCGGCTCGACACGCATCTGGGCAGCGATGAGGCGAGCGAGCTTGCGGCGCAGGATCGAGGACTGGTGCGCGCCATCGCGACCACCGCGATGCGGCGGCTCGGCACCATCCGCAAGGCGCTGTCCGAGCGGCTGAAGAACGGCCTGCCGCCCGGCGCGCCGAAACTGGAGCCGATCCTGATCTCAGGCGTGGCGCAGATCCTCTTTCTCGGCGTGCCGGACCATGCGGCGGTCGATACGGCGGTGAGGCTCGCGCGCGAGGATGCGCGCTGCATGCATTTCACCTCGCTCGTCAACGCGGTGCTGCGGCGCATCGCCCGCGAGCGCGAGGCGTTCTTGAAATCGGTCAATGCGCTGCGCGACGATACGCCGGAATGGCTGGCACGGCGCTGGTTCGAGACCTACGGCCCTGAAAGCGCGGTGCGCATCGCCGCCTCGCATGCCGACGAACTTGCCGTCGACCTGACAGTGAAGAGCAATGCCGTCGGCTGGGCGAGCCGTCTCGGCGCCATTCTGCTGCCGACCGGCTCGCTGCGGCTCACCAATCGCGATGGCATCGCAACGCTCCCCGGCTATAGCGACGGCGAGTGGTGGGTGCAGGATGCGGCCGCCGCGATACCCGCGCGGCTGCTGCGGGCCGAACCCGGCATGCGCGTCCTCGATCTCTGCGCAGCGCCCGGCGGCAAGACAGCGCAGCTCACACTCACCGGGGCCGAGGTGGTCGCGGTCGATCGTTCGGTGCAGCGCATGACGCGGCTGGAGCAGAACCTGTCGCGCCTGAAGCTGAAAGCGGAGACGCATGTCGCCGATGCGCTTTCGTTCAAGGCAGAGCCGTTCGACGCGATACTGGTCGACGCGCCCTGCTCCTCGACCGGCACGATACGCCGGCATCCGGATGTAGCCTGGACCAAGACGCAGGAGGACATCCTGAAGCTGGTGCAGCTTCAAAAGCGTATACTCGATCGCGCTGTTTCCCTCCTGAAACCCGGCGGAACGCTCGTCTACGCAACGTGCTCGTTGGAGCGCGACGAGAGCGAGGCGCAGATCGAGGCGTTGCTGAAGCGCGAGCCTCGACTGTCGCGCCAGCCCATCGCAGCAGACGAAGTCGGCGGCATGACGGAGCTGCTCAACGCCGATGGCGATCTTCGCGCGCTCCCCTACCAGTTCGCCGACATAACCGCCGACAACCATGCGCGATTGTCCGGCTGCGATGGATTTTACGCCGCCCGGCTCAAATTGACTTGATTTCGCACCCCGGAGCGAACGCAAATTTAACCATGTCTGCCGTCGAATAAATCAGCCCTCCGGGCATGCCGGATATGTGAAGGTCACGGATAGTTGAGCGGCCACTTTCGACGGCGCAGCGTCTTCGAGACGATCAGGATTGCGAACGCCACGGCCGGGACCGCAGTCCGCCGGGGCAGCCGCCGCCTGTCTACGCTCGTTGTGCCCGTGCGCCTCGCAACGCCGACCCGCCTCCTGATCGCGCCGCAGGATCTGCGCAGCAGCGACGCCACCATCGCGCAGGACATCTTCGCCGGCCGTCTGACCTTCGCCGGCCGCCACATCGAAACCGGGGGGCGCTCGCCTTTCGACATCACGCCGCCGAGCTACGCCTTCGCCGAGGAGTTGCACGGCTTCGGCTGGCTGCGCCATGCACGAGCGGCTGAGACGGAGGCCGCCCGCTCGAAGGCGCGGGAGCTTGTCGCCGACTGGATCGACCTTTACGGCCGGGTTTCGGGCGGGTTCTCGATGCAGCCCGCCGTGCTGCTGCGCCGGCTCATTTCATGGACGACCCATTCGCCGCTCCTGCTTCAGGATGCGGACGAAACCTTCTACCGCAACTTCGTCAAATCACTGCATCGCCAGGCGGTGGTGCTTCTCAAGGAGCGTCGCGTCGGCGTCGCCCCACTCGAGAATCTGCCCTCGCTGCTCGGCCTCGCCTATTACGCGCTCTGCACCGACCGAAGCGAGAAACTCGGCGCAGCCGTCCAATCGCAGCTCGTCGCCAGCCTCGAGAGCGAAATCCTGCCCGATGGTGGCCATGTCAGCCGCAACCCGCAAATCCTCATCGACCTTTTGTTCGATCTGCTGCCGCTCCAGCAGGCCTTCTCGGCCCGCAACCTGAAAGTGCCGCAGGAAATCCCATCAGCCATCGCCCGCATGATCCAGATGCTGCGGCTGTTGAGGCACGGCGACGGGGCGCTGGCGCTGTTCAACGGCATGGGCGTCACCGAGGCGAGCCAGCTTGCGACGCTCCTTGCCTATGGCAGCTCGCGCACTCCCCTGCAGCAGGATGCGAGCTACAGCGGCTATCAGCGGCTGGAGATCGGCTCATCCGCTCTGCTCGTCGATGCAGGCCGTATCCCGCCGGCTAAATGGTCGGCGACCGCCCATGCCGGCTGCCTCTCGTTCGAGTTTTCGGCGAAGGGCGTGCGGCTTTTCGTCAATTGCGGCGCACCGCGCGCCGGGCAGGATGTGGCGCGCCAACTCGTGCGCTCGACAGCCGCCCATTGCACGCTGACGCTCGATGATCGATCCTCCTGCGCTTTCCTCAGCCCAGGCAGGAGCAAGGCCTACGTTGCGGCGCGCATACTGTCGGGGCCGAAACACGTGACCTATGGCCGGGAGGCGACCGACGGCGGGGACACGCTGATCGCCCGCCATGACGGATACGAGAAGGAGTTCGGGCTGCAGCATCAGCGCTCGCTCTGGCTGGGCGACGACGGCGACCGGCTCGAAGGACAGGACATGCTGGTCGATGCGCCGCCGGGCAAGTTGCGCCGCCGCAAAAAGCTCGCGGGCGAACCCATTGCCTTTGCGCTGCGGTTCCATCTCCACCCCAGCGTCAAGCCGGCGCTGAGCGAGGACCGAAAATCCGTGATGCTGGAGGCAGGGGCGCGCGACCGCTGGGTGTTCGAGGCCGGCGGCCTGTTGATCGATCTTGAAGAGAGCATCTTCTTCGCAACGCGGCAGGGCCAGCAGCGCACGGCGCAGATCGTCGTCGCCGGCCTTGGAGCCGCCGGCGCGGCGATCGACTGGTCGCTCACCTTCCAGCGCTGACCCTGATCATGGCGCCACGTTTTGCCTCGGTTGGTCTGGACATGACGCATGCGCGCCCATAGGAAGGCGCGTTCGACCTCCGACACCTTGGAAAGCCAGCCATGCAGCACGCCGCGCCTCACACCACGTCCCGCGACGGCGGGCAGGGCGACAAGCGGGTCACGCGGGCGCTGATCTCCGTCTCCGACAAGAACGGCCTCATCGCGTTCGCCCGCAAGCTTCACGACCATGGCATCACCCTTCTCTCGACGGGCGGCACGCGCAAGGCGCTGCAGGAGGCCGGCCTGCCGGTGATCGACGTCGCAGACGTGACCGGATATCCGGAAATGATGGATGGACGGGTGAAGACCCTCCACCCCAACGTCCATGGCGGGCTGCTGGCGATTCGCGCCAATCCCGAGCATCAGGCGTCGATGCTGGCGCACGGCATCGAGCCGATCGACCTCCTGGTGGTCAACCTCTACCCGTTCGAGGCGACCGTTCAGGCCGGCAAGCCTTTCGAAGACTGCATAGAAAACATCGACATTGGCGGGCCAGCGATGATTCGCGCCGCCGCGAAAAACCATGACGACGTCGCAGTGGTGGTGGATGGCGCGGACTATGCCCGTATCCTTGCCGATCTCGATGCGACCGGCGGCTTCACCAGCCATGCGCTGCGCCGTTCCCTCGCCGCAAAGGCCTATGCGCGCACCGCAGCCTATGACGCGGCGATCTCCAACTGGTTCGCGGCGCAACTCGGCGAGGCCACGCCCGATTTCAGGGCCGTCGGCGGCACCCTGTCGGAGCCCATGCGCTATGGCGAGAACCCGCACCAGTCGGCGGGCTTCTACCACACGGCAGAGCGTCGGCCCGGCGTCGCCACCGCGCGGCAACTCCAGGGCAAGCAGCTTTCCTACAACAACGTCAACGACACGGATGCGGCGTTCGAGCTTGTCAGCGAATTCGATCCTGCCAGCACGGCGGCCGTCGCGATCATCAAGCATGCCAACCCCTGCGGTGTCGCCGAAGGCCGCAGCCTGCTGGAAGCCTATCGGGCGGCGCTCCGCTGCGATCCCGTCTCGGCCTTCGGCGGCATCGTGGCGCTCAACCGCCGCCTCGACGCAGAGGCCGCAGCCGCGATCGTCGAGGTATTCACGGAGGTCATCATCGCGCCGGAGGCGAGCGACGAGGCCATTGCAATCATTGCCGCCAAGAAAAACCTCCGCCTGCTCGTGACGGGCGGCCTAGCCGACCCACGCGCCGCCGGGCTCGCGGTCCGCAACGTGGCGGGCGGGCTTCTCTTCCAGACGCGGGACAATGCGGTCGTCGACGACATGGACCTCAAGGTCGTCACGAAACGCGCACCGACGCCAAGCGAATACGCCGATCTGCGCTTCGCATTCCGGGTCGCCAAGCATGTGAAATCGAACGCCATCGTCTATGCGAAGGACGGCGCGACCGTCGGCATTGGCGCAGGGCAGATGAGCCGGGTCGATTCCTCGCGCATCGCCGCCTGGAAGGCAGGAGAAGCGGCGAAGGCGGCCGGGCAAGAGGGCACGCTTGCCGCCGGCTCGGTCGTCGCATCGGACGCCTTCTTTCCCTTCGCAGATGGCTTGCTCGCAGCCGCCGAGGCGGGCGCGACGGCAGTCATCCAGCCGGGCGGCTCGATGCGCGACAATGAGGTGATCGAAGCCGCCGACAAGGCGGGCCTCGCCATGGTCTTCACCGGCTACAGACATTTCCGCCATTGAGCGGCATCAAGAACAGGCGCGCCTTCATCCTGTCGGAGACGCGGGTCATGAGCCCGCCCCATGTGCCGGAGATCAAGCTTCACCTTGCGAGCGAGGCGGTGCCGCTCTGGCAGCGCACAGAGGAGGAACTCGGCGAGATGGGCCTGCCGCCGCCCTTCTGGGCCTTCGCCTGGGCCGGCGGACAAGCGCTGGCGCGGTTCATTCTTGACGAGCCGGAGCGCGTCGCCGGCAGGACCTGCCTCGATTTTGCGTCGGGCTCGGGGCTCGTTGGGATAGCCGCCATGAAGGCGGGCGCGAGCCGCGTCGTTTGCGTCGACATCGACGCTTTCGCGATCGAGGCGATGGATCTCAATGCGAGGCTCAACGAGGTAAGCCTCGACGTGCTCCAACGCGACGTCATCGGCGAAACCGTCGAGTCGGAAATCATTCTCGCAGGCGACATCTTCTATGATCGCGAGCTTGCAGAACGGCTTACCGCGTGGCTTCAGGAACTCGCGGATGGCGGCAGGACGGTGCTCATCGGCGATCCGGGCCGGGCCTATCTGCCGAAGGCAAAGCTGCGGCACCTTGCGACCTATGAGGTGCCGGTGACCCGCGATCTCGAGGATGCCGAGGTGAAGAAAAGCTCTGTCTGGCAGCTTGGCTGATCACTCGCGCGCCAACCGCAGCGCGGCGGCCGATGCGAAAGGGCCGACGACCAGCATCAGCAGGCTGAGCGCGCCAAGAAACGCGAAGGACGCACCGAGCAGCGGATCGCCAGCCAACACCGCATTTGCCGCCGAGACGCCGAAGATCAACACGGGAATGGCGAAGGGCAGCACAAGGATCGAGATGAGCAGCCCGCCGCGCCTGAGACTGACGGTGAGCGCCGCGCCGATCGTCCCGATGAGGGTGAGCGCCGGCGTGCCGACGAGCAGCGTCAGCATCACGGGCAGCATCGCTTCCGGCTCGATCGCCAGCATCAATCCGAAGAGCGGCGCCGCAAGCGACAGGGGCAGCCCCGTGGTCAGCCAGTGCGCAAACGCCTTCGTAAGCACGATGAGTTCGAGAGAGGAGCCGGCGATGAGAAACTGATCGAGCACGCCCTCATCCTCATCGGCCTGGAAAAGCCGGTCGAGCCCGAGCAGCGTCGCCAGCAGCGCAGCGACCCAGAGAATGGCGGGAGCGAGCCGGGCGAGCAGCTTCTGGTCCGGACCGATCGCGAAGGGAATGACCGAGACGAGAATGAGAAAGAATACGAGCCCGAGTTCCGCGCCGCCGCCGATACGGGAGGCGAGCCTGAGATCGCGGCGCAGCAACGCCCACATCAGGCGGGGCTCGCAGTTGGCGCGGATGGCGATCCGCCGAGCCGGATTTCGCGCGCACCGATGCCGAGCGGCAGATGCGTCGCCGCGATCACGATGCCGCCCGCCGCGCAATGATCCCTGAACAGTCCCGCCGCAAGAGCCTGCCCATCGGCGTCGAGCGCGGTGGTCGGCTCGTCGAGCAGCCATATGGGGCGACCCGCGCAGAGCAGCCCCGCGAGCGCGACGCGGCGCTTCTGCCCGGCCGAGAGGACGCCGACCGGCAGCGAGAGAAGATGCAACGCCCGGAGCCGGTCGAGCGCTTGATCGACGGAAAGTCCTCGTCCCGGCGCGCCAAGCATCGAGCGAACGAAATCGAGGCTTTCGCCGACGCTGAGCGCATCGCGCAGCGCGTCGCGATGGCCGAGATAATGAACGGGAGCCTCGTCCCCGAGCGTGCTCGCGTCGATCGCAACCGTGCCTTCCTGCGCAGCGAGCAGGCCTGCGAGAATGCGCAGCAGGGACGATTTTCCGACGCCATTCGGCCCTGTCAGCACCAGCATGTCGCCGGCGGACGCCGCGAGGGTGCAATCCTCGAAGAGAAGACGCTCGCCGCGCTGGCACCTGAGGCGTGTCGCGGTGAGCTTCAAAGCCAAAATGTGATCACTCCGGGCCAATCGGTTGTTATTTCAGATGTAGCGGGCTTTTTGGAATTGTTCTATAGGAACGGCAGGTTTGCGCCGCGTGCATTTGGCTCCGTTTCCGTCGAAACGATGGACACGACCGATATGGCAAGGGGACCTGGGCACTCCCGGGGTGGCGCGCTTGAGACCGCTCGAGACGTCGTCTTGTTCGCCCTCCGCCGTACGAAGCGGAGACGGCCAGGCCGGCAACCATTCCGCCGCAAACCCATATGATGAGGACTTTCATTGATGTCGCTCGATAGTTTCAAGGCTCGCAAGGAACTCAAGGTCGCCGACAAGACCTACATCTACTACTCGCTCACCGACGCCGAACAGAACGGTCTGCCCGGCATCTCCGCCCTCCCGATGTCGATGAAGGTGCTGCTCGAAAACCTGCTGCGCAACGAGGACGGCCGCACCGTCAAGGCCGACGACATCAAGACGTTCGTCGCCTGGCTCGACAATAAGGGCCTCGAGCAGGCCGAGATCGGTTTCCGCCCGGCCCGCGTCCTGATGCAGGACTTCACCGGCGTGCCGGCCGTCGTCGACCTCGCGGCGATGCGCGACGGCATGAACACGCTCGGCGGCGACCCCACCCGCATCAATCCCCTCGTCCCGGTCGACCTCGTGATCGATCATTCGGTCGTCGTCGACCATTTCGGCACGAGCCAGGCGCTCGGCCAGAACGTGAAGCGCGAATACGAGCAGAACCAGGAGCGCTACAAGTTCCTGAAATGGGGCCAGGGCGCGTTCGACAATTTCCGCGTCGTACCGCCGGGAACCGGCATCTGCCACCAGGTCAACCTCGAATATCTCGCCCAGACCGTGTGGAGCCGCAAGGAGAACGGCCATGAGGTCGCCTATCCCGACACGGTCGTCGGCACGGACAGCCACACGACGATGGTCAACGGTCTCGGCGTGCTCGGCTGGGGCGTCGGCGGCATCGAAGCGGAGGCCGCCATGCTCGGCCAGCCGCAATCCATGCTGCTGCCGGAGGTGATCGGCTTCAAGTTCACCGGCAAGCTTTCCGAAGGCGTCACCGCGACCGACCTCGTGCTCTATGTCGTGCAGATGCTGCGCAAGAAGGGCGTCGTCGGCAAGTTCGTCGAGTTCTACGGCTCGGGCCTGTCGAGCCTCGCCCTCGCAGACCGTGCGACGATCGGCAATATGGGTCCGGAATACGGCGCGACCTGCGGCTTCTTCCCGGTCGATCAGGAAACGCTCAACTATCTTTCCCTGTCGGGCCGTTCGGATGAGCGCCTCGCCCTCGTCGAGGCCTATATCAAGGCGCAGGGCATGTTCCGCACCGATGCGACGCCCGACCCCGTCTTCACCGACACGATGGAGCTCGATCTCGGCTCCGTGCTGCCCTCACTCGCGGGACCGAAGCGCCCAGAGGGCCGCATCACGCTCTCGGACGCCAAGACAGGCTTCGCCAAGGCGATGGAGACCGAATATAAAAAGACGGGGGCCATCGGCCAGCGCTTCGCCGTCGAGAACAAGAATTTCGACATCGGCCATGGCGACGTGGTGATCGCCGCGATCACCTCCTGCACCAACACTTCCAATCCGAGCGTGCTCATCGGCGCGGGCCTGCTCGCCCGCAACGCGCTTGCCAAGGGCCTGCGCGTCAAGCCCTGGGTCAAGACCTCGCTTGCGCCGGGCTCGCAGGTGGTGGCTGAATATCTCGCCAATGCCGGCCTGCAGACCGATCTCGACCAGCTCGGTTTCAACATCGTCGGCTTCGGCTGCACGACCTGCATCGGCAATTCGGGTCCGCTCGCGCCCGAAATCTCGAAGGCCATCAACGATAATGGCGTGGTGGCGGCGGCCGTCCTCTCGGGCAACCGCAACTTCGAGGGCCGCATCTCGCCGGACGTGCAGGCAAACTACCTCGCCTCCCCGCCGCTCGTCGTCGCCTACGCCATCGCGGGCTCCATGCAGGTCGACATCGCCAACGATCCGATCGGCCATGACGGGAGCGGTGCGCCGGTCTATCTGCGCGATATCTGGCCGAGCGACCGGGAGATCCAGTCCTACATCTCCGAGCACGTCACGCAGAAGCTGTTCAAGAAAAAATACGCCGACGTGTTCAAGGGCGACGAGAACTGGGCCAAGGTCGAAGCGCCGGAAAGCCAGACCTATGCCTGGGACATTGGCTCGACCTATGTGCAGAACCCGCCCTATTTCGAGGGCATCACCAAGACGCCGGTGCCGGTGATCGACTTGACGGACGCCCGCATCCTCGCGCTGTTCGGCGACAAGATCACCACCGACCACATCTCGCCGGCCGGTTCGATCAAGGCGGCGTCGCCCGCCGGCAAGTTCCTGATGGAGCGGCAGGTGTCCCCGGCCGACTTCAACCAGTACGGCACGCGGCGCGGCAACCATGAGGTGATGATGCGCGGCACCTTCGCCAATATCCGCATCAAGAACTTCGTCATGAAGACCGCCGAAGGCACGGTCGCCGAAGGCGGAATGACCAAGCACTATCCCTCCGGCGAGGCGATGTCGATCTACGACGCCGCCATGCGCTACGCCGAGGAGCATGTGCCGCTCGTGGTCTTCGCCGGCGCCGAATATGGCAACGGGTCGTCGCGCGACTGGGCGGCGAAGGGCACGAAGCTGCTTGGCGTGCGCGCCGTGATCGCCGAAAGCTTCGAGCGCATCCACCGCTCGAACCTCGTCGGCATGGGCGTCGTGCCGCTCACCTTCGTCGACGGCATGAGCTGGACCAAGCTCGGCCTCACCGGCTCGGAAACGGTCTCGATCAAGGGCCTCACCAGCGTCGCGCCGCGCGCGATGATGGAGGCCGAGATCACCTCAGCCGACGGATCGGTGAAGACGGTGCCGCTGCTCTGCCGCATCGATACGCTCGACGAGCTCGACTACTACAAGAATGGCGGCATTCTGCACTTCGTGCTGAGGCAACTCGCCGCCTGATGTCTTGAAGCAATTGTCATAAACAAGTGTCATCCCGGGCGAGGCGTCAGCCAAGGCCCGGGATCCATCTGCGTCCAGTGCTGGATCCCGGCTCGCGCTTCGCTTGGCCGGGATGACATTTGAAATTCACACCAGATCCACGTCGCAATCGACCTGCACGAGCGACGAACCCGGATGCGCAAACGCTTCCCGCAGCGCCGCGTCAAGTTCGGAAGCGTGTCGCACGCGGATGCCGAGCCCACCGCAGAGCGTCGCATAGGCGGCGAAATCAGGGTTCACGAGCGAGGTCTGCCAGACCGGCCATTCCCCGGCACGCTGTTCCTTGGAGATCTTGCCGAGCTCGGAATTGTTGAGCAGCAGATGCGTGATGTTCATGCCGTATTTCACCGCCGTGGTGAATTCGGCCATGTATTGCCCGAAGCCGCCATCGCCCGAGACCGAGATCACCTTGCGGCCCTTGTGCTCGGCGAAATCCTGCGTCGCCGCCCAGGCTCCCATCGCGGCCGGAAATGCGAAGCCGATGGAACCAAGATAACCTGACATGAGGACGGCATTGGCCTTCGGCTCGAAATAGCGCCCGAAGGAATACGCGTTGTTGCCGACATCGGCCGCGATGATCGCGTCTTCCGGCGCGGTGCGGGTCAGCGAGTCGAACACCGCTGAAGCCGACACGCCGCGGCCGCGATCCTCTCTGAGACGCGCCGCCTTCTCCGTACGCCAGATCGCCCAGCGCTGCCGAAGCTCCGGCAACTGGTCGATCGCGGCGGTCGCGGCAGGCAGCGTCTCCAGCAGGCGGAGGCAGGTGCGGCGGATCTCGCCCCAGATCGGCAGCGTCACCGGATGATATTTGCCGAGGTGCATCGCGTCGAAATCGACCTGGATCACAGGTTTCGACGGTTCGATGCCGGTGTGTTTTGAAAATGACGAGCCGAGCGCGACGATGAGGTCGCATTCGTTCATGAACCAGCTTGCGACCGGCGTACCGGAGCGGCCGAGCACGCCCGCCGAATGCGGATGGCTGTCGGCGATGATGCCCTTCGCCTTGAAAGTTGTGAGAATCGGCGCGTTAAGCCGGGCCGCAAGCTCGAGGATGGGCTCCATGCGGCCGCGCGCACCGTAGCCGACGATGATGATCGGACGCTTCGCGGCGCTGATCATCGCGGCGGCGCGCTCGACCGATTCGGACGCCGGTGTGATGTCGTCGAGGCCCATGCGGCCTTCGGGTGTGCCGGCCTTCAATTTTTCGGGTGCGGGCAGCGTCTGCACGTCATCCGGGAAGATGAGGTGCGAGACGTCCCGCATCACGAGCGCGCTCTTTGCGGCAAGCGACATCA
The DNA here is from genome assembly GCA_019753285.1 of Beijerinckiaceae bacterium. Classification (GTDB taxonomy): domain Bacteria; phylum Pseudomonadota; class Alphaproteobacteria; order Rhizobiales; family Beijerinckiaceae; genus JAIELD01. The sequence continues at coordinate 35,671 of JAIELD010000010.1, read as the reverse complement.
ACTCGGCATGGCGCGAGGTGGTGAGCACGGTCTGGCTGAACTTCGCAACCGCCTGGAAGGCGGATGCAAGGTCGATCTCCTGGAACGTGCCTGGCCCGAGCACCTGTATATCGACCTGGCCCGTGAGCGCCAGCACCGGTGCGCGGTCAACCTTCGCGTCCCAGAGGCCGGTGAGGAGATTGGTCGCGCCTGGCCCTGCGATCGAAAGGCAGGCGGCCGGCTTGCCGCTGAGCTTGGCGTAGCCGGAACAGGCGAAGGACGCCGCGCCCTCGTGCCTGATGCCATAAAAACGGAGCGCGCCAGCCTCTTCCTGCAGGCGCAGCGCGTCGGCAAGGCCGAGATTGGAGTGGCCGACCATGCCGAACACGGATTTGACGCCCCAATTGACCATGGTTTGCGCCATCACGTCGCTCACAGTCCGCTCGTGAGCCTTTGGCGGCTCGACGCCGACATAGATGCCGTCCTCGCGCGCCTCGACCGGATAGGTCTTCTGGCCGGTGTCGTCATGACCGCCGGGCGATACGCCGGTCAGCGGATCGAAGTCCCAGCCATGCCAGGGGCAGCGCAGCCAGCATTTGCCCTCGATGCCGATCTCGATCGAACCCTCACCGAGGGGTCCGCCCTGATGCGGGCAGCGATTATCCATCGCTGCATAGACGCCCGCGAAATGGCAGAGCGCCATGCTGGTGGTGCCGGCCGTGACCGTCGTCACACGGCCTTCGGCGAGCAGTCCGTGATCCAGCACCTTGTGCCAGATGAGCGCCTCGGCCGGCAGCAATGCACCTCGCTTCTTGTCGGCTGGCACCGTCTCGCGCACGTCACCGGTCATGTTTGCCATGGTCGTTCCTCACTGATCGGTTTTGCCGCATATTGAAAGTCACGCATCGAGCCCGACGCCGCCGAAGGCGACCCCGGTGAGATGGCTCATCTCCATCTTCCAGGTGGTGAGATCGTCGATGGTGAACGCGTTGAGGTGAGAATGCCCGCAGGCTCGCGCAAGCACCTGCATCAGCTCGACGCTCGCCTTGAGAAAATTCGCGAGCCGAGCCGCGGATTTATCGACCACGAGGCGATCGACGAGGTGCGGCTTTTGCGTCGCGATGCCGACGGGGCAATTGTTGGTGTGGCAGGCGCGCATGCCGAGACAGCCGATCGCCTGCAGGGCCGAGTTGGAGAGCGCGACCGCATCCGCGCCGAGCGCCATCGCCTTGGCGAAATCCTCCGGCTTGCGCAGCCCGCCGGTGATGATGAGCGTCACGTCGCGGCGCTCCATCCGGTCGAGATGCCGCCGCGCCCGCGCTAGCGCGGGCATGGTCGGTACCGAGATGTTGTTTCGAAACAGGATCGGCGCCGCACCGGTGCCGCCGCCGCGTCCGTCGAGAATGATGTAGTCGACGCCGACCTCAAGCGCCGCGTCGATATCCTTCTCGATATGCTGCGCCGACAGCTTGTAGCCGATCGGAATGCCGCCGGTGCGCTCGCGGACCTGATCCGCGAAATCCCTGATCTGCGATATCTCCGTCCAGTCAGGGAAACGCGCCGGTGAGATGGCAGGCTCGCCCTCGCGCAGTCCGCGCACCTCGGCGATCTTGCCCTTGACCTTTTCGCCCGGCAGATGTCCGCCGGTTCCGGTCTTCGCCCCCTGCCCGCCCTTGAAGTGAAAGGCCTGCACGCGATCGATCTTGTCCCACGAGAACCCGAAACGCGCGGACGCAAGCTCGTAGAAATAGCGGCTGTTGGCCGCCTGCTCCTCGGCAAGCATGCCGCCCTCGCCGGAGCAGATGCCCGTGCCGACCTGCTCGGCCCCGAGCGCCAGCGCAACCTTGGCCGATTGCGACAGCGAGCCGAAGCTCATGTCGGAGATGAGGAGCGGGATGGCGAGCAGCAGCGGCTTCTGCGCATGGCGGCCGATCACGACATCGGTGCCGACCGGCTCGTCGTCGAGCAGCGGCATCCGGGCAAGCTGCGCGGTGACGAACTGGACGTCGTCCCATTTGGGCAGCAGGTGCCCCGGCACACCCATCGCATCGACGACACCATGATGGCCGACCTTGCTGAGACCATCCCTGGCATAGCCCTGAATCAGCTTGACGTCGGTTTCGTCCTCGGTTCCATGCGGATCGGCGTAGAGGCCCTGATACTCGTCACGCTTGTAGGGCTGCGGGTTGCGCTCGGCCCAGCCGTCGATTTCGTCCGCATCGACCAGCACCTCACCGGTTTCGATCCATGACATGAATTTCGGCAGCGCCTCAGCGTTGTTGTATTCGCTGACGCCGCTGTCGAGCCGATAATCCCAGTCATGCACGCCGCAGATGAGGTTGTCGCCGCGCACATGGCCATCCGCGAGCAGAGCGCCGCGATGCAGGCAACGACCGTAGAACACCGATACGGCCTCGTCGTGACGCACCACGACCAGATCGACCTCTCCGACGAGCGCGTAGGCCGGTTCCCGGTCGTTGAGGTCTTCGAGCCGTTTGATGGCGATCCTGTTCATGGGATGGTCTGCTCCGGCCCGTTCGGCGCCATTGAAGGGGTTAGATCAGGTCAGCGTCGGAGAGATGACATCCTGCGCCGGCGGCGGCAGGCTCCTCACAAGCTGAGAAAGGCCGTCGCTGTATTGCTCCTGCAGCGAATTCCAATAGGCGTTCTGCGTGTCGAACAGGGCGAGGCTCGCAGCCGAGAAGCTGTCAGTCACATAGGTGAGCATGTCGATCGGCGGCGCGACGGAAAGATTGCTGCGGATGGTCGCGTCGAAGGAGAGCAATGCGAGCTTCGCCGCCTCGTCGAGTTCGCTCGTCGCATGCAGTGCCCGGTCGAGGATCGGCTTGCCGTATTTCGTCTCGCCAAGCTGGAAGAAGCGCGTTCTCGCCGTCGCCTCGACGAAATTGCCGGCCGAATAGACCTGGAACAGGCGGTGTGGCTCGCCCTTGATCTGCCCGCCGACGAGAAAGCTCGCATCCGGATCGCCATAGGCCTGAACGTAGCTCTTGTTCTCCTGGATGATGGCGCGCAGCTGATCGCCGACGATCTGCGCCACGTCGAACATGGTGCACGCGCTCATGATGTCGGGCTTCGCAAAGCCTACGGCTTCCCTTGCACTATCCTTTGCAAGATCGAGTTGCTGCTGGAGCGTCGTCACCACCGCCTGTGTCGTCGCCAGATTGCCGGCGGAGAGGATCGCGATGACGCGTTCGCCAGGCTTTTGAAACAGGTTGAGCTTTTTAACGAGGGCGATCTGATCGACGCCGGCGCTCGACCGGGAATCAGACGCGAGAATGAGGCCGGACGGCAGAATAATCCCAAGGCAATAGGTCATGCCTATCCACTATAGCGGCGCGAGGCACGCGAACAAGGCGTGCGACGCAAATGTGATCACGACGCTGGCGGCCGCGCATAACCGCTTCTCGCCGATCATGGTTAACGATTTCTCAATACTCTACCTATAGTTGTATTTTGATATTGAAGCGCCCATGACGTGCCGAGGGATTTCATGACACGGATTTGCAAGATGGCAGTTTGTAAAACGACGATCTGCAAAACGACGATCTACAAGACAATGATCTGCAAGACACGGATCGTTACGAGATCGATGCTTGCCTTCGCCATGGCGTCGCTTCTGTGCGGCGAGGCGCAAGCCGGCACCGCCACGGCGAGCCTTACGGTGCAGATCACCATCACCGCGTCCTGCACGATCAACGCGGCTACGCTCGATTTCGGCACCAATGCCGGCACCGCGCTGGTGGCCGGCAACATCGACGCCAGCACGACGACGTCTGTGACCTGCACCACCGGCAGCCCTTACGCGATCGGCATGGACAATGGCAGCAACGTGCTTGTCACGCAGCGGCGCATGAAAAGCGGCGCCAATTACCTCAACTACAATCTCTACGTCGATTCAGGACGCACGCAGGCCTGGACGACCTCGGCAAGCAGCACGACCTGCGCATCCGCCAACTCCTGCTATCTCGGAACAGGCAACGGCTCTGCCCAGTCGATCAACATCTATGGCCGCGCTCCGGTCAATGCGACCGCCCCCGCGCCGGGAGTCTATGTCGACACCGTCACGATGACGATCACCTACTGATGCGCGAAACAGGAAGGTTCGAACCGATGAGACATCGCCTCGCCACCACCGCATTGGCGCTTTGCCATGCCGCCCTCGTCGCCCAGACCGGTGTTCACGCGGCGCAGCTTCGCGTCGAGCCGATCCTGCTCGAGATGAACAGCCCGGCTGCTGCAGGAACGCTGACCCTGCACAACGGAGCGGACACCGAGATCGCCGTGCAGACCCGCGTCCAGCGCTGGTCGCAGTCGGGCGGGCAGGAAACGCTGGAGCCGACCTCGGACGTCGTCGCGTCGCCACCCGCCGTGACGCTGGCGCCGGGAGCCGATTATGTCATCCGCATCGTGCGCGTGACGAAAGCGGCGGTCCAGCGCGAGGAGAGCTACCGCGTCATCGTCGATCAGCTCCCCGACCAGCGCCGCAGGCCCGCCCAGGCGGTCAATCTGCTGATCCGCCAGTCGATTCCGGTCTTTTTCCGCGATCCGCGCATCACCGCCTCAAAGGTCACCTGGTCGGTACGCCGGCAAGGTCAGGCGGTCGCTCTTGCGGCAGAAAATTCCGGCGATGAGCGCGTGCGCATCGCGGCGCTCAACCTGAAGGACGCGAGCGGCCGCACGCTCTCGTTCGGCAAGGGGCTGATCGGCTATGTGCTCGGACGCTCCGCCATGAGCTGGCCTCTGCCACAGGCGGCAGGCCTTACGCTGAAAGGGCCCATCTCGATCTCCGCCGAAACGGACAAGGGCCCGCTGCGCGCGGTCAGCCAATGACGCCGTGGATACGCGCCGCCGGGCATGCCTGACGCTTCTGCTCATCCTCGCTCCGGTCGCTGCGCGTCCGATCGATGCCGCCGAACCGCAAAACCTCCAGCTCGAGGTGATGCTCAACGGCGAGCCCGCCAGGGTGATCGGCAGCTTCCTGCGCATGGAGGATGGCCGACTCGCCGCGACGCGGCGCGAGATCGAAGAGATAGGCCTTCGCCTGGCAGAGCCCGGCGCGCCCGACACCATCACCTTTCTCGATGCCTTGCCCGGCGTCGCGCACGAATATGTGGAGCGCACGCAAACAGTGCGGCTGAGCGCGACCGACGCCGCCCGCAAGCCGCAGACCTTCGATCTTTCGCCCCTAGCGGAGCCGGGAACGCCCTCGGCGCGGTCCTGGGGCATGGTGCTCAACTATGACGGGCTGGCGACCTTCGGCAATCCATCGCGCTTCGCCGCCTTCACGGGCACCTCGCTGACGCTGGAAGGCCGGGTGTTTTCTCCCTACGGCACGATCGAGCAATCCGCCATCGCCCGCTCGATCGCCGGGCGATCGCCCGGGGTGCTGAGGCTCGACACCGCCTGGCGCTATTCGGACGAGCAGAGCCTCGTCACCTACCGGGCCGGCGATGCGATCGGTGGCGGCCTTGCCTGGACACGGCCGATCAGGCTGGGCGGGCTGCAGGCGCAGCGGAATTTCGCCTTGCGACCCGATCTCGTCACGACCCCGCTGCCGTCGCTCGGCGGCACCGCCGGCGTACCCTCGACCGTGGAGGTCTACGTCAACAGCATCAGGACCTTCTCGCAATCAGTCGGCACGGGGCCGTTTTCCGTGACCAACATTCCCGTGGTCTCCGGCGCGGGTAACGCCCAGCTCGTCATCCGCGACGCCGCAGGGCGCGAAACGAAGACTGACTTGCCGTTCTTTGCCACCGCGAATCTGCTCGCCCAAGGACGAACGGAATGGTCGGTCGAGGGCGGGCTCCCCCGCCTCGCCTATGGCGCGGGCGACGACGCCTATGTGCGGACGCCGGTCGGCTCCGCGAGCTTCAGGGGCGGCCTCACCGATGCGATCACCGGGCTGGCGCATGCCGAGGCGGGCGGCGGTCTCGTCAATGCAGGGCTTGGCGCGGCGTTCGTCACGGGCAGCATCGGCGCGGCGACGCTTGCCGCAGCGGCCAGCAGCGGCCGAAGCGGCTCCGGTTTTCTAGGTTACGCCGCCTGGGAAACAAAGCTGCTGCAAGTGAATGTCAGCGTCAGCTCGCAGCGCAGCTTCTCCGCATTCGACGATCTCGCCTCGGTCACCGCCCGCATGGCGAGCCGCAGCGCTCCGACACAGGATGTTTTCGGCACCCTCGCCTATGGCGGCGGGCAGGGCCTGGGATATGGATCGAACGCGGCGCTTTTTGCCAGCGCCAGGCTGCCGCGCGCCATCGACCGCATCACCTTCAGCGCTCCGCTCCCCCTCGATCGGGAATCGAGCCTTGGCGCGAGCTATATCCACCTGCGGGATGGGTCCGGCCATGTTTCACATCTGCTCAGCGCGTCCTATTCCCGCTCGCTTCCGAGGGGCGCATCGTTCTACGCAACGCTGTTCCATGATGCGGCGGCGCGCGGGACTTCAGGCCTGTTCGTCGGCTTCAGCATGCCGCTCGGGCCAGCGGCGTCGGTTTCGGCGTCGGTCTCGCGCAGCCGTGGCGGCACGACCTTCGCCGCTGACGCCGTGCGCACGCTCGGACAGGAGATCGGCGATTACGGCTGGCGTCTGCACGATGGCGAGGGCGGCTCGACCTACCGCGAGGCGTCCGCCGCGTATCGATCGCGCTACGGCGTGGTGCAGGCGAGCGTCGGACAGGACCGGAGCCATGGCAACGGGTCGCTCGGCCTGCGTGGCGCGATCGCCGCCATGGATGGCGAAGTCTTCGCGACCAACTGGGTCGATGACGGGTTTGCGCTCGTCAGAGTTGGCGCTCCCGGTGTCGCAGTCTTCAACGAGAACCGCCCGGTCGGTCGCACCGACGCCAACGGCGTGCTGCTCGTGCCGACGCTGCGCTCCTATCAGAAGAACCGCGTCAGCATCGACCCTGCCGCCTTGCCGGTCGATCTCGAGCTCGAGCGGGTCAAGGATTTCGCCGTGCCGGCCGACCGAGCGGGCGTGAGCGTCGATTTCCAGGTCCGCAGCCTCGCAGACGCGGCGCTGGTGCCCTTCATGCTGGCGGATGGCCGGGCCGCTCCGGCCGGCGCCGCTGGCATGTCCTCGACCGGCGAGACATTCATCATCGGCTATGATGGCGAGGCTTTCCTGCGCAGATTGTCGGGCGCGAACAGCGTGACGATCGACCTGCCGGACGGCTCCTGCAGGGCGGAATTCGCCTTTGAGGCGAAACCCGGCGCGCAGGTGCGCCTGCCACCGCAAATCTGCCGGACGGCGCGGCAGTGAGCGCTCGATCAGTAATTGACCGTCATCACGACCGTATCGCTATACGCTCCGACGGCCGGCGTGGCCTGCGGAGGAACGCGTGCGTAGACCGATCCTATCTGCGCGCCGCCCGTGCCGACGCCGAGCAGGCAGGTGCCGGCCCCGCTGGTGCAGGCCAATGGTGAACTGGTCGCCTGCCATGCGGCGCTGCGCGCGGCGTCGACATAAAGACCATATGAAATGTAGCTGCCGGTGGCCCCGAGCCGCATGCGGCGTTGGCTGCCACTGGCGTTGAGGCCGTTATCGAGCGATACCGCCCATGGCGAGTTGCTGGTGCATTGGAGACCGATGCTGCCGAGCGCATCGATGTTGGAGGCGATGATTCCGACCGTGCCGAAATTGAGGTTCGCTGCCGAGATCAGGCAATTGGGCTGCACCGTCGCCGTCCAGCTTGACGCCCCGGCGTTGGCCGTGCCGCCGGCGGGCTGCGTCGCGCAGGTCGTCGCGCCATAGCCATAGGCGATATGCGGCGAGGCGGAACTCCACGTATAGGTCCCGGTCGGGGTGGTCTGCTGGCCGGCCTTGAACCTGCCATAGAGCGTGAAGGTGTGGCTGCCGCTTCCCAGCACCGAAAGCCCCAGATTGTAGGCGACCCCGCCGCCGCCATAGCTGGTGGTGCCATAGCCCCAGGAGCCCCAGACCTGCGTACGCGCCGCATTTGCATAAAGTTCGTGCGCGGCGCTCGCCGCGCCGTTCGCCATGCTGCGGATCGACGGGCTTGAATTGGGCGTTCCTTCGTTGATCTGCACACAGATGCCAACGGTGAAAAGGGGAAGGCCGACGCAGTTCACCGTAAAGGTCGTGGTGACATCGACGGCCGCGCCGGCGAGGACATCGACCGCGCCATAGCTGCCGGACGCCGAGGACACGCTGCAGCTCTGCGCCCGAGCCGGCGTCTGGGCGAGACAGGCCAAGGCTGCGAGCATCAGAACGCAAAGGCAGCGAGGTGCTAGCCGCGACCGCTGCCGGCCCACCGCCATGCGGCCTTGATCCATGGTCGATACGCCCCCGGGTTCCGTCGGGGCATGCTCGGCCGGCAGGCTTGCGCGAAGCCTGCGGCGCTCAGGCTTCCCGATAGTTGAGGAGCAGGAGGCCGATGAAGATGAAGAGCAGCGGCCAGATCCAGCCGGCGACCCACCCGCTGCGCCCCGGCAGCCGCAGCTCGAGCCAGCGGGCCGAGCCCGCGCCGACGGCGGCGAGCGCCAGCGGCGTATGCGTCAGCTCGATCAGGAGAGCTTCCTTCACATTGGCGATCGCATGGCTGTGGGTGAGGAGCGCGATGCCGCCAAGCAGCGTCGCAATCGGGAAGACGAGCGCCGCCTTGCCGTTCTGCAGGCCGCCTGCCCGCACCCGCCACTCGAAAATGGCGAGGATGACGATCAGCACGACGAAGAACCGGTGCTGCAGGGTCTCGGTATCGCGGAAGGATTCCCAAAAGCCGATCGAGCCGAGCGGCCAGGCCTCGGGGTCGGCGCGCACAGCGAGAAACACGGCCGGCACGAGAAACATCAGCGGCCAGTGCCGCGCCCAGCGCACGCCTGCCTGATTGACGAGCGCCAGCAGGCCGATCAGCGCCACGAACACGCCGGCCCAATGGTGGTTGTATTCAGACCAGGCGATGTCCGCCGCGTTGCGCTCCGGCAGCTCGCCGCTGCCGGGGGTGAAGGCCGCCTGCGGCTTTGCCTTGCTGGCCTGAACCTCGGCGTCGAGCTTCGCCTGCAGCGCGGGGATGGCGAGGTTGTCGTGGTCCGGCGAATTCATCTGCGGCCACACCGGGGTGTTGCGCTCGACGATCTCGGCCATGCTGACGCGATCTTCCGTGAGGTCCACGGCCGGCGGCACCGAGGTGAGCGAGGCGGCTGCGAAGAACAACGCCAGACCGACGCCGACCTCGACCTCGGCGAAGCGCTTCATGCGGCCGACCGAGGCGTCGCTGCCGGCCTGAAGCCGCGCGACCGTGCGGGAATTGAAGAAGCCGAGCGCGAGCAGCGCTGCGAACATCACGGCTTTCGCGGCCACCATCACACCATAGGCCGTGCCGTAGACCGCGTCCGGCGCGCCGATGTAGAGCACGCTGAACGCGGCAGCCGAGAGCACGATCGCCGCGACGCCAAGCTGCGAGAGGCGCGAAAACCGCGCACCGACCAGCGCCCAGCCGGCCCGGTCATGGATGCGGTTGAGCGCCATGATGAAGGTAGGGATCCCGCCGATCCAGATTGCAGCCCCAGCTGGTGGAGAAAGGCGGCGACGACGAGCACGAACCGATCGTCGAGCCGCGCGACGGCATGGGTGGTGAGCGTCGCCGCGCCGAGTTCGACGAAACAGATGAACAGCAGCAGCCAGCCCGGCGTTTCGCGCCGCATGGCGAGCAAGACGGCAAGCAGCGCCGCCGCCGCGATCTTGATGAGCCCCGCCAGCGCCGAACTCGCGCCGAGGGCATTGAAGAGCGACAGATCGACCGTACCGATGAGCACAGCCGATTGCAGGCCGATGGTCACGGCCTCACATAGAACGAGGCCGAGCGAGGCGACCAGCGCGGCGCGGCGCGTGCCGAGAAGCACGCTCTCGCCCGGCCCCGCCAACGCCGGCGCGAAGGGCTGCGCGAGGCAGACGAGAAAGGTGACGCTGCCGACCGCCAGCGACTGCGTGACGATCGTCAGCCCATGAATGAGGACGCTGAGATAGCCGAAGAGATCGACGAGAAGCGCCAAGCCCTACTTCCCCGCTTGGCCGCGCACCGTGAAGGGCAGGTCGCCCCGCGTGATGTGCCCGTCGACAGCAAGGACCTGCCAGCGCAGCGTATATTTTCCCGGCGTCAGCGTCAGCCTTGCGCCGAGCATGTCCGCGCCGCCCTCACTCGAGATCGGCACCACGTCGCGCGAGCGGTCCGGGCGCAGAAGCGAGACCTGCGACCGGTCCTTGTCGATGCGGCTGTTGAAGCGGAGCTGCACCGCGATCTCGCCTGCATCGACCACACCTGAAGCGGCCGGCTTGCTTTCGACGAGGATGGCGTGGGCGAAAGCCGGCGCGGTGCCGGCGAGAAAGAGCGCCAGCGCCCCAAAGGATGCAAGTTTCGACATCGACAGCGACCCTCGAATACGACGGAAAACCCGTCTAACGCGCGGCGCTTCACCTTGTCCAGTGTGGCGGGATGTCCGCCGCACCGCTGCGAGATCTAGCGCGCGAGCACCCGTGCCGCATCGCGCGTTGTCGCCATCGCGCTTGAAACATGCGTGACAGCGGTCGATATCGAGGCGATGTTCTGCGAGATCGAGCCGACCGAGCGGGCGGTGTCCTGCATGTTGACCGACATTTCGCGCGTCACCATGCTCTGCTCCTCGACGGCCGAGGCGGTCGCGATCACCGTGTTTCGCATGATTTCGATCGAATGGCGGATCGAGCCCAGCGTGCCGACGACCTCGCCGGAGACGGACTGGATGTTGTTGATCTCAGCGCCGATCTTGTCCGTTGCCTGCGCCGCCTGGTTCGCGAGAGTTTTCACCTCCTGTGCCACGACGGCGAAACCGCGGCCGGCCTCGCCCGCGCGGGCCGATTCGATCGTGGCGTTGAGGGCGAGCAGGTTGATCTGTGCGGCGATGGTCTGGATGAGGCTGACGATGCCCCCCATGGCCGTGGCGGCGCTCGACAGGCGCTCGGCCGATTGCGCCGCGGATTCCGCCTGATCGAAGGCGCTGTCCGTCGCCCCTCTTGATTTTGCCATGCTTTCGGCGATCTCGGCCACCGAAACGGCCAGTTCCTCCGCCGCTGCCGCCATCTGCGCCACGTTGTTCGTCGTCAGTCCCGCTGCATCATTCGCCTCGGAGGCTTCGAGCGAGGAGCGTGCGACCGCCTCATCGATCTCGCCGAAGTTGCGCTCGATCATGAACTGCAGATTGGCGAGCAGTCGTTCGTGCTCGGTGATGTTGGTTGCGAACTTGACGATCTTGTAAGGCTTGCCCGAAGCGTCAAGAATGGGGTTGTACGAGGCCTCGATCCAGATCTCGCGCCCGCCCTTGCCGAGCCGCTTGTAGCGCGCCGCCTGGTAATCGCCCCGCTTCAGCGCCTCCCAGAACCGGGCATATTCCGCGCTCGCCTTCGTCTGGGGCTCGACGAACATCGCGTGATGCTGGCCCCTGATTTCGTCGAGGCCATAACCGACGACGGCAAGAAAATTTTCGTTGGCGTCGAGTACGATGCCATCAAGAGAGAACTCGATCACGGCCTGTGCCTTTCGGATCGCCGCAATCTGCCCGATTCGGTCAGCGTCCTCGGCCTTCTGCTTCGTGATGTCGGTCGCGAACTTGATGATCTTGTAGGGCTTGCCGTCACGTCCGAGCATGGGGTTGTAGGAAGCCTCGATCCAGATGGTCCGGCCATCCTTGCCGATGCGCATGAACTGGCCGGCGACGAACTCGCCCTTGCGCAGCCGGCTCCAGAAGTCTTTGTAGTCGGCGCTGTCGATGAAATCCGGCTCGACGAAGATGCTGTGGTGCCGGCCGACGATTTCGGAAAGCCCGTAGCCCACCGTCTCCAGAAAATTCTCATTGGCGGCGATGATCGTGCCGGCAAGGTCGAATTCGATGATCGCCTGCACACGGTCGAGCGCCGCAAGCTTGGCTTGCCGCTCTCGCGCGGCTTGACTGGAAAACATGGCGCAACCCCCCGGATCGCCATTCGCGCGCTGTGGAGCACCGCGCGAGCAGAAAAACACTTATGGTTAAAATCCGCGCAAAGCGTCTATGAAGTGTTAAAAAGCTTCCGCGCCGATAGCCGATCGAGCGACATACCCTAAATTTGGGGCACCCTAGATTTAGGGGGAAGATCGCCTGCCGGTGCACTGATGTTGCCGAACGGCCGATCGCCCCACCGTTCGACGGTGATGGTCCGTTGAGACAAACGGAGCATCAAGAATACTACGGTAACGAGACAGGATATGGTGCCGCTTGAGGGAACCAAATCAAAACATTAAATATCTGTAATCTATAAATTATTTTTTAGATGTATTTTATAACACCAACTTTTATACCATCAATGTGTATTTGTTCGCGGGTGCGGCTCCTTGGAAGATTTTTTTTGATCAGTTACATTCCAGGTCTTATCCCGTCTGTTCGGGTCAGGATTATCGAAGTTTGGAAAGCTGAAGTTCAGGCATTTTGGTGCATCATTAGCAGCAACCATTAAAGCTGTCGTTTACAATTGTATTTGCTCGGAAGGGATCCATGCAGAAGAGCTTGGCACCAATGCCAGTCAAGAAGCGACTTCGGCGCGAGCCAAGAAAAAGTGTGCCTGAGAAGCGCCACACGATTTAGAAGCCAAGAAATAACATTCCTTTCAATATCAATATGGTCAATGACATGATCGCGCGCGATTCGGAGGCGGACCGCCGGATACGCCGCGTAGAGTTGGAAGTCGGAGTAGCGACAGATGCCTACCGCAGTTTCACTGTTCTCCGGCTGCGGCGGTAGCGACGTCGGCCTCCACGGCGCCGGATTTGAGATGCTGCTGGCTAACGACATCTCCAGCTATGCGAGAGACGTCTACAAGGCGAACCTTCCCGATACCGATTACGCGCTGAAAGACATTCGGGAAATCAAAAGCTTCCCATCGGCCGACCTGCTGGTCGGTTGCTACCCGTGCCAGGGCTTCAGCGTCGGAGGCGTCCGCGAGCCCGAGCGAGGCATCAACTACCTGTACCGGGAATTCGACCGCGCCCTCCGCGCTATAAGACCCAAGGCGTTCATCGTCGAAAACGTCTCGGGTATGCGCAGGCAGGACGTCATCCACCTTTTCAATAATCAGCTGAAACGGTTCCAGTTGGCGGGATACAGAGTTGAATGGCGAGTTCTCGACGCGCGCGCCTTCGGCCTCCCGCAGGAGCGTACACGCTTGTTCTTCGTCGGCATAAGGTCAGACCTCGGGGTGAGGTACCGATTCCCGGATCCGACGCACGCATTACCCGGCGAGGAAGCTCGCTTGGCCAAATGCCCGACCATCCGTGACGCCATCGGACATCTTCCCGAATGGCCTGAAGACGAATTCGACGAGCAACCATTCCATTGGTATTACATGTCGAGAAACCGCTACCGCGGATGGGACGAGACGAGCAAGACGATCGTGGCGAACAGTCGACACGTCGGCCTTCACCCCATCAGCCCGCCGTTGAAGCGTATCCACACCGACAAATGGGTATTCGAAAACGACGGGCCCGCCCGCCGTTTGTCCTATCGAGAGGCGGCCGGACTGCAGGGCTTCCCGACCGACATGGTCTTCCCCGACAACCACCTGCGGCTGAAGTACCGTGTCATCGGCAACGCAGTGCCCCCGCCCCTATTCGGTGCGGTAGCACGGGCAATGCCCGCCATCTGGTGAGAAGGACCATACGAGCAACCCGAAGATGCTGTAATATCGCAGACATCAAGCGAATCAGAGGTCGCAGAAGTGTCTACGCCAACCAGCCTACGAGAATGGGAAACGGCACTGACGGATCACTTCCTGCGTGTGAAGGACGATGGGAACGTCTTGCCAATAAGGCACTTCGACATCACGGCCGAATCCCTTGCTTCTTCATGTTCCGTCGACGACAACAAGGCTATCAACGACACTGCATCTGCCTTCGTCGAGGCCTGCAGGAGCTGGCAAACAGTCGCGGCGCTGAAGGACGGAAATGTGAACCTTAACGTGCAGGGCACGCCGGGGTTCTTCGTTTTCCTCGCCCTGACCATCTATGTCGACAACGCGATGTTCGACGCGTCAGTGGAGAGCGGCGATTTCCGCAAGAAACTCTCGGCGCTCCTCGACCCCACACACCGGTTCCAACAGCTACAGGGCGTCGAACGGATGTGGCTGAAGCTCAAGGACTGGCTGGACGATCAGGCAGTTCTGGGAGGATACAGAAGGCTCGCCATGCCTCAGCGCCCTCCATCGTGGACGCACATAGGCTACACCAAGCGACTTTCGTTTCCGACGCGAAGCGATCTTCGGGAAGGCGCCAAGGTCCTGGAGCACAGCCCGGACTGCCTCGACAGCGCATCGACCGTCATCCGGGCGTTCCAGCGATACCGAGACAAACCGACGGCGTCTATCGGCTTTCAGGATGCCTTCGACGGGTTTTGCAGATCACGTCAAAAGGGCAACCGCCACCTTGGCAATCATCCGTTCTGGACCTTCGCCCTGCGGTGCGCGAACAGCAGTCCCGCAGGCGCCGTGCACATCGACCGCCAGGTCAGGGCTCAACGCGACGAATTCGACGACTTCCGGTTCACGGTGTCGCCGCCAAGTGACATCGGCCCCAACGCCGGAACGCTGGGAGAACTACTCAGAGCATATGGTCGATGCCGCGGCCTAGCGATGGCCAAGCGCGGCGCTCTCGTCTTCAGAACCACCGGATACGGCACATGGCACTCGGTTGCGGACCTCTCCGAATGCCGGAGCACCATCTTACTCGCCTGCGACCAACGATACGCTGCTCAGGTTACGTCGAGACGGGTCGAGATCGTGACTTCCGGCGGATGGGTGATCACAAGCCAGCCGATGACGATATCGAAAGCCGAGGACATCCTCGGTTCTCTTGGCATCATCTTCGAAGAGCCCGACACCGTAGCGGCTATCGGAATCGAAGACGGCGTCAGAACCGGGGGCGCCTGGCTCGGACGCAGCTCGTTCCTCCCAAAAGTCACGTTCGAACCCTCCAATCTGAAGATCGTGGCCTGCGAGGAGCCGGGCGCGACGATGCCGACGTGTTCCGAAGTGCCCGGCGGCGGCGCGCGTTTACAATCGTCAGAGCCGCTGCAGGGCACGTTTCAGATCAGCGCGTTCGAGCACCCTTCCCAAGCCGAGCCGTTCTGGTCCCGTCGCATGCGGTTCGAACGGAACGCGATCCCCCACGCCGACGAAATCAAATCGGGAGACCACCTTCAACCTTATCCCGATCTTCAAGACATTGTCTCCGCAGGGCCTCCCGACGTAGCACGAGCGCTGAGCCGGGAGACCGCCGATCCTGCTATGGACGACCTGCTGGAGGCGATCTACGCAGCGGGGCGGGTTGGATGGGACGAAGGAGACCTCGTGCGCTTGGTCAGGCGGGCAGATGTGGGACCCATCAGTCCCTGGGCCCTCCTGAGGTCCTTGCAAGGCGCCGGTACGATCGAACCTCGGCTCCGATCCCAATGGAAAGGACGGGTATGGTTCCTAAAACCGCCTGAAATCGAAGCTGTCGGGACCCAGTCGCAAACACTGGCATTCATCACCGGCGCAATCTGTCAACGCCAGGCACGCGACTTCGAATACGTCGTGCAGGAAGCAGGCGGACGGTCATTTCGGCTTAATGCCGCTGGCGGCGGTCGCGGCGCGTCGATGATCGGTTGCACGGGTGTTGCCGAAGCCACGCTTGCAGAGCGACTTGGCTGGCCGACTGTGAAGTCGCCCGCGCGCACGAGAATGCTGATGAAACCGGCAATGACCATGTATCGGCCGATGCCCAGCTACATCGCCTCCGTCCTGGAGCACGGCGCATGGCGAACTATGCAAAAGGGAAATGATCAACCTCCAGGGACAGTGATCAGGCACAGCCATCCGTCCGATGCGGATCATGACATATTCGAAGTCAAAACCAGCGCGGATCCGATCTACACGATCTCCAACACCGCCGCCTTCGTTCACAGCGCCGTCATCCAGGGTCGCGCGCTCTACCGCGTGGAGGATGACCATCTCGTCGGGGCCCAGCGCGGCATCGCCCTTCCAACCGAGATCGCTCTGGCGCTACGCCGGCGGGCGTTGCGTAACCCGGGCACCGTCGACGGTCATCATTGCTATCGAGTCGAGCGCGGTGACCACCATTGGCTGGCAAGCACGCTGGGGCCGTTGCTCGACATCAAGTCCACGCGGACCACAGACGACGGCATGGCCGCGGCATCACGGCATCGACCAGGCCGGGATCGTGTACTCTGGGACGATTCCCGCGCACGTGCCCCAATGATACCAAGGTGGGGCGACCTCCGATGACCGACGCTCCGCCGTCCGACGGGCCATGGTATTGGGGCACCTGCGTCTCCAATACCGGCGTATCCGCGATCTTCGAGGTGACCCATCAAAAAAAGGGCAGCATCTACGAGCCGATCGACAAGCCGCGCCAACTGTTCCCGAGGCAGGGGCAGGCTGATGTCCACGGGCCAGAGTCGAAGGACATCGGCGTGGGCGACAGCTATGTCTTCCGGGTCAAGGCCCATGATCGTCCCGGGGCCAGTACCAAGATGAGGCTCAGCGCGCGCAAGAGGACGCTTCGCTTCGGGGATGCCTCCGAGGCGAGCGACCTTGGCGCGGCTCTTGCCGGGCTCGCCGGGCAAAGCGGCAGCGAGAGCCTCATCTTGCGGATCTGGCCCGACGCCATCGTCAAGATATCTCGCGAGCACACCGGGTTGCGTGACGATGAGATCAAAGGGCTCCCACTCCACGTGTTCGAGCCATCGTGCGTGGTCGAAATCGCCCGCGGCAATGCCCGCATTGCCTATTACCAAGGCGAGATAACGCCCGTCGTGAGCCCCGAGCGGTATCAATCGGACGCGTCATTCGTCCGAAGCGTCATCAGGGCCCTGCCGCAAGCGGCAGCCAACGACGCCCAGGTATCCGCCGTCATCGGATGGTTGGATCAAAGGGCTTCCGAGCTCCGCGGCAAGCTCTCCATCATCGAAGATCCCGATGCCACGATCCATGACGAGATCCTTCGGTCCGAACGCCTCGTTGCGATCCTGAGACGGGAGCGCTCCATCATCGCGGACTACGTCTCGATGATGAAGAAGACGCCAAGCGTACAGGATATCGTCAGACGCGAACTCGAGAGGGCCATCGCAGTCGAGAAGGACGAAGTTCTGGCAGGGCTTCGCGCGACCGCGCTGGCCGCACTCGATGTCGAGATGGACGCGAAACGGCACGAGGCCCAACTCGAGATGGACATGATCTCGAAAGACCTCAGGGCCTCGGCGATGGAAGAGACCGAGGCCGCTTGCAGGACCAGAGTCAAGGAGGCCGAAGAGCGTATCGGCGTCGCGGAAGCCGCTGGCCGTAAGGCGCTCGATGAACTCAAATCTGACGCCGACAGCGTGAGGCAAGCGATATCCGTTGCACAGAACGAACGCCGAATCATCGAGGCCGAGGTCAACTCGATGCGTGGGAGACGGAGCGAGATGGTCGTCGAGATCGAGCAACTCGGCAACATCGTCAAGAAGTCGACCGCGATCGGTGACACGGACGTCGACCAAATCATCCCGATGGGCTTTCGCATCGACGCCATACCGGCAGACCAGCGAACCGTCGGCTTAGGCGCTTGGGCAGCCCTCATGTCGGGAAGACCCACGCTCAATGCGAGCGGTCGGAACGCGTTGATGCGCTTCACCTCCCTGCTGATGGCCGGCGAAGTGCCGGCCTTGTACGGCGGCCAAGTCGACGATTTCCTACAGATAGCGTCCAACGCGATCGTCGCCGGTCGGATGGTCACGATGTACGCCGATCCGACGATCATCACCGGCGAGGACATCTGGGTCAGGCCGTCGGGCATCGTCAAAACACCATTCGGGCAATGCATGTCCGCCTTGACGAGGCATGCCGATGCCCCGCCAGTGATCGGCGTCGTCAGAAACGCGGACAGATCCGGTCTGCGATTCTGGCTTCCCGCCTTGATGGACAGCGCCCTGCACGGACCGTCCCCATCTCGCTTCATGCCGGTCATCTGCCTTGCGGATCACGAAGGCGAAGAAGCTACGATCGCCTGCCGCGACACCTTAGTCCTGAACGTCGACGACGTCTTGGACGAGCGCGCCGCCATGCTGCACTTCGACGAGGGCGAGCCGATGATCCTATCGCCGGACGTCATCAGGAGGACGCCGGCAGACGAAATCCAACTGATCGTGGGCCAGCTCATCCGTTCCCCATCATTGGCAAGGCGCATCGCAGGGGTCGCCGCAATAGCGCGCGAGATCATGTCCGACCAGGATGCGACAGCCTTCCTTGAGGAGTTCGCCTCGGCCATCTCACCCATTACAAAAGGAGCCGATCAATGATCGACCCGATCGGTGGTTTCCAACGTATTCTGGACTTCTTCATATCTTACGTTGAGACGTCGTTCCGCATTGCGGACCCGGACATCGCGCGGGCGAGACGAGAACATCTCGATACCGTCGGCATCCTGGCGACGGAACCGTTCATCGAACCGGTATTGCGATATGCCGAGGCGGACCGCAAGCTCGAGGGGTACGTTGACGACACCGTCGTCCTCGCGGGAATGGCGCCCGCCGGCCGCGAGGCATTCGTCGACCTCGCGCTCTCAGGCCTCTTCAACGGCCAACCCGCCGAGCCTGCGGGCGGGCGGCTCAAGAAACAGTCCGACTACAAGCCGTACCAGCACCAGATCGCCATGCTCGAACGCGGCCTGCGCGCCGGCCACCCCGCGATCGTCACCTCCGGCACGGGATCGGGCAAGACCGAGGCGTTCATGCTCCCGATCCTCGCCCAGCTCGCCAACGAGGCGGTTAGCTGGCAGCAGCCGACCGCATCTTATCTCAAAGACAAATGGTGGGAAGGCACTGGACCCTATTCGTCCCAGCGCAAGGGCGAGAACAGACCCGCGGCGGTCCGCGCCATAGTTCTCTACCCCATGAACGCGCTCGTCGCCGACCAGATGGTGCGCCTTCGGAAAACGCTCGATTCGCCGGAGGCCGCCGCCGTGATGGACGACCGTTTCAACGGCAACAGGATCTTCTTCGGGCAATACAACGGCGAAACGCCGGTCACGGGACATCGGACGCATCCGCGGCTCACCGACAAGGATGAGCAAGCGCGAAACAAAAGGCGCCACACGCGACTGAGGGCCGAATACAAATCGATCGCCGAGGACCAGCGCCAGGCGCGACAGTTCGATGAGGACAATCGCGCCGACGCTCCGACACGATACATATTCAAATCGGTCGATGGAGCCGAGATGGTGTCCCGCTGGGATATGCAATCGCACCCGCCCGACATCCTCGTGACCAACCCGTCGATGCTCGGCGCGATGCTGTCCCGGGAGGTCGAGGACCCGATCTTCGACAAGACCCGCCATTGGCTCGAGACGACCGAGGACGCCGCGTTCTTCGTCGTCTTCGACGAACTCCACCTCCTCAGGGGCTCGTCCGGCACGGAAACGTCGTTCCTCATCAAGGCGCTGCTGACGCGCCTCGGCCTCGATGATCCGGCGCATCGGCACAAGTTGCGAATACTCGCCTCGAGTGCGTCATTGCCCCTGGATGCCGAGAAGGAGCTGAAGAGCCTCACCTATCTCAGAGATCTCCTGGCGCCGTTCGGCACATTCCGGCATCCCGGAGACCATGGCTCGACCTCGCCCGAGTTCTGGAGGTCGGCAATCGTCGAGGGCAAACCGGTCCTACCTCCGTCGAACTCGTCCGAGTATCTTGATCCGGCACCCTTCGAAGCCTTGATCGCAAAAGCAGAGCGAGGCCGAGCCTTCGCCGCATCACTCGACGGAATCGACGTCAATCAGGAGATCGCCGCCATCGCGGATGCGCTCCACGTCGATTCGTGGCAGCCGCCGGACCTCATCATGGCGGCGATCGCCGAGGCCGCTGCGGATCGGATCACATCGGCTTGCATCGATAGGGATTCCCTGAAGCCGCGGGCAACGGCCGCAGGTGCGGTCTCCGAAACGCTCTTCGGTCGTAACTCGATCGCCGCCGTCAGGGGCATCATGCTCGCCAGGGCGCTTCCGGAGGCGAAAGCGGGCAGCGGCCCGGTCAAGGCCGGCACACCGTCCTTTCGCCTGCACACCTTCATACGCAATATCGAAGGTCTTTTCGGGTCATTCGAAAAGGATGAAGGCGACCGGGTGTCGATCGGCGACATCACGATCGAACGGGGTCTGTCCCATGGACGCGCCAGCAACGGTCAAAGGGGCAAACGTCTCTTCGAACTGCTGTATTGCGAGGCCTGCGGCGATCTCTTCGCGGGAGGACAGAGAGGCAGGAGCTCGGCCTCAGCCCAATTCGAGCTTCTGCCGTCCAATCCGGACCTCGACCGCATCCCCGATGCAGAAGCATCGGCTACTTACGACAACATGACGTTCGACGAATTCGCCGTCTTCTGGCCGTCGCGCGCGGCGCCGAAACAGATGGAGCACGACTTCGATCAATGGAAAGATGCGACCCTCGACCCAACCTCGGGCTTAGTATCCGTGGGCGGGCAATCCGGCCCCGGCATCGTAGAGGGCAAGATCTATTTCCAAACAGACGCTGCGGTCCAAGGGCATGCTCCGAAGACAGCGCAGCCATTCTGCTGCCCAAACTGCGGAACCGATTACTCACCGCGCCCAAAACACTTGCGCCTATCCCCCATTCGCGGGTTTAGGACCGGCTTCACTAAAGCTTCCCAGCTCGTCGCCACCGAGCTCTTCGAGCTGCTCCACGCTGCCGGAGACGAGGCAAAGACGATCGTCTTCTCGGACAGTCGGCAGGATGCGGCCAAGCAGGCGCTCGAAGTCGAGCGCCTCCACAAAAGGGATTTGAACAGGGAGATCCTGGTCAGCGTAGCCCGACAGTACCTTCGGGAGCTCGAGGCAAGGTATGTCGCTCCGAGCGACCGCAACGCAGTCCTGTTAGACATTCTTAACAGCGGAGATGACAACGCTTCGCAAGAAGTACAACGGCTGACTGCCGAATGGAACCAAAAGGGCATTGATGTCGTCAATCGAAAAATCCAGTTCGAAAGCCTTCTCAAGCTTGACGCGGGCGACGGCAGGCTCTCGCGTCTGATTGCGGAACTGGTCCGCCTCGGTATCCACCCTTCCGATGAAGCCGGGCGGCGCAAGCTGGCGAAAAAGCCATGGTTCAAATGCTTCGACGTATCGGATGGCGACGTCACGTTCTCACCAGACCTTTCAGGTCAGGAACGAGATGAGGCCAATCGTGACCTCAACAGGCATCAGTATTCCCTGATAATCGACGCCGTCTTCGCGAACTCGTTCTTCGCACTCGAGGAGACGGGTTTGGCGTACGCGTCGGTTCAGAGGGGTTCCGGCCCGAATGTCGACGAGCTCGACGCTTGGCTAAGGGTGTTCGCATCCGCCTACCGAATACAAGAGGGCCAGTATTTTAGCGACGATGCCAAACCATGGGTGCGCGGGGGTGATCTACTAAAGCTTCCAAGAAATCGCGTCAGACGTTATGCCGAGGCATTATTCGGCACAGGCTGGGAAGCTGGTTTGACAAGGGTCCTCGAGGATTTCCGCAAACTTTCCCATTCCAACGGCGTGATCTCCGTTGGCAAACTTTTCATCCGGATCTCAGAAGACGACGACCCGTACTGGCGATGCACGTCGTGCGAAAGGGTCCATCTGCATAAAGGGACGTCGCGTTGCACCCGTTGCCATGAAAAGCTGCTCGACGCTTCCACGGGCATCGCCAAGGATCTGTGGGGTGCGAATTTCCTCGGTAAGAGGATCGTCCGGAGCTCAACCGAAGCTGTGCCTCGCTTTCGCCTGACCTGCGAGGAGCTCACCGGCCAGACCGATGACTTCTCCGATCGCCTCCGGCGCTACAAGGGCATCTTCGTCGACGACATAAGCCCAATCGAAAGGGCGGCCCGGGACATCGACATGCTGTCCGTGACGACCACGATGGAAGTCGGCATCGACATCGGCTCGCTGAACAGCGTCTATCAGGCCAACATGCCTCCCCAGCGCTTCAACTACCAGCAACGCGTGGGGCGAGCGGGGCGACGGGGCCAGGCGTTTTCGTTCGTCACGACGTTCTGTCGTGGACGAACCCACGATGAGCATTACTTCCGCAATCCCCGCGCGATAACCGGAGACGCGCCACCCCCGCCGTTCCTCGCGGTCGATCATCGGCCCATCCCCGAACGACTGGCCCGCAAGGTCTGGCTGCGTGCGTCCTTCGCGGATCTCCGCGATGGCTGCCAAGGCGTTGGGCAGCCATATCCGGGCGATATGATCAACCCGCCGGACATACACGGCGAATACATCGGAACGGGCGACTTCTACGCGCCTGGTTCACCTTGGCCCGAACGCCTCAAAGGCGCGTTGGAACGTACCTCGGGCGAACGCGACCGATTTCTCCAAGCGGCAGTCATCACGGGCGCCGGCGGAACGGGCGATGCCAAGGCCATCCGGTCGACGATGGAACCGAGCATGCTCGTCGAGGCCATCCTCGATCTTGGTCGAGGTGGTGACGTCCCCGACAAGGGGCTCGGACATTTCCTCGCCGAAGCTGGCCTGCTGCCGATGTACGGGATGCCGACCAACGTCCGCAACCTCTACACCGGTGTCGAGCGCGAGCACGGTGCCCAGTACGGCGCGCAGAATGAATTCGTTTGGGCCACGATGGACCGGGATCTAGATGTGGCGATCTCGGAGTACGCACCCGGCAAGGTTCTCGTCAAGGACAAGCAGAAACACTTGGTGGTCGGCTTCACCGGGGCCCTGATGGACCCGAGCCGACGAGGCCCCAAGATCAACTTGCCCCAGCCGCTGACAGGATGGTTCAGCGACGAGCGAAAGATCGGGCGCTGCGGCCAATGCGGCGCGACCAAGGAACAAGCCCTGGACGATGAGACGGCGGCAGTCTGCGATGACTGCTCAGCGTCCATTGAAGATCATACGTTCAGGCGCTTCGTCTCACCAGCTGGCTTCCGAACGGACTTTCAAACGGACAATGCCGAAGAGCGCTTCTCGAAACACAGCACGACGACCGTCGCCACCGTCTTGCACCTTGGGCAGTTGCAGAGCTTCGCGAATATGCGCCTTCATCACGGTGCCGGGGTCACCATCCTCCGACTCAACGAAGGCCAGGAAGACGAAAACGGCGATCCCCTCGGCTTCACGGTCAGTGAGATGGACGACGAAGGAGTATGGATCGCCGGCAAGCAAAATCGTCTTGAGAGCCAAGGGATCGTCGAGGAATTCGTGAATCCGAAAGCGAACCGCTGGTTGAGAACAGGCATTCGTCACGATGGGATAGGCTTGCTGTCGAGGAAACAGACCGACGCTATCTACATCGAGGCGATGTCGGTCCATCCGCATATGGCGCTCGACCTCGTTGCCCGCCGAGGGGCCCATTCGCATCTCGCCGCGCGCGCAGCAGCCGTCAGCGCGACGCACCTCGTCGTCCAGCAAGCCGCGCTTGAGCTCGACGTTGCACCGGAAGAGTTCGAGGCCCTCGAACCCCGGCGTCGCGACGGAAAGCCGATGTTGCAGATCGCGGATGCCCTTGTGAACGGGTCCGGCCTTTGCCGCGCGCTGTCCTCGGTGCCGCCGCAGGGGAAGCCGAAAATCATCGAACTCATCGAAAGGATCACGTGCGACCCAACGAGGGCCCCACTGGATTATATTGTAGGCGCTGACCACGTACAGAAATGCCAAACCTCTTGCTACAAATGCATCCAGCAATACGGCAACCGGCGTTACCACGGCATATTGGATTGGCGACTCGCGATCGCCTATCTCCGGTCGCTTATCGACCCCGGCTTCACGTGCGGCATAGACAACACCTTCGGCGAATGGGAATTACGCGACTGGAAAGACCAAGCGATGGCCATCGCGTCCGACTTGGTCGCAATGCGACCATCATCACTGAGCCTCGCCAAGAACGTCGGCCCCTACGGCTTACCTCTCGTATCCGACAACGGCAACGGAACCAAAACGCTCGTCATCCACCCTCTTTGGAAGGTGGACGCCACGGCCCAGGCCCGATTCTTCGGGTCTGATAGCAGCTCACACCGCTTCGCCAACACATTTGAGCTAGCCAGGCGACCGCTGAAAGCTCTCGAAAAAGCCCAAGCGACTTAAGACGGATCCTGCCGACGGACCAGGCGTCTGCAGGCCCGCCGCCATCCGCAGACCAACCTCTTGCGGACGATCCAGGTCACGTTCTCAATTCAAAGAATGAAGACGTTGGCGCGGTGATGAGCAAAATAGACTTGGCTGTGATCACGTAACGGACGGGTCGGTGGTCGCTCTGCGACATGCATACCTAACTTTTCCGCGTCGTCGTCGGTCAACTGTGAGGAAAACATGGTACGACCGTCCTCGTCAAAGCCTAGGAGACCTCGATCGAAGAGAAAATCCGCATGCGGGGCCATCATCAAGCCGTTAGCCCCGTCGAGTCGCTCATCTGCGGTCCCACATGCGCGCCAAGGCTTAATGTGGCTTGCGATCAGCAAGGTCGGTCGATCGATGCCGGTGATCCTGCACACCGGCTCCGCCTCGATCACGCGCTTTCTGAAGATGCCCTGTCCCCGGCGCGCTCGGACCAACTGCTCGCGAACAGTCTGATCTAGCGACATGTCGTTCCGAATGTTGACCTCGACGATATCCTCCAGCTTACCGGCGAAGTCTGGCGACGGCCCATCGGGCACGGGGAGCACATAGCTTTCAGGCAAGCCGACCGTTTTAAGGACGAGATCTACAACGGCCTGGTCAACCTCGGCCAAATAGGCTTTTTGGTTGCCGTTGCCGGTACCCGCGTTAATAGGGGAATGCGTCCGAGGCAGAAGCGGCCCGAGGCGGTCCAGAACCTCCTTGGGGCGAAAGCTAAGCGAAACATCGAGCCATTGGACAGGCAGCAACCAACCAGATGCATTCCAATACAAGCCGACGGTACCGAACTCGTCCGGCTTCGGCGCGCCAATGGCGAAGTCTGTCATTACGCCGATCTTACCAACGCGTCCATCCGCGTAAGACACGACAATATCACCCGGCGCCGCTCGTCGCATATTATCGTAAAAGCGGCTTCTGGCTCCGTTTGCTTCGCAAACCGGCGACCAGAGATAGCCTCCGGCAATTTCCTGTCGCACAGTTTGAGCGTGATTTACCCACCAGTATCGCACCTATTTAATATAGAATTTTTATCGTGGATGTGAAGAAAAAGTCAGCCGATCAAAGCGCTTCACGTAATATGTAGGTGGCGAGGATGAATTGCCTCATGCTGAAAAAAACTTCAACCGACTCTGCAAGTCGTTTTTGGCTGTCTGAACGACTACAATGAGGCGCAGAGCTGCCTTTGCATCGACCATACATATTGCTCGATGCAAGATTGGAAAAAGGCGATTATCTCACGCGGGTTGTCCAATGTTGACTGAATTAGCGGAAGTATTTTGAGTGGCCTTGTTGAAGCCGCTCATCGACAAATGGCGAGCAATCAAGCCTTCGATCGCAGCGACAAGCCTGTCAGTGTCGACGTCACGACGAAAGATGTAAAGCTCACAACTCTGCTTGAGCCTTATCGCCCCGTCGGCGTTGACATGCGCCGTGAAGCGCCGAAGCCGACGTGGATCAATATCGTGCCGGGCGCAATGATGCTCGCCATCCGGCGTGTCGATCCAGGAATCCAGTCGGCAGGAATGGAGCATTGCGGTGAAGGCCTGGTCAAACGCTGCAACGGTCATCGAGGATGGCAGCGAAACTAAGAGCGAACGCGGCAGCCGCTCGACGGGGCTTGGATAGGCGACGCCCTGCATTGGTGGGAGGCGGAGCGGCTCCCAGCTGTCGAAGCCTGGATCGTCGATGATATGGCCATCGCTTTCGCAGAGCGAAGCATAACGGTCCACGTTGGCCTCGACCATTCGGGAGACAAGATCAGGCCGAGTTGAGATTCCGAGTTTTGATAATGCGAGGCGCCCATATTTGCCAAGCGAGGCACAGCCATCAGAGAGCGCCGCATAGACCGAGACCGTCGCCCCGCTATGAAACGCGCTGCTGTGCGGCGTCCAGTCAAAGGCCCGCCCGTCCGGCAGGTCAAGCCCGGCCCCGATCACCGGCCAGGCAACCCATGCCTGCTTCCGAGCGGCAAGGCCCTCGACAAGCGCTTGATGTCGACGGTTGACCGGACGGCCGAACAGGTCGGTTTCAAGACGCTTCGCAGGGTCCCTATCGCTTCCAGCATGGTGTTCAATCGGCGTCGCGGTTGCAGGTACCGCAGCAAGATGCTGCCTGCCGGCGCGGCCGCAACTGCCGAGGTCGCGATCGAGCGGCGGGCGCGGCTCTGGTTCGCCGGCCTTGATGGACGTTGGCGAACCCGTGTCTATGACCTCCCGGGCAACAGGCTCAGCGTTTTTGAAGGACGGAAATGGGATGCGATTGGGAAACGTGCGCTTCATGGGGGTAATCCTTGTTTGTTGACGGTGATGACGTCGAAGGTGAAAGGACCAGCTTGCGGCTGGTCCGTATGTTGTTTGAGATTGGTGTTTTGCGTTGATTGTGCCGCTGTCGTTTTTGCTCGAGCTTGACGTGACCAGTCCGGCGAAAAATTGAGCCCGCGATCGTCTCTGCGCCTGCACGAGCTAGGGTGCAGGCAGCGTTGCCGGTGCCGGACAGGCCGTTGCCAACCGTTCCGGGATGCCAAGAAATTTGCGGCGGCAAAGCCGGCGCTCAGGGCTGCGCGAGGGCTTGTCTGTGAGACACAATCGCCGTGTCGATCTTTTGCCCACGCCTGCCATGTACTGGCATGCCCGCCTATTGGTGTCCTGAGGCAAGCATCAAGTAATAGAGCTCGATCTCGGCGAGACGCTCGAGGCGCGTCGCTTCCTCCGCCGTGAGGTTGCGCTTGATGCCGGTATCAGGATCGGCAAGCTCGGGCTTCAGGCTCTCGAGCGCCTCGCAGGCCGAATGGATGGTCAGGTGCGGCAGCCCGTCGTCGATGCAGAGCAGGCGGTCGCGGGTCCAGTCATGCATCTGGTCGAGCAGCGTCGCTGGCAGGGCATTGGGGCATTCCGCGTAGACGAGGCGCAGAGCGTGCTCGCGAAGGCGCGCGTCTTCGAAGGTGCCGGCAAGCCGGAGCCGCTCGCGCCAGTCGCCGATTTCATGGAAACGCGCGGCGATGCGCTTGTCGGCCCAGGATGGAAAGCGGTCGTAGAGCTGCTGTTCGACATGCGGGCTTGGCGCAAAGGAGGCGCTCCAGCGTTCCATGGCTTCCGCCAGCCGTGCCTGAAAGCCAGAGGCCAGGGCGATCGTCGTGGCGCGGGCTTGCAGCGTATAATCATCCGGATCGTCGGGCGAAGGCGGCACGACATTCGGAACGATATCGCGCGGTAGGAGTGCAGGCTGCGCGTTGAGCTTGATCGTGCGGATGACGCGGGGCTGAGCCACGAGCGCGTCCGCCAGCTGATCGATGTCGAGGTCAAGATAGGGCGCAGGATCATGGGCGAGATCGAAGATGGCGACTGCGCTGCGGTTGCTCGGATGGGTCACGATCCGCGTGGCCAGCGTGACCTCCGGCGCACCATACCAGGTGACGTGGCGGAAGACGGCATTTTCGGCAAGAAAGGCCTCAGCCGCCCCGCGCGAGGCCATGGCAAGCATGTGCCTGACGAGGTTGGGCGCGCGTTCGCTCATCAGCTTCATCAGGGCGATCGTGCCGCGGACGTCATAGAGAGCGTCATGGGCGTGTTCTTCGGTGAAGACGTAGCCATTGGCCC
The DNA here is from genome assembly GCA_019753285.1 of Beijerinckiaceae bacterium. Classification (GTDB taxonomy): domain Bacteria; phylum Pseudomonadota; class Alphaproteobacteria; order Rhizobiales; family Beijerinckiaceae; genus JAIELD01. The sequence continues at coordinate 7,905 of JAIELD010000010.1, read as the reverse complement.
GCAGGACGTTGCCGAGCTTCATCGAGGGCTTGCCGTCGATCACCGGGAGGCTGATTGCGCCGGGCGCTAGCGTCGCGACGACTTGCAGCATGGAGAGCACGTCGGCGCGGCCTGAGCCGGGCTTCGAGGTGAGGTAAGGGTCATGCAGCGTGCTGAACAGCGCTGCCCGCAGATGCTCCTCGTCGAAGCGCAGCGAATTGTAGCCGATGAACACCGCCGGCGCCCAATCGGCGACGGTGCGGGCGACCGCAGCCATCATCTCGTAATGGCTGAGGTTCGTGCGCTCGAGCCTGTCGGCGGTCGTGCCCGTGACGAGCAATGCCGCCGGGCTCGGCACGATCCACGGCAGACGGCGACAGCGCAGATCGAGGATGTCGCGCTTCGTGTCGACGATGTTGAAATCTGCATCTGTGCGGATGGCGGCAACCTGCGTGATCTGATCGAAGCCGCGGAGGAGGCCTGTGGTCTCGAGGTCGAAAAAGACGAAGCCGTTGCCGGCAGGCTGGCTATGATGGCTGGCGAGCATGGTGGAAGGATCTTGCTATCTCAAGGACCGGCTTCGCTGGTCTGCTTTACCGGGGGCCTCAAACATTCAAGGCTTGAAGAGCCGTTTTCCTTTCCCTTCCCCTCCTCATTCTTCAAAACCGTCAGGCCTGCTACGAGCATGGCCTGCATTGGCCGTCGAGCGATGCGCCGGCGTAGGTGCCGCGAGGGCGAAGCAAGCATAGCCAGGCGCTGCGAAGGCGGCGTGTGTGCCGGCGGGAGCTGCAATGCACGGGCCTTCAAGCTTGTCGCGAGGGCACTGCGAAGAGAGGGCAGGCGCTACAGCTGCGGCAAGCGGCGCGACAACGGTGCGGACGTGGTGATGGGCGCGGTCAGCAGCGGCGCAGCACACGACGAAACGCGGGGCCGGATAGAAAATCAAAGTGGTAAAATGCAGATACGGGCAGCGTGACGAGGCCATCATCGCGTGGGCGATCACGGTGCCTGTTACGTCGACAAGGACGCTTCCAGCGATATGCAGAGCCGCAGCAGACGCGCTTGCTGCACAGCTTGTAATCTGTTGGCGGCTGTCGCCAGCTAATACCCGCAGGACCGTCCGCCTAGAGCGCGGCATCCCGGGATATGCTCTACGGGGAGGCGCGTGACGTCGATCTCTTCACTCGTGCTCGACGACGCGCAAGGGCACGAAGCCCATCTTGCCTCGCCGGTCGGCATCAAGGTCGATCAGCTCGGCCGCGCCGGTGACGTCCTCGACTGTGAGGCTGGCGCGTCCGGCTTCGGCCATCAGCCCGAAGCTAAGATCAATAATGCGGGCGGCGCGGCGGGGAGGATGGCGCGCCAAGGCCGCAACCACCGCCTCGTCAGGCATCTTGATCAGGCCGCCATAGGCTTTGAGCCGCAGCTCGATCATCGTCCGTGCGATCGACAGCATCTGCGCCCGCGTCGGCCGGGCGATCGGCAAATGCAGAAAGCGATCGCGCAAGGGCTCGCTCAGGGCTTCCGGCCCGTTGACGCTGGCAAAGACGATGATGCCCGTGAAGTCGAACGGGACGCCGAGATAGTTGTCGTTGAGAGACCGCGCGGTTTCCGGCTCGAGCAGGCTGAGCAACGGATCAAGCGGCGCCTGATCGTAGCCGACGAAGGCTTTCTCGAGCTCATCGAGCAATATGACAGGACTTCCGGTATCGGAAGCCAGCAGCGCCTTCGTTACGAAACCGGTATTGGCCGTCTTCCAGATTGGCTCATAGCCCAGGATCGCAAGGTCGCGCACGGCGCCGACCGCCACCTTGGTCAGGCTGCTGCCGATCGCCGACGCGACGGCATTGCAGTAAAAGCTCTTGCCGACGCCGGGCGGGCCGGAAAGCAGAACCGGCGGCACGTTGAGCCCGGTGCCGGTGAGGCGCGACAGCAGCGCCGCGCGGCGCACCACGCCGGTGACCTTGACAAAGGACGGCGCGATTCGGTCAAGCGCGCCAAGGCGATCGATCATCGCATCGTCGGCGATGAGCAGACGCCGGCGGGGACCGCGCTCGTCGTCGTAAAGCGCCAGCAGCCGCTTCAGGCGAGGATATGCGTTGCCTGGCGCATCCTCCTCGCTGATGCTGATCGAGGGCCGGCAGGCCCTTGCGCGACGCGCCAGCCTCAAGCGAACCCGCAACGTGGGATCGATCGCCCGCGCGTCAGGCGGAGCAGCGGATACCTCGACCGTAGCGGCTTCAGGACCGTTAGACGCGTCTCCCGTGGAGCCTGGCCCATCCGCGGCCGGCGGTGCGGAAGCCTCACCACTTGGCTCGGCGGAGGAACGGACGGTCGCCACTCCTGATTGGCCAGCCGCCAGATCGATGACGGCCATCTGTTCCTGCGCATAAGACAACACCTCGTCCCAGCCACCGTAGGTCGAGGCCGCGCCGGACATCTTCAGTTGCTCGACGATGTCGACCAGCGAGAAGATCGCGATGCCGGGCGCGGCAAGCGCGTCCTCGGCATCATCATCATCCACAGGCGGGACGTCGCGATTGCGTCCAGGCCAGGCCACTATAGAATAGGCGCTCTTGCCGTGCGGGCCTCTTCCGCCGTCTTCATCTTCCGAAAGATCGATCCCGCCATCCTGCGCCATGAAGGCAAAGGCAAGCTGATAGTCGATCAAGCTCTCGGTATCAAAACCGTCCAGATCGTCACTGTGACATTCGGTAAACTCTACATTCTCGTTCATGGCCGTCGCATCGGTTCCGCGAGCGGCTCTCTCCTACTCGGGGGTCGGCGATCAGCCTTCCTTAATTACATTCAAAAGCAGGCGCGGCCGCAGAGCGCGGGAGCCTTTACGCCAGAACGCGCGGCTTTCGCCTTTTGGCCAAATCTAAGAGTTCAGACTGGAACGAGTTTCGAAAATAAATAGCGTCCGAACGGCGGGTTTCGCCCGATCGCGGCCGTTTAGGCAAAATTTGCCTCACTCCAGAAGCGGACATCGCGCTCGTTTCGACGAACGGCGGCAAAGCGCGCCGATTTCGGTCGCTGCCCCTATTGATGACGCCTTCCCAGCCGAGGAAATGTGACTTGCCACAATACGCTGACCCCTCTGCATCACTGGCGGAGAGTTGCGAGCACTATCACAATTGCGGTTGCCGACGGACGGGGTTCTTGACCGTTCTGCTGAAAGCGGTGGGTATGGGGCACACTCGCGACCGGGATCGTTGGCCGGGGTGTCATCAACACGCCCTCTAACAGTACATCGGATCTCAAACCGGATCCAAGCGTAATATCGAGTAGCGAGCCGGTGATCGCAAACCTACTTTATGCCACTTAAGTTTGCTGTTCGGCCAGCGAACTAGGGGAGCATGTTGTGGACCGCCGAATAGACGCGGCCTGTCTTGGCGAGCCAGGACATTACGGTCAGGTGGGCGCGCCATCCGCGATATTCGGTGTCGTCGTCGATGCCCAAGGCGCGGTTACCGATCGGAGCGTAGCCCATAAGCTGCCCTGCAAGGCCCTGCCGGCCGAAAATCCAGCAGGCAACACGGTGACGCGAGAGCATTACGCAGAGACGCCCGGCATCGAGGTGGAAGGCCGACGCATCGGCACGCCCTGACAGCGGATGGTGGACGAACATGAAGCGGCGCTCGATACCCTGGAATTTGTTTGCGGTTTCAACGAAGATGTCTGCAAGGTCGCGACCAAGCCGCTCACGTACGGCGTTGACCTGACTCACATGAGCGGCGACCACGCCGATCATGTCGGGTGTCACGCGCTCAATGTTGCCATCGTCCCGCACCCACGGCCTGCGCATGATCAGACGACGAATGGAGGCAACGAGCTCGTCGGCGATCTCTTCGTCACGCTCGCCGGTCAGTTGCGGCGGCAGCTCGACCAGGACGATCTTTGCGCCGCCGGTTACCGCGTCTAATGCGGCATCAAAGGGCATGATACCGGCGACCTCGAAGGTGAGCTCGCGATCTGCGCTCATGGCTTGGAACGGCATGTCCGGATAGAAGGCCGGCTGCACGAGGCGCACCGTATCGGTATTGAGGCGTCGCGATACGGGCAATGCGAGTTGCATTACACCGGGATGCCGCTTGATGAGGGCTGCGGGCGACGACACTTGCGGACCGGCAGGATTGCACCGCCAGCGCTCAATCTCGCAGTCGACAAAGGGATCGATCTGACCCGGGTCGCCGATCAGTACATGGTGAGGCGCGAGGTTAGCGATCAGCTGGAACCGATAGTCGGGTAGCTGGAAGGCCTCATCGACAATCTGGAGGTCGAACATAGCCTCGCCGGTGCTGATCCAGCTCCATTTGGCGGCATTGCCGATCGTAATGGCTGGCTGCTGTGGGATGTGTGAGAAGTCCTCAATGATATGGATATTGCGATGACCACGGACATCAGCCGGAAGATCGAGACCGCGCCGGACATAGAGGTGAATGGGAAACCCGTCGGCGTTACCGCCAAGGCGGCGGGCCACGTCGAAGGCCTGCTCGTTGGTCTGCGTCACCACCATGCAGCGCTGTTCGAGCGTACGCGCGCTCTGCAGCGCCACACGCTGCGCGACGCCGGTCTTACCGGCGCCCGGTGGCGAGCGCAGCACGACAGCGGGGACACCTTGCCACTGACTCTCAAGGATTTCACGTAGCGCGCCATCAGCGAGCGTTTTAGGATCGGCCATCAAACCATCCTTTCCACGGCGGCCAGCAGATCGTTTGGCCGCGGCTTGGTCAAAGGTGCCGCTGCTGGCATGGTCTCGGAATGCGTCCATGGCTGGGCGTCCAGCCGTGTGCTCATCTGGGCAAATTCGCGGATCGAAGCATCCCAGTCAGGGTCCTTCGGACCAAGATCAAGGACATCCCCAATATTGAGCACCAGGGCTGCCTTCTTCCCTTTTTCGACGATCCCGCTGACCCAGCTGAGCGGGCCGCGGCGCACGATCTCTGTGACGCGAAGGCAAAGCTTCGGATCGTCGAGATTCCAGATCTCGTCTCCGGTGCGCAGGTGGAGGCTTTCCTGTGGTGTCGAAAGCACCATCCGGGTCTCGAACTTGTAAGGTGCCAGCCTGACCTTGTCCCGTTCCACGATCGTACCGCGCAAGACCGTACCGCTTTCGGCGCCGCGTTCACGCATGGCGTGGTCATGCCGGATGAAGGCCGCCTCGACATTGCCGACGGTGCGTTCGCGCGCCACGATCTTGAAGGCCGCCGCCTTGGCGGAGTCGTTGTATGGGAGCCGGTAGCCGGCGTCCCGGTTATGCATGAACCGGGCGAAGTCGGCGGCTTCCTGCGCGCCTAGAGCTTCCAATGCGATGTTTTCCTTCCAGCACGGTCGACCGAGGATGGCGATGGCCCTCTGGGTGGCGGTGTAGATTGGGCGGATGACGGTTTCGAGCATCTGCTGGATACGGTCGGCGTGAAAGGCTTGCGCCCGCACGTCACCTTCCTGGCGAGCCTTGTTGAAGAGGGCAACGGCGGGCTGCAATTCCTCGGTGTCGAAGCGCGGATCGGTTTTGGTACCCATGGGCTGATTTTCCGCCATGGCGACTGCGGCGAGGATATCGCGGCCAGCGGGCGGTTCGATCCAGGTGAGCAGCGCGCTTAGATGTTCGTCCTCGGTGTCTTGCTGGCCAGTTGCATAGTGGGCTCTTAGCGCGATCGTTGCGCTAATCAGCGCCTGCTGTCCGGCGATGGGCGAACGCTCGCCGGCATAGGTCCACAACTCGCCGAGCCGCTTTACGCGCGCATCGTCGGTGAAGCGCAGGCGGTCGGCAAGGGTATCGAGGTGTCCGAGCGCGCTATACGACGAGACCCATATCTGCGGAAATGTTTCCTTTTTACGGCACCATGTGTAGTAGTCCTCGAACTGTGGCAGCAGCCACAGTAGAAGCTCGTATTGATCGTCACGACGGCGAGGGTCGGGGGCAACCTTGATCTGGGGCGCCACCCCAAGACGGCCGATGGCGACGGCGTGAACGGATGTATCCTCCCCGGCCATCGACAGCATCGTCACGATGCGAGCATGGGGCTGGATGATGACCTGCCGCTGGCTTACAATTGGCACAGCCTCGCCCTTTTCGAGCGCGCGCATCCGGGCAACGACAGATAGGAGGTCAGCCATTGGCGATCCTTTCGAGCAGTAGCGCGGCAGCATGCAGCTTTGCTGCTAGGACGGCCTCGGCACGGTTATCAGGCGGGCGACCGGCGCCATTCAAAAGATCCATGGCGCGGTTGAGGGAGCCGGCGGCCGCTAGCTGCTCGGCCGCTTGGTCACCCAGGATGATCGCATTGCCCTGCACCTGTGCTTGTGCGCGACAATGCTTCCAAAGGCTGCAGTGCTCCTTGCAGGTAGAGCAGTAGTGGTTTGGGAGCGACTCGATGACGGCGGGGTCGGCTAGGGAAGCGCCGGCGGGGAGCATCTGTTCGATCTGATCGAGATCGCCTGGCGCAGCAGCGAGGGCGCGGATCAACGAGGCAAGCTCGGACTCCGCCCGCTGGGCCGCGAAGAGCCGGGGGCTGAACGAAGCCGGCGCCTTAAGAACCATATCAACACGGTCGCCTGCCAGGTCAGCCGACCGCCCCACTTCCTCCAGCAGCTGCCGCAAAGCCAACGTGCCAACGGCAGCTTCCCTGCAAGCCGAGCGGACATGGGCGTTGTTGGTCTTGCCGCCACGATCGGCGTAGCTCTTGATGACGCCCACGCGGTAGAATGGCTCTTTATCGCTCGCCACCAGATAGTCGAGCTCGATGGCGTGGCTGACACCCACGATAGTGAGGGTAAGACGCGGCTTGAGGATGAGGTTGGGAGCGGCTGGATCGCCACGCATCTTGAGGTCAACGAGCCGGCGGGTTTCGCGTTCGCGGCGAATACGATCCACATACGTATCACGCGGAGCGAGATCGGCAACGTTGACGATCTTGGCGTCCTGAGGATCAAGGTGCCCCTTTTCGCGGTAGACGGTCAGCAATGAGCCGCCTGCATTCGAGAAAAGACGACGTTCAAACGCCTGCGTCAGCGTCATTGCAAATGGCGACATAATGTCGGCTGCCTCACCGAGCACTTTCTGAATCACGTCGTTGGGCGTTAGGCCAGCGATGACGATGGCACGCAGGCGCATGCAGTCAGCATTGCGGGCGATGCTTTCAATACCGCGCGCGCCTACTTCGACGGCCGCCAGCCCGCCGCGCAGCTGACGAAGGCGCGCGTTCTCAGGGGTCATTTGATCGCCCCCACTGCTGCCGCGGTGTCAATGATTGCGGGACGCCCCCAGAGCCGCACATGCGAGTTTGCGCTGGCGAGCCTCGCGCAGGCTTCGCCACGTTCCGCCCGATCGGCTTGGTCGAGAACGGCCAGCTCAGCGCGCGCAGCATCGGTTACCTTGTCGGGATCGATCAGCTTGCCCGTCTCCGTCGCGCCTGGGATTGCACGGGCGATCGGGAATAGGAGGCGGTCAACATTCTTTGCCTCAGGAGCCCCCGCCTCGCGCAGTTGCTTGAGGCGGCGCGCCAGGCTCTCCGCGATACGCAGATGATCCGTCCGCATGCTCCGAGAGCCGACGATGCGGCGATCAAGGCTCCAGGCCGAACTGCAGAGGAGGCGCGGGATGGCCGTCAACTCCGCCGCATTGATGGCGGGGACGATCCAGGCTGGCTTGGCAGCGATGTTGCGGCGGGCCGCGCTTTCCTCGTCGCGCCGCAGGCTGGCAAAGCGCGAGGGCGACGGGCGCGCACCGGTAAGGGCTTCCGTTAGGTCAGCGATGAGGGCGGGTGGCGCCGGGACGCCCAGATCATCGAGGGCATCGAGGGCGTCGGAAAAAGCACCAATCTGGAATTCATCCGCCGGGAACAGCTTGCCAAGGGTGACCATTTTCGGCGCTTTTCCGGGCGCGAACTGACCACGATAACGCACGCTCAGTAAATCCTG